>CP051187.1:619166-1238333 GCA_038087035.1 Gloeotrichia echinulata CP02 | reverse complement strand
GAATCATTAATGAATCAAAAGGGTGAAGGGAAAAAATTTATCAATCTATTTTTAGCAGCAAAGTGTCTTGCGGAAGTGAAAAATCGCTTTCTAATTGCGTCAACTGCTAATAAATTATTGAATCTGCTAACAGGTTTAACTAAATATGACCTCCCTTACTACTACGGGCCATTCTGGGATTATCAAGAAAGAAACTTAGTTAGAGAAATTCGTACACAAGCTATCACCGCAGTTGCAACCATTTGGACAGAACAACCGGACAATTTATATATCCTCGAAGAATACGCCACATCAGATAAAAATGAGTATGTAAGAATAGCCGCCGTGGAAGAATTAGCATGTGAATTTCAAAATGATCCAGAAACCTTTCGTATCCTCAAAAACCGCGCCATTTCAGATGCAAATGAGTATGTGCGAACAGCCGCCGTGGAAGAATTAGCGCGGGGCTTCAAAGATAACCCAGAAACCTTATTCTTTCTTAAAGAACGTGCGACTGATGATGAAAATGAATATGTGCGAATAGCCGCAGTTGAACAATTAGCGCATTGCTTTAAAGATGATACTGATACTTTATTCTTTCTCAAACAACGCGCTACCTCTGATAACTCTGGAAATGTAAGATATGCGATAGTACAAGAATTAGCACGGGGGTTTAAAGATGATGCTAATATTGTAAACTTCCTCCAAGAATGTGCAACAAATGATGATGATAGAGATGTGCGAAAAGCCGCAGTCCAAGAATTAGCACGGGGTTTTAAAGATAACTCTAAAACCTTACATTCTCTAAAAAGATGTGCTATTTCTGATAGTCATGAATCAGTGAGAAAAGTCGCAATGCAAGAATTAGCGCGGGGGTTCCAAGATGACACCGATACTTTAGATTTTCTCAAAGAATGCGCGATTTCTGATCATTCGATGAATGTCCGCACAGCCGTAGTACAAGAATTAGCGCGGTGGTTTAAATATGATACTTTAGCTTTTCTCAAAGAACGCGCTATCTGTGATAATTCTGGAAATGTTCGCACAGCCGCAGTACAAGAATTAGCGCGGGGTTTTAAAGATGACGCTGAAACGTTAAGTTTCCTCAAAGAACGCGCTATTTCTGATAATTCTGGAAATGTCCGCACAGCAGTATTACAAGAACTAGCAAGGTCATTTAAAGAAGAATCTGAAACCTTAAGTTTCCTCAAAGAACGCGCTATTTCTGATAATTCTGGAAATGTCCGCACAGCAGTATTACAAGAATTAGCACGGGGATTCCAAGATGACCCCGACACATTAGGTTTCCTCAAAGAACGCGCTATCTTTGATGATAATGAGTATGTGCGAACAATAGCAGTACAAGAATTAGCACGGGGATTTCAAGATGACCCCGACACATTAGGTTTCCTCAAACAATGCGCCACCACCGATGATAATGAGTATGTGCGAACATCTGCAGTACAAGAATTAGCGCGAGGATTCCAAGATGACTCCGATACCTTACCCATTCTCAAAGAACGCGCCACCGTTGATAATTCTGGAAATGTGCGAAAAGCCGCAGTCCAAGAATTAGCCTGGGTATTCAAAGAAGACGCCAACACTTTATCCATTCTCCAAGAATGCGCCATCTCTGATGATAATCAGTACGTGCGAAAAGCCGCAGTCCAAGAATTAGCGCGGGGATTCAAAGATGACCCTCAAACTTTAACCATCCTCAAAAAATGCGCCACCATTGATGATTCTGGAAATGTTCGCACAGCAGTAGTACAAGAATTAGCCTGGGGGTTTAAAGATGACCCTGATATCTTAACCATCCTCAAAAAATGCGCCACCGCTGATGATGATAGGGATGTGCGAAAAACTGCATTACAGGAATTAGCTTGGGGGTTTCAAAATGACCCGGATACCTTAACGATTCTCAAAGAACGCGCCACTGTTGATGATAATGAATATGTGCGAAAAGTCGCAGTGCAAAAATTAGCGCGGGGGTTCCAAGATCACCCCAACACCGTCAGTTTTCTCAAACAACGTGCTACAGGCGATAATCATGAATATGTGCGATATGCAGCATTGGAAGAATTAGCGCGCAATTTCAAAGATGACCCCGACACCGTAAGCTTCCTCAAAGAACGCGCCACCGCTGATGATAATGAATATGTGCGAAAAGCTCTGATGGAAGAATTAGTGCGGGGGGTAAGTAGTTCAAGTTAAAATGTTTGTAGTAGCGCGATTCTGGTTTAACCCACTGCGCTCCATAGCATCAAAGCACTACTACAAGCATTTATCGCTCAAGATGCAATATACAGCAATTTTCATTTCTTTGAACGACAGATCCTTGTAGGGGATCTAGGCCTTGCGCCCCAAAAGCGTGGTCTATTTACCTGAAAATCATTGTAATATCTGTACCTCATTTAGCTGCAATCTGCTGTATAAGGCTCCGCTTTTACATCCCTCAACCCAACTAACACACCCAACTAACACAGGTTAAGGTTATTAGCTATAACCGAAGCGTATTGGTATAAAATTTCCTTACATAGGGAAATACTACTCCAACGAGCATTTGGAGTAGATAAAAATTAGCAAGGAGGTTATTTATATAGTGCTGCAACTCAACGGCTTTTACATCTATCTAAGGGAAGGATATTTTTATAAAAATCTGTGCCTATAGTAGTAAATTAATAGATATCTGGCAAAAGTTAAAGCTTGAGAGATTAAACCACAGATAAACGCAAGTGAGTAATATGTATTTTAGTTTACCTGTGTTTATCTTCTAATGTACAAATATGGAGATAAATCCTAAACAAGCAACGCTAAATGTAATTCCAAATAACCAATTACGGAGAAGTTGCTGATATTGTGCTTGTGTTTGTAATTTTTGTCCTAGTTGTTGGAAAGTTTGATCAAATTTTTGCTGTAGGTACTCCATTTCTCCCCGTAGTTCCAGGATGGAATTATCAGCAGTAATGCTGAGATCCTCTACCTCTGTTTTTATGCTTGTTAGGGCTGTGCGGTCTGCTTTCACATCTATAGTCAGAGTTGAAACTTCTACAGCCATAATTTCCAGACTATTTTCTAGCTTTTGAAGTTGATCTATCTGCGCTTTAACATCCAGCACTCCGTTAAGTTTACTTTCTAGCTGTTGCACTAATGCATCAAATTCTTGTTTATCTGTTTCCCTTTGTTCAACTAATTGTTTTATCGCTATTAGACCTTGATTTAATTGTTTGTTCAAGGTAGGTAGATTTTCATCAATTTGCTGAATCTTAATTTGAACTTCAGCGATTTTATGGCTCAGACTCAGAAATTCTTCTCGGAGATATTCTCCAGATTCATGATGACTGATTTGGGATACAATTGTGACGACATCATGATGCATGGTTTGAATTTCTTGCTGGCACTGCTTAACATTATTTTCAATATTTTTAGTGCCAGCAGCAATACCAGAAATTTCTAATGTAATGGACTCAGCTTTATATATTTGGTTTTCTACCGCCGAATTTATTTGCTGAGTCTTATTTAAAATATCTTCAGCATAGTTCATACATGCTAAAATTTTCTGAGATAGCTGTTGCAGATGTTCTGCTGTTTCTTTGTCGGTATATTCTATCATTTAGTTAGCTCTCTTGTTTGGAGAAATTTATCAATGCGAGTCGTAAACGCTTGGCATAATAAGCCGACCAAGGGCTGGAATTGATTAGCAGAATTACCCACTTCTTGCCAAAAAGGAAAATTATTTTGGTAATTGATATCACCCAGATAGGCTCTAACTCTCCCTGCTTCATAAACCAGCCCTCTGGTTTCTAAATCTCTAGCAATATTTTTCAGTAACCGCTGATATTCCTTAAAATCGCTATTTTTTAACTGCGTTGCTTCTACAACTGCTTCCCAGGAAAATTCCATTGTTCTGAGTAACAAACAACGCAGAGAAATATTTCGCGTTTTCTGCAATTCCAGATTTAAATCTGCTGGGGAGTGATGACTGAGCAAATTCATCGCATCTTTTTCCCACTTATAAAGCTCCATTCCTTGAACTCCCGCTAACTGCAGAGCTAAGTAAGTATCCCAGTAGAGATATCCATTTTCACACCGCTTCAATAAACGTTGTTGGATATCATCATTAATTTGGCTGATATCCATATCACTGGCTACTTCCGTAATCCAATTTATTGCTGTTTGTGGGTCAGTGCGATCGCAGTTTTTAAAGTAATCATGACCTTTAGCATTTAGCCGATTGATTTCTGCTGTTGTGACTACCACCAGCAAACGAGAACGAGTGCGAGTTAGTAGGGTATACCACTGCAAACTTTCGTCTAATGAGGGTTGACCTGTTCCCTCAAACAGACAAAAAGCTACACAAGCTTCAAATTCTCTCCCTTTAGCTTGTTCGGCATTTAAAGTCACTATATTTTCAAATGAATCTGGTAACTTATTTGAGAGTACCTTAATAGCATTCGCTAAATCATGTAGTAAATAACGCCGATTTTCTTCCTGTCCATATTCCCGTTCTAATTTAACTAAAAATTCTTTAGCTTCAGCTTTTGACGCAAATTCTAACAACCGTACTGCTTCGCCCATCTCAAAAGCATCATCTGGTTTAGCTGGTGCTGGTAATTGCTTGCATTTATGCTCGGTAGTAATGTTTTGAGCTATATCCCAAAATTGTTGGGAAAATTCTAAAATTTGGCGGGAGTTTCTATAATTTCGATCTAATTTAATTAGATGTTTAATATGCAGTTGACTCCAATTAAAATCTGTGGGCATAATTCGTTGATTCAAATCACCCAGCAATAATAAATAGGTTTTATGTCCCTGGGCTAACCAAGATTTACAAACAGCAATAATTGCCTGTAATTCACTGAGAAAAAAATCTTGGGCTTCATCAATAATTAAAATACTGCATTCGGCATTGCTTGGTGGATGAGGTATCTTATTTTTTAAATGATTAGCAGCATCCAAACGACATAAACGGCAGGCTAATGCTTTATACCAATGTTTTTTATTGATATTCAACAGTTTACCAATCCGTTGAGCGTTAACTTTAAACATGATATTTTTGTTTTGATGCCGATTGTCTTCATCTAAAACAAACGCTTGATAAAGTAAAACATCTGTTGTAGTAATATCCGTGCGGCGGAGAAATTTAGTAGCAGCTTGCAAAGCTTCTAACTCTTGTTGTGGGGAAGCCAGGCGATGATTAAAATCAGGATATATTGTACCGATCCATTCAGCGAAAGTACCTAGCCAAAAATTTTCATTGTTAATTACTTGTTTGACTTCAACATATTCTGCAATGTCTCGACGCAAAGCTTCTGGTACAATCAGCATTGTGTTCCATCCACGCTCACGGTGAATGTTACAAGCAAATAAAGTTGCACATACCGTTTTACCAGTTCCGGGAGCGCTTTGGACGACAATGCAAGCATGATCTTCAAATGTATCATTAGCGGCTTTTTGGTAGTTTGATAGCGGAGCGCTGCTACCAAAAGCCGATCGCAAAATTGAAAGAGGTTCCGCCAATACATCACTTTGGTAATCTGTCAATATGGGAGAATACCGATAACTACCATAGACAAATTTGTACCAATCAGTATCTTGTTCATGATTCCAGCGATAGGCTGGATTTTCAGCCAGTGCTTTACCTTGAGGATTGACAAGTTCTGCTATTGTTTGGGAATTAGCGCGATCGCGACTTTCAAAAGCACCATCGTAAACACTACTACGCCATCCAGCCTTAATTACTACAATATTTTCTTTGTCCTCTTCTTGCCAAATCACCCGCACCCTGTACTTTCTAGTTCGTCGCAGACGCAGTTCGTTATATCCTTCGAGAAACCTTGTGTTCGTGAAATCGCCTTGACTCAAACGATCTAAAATTTCATACACTCTGACAAAAGCAGCGGGTGGAAGTTTCTGGATTTCACGGAAGGCTGCACGAATAATCTTAATATTTGGCATATACCACTGACCCCCCTCATCTGTAGAACTTGTACAGCCTTATTATTCCCATTACCGTCAGCAAAATTTTCTGTTGGCTAACACCAGCGCCAAAAACCCTTCAACTGGGTCGGGGATCGATAAACCGCCGACTTCCAACGAAACGGAGCAGCAGTCAGCTAGACTGGAAAAAGTGATTATTGGAAATGAAAAAAATTTAATCACCCTCAAATCTGGAATCGTCACTCACGCTGTTGTATATACTCTTAGTCAAAAAACTAGCATGGGTGGGTATGATGGCGCAGTGGTTAGTTAGCTGGGTTGCTACAAATGCGGTTGGGAGTATGGTCAACAATATTCTCCCCAACGATGACTGGTCGAATATGCAAAAAGCTGCCAGACTTGGATTAAGTATCAACTTCCAAGAACTCCTACAAAGCCTGCTCATTCTCCAAGACCGCGCCATTAATGATGAGCGCTGGGATGTGCGAAAAGCTGCCATACAAACATTAAGTAGTCACTTCCCAGAACATCCACAAACCCGCTCCATCCTCCAAGACCGCGCCACCAACGATGATGATAACGATGTGCGAAAAGCTGCTATACAAGCATTAGGTAGTCACTTCCCAGAACACCCGCAAACCTTCCCTATTCTCCAAGACCGCGCTATCAAAGATGAGCGGTGGGATGTGCGAAAAGTTGCGTTACAAGTATTAAGTCGCAACATCCCAGAACACCCGCAAACCCTTTCCTTCCTCCAAGACCGCGCTACTAAAGATAAACGGTGGGATGTCCGATATGTAGCGATAGAAGCATTAGTCAGCAACTTCCAAGAACATCCCCAAACTCTCCCCATCCTCCAAGACCGCGCCATTAAAGATGATAGCTGGGATGTTAGATATGTAGCGGTTGAAGCATTAGTCCGCAACTTCAAAGAACATCCCCAAACCCTCCCCATCCTCCAAGACCGCGCTATCAAAGATGATGATCATGATGTGCGACATACAGCAATCGAAGCATTAGGCAAATATTTCCCATATCAGCCTCAGTTATTTGATATTTACTACAACTGTGCTGTCAATGACCCCTTTTTGCGAGAGGAATACTGGGAAACCAACCCTCGAAAAGTTGCATTGGAGATAATTATCCAGCAATTTTCGCAGCATCCGCAAACTCTACCACTGTTACTTGACAGAGCAGAGAACGACCCAGATGAGCTGTTGCGGGAGTTGGCACAACACAAGTTGAGGGAGTGGGAGAATTAGTAGGAAATGGCTAGAATTAGAGTGTTTACTTATTTACTTTACTTTAGCTTGTGGCTACAGTATCTTGTCCCCGCTGCCATCAACTAGTTGACAATCAGGCCATTACTTGTCCCTATTGTCGCATCACACTCAAGGCTTACGGACATCCTGGGATTCCATTGCATCGCGCCACTGGGAAAAGTTATCTGTGCGACAGCTGCACCTATCATGCTGACGATACTTGTAACTTTCCCCAACGTCCCCACGCCAAAGACTGTACCCTTTACCAAAATATCGCAGAGAGTAAGTTGCAGTCAGAAAAGCAGCCGCCAAAAAGCTTGGCCGCAAGGGTCAAAAGCTGGATAGAACAGAATCAGGCTTTATTGCTGCTATTGGGTTTATTATTCATATGTTTGGTGATTGCGCTGTCAAAGTCTTAACCAGGTAGTTCATTAGCATAAATAGACCAACCAGTAAATAGACCACGCTTATAGGGCGCAAAGCCTTGCGCCCCTACGACAGATGTGGTGCAAAGTAAATAGACCACGCTTATAGGGCAATACAGTTCAGTTAAGGAAAATTGTCGTAGGGGCACGGCACGAATAAAATTGTCATTAGAAGCAAAAATTTTGGATGCCGTGCCCCTACAGTGTATATCATTCGAGCCTAACTGAACTGTATTGGCTTATGGGGCGCAAAGCCTTGCGCCCCTAGGACAGATGTGGTGCAAATACATAAATAGCGCTAAGACTGGGGAATATGGGTTTGGGGGGTAGACTCGGCTAACTTGATTGGTACTTGTTCTTCAAATGCGCCTAAATCAAACCAAAAAGTGGTGCCTACGCCAACTTCACTGACCAAATGTACTTGACAGCGATGCCTTTCCATGATATTTCTAACAATTGATAGACCCAAGCCTGTGCCTTCTAGGGTATGAACGCGGTTTTCTACCCGGAAGAAGCGGTCAAAAATTGCCTGTTGGTCTTCTGGGGCAATGCCAATACCCGTATCAGAGATTTCCACCCTGACTGCAGGTGACTGATTGTGTTCCCGTAGGGTTGGGGAGGTAAGGTTGGGCTTAGTATCTAATTGGTAAGCACGGAGGGCGACTTTCCCACCAGCCTGAGTGAATTTGAGGGCATTACCAACTAAGTTGGCTAATACTTGCAGTAATAAATCATAATGACTCACGACTAGCGGTAAATTAGGGGCAACTTCCTGAATCAGTTCAATGCCTTTATCTTTAGCATTAAGTTGGTAAGTACGCAAGGTTTGTTCAATTGCTTGTGCAATGTCCACGCCATCGAAGTTGTATTGACGACCAGATTCGAGTTTGGATAAATCCAAAACATCATTAACTAAACGAGTCAATCTATCGGTTTCATGATTGACAGTTTGCAGAAATTCTTGTCGTTGTTCTGAACTCAAATCTTCGCCGTAGTCGTGCAAAGTTTCGATAAAAGATTTGATATTAAATAAAGGTGTTCGCAGTTCGTGAGAAACGTTGCTGATAAATTGGCTTTTTGCTTCATTGAGTTCTACTTCACGGGTGATGTCTTGCACAGTCATGGCAATTCCTTTGATACTTTCCCGTTGTAGATTTAGTACTGTAGTCAACAAAATGCGGATGGTGCGCTTGGTTGGTTGGTTAAGATAAATCCGAAACTCGGAACTTTCGCATTCGCCTGCAGCCATTTCGTACAATGGACGGGTGATTTCCATTTGCACTGTTGAGGGTAAGTGATACAAAAGATTGCTACCTACCACCTCAACCCCTTCCCAGCCAAAAATTCGCCGTGCTGTGGGGTTGACTAAAATCACCTGCATATTATTATCAATCAGCACAGCACCATCAGCAATAGTGGAAACCAGGGTTTCTAATTTGGCTTTTTCTGCTGTCAGTTCCTCAATATTTTGTTCTTCATAACGCTCCAGGCGTTCTGCCATATCATTAAAGCTTAAAATTAACTCTCCCAGTTCCCCCCCTAAAGGTAAGTTAATTCGTTGTTTAAAATTCCCGGTAGCAATTTGTTTCACCCCTACCAACAGTTCTTTAATTGGTTTAGTGATGGTTAAAGCATTAATTACCCCTGCTAAAATCACCATCACCCAAATGGTGATAAAAACAGCAATGGTGACATCGCGGGTAAAATTGGTAGAAATGACCGCCGTTTGGTTAGGGTTAATCCCAATCGCCAAGACACCAAGATATTTTTTATCCACAATCAGGGGAATAAAAACATCAGTGACAGCGCCATCTGGGGTCATGTGTTGCCGTACCATTGGCTTATCCCCATCACCAGGGTAATCTTCCGGGAGTTGCATTCGTCGCTCAATCGTCAGGGAGTTTTCTACTTCCGGTTCCCAAATAGGAATCCCAAAAAAGATTTTCCCAGTTTCATCAGCGTAGATCATATAGCGCACACTAGAGGTGCTGCTGTAGAACCGCTGGGAAAATTGAGCAATTGCGCCCAGATTGTGTTCAGCAACTAGCGGCGCCACATTCGCAGCCAGGAGTAGCCCCAAATCGCGCCCGAAGCGGGTATCATTCAGCCGCGCATCCTGCTGAATCGTATTCACGGCCCAAAATGTGAGACCACTCATCACTAACGAAACCACCAACGTGGCTACAGCTAACAGCTTAGTTTGGAGGGTGAAATCTGACCACCAATTGGCGATCGCTTCTTGGATTGTTTTCAAAGGAGCTAGCATCTTAAATAAAGTTGTTAGTAGTTTGTTTTTAAACCCCAACAACTAAAAAATTAACAGTTATTTGAGCAATATGTTGCTCAATTTGGGCACAGATGGGATGCGAACAGGGGGAGAGGCGAATTTTTCCTCACTCCTGACTCAGCACTCTATGACCAATATCTCTACGGTAGTATATCCCCTCAAAGTGAATAGACTTGATTCCAGTATATGCCTGGGCGATCGCTTGCTGGAAGTTTTCCCCAATTCCTGTGACGTTTAACACTCTTCCGCCATCGGTGACTATTTGGTTTTCCTGGTTCAACTTTGTGCCGGCATGAAATACAGTTACTCCTAAAGCATTTGCTTGGTGGGTGCCAGTTATGACTTTACCTTTTTCGTATGCCCCTGGATAACCGCCTGCAGCGGCGACGACGGTGGCTGCTGCGCCTGTTTTCCAAGCGATGGGTGGCAATTCGCCTAAACGTTGCTGTACACAGGCTAGGAGCAATTCTTCTAGGGGTGTTGCCAACAATGGTAGAATTACTTGGGTTTCTGGGTCGCCAAAGCGACAGTTAAATTCCAAAACTTTCAAGTCACCATCGGGTGTAATCATTAACCCGGCGTAAAGTATACCTCGGTAGTCAATGTTCTTGCTTTTGAGGGTGGCGATCGCTTTTTCTAAGACTTGTGTTTGAACTCGTGCCATTAACTCTGGGGTAGCAATGGGCGCTGGGGCATAGGCTCCCATCCCGCCGGTGTTTTCGCCTGTATCGCCTTCACCAATCCGTTTATGGTCTTGAGCAGGCAGCAAAGGTCGAATCGTTAACCCATCTGTTAAGGCTAACACGGAAACCTCTTGCCCAAGCAAACATTCTTCAATGACGACAAATTCCCCAGCACTACCAAATTGTCCCTGAAAAATCGTATCAATGGCAATTTGCGCCTGTTCTACTGTTTGCGCGACGGTTACACCTTTACCAGCCGCCAAGCCATCAGCTTTGACGACAATTGGCGCCCCTTGTGCTTTTACGTATGATTTAGCTGCTCCTGCTTCCGTAAATACCGCTGCCTTCGCTGTGGGAATTCCTGCTTCTAACATCAGGGCTTTAGCCCAAGCCTTACTCGCCTCAATTTGCGCTCCCGCCCTCCCAGGTCCAAAGACCATCAGTCCTTGGGAATTGAGATAGTCTGTGATTCCCTTTGCTAGGGGCACTTCAGGACCAACTACCACCAGATTTATACCATGTTCTAAAGCAAATTGGCTGATTCCTTGAAAGTCATCAACCGCCAAAGGGACGTTTTGACAACGTTCCATGTTTGCCGTTCCGCCATTCCCCGGCACACATACAACTTGCTCAATTTGCTTGGATTGCAGCAGTTTCCACGCTAGAGCGTGTTCACGCCCCCCATTACCTACAACTAAAACTTTCACTGATTTCCTCGTGCGTTCCTTGCCAAACGAGAATACCGTTCATAGAAATCTGGACAAAGCTACCCAAGGATAGACAATACTAGACAACTACGTTTGTAATCAAAGTCCAAAGTCCTCAAACTACAGGGATAAACGGCAATCCCTCTATCCCCTCAAACAAATTGGGGATTACAATTCTTGCTGGATTAAGCCTATGGATTCAACTGTTGAAGTTGTCTTGGCTAAAAAATAGATAAAGTACTGCAAAACATCCGATTTGACGGCGGCTTTACCTACTCTCAGAATATCAGAATACGGTTAGCGTGAGCAAATACCCCCTATTTTTGTGCAGTAATGTCTACATGTGGGTAGTAATTAAGTTACAGTTCCTCACCCTACAACACTTGGGGGATGAGGCGGCTATTGATGCTTTAATTATAGCTTTGCAAGACGAAAGCCCCGCCGTGCAAAAAATCGCTGTCACTGCTTTATGGGAAATTGCCAATCCCACCGCTGTTCCGGCTTTATTACCTTGTCTAGCTTCACCAGATGCAGAAATTCGTAGTGAGGCGTTGTCAGCTTTAGGTGAGTTGGTAACTTCAGAAGATTTGCTGCTGTTATTAGATGCTTTACAGCAACAAGATATTAACCTCGAACTGAACGTGTTAATTTTCTTGCCTTTTTCTGCTGGTGTGATATACTCATAAGTAAAGTACATTAATTCGACCGACTTACCGTAGTTTAAATCTGCCAGCACCTTGATAAATTTGGGTGTAAGGAATTAATCATGCTTAAAGATGCACAAGGACTAATAGTTACAACAGATTCAGCCAAAGCGATCGCAGCTATTAACCAATTCACAGATCAAATGCTTGGTTATGGTAAAGATGCAGAAACAGCGATTTTACAAGCAATTACCGCCGATCCGACTTGTGCATTAGCTCATGCGTATGCGGCTGCTTATTATCTCACCCAAGAAAACCGCAAAGCTTGGCAGCAAGCTCTACCGTATCTGCAAACAGCACAACAGCATTTAGCCAAGATTACTGACAGAGAAAAGTTATATGTGCAGGCGATTTTAGCTTGGGCAAATCAAGAGATTGATGTAGCGATCGCCTTGCATGAAGAGATTACCGACAAATTTCACCATTATTTGATTTCCGTACAGCAAGCACAGTATCACTATTTTTACATAGGTGATAAAGAGAAATTGCGGCAAATTGCCGAGAAAGTCTTACTTAGCAATCCCGGAAATCATTATTTATACGGTATGGTGGCGTTTGGTTTAGAACAATGTCACCAACTCAAAACAGCAGAAAAAATGGCACATCAGGCGATCGCTTTAAATAGATACGATCCTTGGGCACATCATGCGATCGCTCATATCATGGAAACTCAGGGAAGAGTCGGTGAAGGAATAGCTTGGATGGAGAGTTTTGCAGACACCTGGGAAAACTGCAATTCCATGCTCTATACCCATAACTGGTGGCACATTACACTATATTATTTGAAGCTAGAAAACTATCAAAAAGTCCTGCAACTCTACGATACGCACATTTGGAAACGTGCTAATAAACAATCTCCCAAAGACCAAGTAGGAGCTATTTCACTATTATTAAGGCTAGAATTGCGCGGTGTAGATGTGGGAAATCGTTGGCAAGAAATCAGTCCTTATCTTTACAGCCGGATTGATGAACACGCCTTACCTTTCCAAGACTTGCATTATGTCTATGCCCTTACCAAAGCCGGACATCATGATTGGGTAAATCAGATGCTTGTGAGTATGCAGTATCATACTTTGACAATCAATCCTTTTTTGCGACAGCGTTGGATAGAGGTAGCAATTCCCGCCGCTAGAGGAATGGTAGCTCATGCCAAAGGCGATTTCCATACAGCGATCGCAGAACTCAAATTTGCTTTACCACGCTTGCATGAAATTGGCGGGAGTCATGCACAACGAGTGTTATTTGAGCAAATTTATAGAAGTAACCCGATAGGCGCAAAACCCTGTGTCTTTTAGACTCCGGATGTAGCGCCAACGGTGAATTTATTAAACTTGATTTTTTCTTTTTGGTTCAGGTAAAGAATCAATCAATTCTTCTATGATTTGAGTCATAGTTTTATCTTTTTCCACCGCTAATAAGCGTAGTTTATTAATTCTGCGTTCGCTTAAAAGTATATGTAATTGCTTTTTTGGCATATTATGTAGCTGATGCATACATAATATGCTATCATATATACAGTTAAGAAAATCATCAAGAAGGTGATTAAGTAATGCTGGTTTTAGAGTACAAAGTCAAAGCTAAAAAGCATCAATACAATGCAATTAGTGAGGCTATCCGTACAACTCAATTCATCAGAAATAAAGCTATACGCTACTGGATGGATTCGCCAAAAGAAGCCAAAATTAATAAAATTGCTTTAAACAATTACTCAACAGCGTTACGCAAAGAGTTTAAATTTGTTGAGGAATTAAACTCAATGGCTTGCCAAGCTGCAACTGAACGAGCATGGTCTGCTATTGATAGGTTCTACCATAACTGTAAGAAGAAGAGGCAGTGCGGTCTTGGGGTCTCCCCAAGTGGAGCAACTGCCGTAGTAGCAGGTAAAAAGGGCTATCCCAGATTTCAAAAAGATAACCGTTCGGTGGAATATAAAACCTCTGGATGGTCGTTAAATCCAACTAAAAGACGCATCACATTTACTGATAAAAAAGGTATTGGTGAAATCAAGTTACTTGGTAAATGGGATATCCAAACTTACCCATTTAAACTGATTAAGCGTGTTAGACTTCTCAAAAAAGCCGATGGATTCTATTGTCAATTCTGCATTGATGTAGATGTTGAATCTGAGTCTAGAATTGCTGACGGTGAAATAGGTCTAGACGTTGGTCTAGAGTTTTTCTACTCAGATTCTAATGGTAATCATGTAGAAAACCCTAGATTTTTGAGGAAAGCTGAGAAAGGAATTAAACACGCTCAGAGACAGATTTACAAAAAAGAGAAAGGCAAAAACCAAAGAAGAAAAGCACGAGACAGGTATGCTCGAAAACATTTAAAAGTAAGTAGGCAACGGAAAGAACACGCTCTTAAATTGGCGCGTAACGTATGCAAGGCTAACGCCTTAGTAGCTTATGTTCGGCGAAGCCGTTGCCGAAGGCTAAATTTAAATATTAAAGGCATGGTAAAAAATCACTGTCTAGCCAAGAGTATTAATGATGTTTCTTGGAGTCTGTTCCGTCGTTGGTTAGAATATTTTGCAGCTAAATTTAACAGCACTGTTGTTGCTGTCAATCCAAGAATGACATCTCAAAAATGCTCTGATTGTGGAACAATTGTTAAAAAATCTCTTTCAACTCGTACCCATAAATGTAGTTGTGGGTCGTACCTCCATAGAGATGTTAATGCTGCCAAAAATATTTTAAATCTTGTCTCCGACACGCTCCGCGATGCAAAAGCTAGCTTGGGGCACAGGCAAAGTAACGCTTCTGGACTAGTAACCTCTACTCTAATTGGCGTAAGCCTGTTAGAGCAAGTGACTAGGATGAAGGAAGAATCCCCCGACTTTACGAGTAAGTGAGCAAAGCGAAACTTACTCAGTCGGGGGAGTGTCAACACAATTCTGTATTGTCGGTGCAACAACAAAGTTGAAATTATGCTGTTTCTTAAAAACCGGTGCAGAATAATATTATTTTAGGACTTACGCATTGACAAAAAACACAAAATATGGGCTGCAAAAACAGGAGATGTCGTAGGGGTAAAGCGCATTGCTAAACCCCGAAAACGCGGGTCTGTTTACCATCAAAGTAATAATTAATCAAAGCCTGAAACAATGTACTTTGGTAAATGCATACCATGCCAAATTTGTACAGTGCGTATGCTCGTACCCCAAAAATCTAAAATCCAAAACTTGTACTGAGCGTTCGCGCAGCGTCCCGCAGGGAAGTCGTTGGCGTAGCCTCTGTCTACGACACGCTACGCGAACGCAGAGAAGTATCCAAAATCTAAAATTCGGAGGGTAAATCTATTTTTGGCGGCTTAAACTCAGAACCCACTCTTGGGTGGAGTTTCCCGCCGACTTCCCATAAATTTGAGTAATAATCTGCCAACTTCACTGGGGAAAAACGTCTGACTCCAAATTGTTTCATCACTCTTAGCATCTGAGCATCTGGTTGGAGTAAGGCTAACTGCATTTCTCCAATTAAAGATATACCCAAATGCTGTGCTACTACCAACGGTGGCATCGGAGAAGGCCCCAGCACTTCTACGACACGCAAATGTTGTGATAATTCGGGAAAATCCTTTAATTCCTGTTCTAATACCACACTATCAATCGCCGCACAATCTGCCAATCCCTCAACTACGCAGCGAATTGAACGCTGATGTGAACCCGATTGTAGCATCTTACTAAAGAAATTTTGCCCAGATGTTTCTTGAGTTAACCTATGGCAGAGTAAATTGTAACCACTATTAGAACCAAGGTCATTATAACAAAATGTTTTCTCTGCTAAATCTGCAAATTTTTGGATATTACTATCAGCATTGACAATAACATCTGCATAGTAAATAGGATAGTTGCCATAGCGTGGTGATTCCATCACAGGCGCAACCAATGTCTGCCATTGATTTAAGACTATTTGGCTGTAGCGAATTAGTGGTAAGCCACAAATAAAAGCCAAGTCTATCTGGTTTTGAAATAATAGGGGGTCTTCTAAGGGGTCGCATTCACCTTGCTGTAGTTGGAATTCTACTTTGAAAACACGACCTAAATAATTGGCGATCGCTTGATATAATTCAAACCAATTGGGAGCTAGATAAGATATAACTCGCAACCTTTTATATATAATCATTTTTGTTCTCTAACAGGGCGATGGTAGAAGACTTGAGTTAACTTTTTCCCACACCAATGTAGATATAAAAATATGACACTGGCAAAAGTCAGGAGCATAATACCGAAAACTGTCGTATACGCTTTAGTGTGCCACCATAGCCACTTTATAAAAGCTGTACCGAGTTGTGATGTCTTCCACCACAAATGATGATTTACTTGTTGACTGTCTTGGATGTCTTGGATGTCGATATTGTCGGCTAATATCATTTCTACTTTCACCTATAATTTGCAAATACCGATAAATCGATTGATTTACTGTAGATTATAATTCATATTATCTTATTTCGTCAAAAACAAAAGCCTGGAATTTAGACTAAACCATGAAAAATGACTCAGCACGGCTGAGTTAATAACAGACTTGCCAAAAGTCTGAACGAGCTTTGATTTTAAACCGCAATAGCTGGTTCAATGCGATGATTTATTGTTAATTTTTTAATAAAAATATAAGTATTTTTACGGATAAGGGGGTTTTCCTGATTTCCAACCCCTTTCTTTATCCGCAATGTTAAGAAATATTTCGCCAACAGCATCAGTTGATACTCACACCCCATTTATCAGATTTTTTCACTGACCTGAATCCTGACAATTGATGACACGCCCTAGGGTTGGGGAGGATTTGATTCTGTTTGCTCGAAGACATTTTTTAGTAAAGTCAAACCTTCTTCAATTTGTGATACTTTATCTGGTGTTAAACACTCGATAATTTCGGCAATATGAGAGCGAGTTTTTTCTTGAGATTGCTCAAGCAAAGACTTTCCTTCTTTTGTTAGATTCAAAACTACTCGCCGTCTTTCTTGAGGGTTATCAGTACGTTGTACCAGATGTCGTTGTACAAGTCTTTCAATAGTTGTGGAAGCTGTAGCACAGGTAACACCTAGATGATCTGCTACCTCAGATAAAGAAGCACCAGGATTGCGATTGAGAAACGCGAGCGATCGCAACTGAGGTATAGATAAAGAGTCAGAACTGTGAGTCCGCATTTCTGCTCGGATAAACCGCATCAATAAGGGGATCGTTTCCATCACCCTAGCGGCACATTCTTCAGAGGGTTTATCCAAGCTCATAAGACAGTTTTTCTCCAGATTACATAGCCACCCGTGGATAAAGTCGCCCACAGATGAAGGTCAAACCTATTAATGTTAGCAAGAGAATCGTACAGTCTAACCCAAACCCATAAATACTTAAGCCATTTGCCAGCATCGCACCCCTTAAAGCATCCACCTCATAGGTCAAGGGATTCAAGTGGGAAATGAACTTTAACCAACTTGGCATCAGTGAAATAGGATAAATCGCATTACTGGCAAAAAACAAGGGCATAGTAATCAATTGTCCAATTCCGGTAAATCTTTCTCGTGATTTCACCAGACAGCCGATAATCATGGAAAAAGTGCAAAAACAACCTGCTCCCAAAAACACAATCAACACTACTTGCAAGAAAGCCAAGGGATTGTGATTTAGGTGTACACCCAACAACAAGGCTAAAAGGTAAATAAACACCACTTGCGAAAAGCAACGAATCCCAGCAGCAAAAGCTTTACCCAAGACAATCGCCGCACGCGGTATGGGAGCAGCGAGAAATTTATGCAGAATTCCTAAATCACGTTCCCAAATTAACGTCATCCCCCCAGAAAAAATAGCAACGAACAGCGCACTCTGAGCCAGAATACCGGGAGTCATAAAATCCAAGTAAGGTATTGCTGTAGGAATAGCGTGAGTCCGGGTAAATACTTGACCGAAAATGATCAGCCATAAAGCTGGTTGCACAGCCCTGATAATTAAATCACTAGGATCATGGCGGAGTTTCCGCACTTCTAACTCAGTAATTACCAGGGTTTTGGTAAATAAGTCTTTGATAGGGGAAAAAATACCTTTTGGGCGAAAATGCCTTGTTTCAACCCAACCGTTGAGTGGTACGTCTAATTTTTGCTGTCTCACTGTAGCTCACTCCTGATACTAATTGATTACCTGCGTAGTGGATAAACACATCATCTAAGGTTGCATCTGGTTTTCCTATGGCTGCTTTTAACTCTGTTGGTGAACCAGTAATCATCTGCTACATAAAAGCTGGACAAATCCAGACATTACTTGACGTTTCAACGGGAGCATGGGAGCGGCTATCCCTTAACGTCCAGACACGCTTTAGCCTGACGTGCATATTTTTCGAGATTTTTAGACGCATTTAAATCTCGGTCTGAGGTATGCTGACATTTTTTACATTCGTAAACCCGCTGTGATAGACTAATTTCTTGAATTTCTCCACAATTTGCACAAGTTTTACTAGATGGGTAAAATCTATCTACAAATACGACAGTTCCACCGTATCTAATTACTTTATATTCTACTTGTCTGCGGAATTCATAAAAATTGGCATCGCTGACAGCACCGGCTAACTTATGATTTTTCAACATCCCCGAAGTATTCAAATCCTCCAAAGCAACAACTGCGTGGTTTTTGCAGATAAATGTAGTTGCTTTATGAGTGGCATCAATACGTATATTAGTAATACGTCGATGCAGTTTAGATATTCTCAACTTTTGTTTTTTGTAACGATTACTTCCCTTAATTTTTCTTGTAAGTTGACGTTGTAATCTTGTTAACTTTCTCCTGGCACTTTTTAAAGCTTTCGGATTGACAAAAATCACTCCTGTTGATAAGGTAGCTAAGGTTTTTATGCCTAAATCAACCCCGACATAATCATGTTCTTTAGGAGTGATTTCTGGTTCTATTTCATAAGAACAAGAAATGTACCAATCTCCCGCAGATTGAGATATAGTAACCTTTGTGGTTGTGGTGTGAAGTAAAGATTCATAAGTTGCAACCCAGCCAATCGTTGGTAATTTAATGCGTTTACCACCGATATTTATTGGTTTACCACCTGCATTAATTGTAAAACTCTCATTTCTGCCTTTTCTTTTAAACTTGGGATACTCTGCACGTTTACAAAAGAAGTTCTTAAAAGCTTTCCCTAAATTATCAAAAGCAAATTCCGTGATTTTTTGACAAATACCTTTTTCTTTAATCCATGTCAAAAATGGCTTGACTTCATTATTAAAGAACTTTTTCAAAATCAAGTGATTGGGTTGATATCCTGATTGATACAATGCTTGCCATGTGGCGAGTCCCCAATTGTATGTAAATCGGGATATGCCGGCATGTTTTGACATCAGAATTTTCTGGTCAGCAGTCAATTTTAACTTGGTAATGATTGCAGTCAGTAACACAAATTTACTTGTAAGGCAAGCTTTTCAAATCATCACATAAACAGTACAGGTGGGTCTAGAAGGTTTATGTAAATTTTCTTGAAACATGTGGTGACAGAAGCCCCCAGAGCGCGTAGGGTCTGCACCATACGCGAGCAAGGTTTTTGGTGCGGTTTGTCAACAAATGTCGGTGTAAGTCTGGCAAATAGTTGACGCTTGAGATTACTCTCTACCCTGATTCATAATCACCACTCGGTGACAAAGACTATCTGCTTCTTGTAAAAAGTGGGTAGTTAAAAAGATAGTTGTGCCATACTCTATACGCAGTTGTTCCATTAGCCGCCAAACTTGCGATCTCGCCACTGGATCTAATCCTACCGTCGGCTCATCTAGAAACAAAATCTGCGGTTGATGTAAAATGGCTTGGGCAATTTCCAGTTTCCGAATCATTCCACCAGAGAAGGTTCTGACTAAGCGATGTGCAGCATCCTCCAAGCCCATGAACTCTAGCACCTCAGCAATTTGCTGTTTTCTCTGTCGAGAGGGAATGTCATACAACTTGGCGAATGTTAAAAGATTTTCATAACCTGTCAAACTCCCATCTGCTGATAAAGCTTGGGGTACATAACCTATAACCCTTCTGACTGCATTAGGTTGACGAGTCACATCATAACCAGTTAAGTATGCTTTACCACTACTGATGGGCAGTAAAGTAGTTAACATCTTAATTACCGTACTTTTACCTGCGCCATTTAGCCCCAGTAAGCCAAAAACTTCTCCGGATGCTACGGAGATATTCAAGTTATCAACTGCTGTGAACTTGTCAAAGCGTCGCGTCAGTTCTAGGGTTTGCAATATTACTGATTGCGGAACTTGTGCAGATGCTACCGAAGAGTCTATTTTTCCCGTTAGTTTGGTCACGATTGGGAGACACTTCCTTTTTTTATATTTAGATAAACTAAATATTAGTGTCTCATATATTGGCTATAAGTCAAGAGTTAGTCCTAAGCTGACAATTTTATAGACAAACTTATACATATATTGACAAATATTGAGAAAAATTAAGATAATTTAGTTGAAAAAATTAAATACTTGATATATAATACCAAAATTAAGTACAGTTATCTACTGTGTAACAAATTATATTTCTTTTACATCTTCATTGACAAAAAACACAAAATATGCCCTCCAAAAACCGGAGATGTCGTAGGGGTTTAGCATTGCTAAACCCCTAGAACGCACAATCGGGATACCGGGAGTAATCTCCTAGTTAAGTATTTGCTGGACTTCCACGTACATTTATTATGTCAGCGTAATTCAAAACCCAATTTTTTCAACACCTCCTGTAACCGATCGCGACCTGATAAAGATTCAGCAGATGCCACTCTTTTGCTAGAATGTTCTGACCAATCACCTGGAATATTCATCTGTTGCGAATCATAAAAATCTTGCATAACTTGGTTGTACAAAGAAATTCCCTCATCTTGTTCTGCAAGTTGATAAGTTTCTCGATGTAGCACGACTGACTGAGGTAAACGTGGTTTCACTGCTACACTCACCGCCGGATCAGCATAACCAACACACAAACCAAATACTGCAACAACATGAGGAGGTAAATTTAGTACCTGTGCTACCTCTTCTGGCTTGTTCCGCAACGCACCAATATATACAGTTCCTAAACCAAGAGATTCTGCAGCTACTACTGCATTTTGCGCTGCTAATGCAGCATCTATCGCTGCGACTAGAAACATTTCTAAATAATTTAAAGCCTCATGGGGTAATCCACGACTTTCAGCAATGTGAGTTAGTCTAGCTAAGTCTGCTAACCACACGAGAAATAAAGGAGATTGGCGAATATGCGCTTGATTATTAGCTAGTTCAGATAATTTTTCTTTCCTATTTACATCTTCTACTGCTACTACACTCCAAGTTTGGAGATTGGAGGATGTTGAAGCAGATTGTGCAGATGTAATTAAACTTTCTAAAGTTCCTGGTGGTAAAGCATTATTCAGGTATGCACGAATAGAACGATGAGATAGCAAAGTAGCTAAGGTTTCATTCCAGGGAATATCTGGATTGAAGTTGCCAATGCCATAACGGTTACTAAGTAAATAGGTCGGATTAGTCATAATTCTTAATTTTTCAGCC
This sequence comes from Gloeotrichia echinulata CP02, assembly GCA_038087035.1. Lineage (NCBI taxonomy): Bacteria > Bacillati > Cyanobacteriota > Cyanophyceae > Nostocales > Gloeotrichiaceae > Gloeotrichia > Gloeotrichia echinulata. The sequence continues at coordinate 1,216,833 of CP051187.1, read as the reverse complement.
TACAAATGGATCAATGTACACAATTACAGTTTATATAATGTTACTAACAAGGCTGTGTATTGCTCAGATGGATTAGCATTTCTTGATGAAGATCCGCTTTATTTAATAATTGTTAGTAAAACAGCAACTAGTTCTCAATCCTCAAGATGCAGCGAGGTATCTTTGTCAGCTTGACCCTTACCCGCTCCCAAATCCACATGCTTATTCACTCTAGTCAGTGTTGGTACTATACCCACAAAAATAGCGACTAAGCTAACTTTTTTCCCCAAATCGGGAGAGGTTAGTACTGTAACTTGGTCGATGCACTGTAGTTTATTTTTACTAGATACTAGTATTTCACAAATAATGCGGAATTTAAGTATTTTTGGCTACATTTTTTGATTTTAAAATAATTGCTACAACGGGTTGTGTATGTCAATCGAGTATGTTAATATGCTTTTCATCTATTAACTCCTTTAACTCGGTAGACTTAAAGGAGTTTTGTAAATTGTCAGTATTGTGAATAATTGTAAGTGATATAATTAAGGAAAATTATTCAAAAAATATGAAGTACAACCAATTAGGTGAAAGCGATCTTAACGTTTCTGACATTTGTCTAGGCACGATGACTTATGGGCATCAAAATACAATTGAAGAGGCGCATCAGCAACTAGACTATGCTGTTGCTCAAGGGATAAATTTCCTAGATACAGCGGAAATGTACCCTGTACCACCTCGCGGTGAAACTCAAGGGAAAACCGAAGCTTACATTGGCGAATGGTTGAAGAAACAGCAACGGGATAAGTTGATAGTAGCGACAAAAATCGCCGGTCCAGGTCGTCCGTTCACATGGTTGAGGGGAGGAAATAACAAAATTGACCGCAGGAATATTCAACAAGCAATAGACGATAGTTTGCACAGATTACAAACAGATTATATAGATTTATATCAAATTCATTGGCCTGACCGTTATGTTCCTACTTTTTTTATTTCGCGCAAAAATGAACCGAAATGATAAATAATTTTGTGATATTTCAACACATTTGTAGAGACGTTACATGTAACATCTCTACTTAGAAATTCATGCCTTTATTGTGTCAATTTAGGTTCAGGGTAACTTTCTGTAAATTACCTGTGAATGCAAAGGGCACTTGATAGGTGTCAACAACAGGAGTACCTGTATCTCGACCAACATCAAAAGTTTCATCTAACGCCACACGGTAAGGTATGGTTTTGTCAACTCGACCGACCGCTACCTGTTGATTGTTAATCAACAATTTTCCAGTTCCCCCAGCACCGACACCACCGTCGTAATCAAAATCAAATCGTATTGTTGATTTACCTGCTGGGATTTTTTCAGGAGATTGAATAATGTATCGCTCTGCATTGGCCAAGTTGTATAGATATGTTGGTTTACTATCTTCCAGGAAAAAACTCCAACCAGCAAAGCGTCCACCTTGGGTTAACAATACACCTTCTGCACCATTTTTGGGAATCTCTACATCAGCCGTAATGCTGAAGGAGCGATTTTTGAGACTTGGCGCACTACCTTCGGGGATGGATGCTGCACCAGGATAGTAGGTAAAGGTTGTGCGTCCTGCGGCTAGGGAGGGGCGACTTCGGACATCAAATCGTTCAGACACGCGATCGTCTAATGGTAAGACATTGTGTTTACGAGCTTCAGAGAGAAACAACTTTTGCAGTTTTGCCAATTTCTCTGGATTTTTATCTGCTAGGTTATTCGCTTCGCTGAAATCTTTTTCTATGTTGTATAGTTCCCAGGGATCTTGCTCGAAGTCAGCATTGATTGTACCCTGCCAAGGCAACCGAGGATGACGCGCCGCAGCTATCCATCCGTCATCATAAATAGCCCTGTTTCCGAACATCTCGAAATACTGGGTTTGACGCTGGGAAGAAACATCAGGATCATCAAATGTGTAAACTAGGCTAGTACCTTCAATCTTTTGTTGCTTCACCCCGTTAACTTGAGTAGGTGTAGTAATTCCTGCAGCTTCTAAAATGGTGGGTGTAATATCAATTACATGATGGAATTGGCTGCGGAGTCCGCCTTGGTTTTTGATGCGATCGCCCCAAGCAATTACTAAAGGGTTACGAGTACCGCCAAAGTGAGAGGCTATTTGTTTTGTCCATTGGAAGGGGGTAGTACCCGCCCAAGCCCAAGCTGCATGATAATGATTAAAGGTTTTGGGACTGCCTAAGTCATTCAACGAATTTAGGAGTTCTTCTTGGCTTTCCGGTATTCTATTGAAAACTTTCAATTCATTGACGCTACCTCTTAAACCGCCTTCAGCACTAGCACCGTTATCACCAACGATATAAATAACTAAGGTGTTATCGAGTTCCCCAATTTGGTCTACAGCATTAATTAATCGTCCCACTTCATCATCTGTATGTCCCAGAAATCCGGCAAATACTTCCATTTCATGGGCATAGATTTTTTGTTCAACTTGGGATTGGGAATCCCAAGCCGGCAGTTCTTTCGGACGAGGGGTAAGTTGAGCATTGGCAGGAATTATACCCAGTTGTTTTTGACGCCCAAAGGTTTCTTCCCGCAATTTATCCCAACCTTGGTCAAATTTGCCTTGATACTTGTCAATCCAGGCTTTAGGCGCGTGGTGGGGTGCATGGGTAGCTCCGGTAGCCAGATAGGCAAAGAAAGGCTTGTCTGGAGCGATGGATTGTTGAGAGCGAATCCAGGCGATCGCATGGTCTACTAAATCCGAGGTTAGGTGGTAATCAGGGTTATTGGTTGGTGGTGCAACCCGCTTGGTATTTTCTACCAAACCCGGACTCCACTGATTAGTATCACCACCCAAGAAACCGTAAAAATACTCAAATCCTAACCATGTAGGCCAACGATCAAAAGGGCCAGCAGCACTGGTTTCATAGTCTGGTGTGTTGTGCCATTTGCCAAAAGCTGCGGTGTTATACCCGTTTTGACGTAGCACTTCGGCTACAGTGACAGCACTCTTGGGTAAAATTGTCGTGTAACCAGGGTAGCCTGTTGCCAATTCGGCAACTACACCTGTACCGACTGAATGATGATTGCGCCCAGTTAATAAAGCTGCTCTGGTAGGTGAACAAAGGGCTGTGGTGTGAAATTGGTTGTAGCGTAATCCTTTTTCTGCCAAAGAAGTCAAATTCGGGGTTTCCACGGGACCGCCAAAGGTACTTGCTTGTCCAAAGCCGACATCATCCAGTAGCACTAGCAGGACATTGGGAGCTTTTTCTGGAGCGGTAATTGGGGCGGGGAAATCTGGTGTTGAATCCTTGGAAGTTATCCCAATTTCACCTTTGAAAGAGGGTGCGCCAATTGGTAAAACCTTTGATGTGGCTGCTAGGGCGGGGCTTGTTACCATCAAGAATGTGATGACCAGAGATAGGGCGAGCGATCGCCAAATTGCACGTAACATACAATTACCTTTTATGACTATTTTTTGGCTGTTAAACCCAGAATTTTGGCAAATCTCTCTAAATAAAAGTCTGTAGGATTAGCGACTTTTTGGATGGAAGGGCGATCGCGCAAATTTTCCCACCATTTCTGTAAGCGTGGTGTTTCTGCTGGCAAAGTAAAATTACGGTAACTTTGTAAGATTGGTAATCTTTCAAACCAGGGGTAAAAACTAATATCAACTAAACTCAAATTTTCGCCTAACCAGTAAGAACTATTACCAGACAGCTTACCTAATCCTTCTTCCTCTATATACAAAAGAGATTCTAAAAACTCTCTTTGTCCCTGTTCTTGTTCCTGTGTATCTTTACCACGCAGGAATTTATTAAATGCTGGGACAAAACGAGTGTTAGCGTAGTCAATCCAAATTCTCGCAACTGCTTTTGCAGCTGGATCATGAGGTAACAGCGGTGGTTCAGGAAATACTTCCTCTAGATACTCATTGATAATTGCAGATTCATATATTTCTACATCCCCATGTTTGATAGCAGGAACTTTGCCGTAACGAGAAACTTGGGTAAAAGCTTCTGTTTTATTCTGCAAGTCAATTTCAATTGGTGTAAAATCAATTCCTTTTTCTAGCAATACCACACGGGTTCTTTGGGAAAAAGTAGAGCCTTTGCTAAAGTAGAGTTGTAGATTGGTCATCTCATCCATTCCTTGTAAATTATGACAACTTCTGTAGTTACAGCACCTTGTTGTAAATAGATCATCCTAGGGGTGCAAGTCCTTGGTCCCCTAGGATGATATCTTATTTTGTCGTAGCAATAGTCAGCAATTCAGATGCATCTCCAACTTGAGTAAATCTATTTGTGGGACGGGGTAAACCCAAATTCTCCCGCAGAGTATTACCTTCATATTCGGTGCGGAAAAGTCCGCGACGTTGCAGTTCAGGAATTACCAAATCAACAAACTCATCCAAACCTCCTGGTAAATAAGGTGGCATAATATTAAACCCATCAGCACCACCATTTACAAACCATTCTTCCAACTGGTCAGCTATGGTTTGGGGTGTTCCTAATATGGTTCTATGACCACGGGCACCTGCGATCGCTAGATATAATTGTCGAATGGTTAAATTATCTCTATTCGCTAAGTCTTTCAACAATTTCTGACGGCTTTTCCCACCATTAGTCTCTGGTAGTTCTGGTAAGGGTCCATCTACAGGATATGGGGATAAATCAACTCCACCTATCATCCCAGACAGCAGTCCTAACCCTACATAGGGATGAATCAACTCTTGCAGTAAATCGTATTTTTCCCTAGCTTCTTCCTCAGTTCTACCAATAACTGGGAACACCCCTGGCATAATCTTCACATGGTCGGGGTTACGTCCCGCGTTTACAACTCTGGCTTTGACTCCAGAATAGAAAGTTTGTGCCTCTTCCAGTGTTTGTTGAGCAGTGAAAATCACCTCTGCGGTGTGTGCTGCTAGTTCCTGACCATCTTCAGAAGAACCAGCTTGAATAATTACCGGATATCCTTGTGGTGGACGGGCTACATTCAAGGGGCCAAGAACTGAAAAATGTTTACCTTTGTGGTTAGGAACGTGTAGTTTATCTGGTTCAAAGTAAACTCCTGATTCTTTGTCACGGACAAACGCATCATCTTCCCAACTATCCCAAAGCTTTGTGACAACATCGACAAATTCTCGCGCCCGTTCATAGCGTAAACCATGCTCCATGTGTTCGTCACGGTTGAAGTTGTAAGCTTCGGCTTCGGTTGCAGAAGTAACAAGATTCCAGCCAGCACGACCAGCACTTAGATAGTCTAATGATGCAAACTTACGCGCTAGGTGAAAAGGTTCGTTATAGGTGGTTGATACCGTTGCTGCTAAACCGATGTGTTCTGTAACTACAGACAAGGCCGAAAGTAAGGTTAGGGGTTCAAAATGCACAACTGACCCACGGCTGACAGCCTCTAAACCTTGACCTCGTTGTCTTACAGCTACACCATCGGCAAAGAAAATCATATCAAATTTGCCCCGTTCTGCGGTCTGGGCAACTTGGCGAAAATGTTGGAAGTTCAAACCCCCATCAGCAGGTGTATCAGGGTGTCGCCATGCTGCTACATGATGACCAGAACTCATTAAAAATGCTCCCAGCCTGAGTTGTCTTTTTTGCTGACTCATTTTTTTTCATCCAAGGTTTAAAATTTAACGTAACGCGAAAGTCCCCACCCTCAACTCTTAGTAGGGTGGAGATGAATAGCGGGGGTTGAGGATTGCATCTGGAATTGATTTTTTACTTGGTAAAAACAAATTCTGGATGTATGACGAAACCCCAGGATTTTTTGGTAAGATAGTTAATGTCTTGACCATCAATGCCATAAGCGAAAACCAAGCCAATTAGGTACATGTTGCAAGAAAAAGATTTGGGTCTTGGGAGCCAGGACTCCTGCCCTTGGAGGGAATGTAAGACCAAAAAAACTACGGAGTTTTTGAGGCTATTCCCGATGAATTGGGAAGCTCAGACTTCAGCCGTAGGCAAGTCTGAGTAGTTCACAATCGAATTAAGCCGCCACTAGGCTGGGGATAGTAGATTTTTGTTAACAGAATCTAGCCCTTGTGGAGATTCGATGTTCGCTACTTTAGATTCAACCGCTGTACCCTTGAAGAAGTTGGGGTTAGCTTGGGTGTAGAATTTGTAGGGATTACCGAAGACATAAGCTTTAAAGTCAGCTTCGGAAATTACTCCTTCTTGCACCAAATCCCAGCTTTCAGCTAGGGGATCTGTGAGGTCGGGTACATCCCAGTGACCAACATCTGAGGAATAGATGGCGTTGATTTTCACACCCAAGGGATTGGCTTTGTCGTTGAATGCTGCTCCGATGGTGCGATCGTCGGACTCAGAACCAAAGAAGAAGCTATTCACCCAGCGATCGCGGATGTCTTCGATTGTTTCAATCCCAGCAGCAGCAAAGTCCTCTAGTTCACTACCTATAGGTGAGCGGCTATGACGGTTGAAGGAAGAACCCAAAACGCTCTTTGTTAACTCTTCTTTAGTCAGAGGATATGATTCTAGAAATTCGCTACCAAACCGTTCAAACAATGCGAATAACTCATTTGCATTGGTGTTTTCTGGGTTGTAGTTTTCCAATCCCTTGAGACTACGTTTGGAGAAACGGTCTACTAAATGAATGTAGACGTGTGCGCCCCAATCTGCACCACCTTCGAGCATAGCTACGCGCAATTGTGGGAACCGCTTGGTGACACCACCAAAAAACAATGCTTTCGCAAATGCTTGTGAGCCATCAGCAAAGTGACCGATGTGGTTGTTCATGTAGTTGCTGATGGAGGAGCGTCCAGTCCAGCCTTGGCTGCCGTAATGGGTAGTAACGGGTACACCTAACTCGACGGCTTTCGCCCAGAAGGGATCGTAGTCGTATTCACTATCCAATCCATAAAAGTCGATGTATGAGGCATGTTTGGCGATTTCTGGGTATTGGTCCGCTGGATATTTATCGGCGATCGCCTTAATTGGCCGTTTCACACCACCAGGAATATTTGCAACTTTTAAACCTAGTGTTTTTACGGCAAATTCTAACTCCTCGATGGCTTCTTGGGGATTACCCATCGGAATACCAGCTACCACCGTCAAGCGATCGCTATATTTTCGATACAAGTCAGCATGATAGTGATTTACCGCCCTTTGCAGTAGTTGGCGATCTTCTGGCCCTGCTCCAGCTGGTGCTAGAACGTTGTTAGGAAACAGCACTGAATAGTCTGATCCCTGTTCTGCCTGACGCTCATAGAATAGTTCAGGCAAGGTATAAGTAGCTAAATCTAGGGTATTGCGGGTAACTCTCGCCCACCAAGGAGAACGAATTGTGCGGTTGTATTGACGTTCTTCAGGGGTTTGTTGATACCAGTCTTTACCTTTGCTCTTAGAGTTAAGACGAGAAGATTCTGCCTTGTGTAATGCGTCTACGAGTTTTGCACCACCGTAATTAGCGATGTAATCATCCAACGCGGGGGTGAAATCATTGGTATGAACATCGGTGTCAATTATCGGATAATTCAGCTTGGCTTTAATTGCAGCCGAGCGAGAAGTTTTCAATCTGCTATATTCAGTCATATTTTTTTCCTTGAATAAATGACAGAAGTAGTGCTGAGAGATGAGTTATGGGTGCTGAGTACAACGAAGCATAAGAGTTATTTACTGTTATAGAGATGGGAAATTTTGTATCTCTACAACAACAAAAAATCATTGACTCATCAAGGGTCTACAGCACTCGAAACTCATCACTTGTCCTGTAGCTTGAATAAAGGCACATAATTATTTTTGTTTTATACAAAGTGAGTAAATAGAGTAGGTATTAGCCCACAAAAATGAGGCTGTAATCCGAGGGATTAGTGCCAGTACTTGTTGAGGAATGGGGACGGCGATTGAAATCGCCCACGCCTAGCCCCCATAAATAGAATTTAGGGGCTTGCTCGGCGTGGATAACTTGGTCAGGTAAAACAGACCTTTTTAGGTATAATACACATCATCGACCGATTTATAGGTGATTTATTTTAGAGTATTGCATGTCCCCCAATAAAATTCAAGTCCTTAGAGAATAAAATATGTGATTAACTAAAATTATTAATCACAAATATTTAGCAAGTCTAAATATAATCCCGGTTTGGATTATATTTAGACTTAGGTTGACAAAAGTTAACAATCTCGGAACAAAGAAAACTAAACCCAAATAATTCCAGGTAAAGAGGATGAAAGATCTCACCCGTCGCCAATTTATCGCCACTGCTACCGTAACAACTGGTTTTGCTTTGGCGGTAAAACCCATTTCTGCTCAAGTGATTACGACCGATACCCAAGGATTAGTTACGGGTGCGGTGAAAATTCCCGTTCAAGGTGGTGAAATTCCAGCTTACAGGGCATTACCTGCGACTGGAGAGAATTTTCCGATTGTGCTGGTGATTCAGGAAATTTTCGGTGTACATGAACACATTCAAGATATCTGCCGTCGCTTTGCTCAGTTGGGGTATGTAGCGATCGCACCAGAATTATTCACACGTTTTGGTGATGTCTCAAAGTTAAGCAATATCGATATCGATGACATTCGCCAGGTGGTAGCACAAGTACCAGATGCTCAGGTATTATCAGACCTTGACGCTACTGTAGATTGGGCTGTCAAGTCTGCCAAAGGCAATGCTGATAGATTGGCCATTACAGGCTTTTGTTGGGGTGGTCGTATTACTTGGTTATACTCAGCACACAATCCCAATGTTAAAGCTGGCGTAGCATGGTATGGTCGATTAGTGGGTAATTCTACAGAATTAACCCCGAAACATCCCGTTGATATTGCCTCTGGGTTGAAAGTTCCAGTGCTGGGACTGTATGGAGGTCAGGATACAGGCATTCCTTTAGAGACAGTAGAGCAAATGCGTGATCGACTCAAGTCCAGCAGCAGTAAATCGGAAATTGTCGTCTACCGTTTGACAAAACCTACTAAAATCTACTAGTGTAGAAATGCGTAATGGTTTTCGTCTTTATAAAGGCAAAACCTTTAGAGGTGCAACGGCTGCACTCACTATCTCCTCTGCTGTATAAGCATTGGGGAATACTTTTCTACAGATTTGTAAAGAACCATTGACATCGGCATTAATCTTGGTTCCATTACTAGACTGAAATAAACCACGCTTAACTCTCTTACCTAAATACGTAGAGTGTTTAACTGGCTGCTCTAGGTCTAATGCACTTGTCTTACTGGTATAAGATTCTTCAGTCACTACAACTTTGATTCCTGCTAATTGACATTTGTATGTTATCTGGTCAATTAATCTTGCATGGGGAATCTGTGTAAAAGATTGATTGTTATTTTTACCTATATTGATATTTTGCTTCCAGTTATTGTTTTTACCTATAACTAAAGTACCAATATCACTAGCTTTAAGTAGGTTAACTATGGTTCTACTTGTATTGTGCAGATAATTGTCAATGTAATTGTTTCTAGAGGTAGTTAGAGATTGAATCCGCTTACTTGATTTGCGTTTGTCACCTAACTGAGCTTGTAACTTAGCTTTAGTTTTGTTATAGAACTGGTTGACTGACTTTAAAGGTCGTCCATTAATCAACAAAGGTGTAAATCCGCCTTTGTTTGAAGTTAACGCTACTAAGTTAGTTAAACCAAGGTCAATACCCGCTACATACTCACTGGTAAATTGTTCCTCTTCCTGCTTATAATATACAATCTCAACTACATAACAAGTCGGACGAGGTATTAATCGCACCTCAACTACATTATCTACCTTAGTTGGAATCTGAATATCACTCATTGACAAGTGACAGATACCAAGTTTTAGTTCAGCTTTGTATACTGACTCATGATAATAGATAACTACGTTGCGTCCTTTAGTCTTATCCTTGTAACCTGGTATTCTCGGTTCACCTAAAAACTTAGAAGGATTCTTCTTCCATTCTTTGTGTGCTTCAAAGTAACCAGTCCAAGTAGAAACCAGTCGTTTAATAATTTGTTTACTAACTTTTGTCGGTAAAGCACGATAATCTACACAGTTTTTAGTCAGATGATAAAGATCAGTAAGACTATACTTTTTACCAGTAGCAAAGAAATGTTGACGACAAATGTAATTAGCTGCATTGTATAAGTTTTTTGAGAGGAAGGATAGTTGATCAATCTGTTGCCAATGTGGGTGAGATTGTTTAATGATATGTCTTTCAACTAAAATCATTTTTTCTTCCTTCGTCCTGCTATGCACAGCATAGCAATTTACTCCAATACATATAGTATTACTATAGCATAACCTTATCTGATTTAAATAGTATTTAGTAGTATTTATGAGCTTTACTGTTTACTGTTCACAACCCCGATGCACCCCACGCTTTTTTTGCCGATTACCGTCCTTCTTACAGGAAAAAAGAAGCACAAGATGGTTGGCAACGCCTCCAGGTATGGTTTAAGCAGTATGGGGTATAGTTTTAGGGCATGGGGCATGGGGCATGGGGTATGGGGCATGGGGCAATTCCATTTTGGATTCGACTTCAATCTAAAATCTAAAATCTAAAATTTCTAGGGCATGGGGCATGGGAAAGATTCACCAATGCCCAATGACGGCAGTTGCTTCATCATGTCCTTGATTTTTTATCAATGTGTATGATACTCTGCATTTATCGATAAACCACAGTTACTCGACAAACTAATAGTAGTTTTAAAATACACAGTGTGCATCAAACGGGAATCACCCATTATGCCAAAAGATTGGTACGAATGGCACGACCTCTACAAGACTGAGCCAAAATTGCAGCAGCGTCTAGAAATCGTGCGGGAATATATTGCTTATAGCTTGAATGCGTCCAAAAATGGAGCTATTTCGATAGTGAGTGTTTGCGCGGGTGATGGACGAGATTTACTAGGAACTTTAAAAAATCACCCACGTGCGAAGGATGTTTCTGCACGACTGGTGGAAATAAATTCAGATTTAGTGAAAAGTGGACGAGCAACTATAGAATCGTTGGGTTTAACCAAGCAAATTGAGTTTATCAATGGTGATGCAACGATCGCCACTAACTATCTAGGCGCAATACCAGCAGATATTGTGATTGTGTGTGGTGTCTTTGGCAATCTAGCTGACGAAGCGGAACTCAATCGCTTACTGGATAACTTGAGTTTTCTAAGTAAACCGGGTGCTTTTGTTATCTGGACTCGTGGACACTCCAACGATATTCCCCACTCTGACAATGTGCGGAAAATTTTGCGTGCATCTAGATTTGAGGAAGTCAGCTTCAAACTCACAGCTACAGGAGATATGGGTGTAGGTCTTCATCGATACCTTGGTGAAAACTTACCTCAACCCAAAGAGCAACAGTTATTTGTGTTTTCCGGTGTTCCGAGAAAAGCGAGGTAAAAAATGTCTATTCAAAACACAGTATCGAGTTGGGAAGAACTCTTACAAATTGCTAGCAATCATACTTCTGCACGTCGCGTAAAGAGGCCAGGACAATCTCCTTCTACTGCTCCAATTCCCAGCAGTTTACATAAACTTCCCCCAAACACAGAACCGTCAGTCCTCCTTTACCGAGATACTAATTCCTGGTGTCCTTTTTGTGAGAGAGTTTGGTTTGCACTGGAAGAAAAAGAAATTCCCTTTGCAACAGAGTTTATTGATTTAAGTAATAAACCCAAATGGTACACCGACCTAGTTCCCACAACCCTTGTACCGGCTGCCAAGATTGAGGGAAATTTAGTATATGAATCTAAAGATATTCTCTTGGCTTTAGAACAAAGGTTTCCAACGCCTGCATTATTGCCGGAAAATCCAGAGGAAAATACTATTGTTAGACAGTTGCTTGAAGAAGCGGAGACTAACAATTTTAGAGAGATTGCTTACAAATTTCTCAGAGAAGCACCTGTAGAAGCTGATGAGTTGGTAAATTTACGAGCAGCATTTGAACTGAAGTTAGAAGAACTTGAGCAAACTTTGGCTAAATATCCCGGACCCTACTTTTTCAGCACATTTAGCTTAATAGACATTATGTATAGCCCCCATCTGGATAGATTGGCGGCTAATTTACCTGTGTATCGAGGGTATCATCTCAAAGGAAATCCTCGCTTTCCTCGGATCAATGCTTGGTTTGAAGCACTGAATCAGCGTCCTGCTTATCACCGGGTGAAGTCAGATAATATTACCAACAATTTATTGTTACGTCGCAGATGGGGTGTTGAACCTATTGGAAATCCCTTACCGCTAGATACAGCAGATAGCGCGAATATTCAATATCGAGCCGAAGCAGCAGAGAGACTAAGCGATAATCGGGAAGTGGCGATCGCGGATATTATCAAAAACTCTGGAGTTCAAGCTTTAGCAGCAGATGGTGACTTTACCAAAGTGAAGGAAGGAGTTGATTTTCACCTCCGACAACTAGCTAATTATCTCATTCATGGGAATGGCGAAACTTTACCGGGTGGTCGGACAGGTGGTAAAAATAGCAGTGTTGATCCTTTCTTCGCGGCTGTGGGGGCTATTACTTTGGCATATCTGAGGAATCGTATCTGCGCCCCTCGTGATATGAGTGCTGGAGCAGCAACGGCGTTTCGCTCAGGGATCGATAAATTGTTGACTTCTGTTTATTAAACTATAAACGAAAAATGTTTCGCGCAGTCCCCACCTAAAAATACTTGAAAAATATTTACATTTTAGGTGGGGTAAGCGAAACCGGGTCTAAGTAAGTAGGCAGAAATAAACCAAACTATATTAAGAAAAGTAAACAAGCCTGAAACTCTTACCAATGACCAATGACAAAGGACAAATGACGACCCTCGACCGTACGGTTTATTTGCGCCGACCTACTTAATACCCCGCCTTCTTATCCACTACATTGCGTAATGGTTCGCCTGCTCGGTAGCGTTTGAGGTTGTCGAGAAATAGTGCTAAAGAACGCTCTTTTCCTCTTGGGGAATGGGCTGTAGAATGAGGCGTGATAAAGACGTTAGGCAGTGTCCACAAAGGACTTTCTGGTGGTAATGGTTCTGTAACAATTGTGTCTAAAGCAGCACCTGAAATCCAGCCTTCTTTCAGTGCTTTTGCTAATGCCGATTCATCGACTAAACCACCGCGAGCGATGTTAATTAGGTAGGCGTGGGGAGATAGCGATGCCTTCGGCGGGCTACGCCAACGCAATACTTCTTCATTGATTAAGTCTTTGGTGTCTGGGGTTAGCGGTGCGGCGATAACTACATAATCGGCTTCTGGCAAGAGCGATCGCCATTCATCGGCACCCACAATTTTATCAAAGTTCGGTAATGGTTCTGGGTGACGACGGCTACCGTAAACTTTGAGGTTGAAGGGTTTAGCACGGGCGGCAATTTCTTGACCAATACTACCAGCACCAATAATTAACAAAGTGCTATCGGTCAATTCTTTAATACCAAAGCCTCTTTGCCAGTGTCGTTGAGCCTGTAAAACTTGTAATTCTGGCAGACGTTTAGCATGAGATAATATATAAGCGATGACAAATTCTGCGATGGGAATTGCACTCACTCCAGCCCCATTAGTTAAGATGAGATCCCGTTCTAAATAAGCAGCAATTACTTCTGGTGTGAGGATATGATTTACCCCAGCATTCGGTGCATGATGCCAACACAGTGCGGGTGCTGCTGCTAGCAATTTCAACAAAGAAGCACTTTTGACAAAATACCAACTATAATAAGCTTCTGCATCGCTAGCATCGCCGTCGAAATTGCCATCAACATCTACATGTACAATTTCGACATCAGATGGTATATGTGGCTCAACTTCAGCAGCAATCTCGATAGGTAAAATGAGTTTCATCCGACTTTCTCCTTTTTTTCGTCCTGTCTTTGGTGATGACTTCTGTTTTCTGGAACAACCGCTTTTTGACGGCGCACACGAATTTTGACCGGGGCTATTTCCCGGCTTAAAAATCCCAAAATAATTAAATAATTTTCAATTGCCAACTTTGACCAATGACAAAGGACAAAGGACAAACCTCACGAGTAATTCTGCAATTTAAATGGGTAACAGCTTACTAGGAACACTTGCTTAATTTTGCCAAGCCTGATGGTTTGGTAGGAAACACCCTGGCAAAATTTAGTTTTCAAGGGTTTGCACCTTCTAGCGGTTCCTCGTACTTTTCACAATTATTATTAGCGACAACTGACCAATATTAACTGGAAAGCCGGACTAAATTGTCGTTTGCTGCTATGTCTTCACGACGCAACACGCGCTCTAACACCCTTTCTCTGATTTCCACAAATTTTGGATTACCCCTTTGTCGAGGACGTGGAAGATCCACCCGTTCATCGAGAACAATCTTTCCTGATTCAATTAGTACAACTCGATCAGCCAATGCTACAGCCTCTTCTACATCATGAGTCACCAACAGAGCTGTAAATCCTTGTTCTTCCCACAGAGATTCAATCAAGCGCTGCATTTCAATCCGAGTGAGAGCATCCAAAGCGCCCAAAGGTTCATCTAGTAACAACAACCGTGGCTGACTCACCAAGGCTCTAGCCAATGCTACCCGTTGGCGTTGACCTCCAGATAGTACAGAAGGCCATTCCCCAGCGCGATCCTGGAGTCCGACTTCTTCTAGCGCCCATTCAGCTTGACTACGCCAATTATCCTTTAAGCCTAAGCCGACATTCTGCAGCACCGACTTCCATTCCAGCAACCGCGAATCTTGAAACATGACTCTAATTGAGCCATTGAGGCGGCGTAGTGGTTCATCATCAAGTAACACTCCGCCATCAGTTGGTGTTTCCAACCCAGCTACCAGACGCAGTAGGGTACTTTTACCGCAACCACTGCGTCCAACAATCGCAATAAACTCTCCAGGTGCGGCTTCCAAATTCAATGACTTTAAAACAGTTTTACTGCTAAAAGCCTTAGTCAATTCCCAAACTTTTAAACGCGTACCTTTTGCATTTGAAATCACTGGAAAAACCTCCTTATTTTTCTGGATAAAATCATCAGCCAACAGTTAACAGTCAACAGTTTGAAAAGTTTTGGGCAATTTTGGTGACAACTACACAAACCTAGTCCTCGGTGAGTGGGACTAACCAAAAATTAGGTATCTTAAACCCACGGAGGTGGGTTTTGTCTGTATAGCCGCGATTTCTAATCGCCTGGATGAGTATCTTTCCCATTACGAACGGCGATAATTGGGATTCCAAGCCAGCCATTTTGATTCTAATGCTCTGGCACCAACGTCAGCCAATTTACCCAACAAAGCATACAAAATTAAGCTCAACACTACCACATCTGTTTGCATAAATTCACGGGCATTCATCGCCATGTAACCAATGCCAGAATCAGCGGCGATTGTCTCAGCCACAATCAGTGTCAACCACATAATACCCAAGGCATAGCGCAGACCCACGAGAATCGAAGACAATGACCCTGGGATAATGATTTGGGTTAATAGTTCTCGTGAATTTAAGCCATAAACTTGACCCATTTCAATCAATCCCCGATCCACATTGCGAATGCCATAAAAGGTATTGATGTACATGGGAAAAAATACACCCAATGATGTCAGAAATAATCTAGCGACATCGCCGATGCCAAACCACAAAATCACTAGGGGAATTAATGCCAAATTGGGGATATTCCGAATCATTTGCACGGAAGTATCAAATAAGGTTTCAGCTAGGGGAAAAATTCCATTGAGAAAGCCTAATGCTAAACCGATACTGCCACCGATAATTAAACCAGAAATAGCACGTGCAGCACTAATGGCAATATTGCGGAATAATTCTCCAGAGAGGGCTAAATTAACTGCTGTGATGACTACGCTGGTCGGTGCTGGTAAAATTCTCGTAGAGAGGAAACCAAATTCTACGAGCAGTTGCCAAGTCACAAGTATGAAGACTGGTACAGCCCAAGGAAGTAACTGCTTGACTTGCTTATTGTTGAGGAATACGTTCAGCGCTATGCCGTTTTTTGGATTGATGGTAGTAGTCATAAGACACTCGTAGGGGCTACTTGTAATTTGTTCAGAGATTTCTCGTTGGCGTAGATTTGACTAGGAAATGTCGCTGCTATGGAAGCAGCGACTTCAAGGAAGGTGATTCCTGGGTGAGTGATCACGAGGAACTTTGTCCGCTTAATGACCGATATCAAACGAGCAGCGGTCATCCAAGCATTTTCACAAAAACGTCCTTTGGGTAGCAATGCGCTTGTGTAGCTGAGATGATCGACAGCTTGGGCAATTTGCTGTAAATCATCAGGAGTGATAGCACGTCCGCCAATTGCTATTCCTAAATAGCGCTCATCACGATTATTAGCAATAAACCAACGAATTTGCATTGTTTTTTAGGTGTGAGGGTATAAAACTACGGTAATCCGACCGTAATACCGTAGTTTATAATCAAAATTTTACATAAAATTACGTAAAATGCAACCCCCACTTGGCAATGAAAAAGGACGGCTACCTGCAATACTGACCCTTTTTAGGACGATTTTGACACTTTTACCGAAAATGCGGCAGTTGTAAAAATTACATTATTTATCCCTGTAAACCACATTTTCGACTAATCGGTGGTGCCTATAGTTAAAGTGCTAGCGCAGTTGCAAAATTGACTCAGCACCAATTACTCAGCACTCACTAGAAAGTAAAGGTGGTGCGAACAGAACCTACCCAAACAGCATTGTTGGCAGAATTACCTTCTGGGTTGGTAACTACAAACAAATCTGGGGTAACACTAATGTTGTCATTCAGTTTGAAGGTATAGAAAGCCTCTAGATGTAAAGAGGTATCTTTGTCTTCTCGACGTACTCCAGCAATTGTATAATTATTGCTAGTGACTTTAGGTGGTATACCAATCACTAACCCACCCAGGTTGCCTTTTTGAAACAGGTCTGGAAAAGCCAAAGTCACAGCAGTATTAATTATGGTCGCATCGTTTTTACCACCACTTTCTTGATGGGCGAGTGTATAACCAAACCAACCACCTACATGCACCGCAGAGCTAGCTTTCCAGTTAAATTGCAATCCGAAGTTATCGGATGAGGTGGCATTCTTTTCAAAAGGTTGAAAAGCCTTAGCAGTACCTGTACCGCCAGTGACGTTTAAAGGATTATTCGCACCAAAGTATTTGCGAGTGTAGGTAAGACCAACATCTAGCTGACGGTTGGGTGAGAAGGTTAGTTGACCGAGTGCCAAATGGTTCCCACTGAAAAGTCCGTTACCAGCTGCAGGACTATTCGCAAAATTGTTATCTGCTATGTAACCGGCGTTGAATTGCAATTGATTGTTGAACTTATAGGCTACAGCAGCACCAGCCCCATCAAAGCCAGGTCGGTAAACAGTATGGTTGAATGATGAAAACCTGGAGGTAGCACCATTTAGACCACCAACTAAGGGATTCAATGTAGGAGTAAAAACAGCCGGTTGCAATGCTCTAGCACCTACCCAAACATTGAGCTTCTTGCCAACAGGGAAACGATAATATAAGCGGTCGAGGAACACACTGCCATCTGAGTAAAGAGGTGCTGAACCCTCTACAGCAAACCGGGTTTGGTGAGTTCCTGTAATGGTGGGATTCAAGACAGGAATATTGCTTCCAGTTAAACTAGTAGTCAACTGGTCTTTACCAGTGAAGCTAGTTTGCAGGGCAAGTCTGACACGGTAGCCAGTAAAGGCATTAGTTTCATCCTTTCTACTACCTACTTTCTTGCCAAAGGTATCGCCCAGTATAAATATCGCGTCGCCTTGCAGTCTGGTAGTGGTAGAAAACTGATTGCTTTCTAGCTTCGCTGTCCGCGCTTCTAACTTATCAACTCTGCCACGTATTGCTGTCAGTTCGTCGGCAAAATATTCTTGCAGTTTTTGCAAGGTAGCAAAGTCTGTGCGCGAAACTGAATCTTCCGTAGTCGTAGCAATCAGTTCATTGAGGCGGTCAAGTGCTGCATTTAAGCCAGCTGCAAACTCATAACGAGTGAGGGCACGATTTCCTTGGAATGTGCCATTTGGCAAGCCTGTAATCACACCGTAGCGCTCAACTAGAGACTGAAGCGCCTGAAATGCCCAATCTGTAGGCTTGACATCAGACAGTTGCGATACAGATGTGACTTGTCCGATGGAGTCATTAGCAACTACTGCTGTGGGTGCAGCTGGAGTTGATTCAGGCTGAATTTTTTGAGCAACGGTAATCGGTGCGCTTTCTAATATAAGTGATTTTACTGATTGTTCAGATTCAGTTGTCGGTTGAATTTCAGCCGCATTCGCAACCGTTGACAGGACTAAGACTCCACTGAAAAAGGTTGGGATTACTAGCAAATAATTCCACAAAACTTTAGGCATGGGTTGTTTTTCTCACTAAATTAACTAAATTTCACCGGTCAATTAGGTAACTCCAAGCGCCTTGTGGAAGAGCGAACATGACGTGTTGGCGTATATGGGTAGCAGATATATATCTGCTGTGGAAGCAAATATATATGTCTGGTATTGCTAGCACCCCGTAGAAACAGCAATTGTTTATTAGGTGGTCAATTCAGGTGATCAATGGGGTATTTGGTCAGGCTTTTAAGCATATCTGCGGACATCACAATCGATTTGCTTGACGCAGATACTAACTGTTTACTAGGCATCTCTGGCAGGATAGATACTAGTTTTCCTGTTCTATCCACATTGATATTCGGCGAATATTTACACCTTCAACACGGTAAATTCAGACTCAAAAGAGCAAATATGCCTTTTGGCTACAACTGTTTCTTGATATTCTGCAAACTCTGACTCTAATCCTGAAGAAATTCACCTATTTTGCATTCCAGCTACCCTTTGTAGATGCATTTGGTGAATTTTCAGAATCTATTTAATCACCGATTATGGCAATTAAATTTATCTTATCATCATCTTAACCATAAACTTTGAGTTTTTTTGTTGTGTTGATTGCAAAACCAGAAGTTTTATTTATTTTTTTTGACGACATAATCTCCTATTTATTAGGTACATTTTGTTTTCTAGACATCAATAGATCGATTGATTAGGCATAATCAAATATCTTATTTTTTTTATGCCTAATTACTCTAGTCATATGCAAGGCAGTATAGTAATCATATTTGATTTCTGAAAAAATCTCAGTAGGGTGGGCAATGCCTAGCAAAACCTTGATGTGCTTGGCAATGCCTAGCCTACGTATATTTCAAGAATCAAATATTATTCCTATATCTGTAGTTATGGCATATTCCTAAATACGTGTATTTCATTTAGAAACCAGTGAATTTTTCCGACAAATTATAAACTTAACCTTCATTGTCAATACAGGACTAAAGTCTTTTAATTTCAACGAAATTGAATTTAATATTTGAGATTGATTTTTCAATCAAATATCCCAAATTTCAATGGAATAGACGACGGGGTAGGGGCAGGTTTTACCGGCGCCCTACAATATATTTTGTTATGTGTGGTTATTGTCTGAAAATTGCTGTAAGTCAGTCGGTTGTCGTGAGACGTTTGGTAGATGTTTATTTATAGATGCGTGACATATTTACTTTTATACAATTTACGCAAGTGTCACACTCAAACTGTTTTTTAGGGTGCGTCAGATATCGAAAATTTGTTGATAGCAACCAATTTATCGAGCATGAGGCACATTAGTAGGGTGCAAGTTGCGTAAGTATTACCTTCTAGTTCCAAAGTACATAGGTAGTACACTCGCCTTGTCAAGGAGGACTAGAAGCCTGATGGATTAATATTTAAATGCCTTGCGGCTAATATGGCACTCTGACTGAGCATGAACCCTGGATAAACACTAGGTAATTTTCCTTGGCAGGATTCGGTTGATTTCCCCTGTTTGGCAGTATTGTTGATGAGTGGTAGATACCTAATCCCCGATAACTCTATAGGGTATTAGTAGTTTTTGTTGCTACTTTGGATGTTTACACAAACTTATAAAAAAAGCAAGTGGAATTTTACAGATAGAATTTTGGTGTTACATAAATTTACATTTTCAGTGCTGGAATCAATTACTTGCATTTTTCAAGAATTTGTGAAAAACTATGTTATGGCGTAAACTACGGCAAACTAATCGATTTACAGTAGATTGAAGGGGTAAAAATGCTGATCTACTGGGTTGCGAGTCAACCCGAGTCCGTGAGGATAAGCTTTTGAAGGTCTGGAGGATGAGGGGGCTGAGAATGTTGAATAATTTTTGACACTTAAGATTTTATCGAAGAGGGAAATAGTTGATGCTGAGAACTTTAACAACCGATAGTGAACTAAATTTAGCAGCAGATGTGCTTGTGATTGGCGGAGGTCCAGCAGGTACCTGGGCTGCGTGGAGTGCGGCGGCTAGTGGTGCGAGGGTTGTCCTTGTAGATAAAGGATATTGTGGTACAAGTGGATGCGCGGCGGCGTCTGGTAATGGCGTATGGTATGTGCCACCGCAAGAAGAAGCAAGAGAAGCGGCGATCGCGAGTCGGGAATCCTTGGGTGGATTTTTAGCGAACCGTCAGTGGATGAATCGGGTACTGGATCAGACCTATGCGAA
Source organism: Gloeotrichia echinulata CP02 (assembly GCA_038087035.1). Taxonomy (NCBI): domain Bacteria; kingdom Bacillati; phylum Cyanobacteriota; class Cyanophyceae; order Nostocales; family Gloeotrichiaceae; genus Gloeotrichia; species Gloeotrichia echinulata. The sequence continues at coordinate 1,196,408 of CP051187.1, read as the reverse complement.
CGTGAATCAGTTAGCAGAGTGGGGATATCCCTTTCCTGTTGACGACGATGGTAAACCAGCTCGGCGATCGCTCCAAGGGCCAGAGTACATGCGGCTGATGCGGAAGCAGATCAAACGAGCAGGAGTACAGATTTTAGACCACAGCCCGGCGTTAGAACTGCTGGTAGATGCAGATGGAGCCGTTGGGGGCGCAACGGGAGTCAACCGTCAAACTGGTGGTAAATGGAAAGTGCGATCGCACGCTGTCATCATTGCCACTGGTGGTTGTGCCTTCTTAAGCAAAGCGTTAGGATGTAACGTCCTAACAGGGGATGGTTACCTAATGGCAGCAGAGGCTGGAGCCGAGATGTCAGGCATGGAATTTTCCAATGCTTACGGCATCTCTCCCGCCTTTTCTTCAGTTACCAAAACCCTGTTCTACAACTGGGCAACCTTTACCTACGAAGATGGTACCCCAATTCCTGGGGCAGGTTCTCAAAAAGGACGATCTGTAATTGCTCAGACATTGCTTACCCAACCAGTGTACGCCATCTTAGACAAAGCAACTGAGCAAATGCGCCCTTCTATGCGGTTAGCGCAACCCAACTTCTTCTTACCCTTTGACCGTGCAGGGATTGATCCCTTTACCCAACGCTTCCCCGTGACTCTGCGCCTAGAAGGTACTGTGCGCGGTACAGGTGGAATTCGGATTACCGATGAAACCTGTGCCACCTCCGTACCCGGACTCTACGCCGCCGGCGATGCAGCCACAAGAGAACTGATTTGTGGCGGCTTTACTGGTGGTGGTAGTCACAACGCAGCCTGGGCAATTTCATCAGGTTACTGGTCGGGAGATTATGCCGCCAAATATGCTCAAAGCCTTGGCGAAAAGGTAACTCAGCGCCACGTTCAGGGAGTTGGGGAAGCCGCATTTACTTCTAAAAAAGAAACTCCGCAAAACTTTGCTACCAATGAAATTATCCAAGCTGTTCAAAGCGAAGTATTCCCCTACGATCGCAACTTATTCCGTACAGAACAAGGCTTAACCGCGTCGCTTTCCAGACTAAATCACCTCTGGGAAGAAATTCGTGATAGCCAAGTTCAGGAAGAAACCCAGCTGATTCGGGCGCGGGAAGCAGCAGCAATGGTAGCCACAGCCCGCTGGATGTACAGCAGCGCTTTGGAACGCAAAGAAACTCGCGGTATGCACAAACACTTAGACTATCCCGAACAAGATGCTAGTCAACATCATTACCTGATTAGCGGCGGTTTGGATGAAGTCTGGGTGAAAACTGCAACCCTAAACAGCGTCGAACCATCAAAAGCCAAAATAGGAGTACTAGCGTGATTGAGTTGGTCAGCGAATCGCGGTGCATTACGTGCAATATCTGCGTCAGCGTTTGCCCAACGAATGTTTTTGATATTGTACCTGATGCCCCACCAACCATTGCCCGACAAAGTGATTGCCAAACCTGTTTCATGTGCGAATTATATTGCCCAGTTGACGCCCTTTATGTAGCACCAGAAACTGATCTACAGACCATAGTCAACGAAGCAGAATTAGCCCAAACAGGTCTGCTAGGTAGTTATCGCGAAAACATCGGCTGGGGGCGTAAACGTACACCCACAGCCAAAACAGATCAAACCTACAAAATTATCAAGTAGGTATAGAACATTTGTCATTTGTCATTTGTCATTTGTCATTTGTCATTGGTAAGGGTTTGGGGGAGATTTGCCTCGTTTCCAACCTAGAGGACCCACCTTCCCCAATCCCCAAGAAGTAACTCAAAATACACACTACATGTCGCGATGAACACGGACATACCCAATAGTAAACCCTATATTTAGAACAATTGGCAGCGTTCCCTTTTTCATGTTCCATTTCCTCTTTTAATTTCTAGAGTGGGCTTTGCTCACTCTAGTTTCTGAATTAATTGATTCTTTACAGTCCAAACAATACTAAGGATAGTTTTGGTTATGGTGGTAGATATTACAAAACCAAAAGACTATATTGACATAGGGGAATTGGGGGACTAGAAAAAATTTTCCTCACTCCTCACTCCTAAATTTTTCAAGCTGTCTACTCGCTGATTCGTAGGGTGGACTTAATGTCCACCTTACTTACCTAAATCAAGAGAAAACCTGAAATATGAAAACACTTCCTAGCTATGATCCAACATTATTTGAGGGTGCAGCTGAACTCTACGCTCAATACAGAACCAAGTACCCACCTCAACTATTCAATAAACTAACTGAAATATTTAATCTGAATGGTGAAGGAAGACTCCTTGACTTAGGTACTGGTCCTGGATTAATAGCAATTCCTCTGCGAACAAAATTTGAGGATGTAGTCGCCATTGATCCTGACCCAGATATGCTGCAAGAAGCACAAAGACAAGCAGCATCGGTAGGGGCAAATAATATTACTTGGTTAGAGCAAGGAGCCGAACTGATTAATCCTAGTTTAGGGATATTTAAACTAGCTACGATTGGTAGAGCTTTTCACTGGATGGAACGCGAACTGGTACTTGAAAAGCTTTATAAATTGCTTTCTGATGATGGTGCGTTAGCTCTACTTGGTATTAATGAAAGCCCTTGGAATAGCTCTCTATCCTGGAAACAAGCAGCCCTAGGAGTAGTGAAAAAATGGTTAGGTGAAAAACGACGCACCGGACAAAGAGGACAAGGCTTTCGGACAACTGAACTCGATCCCCCCCATCATGTGTTAATTGCCAATTCAGCCTTTGCTCGTCAAGAAGTATATGAAGTCCCGTTTGAGAAATCTTGGACAGTTTCTAGCTATCTTGGCTATCTCTACACCACAGCTTTTTCTCTCAAGATTTTTTATGGTGATAATGCGCCACAATTTGAGGCAGATCTCAAGGAAGCACTTTTGGCGGTAGAGCCTTCAGGACATTTCACCGAAGAAATCACAGCAACAATTTTAGTTGCTTGGAAACATTAAATTTTACTGTCCCACTTAAACTAATTGGAGTGGGTTTTAACCCACTTCTATTCCTTCATAATTTTTCCTTGCTAAGGAGTTCAGGACTTACGCAGGTGTCACCCTCAACCTATCTTGTAGGATGCGTCATATGCCAAAAATATGTTCGATTCTCATTAACAATTCAAATCTGACGCACCCTAGGAATGTTCGAGTTGCGTAAGTCCTGGAGTGAAGTTTCAGTTCCTCGAATCAGTTAGGGTGGTTTAACTCCACCCTATTTCTTATAATTAGATATTACAAAAAAATAAAAAATGGATTTTTCAACAATAAAAATAATTTGCTGGGTATAGCCCTAACTACGTATTATTCTATAAACCCTTACTAAGGACTTTTTACAAATAAAAAATATGATATTAAATCAACATAAACAAGATTGTTATTTTTGATATTTAATGTTAAAATCTTTACTAGATGTAGTGAAATACCGAAACAAATCAAGGCATAAACTACTATCAATTTTAGAAGTATTCCCTTCAAGACTCACACACAAACATCCGACGCATTATCAGGCGAATTCTACCAGTAATAACTGTCAAAAAACAGATGCAGTAAACTGGATATCCCGCACTCCTAATTGTTCTAAGCATCCCTATGGGAAGAAGTGAGCCAACCAATGCTAGATTTGAAAGTAAACTTTGAATCCTGGAATCGTCAGCGAAAAACTCGTCGTTCTGTTTTGTTTGCTTTGGGCTATTCTCTAGTATTATCAACTACTCTGTTTGGTTGCAGTACAGCAACGAATACACCAGGACAGCAAGTAGCCACACCTGATAGCACCAAAACGCCAAACACGACAACAACTGACAAGAAAGTAGTGCGTATTGTGCGTTCTAAACAACTCTCTGCTCTAGCAATTCTAGAAAAAAAGGGTGATTTAGAAAAAAGATTGGAACCGCTGGGTTTTAAAGTAGAATGGCCTGAATTTGCTGCTGGACCACAACAACTAGAAGCCCTAAATGCAGGCGGACTTGACATTGCATCCACAGCAGAATCACCTCCTATCTTTTCACAAGCAGCCGGGGCAGATCTTGTATATCTAGCTACTACAACCCCTAGTGGTAAAGCCATCTCACTTTTAGTTCCGGTTAACTCTCCGGTTAAAAGTATTGCTGACTTGAAAGGTAAAAAAATTGCTTTCCAAAAAGCATCTATCGGTCACTACCTTTTGGTGAAAGCATTGGAAAATGCGGGGCTAAAACTTACAGATGTACAGTCAATTTTCCTCCCTCCACCAGATGCGAATGTGGCGTTTAGTCAGGGTAAGGTTGATGGCTGGTTTATTTGGGACCCATTCGTGACTAGGGCTGAACAGAAAAAAATTGGTCGTGTTTTACTAGATGGGGGTAAATTGCGAGATACTGGCAATTTTTACTCAACCTCACGCCAGTTTTATCAGTCAAATCCTGAAGTGATTAAAATCTTTCTAGAGGAACTAGAAAAAGCAGAAATCTGGACTAAAGAGCATCCTCAAGAAGTAGCACAAATACTCGCACCTGTAACTCAACTTGACCCACCCACCCTAGAAAAATTGCATAGCAAGTACGATTATGGGCTGTTACCAATTACAGAAAAAACCATCACCAAGCAACAAGAAGTTGCAGACAAATGGTTCAGTCTTGGTCTAATACCCAAAAAAGTGGATGTTAAAGTTGGGTTTTTGACACCTGAAGAGTACGCCAAGATTACTCCCAAAGAAGTGCTAGACAAGAAACCATAGTCTGTAGTAAGCTCGTGCTTAAAAAACACTAGCTTACGACTATGAATATCCAGGAAAAATTTACCAATCAAAACCGGGAGAAATTATGCCTACCTTAACTTTGACAGAATTTAAAATCACTCCCCTGGATGCACCTTTGGGAGCCGTAGTTACTGGACTTGATGCTAGTCAAGCTGTGCCACCAGAGGTAATATTACAACTGAAGCAAACTTTGCGCGATCGCCACATTTTGATTTTCAAAGAACAAAAGTTATTTGATGATCAACTTTTCAATTTTTCTTTGTACTTTGGCGACCTATTTGTACCATCTGATGAAACTCCGGTGCTAGCTTCTAAACCAGGAGAAACTCCGGTCGTGATTCCTATTTCCAATGTTGATGGTGGCTATACTGGTACTGGAGAATTAACTTTTCATTCTGACCATAAATGGACTCCGCGCCCTTCTAGTGGTTCCCTTCTCTACGCATTAGAAATACCTTCTGTTGGCGGAAATACTTATTGGTTAAATACCAATTTGGCTTATGAGGCTTTAGATGAAGCCACCAAAGAACGAATTGCTGACTTGCAATTGATTACCTACAACCCATTTTTGCAAGACCGCAGCCAGCCTCGTTCTCTGTACCGTTTAGACAAAACTATTCCCTTAATTAGTCCTGTCTTTCCCCATCCTCTAGTTCGGACTCACCCTGAAACTGGCAAAAAACATCTATATTTGGATGCTGCTACAGAAGTCGAAATTGTCGGTTTAGAACCAGAAACAGGCGCAGCATTGATTGAACAATTGCGTCAGCATCTGACTCAGCACCAATTCTACTATCAACACAAATGGTCTGTAGGCGATATTGTTTATTGGGATAATCAAGCTACCTTGCACTACCGTGAAGCTTTTGATCCAAATGAGCGACGGGTTCTGAAGCGGGTTAGCCTTGCTGGTAGTCGTCCTTTTTAGAATTACTAAATTTTCAGTTTTCCGTCTCTACTTGCTTAACTATAGAGTGGGTAAAATCCACTCTATTTTCTTAATGTTAATACCAATTAACATTATTTTTGCGACACATAAGTTATTCATAACGGCACAACAATGTTGTGATAATACCCATATGTCGCATTTTTAAAGAATTGGGACAACTTCTTCGTGTGTGTCAGTGTTATATATTTAAAGTGCAGCATTTGTATTATTTTATGACGCGACAAATTAAAGGAGTGATTATTAAAAAAAGCATATAAATAGTTAAACAAAATACTTTATTTATTCACGGAAATTGCTACAATAGTATTGCAATGAAATCAACAGGTAATCGCACTACCTAAAGTCGTCTAGTAATAATCATGGCAGGGTATTCTAGACGAGCAAATGATTGGGCAGTAGGTAGGATATAAGTCATTTTTGAGATGGCGATTTACGCTGATTAATCAGGTGCAAATAATTTGGGGCTACCTCTAATATCATATCCGCGTCTGTATTTTGTTCAAGCATCTAAGTGTTTGACAAAAAAACTACCAAGCATCGTGCTTTCGCATTGGAAGCCAGCCTAAAAACTTTAACTCTGAAACTAGGAGAACAATCATAGGTATGAAAATACCATTCCTACCACAACGCCGCACAGCTTTAAAGCGGATTGTGCAATTTTCAGTGCTGGGATTATTTGCAATATCAACGCCCTTGGTGGGTGGTTTCTTGCAAAGTACCCAAGCACAAAGAGCCGGAATCAACACAAAAGTAATCAACTTGGCTTATCAAACCTCTGGTGATCTAGTGAAGATCAGAGGAAATACAGACGCCCGTCTCAAGTCCTTGGGGATTACTGTCAATTGGGTACCATTTCCCGCAGGTCCACAATTATTAGAAGCGATGAATGCAGGTAGGGTTGATATTGGTAGCGTGGGTGAATCACCACCAGTCTTTGCTCAAGCTGCAGGCGCACAACTCGTCTATATTGCAGGTCGAAAACCTAACAAGGGTGACGGGCAAGCTATCATAGTTCAGAAAGATTCTCCCATTAAGCGGGTAGCAGATCTTAAAGGCAAGAAAGTTGTTTTTCAAAGAGGTTCTTCGGCAAATTATTTAGTACTCAGAGCCTTGAAAGAAGTAGGGTTGAAAATTAGTGATATTCAACCTGTGAGTTTGACCCCAGCAGAAGCCCGCGACGCATTTCTTCAGAAAAAAATTGATGCTTGGGCGGTTTGGGACCCCAACTTGGCTTTTGTACAAAGAAATGCTGGTGCCCGTACCTTGAGAGATTCAGCCGGAATTTCTACCCAAGGGGGATTTTATCTAGCCAGGCGTGAATTTGCCGAAAAAAATCCAGAAGTGGTGCGCGTGTTTTTAGAGGAAGCTGATAAAACAGGTGAATGGGCTGACAAAAACCCAACTGAAGTCGCCAAAATTCTGGCTCCTGAGTTGAAACTGGACGTACCTCTTTTAGAAATTGTGGCACGTCGAAACATTCGTCGATTAAGAAAACTGACACCTTCTATTCTCAGAGAACAACAGCGCGTTGCGGATGAGTATTATCAAGCAAAACTTATTCCCCGCAAACTTGATATCAAGGAGTTTTTGCTCACTCCTCAACAACTTGACGCCATCACACCTAAGCGTCTAACTCAATTCTAGTCTGATAGAGATTTGTGGAAATTGGCTGACGGTTACAGCAATTTTCATTTCTTTAAACCACATATCCCTGTAGGGGCGCAAGGCCTTGCGCCCTTACCATGTGGTCTATTTACGAGGGGGCGCAAGGCCTTACGCCCCTACCACGTGGTCTATTTACCTGAAAATCCCTGTAAACTAAGAGAAATATTGCAACCATGAAAATACCATTCCTTCCCCAACGCCGCACAGCTTTAAAACGGATTGTGCAATATGCAGTATTGGGATTGTTTGCGCTCTCAACTCCCTTGGTGGGTAGTCTTGTACAAAGCACCCAAGCCCAAACCAAACCCGGATTTACCTCTAAAGTCATCAATTTGGCTTATCAAACTTCTGGGGATATTGTCAAAGTTAAAAAAGTTGTCGAGCCACGTTTCAAAGCCTTGGGAGTAACTGTAAATTGGGTAGGGCCATTTCCCGCCGGTCCCCAACTGATAGAAGCGATGAATGCAGGTAAAATTGATATCGGTACTGTCGGTGAAACACCACCAATTTTTTCCCAAGCTGCAGGTATTACAGAAGTTATTTATATTGCTGGACGCAGACCTAGTAAAGGACTCAACCAAGGTATTATTGTCAGAGCCGATTCTCCGATTAAGCGGTTAGTAGATATTAAGGGTAAAAAAGTTGCCTTTCAAAGAGGGTCGAATGCTCACTATTTACTAGCAAAAGCCTTGAGAGAGGTGGGGTTAAAAATCACTGATGTTCAAGTTGTTGGTTTGACTCCATCGGAAGCCCGCGACGCCTTTATTCAAAATAAGGTTGAAGTTTGGGTAGGTGGCGATCCCTTTTTAGCCCTTGTGGAAAGAACTATCCCCATTCGTAATCTGAGAAATGCTGCGGGAATTAACACCCTTGGCGGATTTTATCTTGGTAGGCGACAATTTGTTACCCAAAATCCCGAATTGGTGCGCGTGTTTTTAGAAGAAGCCGACAAGATAGGTGAATGGGCTGACAAGAATCCAGTGGAAGTTGCTAAAGCTTTTGCTCCTGAGTTGAAATTAGATGTATCAGTTTTGGAAACAGTTTCACGTCGAACTATTCGCCGATTAAGAAAACTGACCCCTTCCATTATTGCTGAACAACAGCGTGTAGCTGACTTCTATTTACAAGAGAAAATAATCCCCCGCAAGATAGATATCAGGGAGACTACACCCTCGCCGCAATTATTAGAAGCCATCACACCTAAGCGCCTCAATCAGTTATAAGAATACACGACAAATTACGGGAATGGACTAGGGTTGGAACGGGAGCAACGCGATTTTGTGAGATCGGGGTTCAATACTGCGTAGGTTTTGGAATTTCTTAGTTGAGACAAGCAGGGGGAGAAATGGAAGCAGGAATTTTGACTTCCCCTGCTTCCCCTGCAAAATCCTACGTAGTATTGGATCGGGGTTCTACTTCGTAGTTATAGAATGTAGAAATCCCCAATAGATAACCTCCTTATTACCAGGGTGAAGTAGGTAATTGGGAGACCGATCGCACCACACAGCCCTCTAGATAAATAGGAACTCGTCCACAGTTAGGACATTGGAGTTGATCCTCTGGTTTGGTGTCTCCTTTACCTTTTAGTCGAGGTTTGGAGTTTTGTGGTGTAGTCAAGACCACTTCGAGGGATAATGGAGTCGAGCAGTTGCGACATTCGCAAATCAAAAGCTGCTCTGTCTCACTGGTTTGGAAAATTTTCAGATGTTGAGCTGGAAAGAACTTTTCTGGTTCCTCAGATTCTGATTGCTGGTTGTCAAACTTCTCAGGAATTGGTTTAGTCATGGTTGCTCCTCTATATTCAGTCTAGGCGTCTGCTTGACCTTGGATTATAATAAACCTTAGCAAAGTGGCGGAAATAGGAACGCGGCTCGCGACCAGAGGGCATTACGTGCGCTCCGACGGCTGAAAAGAGTACGTTAAAAAATATCGGATACCTCTAATGTGGGTGCAAGTCCCATCTTTTAGCGCCAAACCACGTTGGCGATCGCTTTGCAGATAGACTTGCAATTTAGTTGATTGTTCTGTGTCAGACAAACCACACCAATCTTGCTCTTCCAGGGGAATTATGACGTTTTGATGCACACATTGCTGAGGTTCTCGTTCACTTTCCCAATCAAAGCTAGTTCTCAAAACTGCGTGTCGTTCTACAACTCTCTGCCATGCTTGTTGAAATGCCAAAACATCAATTTTTTCATGTACTAAACAGATCATCTGCTCAATATCCACTCCCGAATTTTGAGCAACTAGATTGTTATACAGCATTCCTTGCTGTATAGATCAAAGTTGATATGAATCTTTTATGTTAGATTTGGGATTTGGGATTTGGGATTTTGGATTAAATCTAAAATCTAAAATCTAAAATCTAAAATCTAAAATCTAAAATCTAAAATCTAAAATTGGCTTGGTCAAAACTTTAGTCCTCAAAATAAGCACTGTAGGGGCGCAAGGCCTTGCGCCCCTACTACTACGAACAAAAAAATTGTGCCACTTGCGTAAGTCCTCTTAAATTTACCTCTGCCTCATCTCGAAATATACCTCTATGGCATCACGATAATATTCGTTAGCCAGTTCCAAATTTTGCACCTTGTCGCCACGGACACGCTGACTGTAAGCATTGCCAAGATTATATTGGATCATTGCCCATTCAATGGGAGAGCGATCGCGAGTAACATAAGTCAATCCAATCTCATAACCTGCAATGGCAATTTCGATATTGTCAGCCCAATTGCCCAACAAAAATTGCTGAAGTAACGTACTAAAATTGACAATATCTATGGCGATATTTTCTGCTACTTCTGGGAGCAACTGCGGTAGAGTCACCTTTGCCCAAGTTTCCATCACCCTAGCAAAAGCCATATCCAATTTATCTAGATTGGCTTCGAGAATCGGATACACCGCTCGTGAATCGCCGTTGGTTTTTGAAGTAGCCCGCAACACATCACCCAACAAATCCAAGTATTCTTTCGGTTGATAGCCTGATGATGAATTTTCTAGGGACCCACCCACTTGGTCAGCAATGGTTTGCAAAAAAGCAGCGGCTTTTTGTTCGCCCATGTCCGCCAATAAGGCTGCTACCTGATTTAATGTCTGTAAAAATCCTGCATCAATTAGGTCTTGATTGCTACGTAAAATATCAGCTTCTGCTCCACTGGGGCAACTGATGAGCTGCTCAATCAGTTGTAAATAGGCAGAAGAGCGATCGCCGTTCTTGCCATTTTGGGAGTTTACCATCTTTTGTGCTTCTGCCAAAGTACTCGTCAATTCAACTGCCAAATTCTGCAAATATTCAGCCGCTGCAACTGCACCTTCGTTATCAGCTTGACTTGCTACTCTTTCTACCACCCTAATAAAATCAGCATCAATTAAGTTTGCATTTGCTTGTAATAGCCCTAACTCCTCGCCACTTGGACAACTCAGAAGTTGATGAATCAGAGTTACATAAGCTTGGAGACGTTTTTTATCCATTAGGATATTTTAGTAGCATTTTATACCTATTTTATCATTCTTAACAAATCGCTACTAGATTGGTTTGATACTTTCAAGCAAGAAATTTGCGATATTGGGCATTGGGCATTGGATTACTTCCTCATCCCCAGTCCCCAGTCCCCAGTCCCCAATCCCCAATCCCCAATCCCCAGCGATGCACTGAGCTTGTCGAAGTGTCCCCAATCCCCAGCGATGCACTGAGCTTGTCGAAGTGTCCCCAATCCCCAATCTCCTCTACTACAATAAAGATGGATTGTATTGAGAATTGTATAGATAGAGTTCACCTGTCATGCCTCCCGCCGTTTTAATTCAGAATCTGCAAAAGCGCTACGGTTCGGTGATTGCCGTCAAGGATGTCTCCTTTATGGTAGAACCTGGGGAAATCTTTGGTTTACTCGGTCCTAACGGTGCTGGCAAAACTACCACCTTGCGTGCCTTATGTACGCTCACCACACCGGATGCTGGCAAAATTGAAGTATCTGGCATATCTGTGCTGGATAATCCAAAACTGGCAAGACAACGGCTAGGCTATGTAGCCCAGGAAGTCGCTTTAGATAAGGTGCTGACTGGTAGAGAATTGCTGCAATTGCAAGCGGCGCTTTATCACCTTCCTGGTGCGGTCGCGAAACAGCGCATTGAGACAGTATTAGATTTACTCGATTTGCAGAAATACGCCAATAAAAAGACAGGAACATACTCAGGCGGTATCCGCAAGCGCCTTGATTTGGCGGCGGGATTACTCCATGCACCAGATGTCCTGGTGTTGGATGAGCCAACGGTGGGACTTGACATAGAAAGCCGTTTTGTGGTATGGGAATTTTTACGCAAGTTACGCGCCTCTGGAACAACGGTACTAATTACCAGCCATTATTTAGAAGAGATAGACGCCCTAGCCGATCGCGTAGCAATTATTGATCGCGGTGTTGTGATTGCAGCGGGCACACCTTCACAATTGAAAGATCAAGTAGGAGGCGATCGCATTACTTTGCGAATCCGCGAGTTTTCCCCCATTGAAGAAGCCGAAAAGGCCACAAACCTGCTGCAGGCTTTACCCTTGGTGCAAGAAGTGATTATTAACAGCGCCCAAGGTAATTCGCTTAACTTAGTAGTGACACCGCAAAATGATGCTTTGAGTACTATACAACAAACACTCACAGCCGCCGGCTTGCCCATTTTTGGCATAGCCCAATCTCGCCCCAGCCTAGATGATGTCTACCTCGCCGCCACAGGTAAAACCCTGATGGATGCAGAACTGGCCGCCGTCGCCAATCGCGATCCCAAGGCGGAGAAAAAGCAAAATATGAGATAGGGACTGGGGATTGGGGATTGGGGATTGGGGAACAAGGAAGAGTTTTCTCAATGCCCCATGCCCCATGCCCCATGCCCCATGCCCCATTCCCCATGCCCCATTCCCCAACATTTTTATGACTAGTACTTCCAAAACTGATCCAAATTGGCAGCCTGCAAAATCGCCACAAGCGTATGCTAATGCTGCTCCTAATTTTCTCGGTGAATTGGTACAAGAGACGTTGGCTTTAACTCGTCGCTTGTTTATTCAGTTACAACGCCGTCCCTCAAGCTTGGTGGCGGGAATTATTCAGCCGGTGATGTGGCTAGTGCTATTTGGTGCTTTGTTTCAAAATGCACCCAAGGGCATCTTTGGCAGTACGACAAATTACGGTCAATTTTTGGCTGCAGGCGTTATTGTTTTTACAGCTTTTGCTGGGGCACTAAATGCCGGTTTGCCCGTCATGTTTGATCGAGAGTTCGGCTTTTTAAATCGGTTGCTGGTGGCGCCGTTAGCGTCGCGGTTTTCGATAGTTTTTGCTTCAGCAATCTTTATTATCAGCCAAAGTTTGCTGCAAGCGGCGGTGATTGTCGTAGCAGCAGCCTTTTTAGGGGCTGGATTACCAGATGCTGCGGGGTTGAGTGCGATCGCCCTAATTGTGTTTCTCCTGGCTTTGGGTGTCACAGCCATCTCCCTCGGCTTGGCCTTTGCCCTACCTGGACACATTGAACTAATTGCAGTGATTTTTGTCACAAACCTGCCTTTACTGTTTGCTAGTACCGCTTTAGCACCTTTATCTTTCATGCCTCCGTGGTTACAGGTAGTCGCTACCCTGAATCCTCTCAGCTACGCCATTGAACCGATTCGCTATCTCTATCTCCACAGCAATTGGGGATTGAGTAGCCTGGTGATGCAAGCGCCTTGGGGTGCCGTCACCTTTGGCGAAGCATTACTGGTGCTACTTGGCTTTGCCGTTGTCGCCTTGTTAAGCATTCAGCCGCAATTACGCCGAACTCTTGCTTAAAATGTAAGCATAATTTAAACCAAAAAACTTTCGGGTTGGAAACTGTAACTTAATTACTACCCACATGTAGACTATACTTGCCAAAAATGGGGAGTATTTGCTTAAGCTTGCAGTTATATGCTATTCTTTAACTAGGTAAAGCCGCCGTCAAATCGGATGGTAAGCAGTGCTTTATCTATTTTTTAGCCAAGACAACTTCAACGGTTGAATCCATAGGCTTAATCCAGCTAAAAAAAAGTAATCCCCAATTTGTTTGAGGGGATAGAGGGATTGCCGTTTATCCCTGTAGTTTTAGGACTTTGGACTTTGATTACAAACGTAGTTGTCTATTATTGTCTATCCTTTGGTAGCTTTGTCCAGATTTCTATGAACGGTAAAAACCCATGCAAAAAATGTTTCTACCCCTGACCAGACTTGTTGTAGCTACCGTGACGGGAATTGGCTTGGCTTCCTTAGTCATCCCTCAAGCCAGCTTGGCTGATTTAGGTCAAGCCGATAATAGACCAGGCTTTGATTCAACCAATACCAATCCTTGTGCTGGTGGTTCCGACGGCTCTTTCAATATGTTTAGCTTAATTCATTGCGCTAATCTCAACGGTGGCCAATTGAATAACAATCAAACCAACACCGGTTTAGACACGGAAGCAGCGGGGTTTCTACAAAAACAAAACCAACGTTTGCAAGGTCAAACGCCGCAGTCAAACCCAAGTGTCTCCGGGAGTCAACCTCTGGGAAATATCCCCCTAGAAATTAAACTCCCATCGGCTACCCCTACAGGGAACTGAATTGGAAGGGACTGGGGACTCAATACTGCGTAGGATTTGCAGGGGAGGCAGGGGAGGCAGGGGAGGCAAAACTCAACGCCAGCCTCCATTTCTCCCCCTGCTCCCCCTGCTTGCCTCAACCAAGAAATTCCAAAACCTACGCAGTATTGACTGGGGATTGGGGACAATGCCCCATGCCCCATGCCCCATGCCCTACTACAGTGCTAGTGCAGCTAACACATCGCTAGCATGGGTAGTTGTGTTGACACTGGCGTCAACATGGATAATTTTGCCATCGGGGCTAATTACGTAGGTAACGCGCTTGGCATAACCACCACCATCGACATCAAAAGCTGTGATCAAGCTTTTGTCGGTGTCAGCCAGTAGGGGGAAATTCAGATTATATTTGGCGGTGAATGCCTGATGGGAAGCTTCATCATCTGCACTCACACCCAGCACTACAACATCTTTCCCTTGATAATCAGGTTGGGCATCGCGAAAGCTACAAGCTTGTTTGGTGCAGCCTGGAGTATCATCTTTGGGGTAAAAATATAAAACCACCGTTTTGCCGGCGAAATCAGATAATGAGACCGTGTTTCCGTTAGTATCTTTGGCGGTAAATGCAGGCGCATCCGTACCAACTGCTAGAGGCATAATGAACCTTTCCTGTTTTGCGATTGTTGATGCACTTGAAATTTTACATTAATTTACAATGATTAAATAAATTATCATCTCTTAATACGGAATTAGGCATTGGGCATTGTCCCCAATCCCTGGTAACAGAGCGGAGCCGTTCGCGTAGCGTCTCGCAGAGAAGTGCAATCCCTGGTAACAGAGCGGAGCCGAAGTGCAATCCCTGGTAACAGAGCGGAGCCGAAGTGCAATCCCCAATCCCCATAACCAAAATGCCTGCTGTTGAAACCCAAAACCCAAAAACATTTTTCTATCCTTCTAGCACTGTAGAACGAGCCGAGCGATCGCTGGTGTGTTCTCCGTTCAAACAGTCTTTATTTGCAACGATGCGGCACCAAAGTGTGTCAGTCAGTGCGATCGCCCAAGAAAATGGACTCCAGCAAGGCTACACCAAACGCCGTTTATCAGAATTGGCTTGTGATAACGCCTTAGACTGGCTGATTCAAGTCGGTGTCCTGCGGCGAGAAGTTGATGGACAGGGAATTACAGACGCTTTCCGCCTTACTCCCCTAGGTCAACAGTTGCTAGAAAAATATCAAGGAAAAAATTGGCGTACTCCCTCATGGCGCGATCGCCTATACGATGCGGTGATTCGTTGGTTCAGACTACCGTTTTAGGGACTGACAATTTTGTCATTTGTCATTGGTCATTGGTCATTTGTCATTTTTCAATCCCCAATCCCCAAAACTTCACCCCGTAGGTGGAGTTTTTTATTTTTCGGAATTTCCTGAAAAGTTAGGATGAGGGAACCAAAGGGAACAATATATACTGAAGCATCAACCCCATTTACAAAATCTTTACCATATCCTGACTAATTTTGTGCAGTGTTGGTAGGGAATACCCAAGAGATATGGGGTAAAAGAGGTGATTAAGCACCTTGTTTGGCGCTGAAGATACTTGTTAACTGTTGACCAGCGGATTGCCATGATGCCATTAACTCGTGACATTCCGCCCCTTATCTGGAAAAACTGATAGTAACTTATGAAATCAATTATGGTAGTGGGGACAACGTCCCACGCAGGGAAATCACTCTTAACCACAGCTATGTGTCGCATTCTGTCACGGCGTGGCTGGCGAGTGGCTCCCTTTAAAGGTCAAAATATGGCTTTAAATGCTTATGTAACCGCCAGTGGTGGAGAAATTGGCTACGCCCAAGCAGTACAAGCTTGGGCTGCGGGAGTTGTTCCTTGGGTGGAAATGAACCCGATTTTACTCAAGCCCCAAGGGGATATGACCTCCCAAGTAATTATCAAAGGTAAACCTGTAGGTAAAGTAGGTGCGGCGGATTATTACGAGCAATATTTTGAACTAGGTTGGCAGTCAATACAAGAATCCCTACAGCATTTAGGGACAGAATTTGATTTGGTCGTTTGTGAAGGTGCTGGTAGTCCAGCGGAAATTAACCTCAAGCACCGCGATTTAACCAATATGCGGGTGGCGAAATATTTAAATGCACCGACACTACTGGTAGTTGATATTGACCGGGGTGGCGCTTTCGCCCATATCATCGGCACCCTGGAGTTACTCGACCAGGATGAACGCGACCTAATTAAAGGTATAGTAATTAATAAGTTTCGTGGACAGCGATCGCTCTTGGAGCCAGGGATAAAATGGTTGGAAGAACGTACTGGTATCCCCGTGGTGGGTGTTATTCCTTATTTAGATTACGTCTTACCAGCAGAAGACTCCCTGGATCTGTTGGAACGTAAAACCCAAAAAAGCCAAGGCGACCTGAATATTGCCGTTATCCGCTTACCAAGAATTTCCAACTTTACCGATTTTGACCCCCTGGAATCAGAACCAACGGTTTCCGTAAAATACTTAAGTGCAAAGCAAGATTTAGGACATCCAGATGCAGTAATTATCCCAGGAACCAAGACGACAATTCCTGACTTAATACTGTTGCAAAGAAGCGGGATGGCAGAAGCGATACAAAACTATGCCGCATCTGGTGGCACAGTTTTGGGCATCTGCGGTGGCTACCAAATGCTGGGTCAAATCATCGCCGATCCAGAGGGAATAGAAGGACAAGCAGGCAGATATCAGGGTTTGAGTCTACTACCTATTAAGACTGTGATTACAGGGCAGAAAATCGCCCGTCAACGCCAAGTAAGCTCGAATTTCCCGCAAATGGGCTTACCAGTGACAGGATTTGAAATTCACCAGGGGCGATCGCGCATCGAACAGCAAACCGATAGCCAATCCTACCAACCCCTATTTGACGATCATAATTTAGGATTAGTAGATAGTTGTCAATCAGTTTGGGGTACTTATCTCCACGGGATTTTTGACAATGGCCCTTGGCGACGCGCTTGGTTAAATCGTCTCCGTCAACAGCGGGGTTTGAAATCCTTACCTACTGGTGTCGCCAACTACCGAGAACAGCGAGAACAAATTTTGGATTCTCTAGCCACTGAAATTGAAAGTTATTTAGACTTAACACCCTTTTTGTCATAGCTAGGCTGGATTTTTATGCATGTCCGCGTCCGCTTTTTACCAGATGATGTCACAGTAGAAGCCGAAGTGGGAGAAGCCCTCTTAGATGTAGCCGAACGGGCTAGAGTACTGATTCCCACTGGCTGTCTCATGGGGTCTTGTCACGCCTGTACTGTGGAATTAGACGATGGAGAGATTATCCGCGCCTGTATTTCAGCAGTTCCACCAAAACCAGAGGAATTAACAATTCATTTGTTTAGTGACCCCACTTGGTAATAGTCAAACAATTAGGAGGGGTTGAATCTCTGTTCGATTTCAACCCCCTTGCCCAACTACTACAATAAGAATATATATCCGAATATTTCAACTAATTTGCTCTATGTCAGTTTTAGCAGCGATCGCAGTCTTGGCTGTTTTGATTTTGGTACACGAACTAGGACATTTCATTGCAGCACGTTCTCAAGGGATTCACGTTAACCGCTTTTCTTTAGGTTTTGGCCCTGTAATTTGGAAGTACCAAGGTCCGCAAACTGAATATGCTATCCGCGCCTTTCCTTTGGGCGGCTTTGTCGGCTTTCCCGATGATGAGCCAGATAGTGTTATTCCACCCAATGACCCGAATCTACTGCGTAACCGTCCTATTTTAGATCGGGCGATCGTCATCAGTGCAGGTGTGATCGCCAATTTATTATTTGCTTATTTGTTGCTGGTAGGACAGGTTAGCTTTGTCGGTATGGGACAAGCAAGTCAACCTGGTGTGTTAATTCAGCAACTCGCACCAGAGGTCAGTTCTGTAGCTAGCAATGCGGGGATTAAGCCAGGAGATGTCATCATAGCGGCTAATCAACACCAATTTGGGACTTCACTGCAAGAAATTGACGCTTTTCGGGATTTAATTAAAAATAATGCCGGGAAGTCCATTCAACTAGAAATCCTCCGTGGCGACCAAAAGCTATCTTTAAATGTCGTTCCTGAGCCTAAGTCTAATGGTGGTACCATTGGTATTGGCCTTTCTCCCAATGGTCAAGTTGAACGTCGTCGCATTACTAATCCTGTCGAGGCTTTGAGTGTTGGTGCGACTGAATTTCAGCGGATTGTGTCCATGACATTTAAAGGTTTTGGACAACTGATCACCAATTTCGGCGAAACAGCCTCTCAAGTAGCAGGTCCAATTAAAATTGTGGAAATTGGTGCTAATATTGCCCAAAAAGATACAGGCAGTTTGTTCTTCTTTGCGGCGCTGATTAGCATTAACCTGGCGATCATCAATATTCTGCCTTTACCAGCCTTGGATGGCGGACAATTGGCTTTTCTGTTGATTGAAGGTCTGCGCGGTAAGCCCTTACCTACCCGCATTCAAGATGGTGTCATGCAAACTGGTTTAGTGCTACTCTTAGGATTAGGAATTTTTCTGATTGTCAAGGAAACTACTCAGTTAACTAGTCAGTTAGAGTGGGTACAAAAATTATTCCAGTGAGTATCAATTTGGGTGCGTCAGATTTGAGAAGACGGGCTAGAGAAATTTTAGTTCGCCTGCAGCGTCTTTATCCAGATGCAACTTGCTCTTTGACCTACTCAACGCCTGTACAATTGCTGGTGGCAACGATTCTCTCCGCTCAATGTACAGATGAGCGGGTGAATAAAGTTACACCAGCATTATTCAGTCGGTTTCCCGATGCAGCGAGTTTGGCAGATGCTGATTTAGCAGAGTTAGAAAATTTGGTGCGTTCCACAGGATTTTACCGCAATAAGTCCAAGAATATTCAAGCCGCCTGTCGGATGATTGTCACGGAGTTTAACTCTGTTGTGCCTAATACAATGGAGCAGTTGTTGCAGCTTCCTGGTGTGGCGCGGAAGACTGCAAATGTAGTCTTAGCTCATGCGTATGGCATTAACTCAGGAGTGACGGTAGATACTCACGTCAAGCGCCTTAGTCAACGCTTGGGTTTAACTCAACATCCAGACCCCATCCGCATTGAACAAGATTTAATGAAGTTATTACCCCAACCAGATTGGGAAAATTGGTCAATTCGGCTGATTTATCACGGTCGGGCGATTTGTAAAGCCCGTTCTCCTGACTGTGTTGCTTGTCAACTGGCTGATATTTGCCCAACCGCTCAGGGACTGACAATTAAAATATAAAATTTGTCGGGTGCGTCAGTAGCAGTTCTAGGACTTACGCATTGACAAAAAACACAAAATATGTAGCTCCAAAAAACCGGAGATGTCGTAGGGGTTTAGCATTGCTAAACCCTTACAACGCGGGTCTGTTTACCATCAAAGTAATAATTAATCAAAGCCTGAAACAACGTATTTTGGTAAAAGCATACCATGCCAAATTTGTACAGTGCGTAAGTTCTAAGTCCATTGATTGGGTGGCGATAATTTGCGGACTGACGCACCCTACAGATCATAAGTCACAAGTTGTGGGATAAGCTATACTAGCAGCCTGGGAATTAATGGGAATAGAGCCTAAAAGCCTATCCTAACGATAGAATGGAAAATGCTGCTTTAAAATAAATTAGAGAGTGTATGGCAAAAAAGAGCATGATTGAGCGCGAGAAAAAACGCGCCAAATTGGTAGAAAAATATGCAGATAAGCGGGAAGCGTTGCAGATTGAGTTCCAAAATGCAGAATCTCCCCTAGATAAGCTAGAAATTCACCGGAAAATTCAACAATTACCCCGCAATAGTGCGCCTACCCGTCACCGCAACCGCTGCTGGGTAACTGGTCGTCCTAGAGGCGTTTATCGCGACTTTGGGCTGTCTCGGAACGTCCTGCGGGAATGGGCCCACGAAGGTCTGTTACCCGGAGTTGTTAAGTCTAGCTGGTAGTCAAGAGTCAAGAGTCAAGAGTCAAGAGTCAAGAGTCAAGATATGGACTTTTGACTGTGGACTTTTGACTATGGATTTTCTTTATTGACCGCAACAGCGATCTATCCCCAGACTTTCTAAGAGTAGATCGCTGACAGCGTTGGCGATCGCAAACTCTCCATAAAAGCTTTTGGAAAAATCAAAGGCCTGCATTTCTGTAACAATAGCAATTACTAGAGAACCGAGGTCGTTTTCGCCTTCCATCCGCTGTCGGATAAAAATCTGTGCAGCGCGTTGGGCAATTTTGTGATTTACTGCTTCTGGGATAAATTCTGTGTCTAGCCACCGCAGCAGGCGCTGTTGTAACCATTCCCCTTCCAGTTGGGGCTGTTCAGATGGTGGTAAGGTGATGGGTGGAATTGGTTCTGTCATTTTTTTTATTTTATACCCTCCAGGGACGCAGAGGAACGCAGAATGCGCTCCTAATCAGGCTTTTTTATTGTTAACTTAACTATGCAATATGATATCGCTGCTATTGTTCAAGGCTATTCTCAAGGCTATTTTCTCATGGCTGACGACAGCGATGGACTGGCATGGTACGGTAGTCGCGATCGCACACTGATTCCCTTAGATGACCGATTTCGCTATCCTACATCTTTGCGGCGTGTTTTAAATCAAGAACGGTTTACCGTGGCTATTAACCGTGATTTTAATGCTGTGGTAGCTGGTTGTGCTAACCGCAAAATAACTTGGATTTCTGCGGAATTAGCAGAAATCTACTGGCTACTTTACGAGAATGGTTTTGCTTATAGTTTTGAAACTTGGCTGGGTGACGAACTCGCTGGGGGAATTTTAGGAATTGTGATTGGTGGCGCTTTCATTGGCGAATCAATGTTTTACCGCATTCCTGAAGGCTCAAAGGTGGCGATGGTAAAGTTGGTAGAAAGGTTACGAGAAAGGGAATTTGTGCTGTTTGACGCCCAAATGATGAATCCGCATTTGGCCAGATTTGGTGCTTATCGGGTTGAGGATCAAGAGTATCAAATTCTACTACATAAAGCCTTGCAACGCCAGTGTAATTTGGTGTAAAAACTGATATAATTATTTTAGGATGAAGTTAGTTTACCAGAGGCTACGGCTATGACTTTGGCATCTAATGAACAAGCCACTATCATTCGCACAGAACGTGGACTCACGATTTCCGGAACACGCATTACCCTCTATGACATAATGGATCTGTTGAAGGTTCAGTATCCCCCTAAGTTAATCCGCAATAAATTTCACCTCACTGATGAGCAAATAGAGGCTGCATTGTCTTTTCTAGAAGCGAATCGTACTCAGGTAGAAGCTGAGTATCAAGAAGTTCTCCGAACCAGAGAGGAAATTCGCCAGTATTGGGAAGAACGCAACAGCGAACATTTTACCCAAACCGCTACTAAGCCGCACAAACCAGGTCAAGAAGCTCTCTGGAGAAAGCTAGAGGAGCAAAAAGCCAAACGTACCTCAAAAACGCCATGACTTTTCTGGTTGACTACAACCTTGATGGATATGCCCTACTTTTCCTGGGAATCTTAGCAAAAAACGGTTGGCTAGAGTAATCTCCTAGTCAACTATTTGCCAGACTTACACGGACATTTATTGACAAACCGCACCAAAAACCTTGCTCGCGTATGGTGCAGACCCTACGCGCTCTCAGGGCTTCTGTCACCAGATATTTCAAGAAAATTTACATAAACCTTCTAGACCCACCTGTACTATTTATGTGATGATTTGAAAAGCTTGCCTAACCAAGTAAATTTGTGTTACTGACTTCCATCAAAACCAAGTTAAAATTGACTGCTGACCAGAAAATTCTGATGTCAAAACATGCCGGCATATCCCGATTTACATACAATTGGGGACTTGCTACATGGCAAGCATTGTATCAATCTGGATATCAACCCAATCACTTGATTTTGAAAAAGTTCTGGCTCTTGCGTGTGTAGCGTGCTTAATTATTAATGAAAGTCGATTAAATTGCTTTAATAACAAGGCTTATAGGCGTTTATAATTTGATTTTTAGTAACAGTAGCTCAAATACAAAAAATAATGGCTTTTATCGGAGCCAGGCAAGGGTTTCAAACTTATTTTTTAACAAATTCAGCACGCTAAGTACGGAAGAGCCACGAATGTAGAGACGTTACATGTAACGTCTCTACAAGGGTTTCACGCTTTGCGATTTTCTTAACCGAGCAGTATTGATTCAGATGTCATATGACCAGTAACGAGATTGATACAATTGAATTATGTAGGAGAGTTCACCATCTAGTCAAAGACAATCATGCCCCCTGAAATTGCTGTAGAGAAAACAAAGTTAAAAAATCCGCCATTGGAGCTTCATTATTTAGGCGATCGCGTTCTGCGTCAACCAGCCAAGCGGATTCCAAAAGTAGATGATGAACTACGTCAACTGATACGCGAAATGCTGCAAACTATGTACAGCAAAGATGGAATTGGTTTGGCTGCGCCCCAAGTCGGAGTTCATAAACAACTAATTGTTATCGACCTGGAACCAGATAACCCAGCTAATCCACCTTTGGTGTTGATTAACCCTACCATTAAATTCTTCAGCAAAGAAATCTGCGTAGCCCAAGAAGGCTGTTTGAGCATTCCCAACGTTTATCTGGATGTCAAGCGCCCCGAAGTCGTGGAAATTGTCTATAAAGATGAAAATGGTCGTCCCCGAACATTAAAGGCTAATGACCTCCTCGGACGCTGTATTCAGCATGAGATGGATCACCTCAACGGCGTGGTATTTGTAGACCGTGTGGATAACTCCTTGACTTTGACCCAGGAACTATCGAAGAATGGCTTCTCGTATCAAGCGGTGAAACCATTAACATAAGGTGATTTAATCGTGTATTTAACTCCAAAAGGCGGTTTTTTCCTCGCTAGTTCCTGTGTAACAGCGATCGCTGCTGTCGGTTCGATTTTTGAACTCAGTTACGGACAACCAGATTTGGGTGTCCAACTAACTACGATTATCCTGGCTTTGAGCATTCCCCTCACAGGATTATTTTTCTTTGCTGCAGTTAGGGACGCAAAGGCTAACATTAAATAAGCATCAGGTACATAAAAGGTAAGGGGACGAAGGAAAATTGCAAAATACATCCTTTTACCTTTTACCTTTTCTCCTCATATTCCACTACCTTTACCGATTTTCAGTTCACTCTAGGGATAGCCTAGGTTCAATTCCAGTAAAAACCCGCTGCCAAAAAGCCTTGCGGCAAAGGTCATAATTATGGTAGAAGGAGTGAGATGGCGAGCATTGCCTGGGGACTTTCCTGCTAGGCTGACAGTATACACATATTTTCGCAACTGGCGCAGAACCCAATACAGTTCAGTTAAGGAAAATTGTCGTAGGGGCACGGCACGAATAAAATTGTCATTAGAAGAAAAGATTTTGGATGCCGTGCCCCTACACTGTATACCATTTGAGTCTAACTGAACTGTATTGGACCAGAACCGGGATATTCACGATAGTCTTTAAGAATGGATCAGAATCGAACAGGAACGCCATCCGAGTCCATCCGCAGCCAATACTGCGTAGGTTTTGGAAAATCGTAGGTTGGGTTGACCAACGAAACCCAAAAAGCCCCCTCCTCCCTTGCGCTTAGGGGGTTGACGACTTTGGCACGTCAAATTTCCCAGCGCCTGACCATTCCCCATGTTAAACTCGACTATCTTGACTCGCCTCATTTCTAACTATTTAGCCAATCTTGACCGCCAGGTAGTTGCGTCAGATAATCATCAATAATATCTGGTAATTCCTTGATTGAATAGGTGTATGTTAGCGCCAATAACTCAGCTGCATTTAATATTATCTGTGGTTTATCCAGCATTTTTGAAAGTTGCGATCGCTTGAATTTACCATTCAACACTTCCAAACTAGCATCAGCTACTGCTAGTTCAATTTCATTTTCCAACCAACTACCCCATTCATCTTGCTTGATTGATATAATATGATTTTTTATTCTCTTTGAGATTGATTTTGTTGATTTCAATCAGTGAATTGCGAATAGAAGTAGCCCAATAATTTGTTAAGCGCTGTTCTATTTGGTTTTTAATCAAATGAATTAGCAGAATCCTTAAATAAGATTGAATATTCCGCAGAATAGCTTGTTTGCTCATCCCCTCTAACTCATCAACAATTGCCAAAGCATCTGCATAACGTCCTTCCATAATACTATTTCTCAGGTCGATTAATTCTTGTGTCATTGTGATTACCTCTTACCTGCTTTCCAATCTTCTCCACCGGGTAGCCGAGTTAAATTTTCAGCTATGACTGCGGGCAATTCTTTAATTGTATGGGAATATGTTAGCAATATAAAGCTTTGTGCATTATTAATTATCTGGTTTCTATCTACCATTTCCGTAAGTTGAAATTCATTGTAAATTCCATTCAACACTTCCAAACTAGCATCAGCTACTGCTAGTTCAATTTCATTTTCCAACCAACTACCCCATTCATCTTGATTGATATAATAGGATTTTTTATTCTCTTTGAGATTTACATCTTGAATTTCCAGAATTGCGTTGCGAATAGAAGTAGCCCAAGAATTTGTTAACCGCTGTTCTATTTGATTTTTAATCAAATGAATCAACAAAATCTTTAAAAACGACTTAATCTGGCGCAAAATAGCCTTTTTGCTCATCCCTTCTAACTCATCAACAATTGCCAAAGCATCTGCATAACGTCCTTCCATAATGCTATTTCTCAGGTCGATTAATTCCTGTGTCATTGTGATTACCTCTTACCTGCTTTCCAATCTTCTCCACCGGGTAGCCGAGTTAAATTTTCAGCTATGACTGCGGGCAATTCTTTAATTGTATGGGAATATGTTAGCAATATAAAGCTTTGTGCATTATTAATTATCTGGTTTCTATCTACCATTTCCGTAAGTTGAAATTCATTGTAAATTCCATTCAACACTTCCAAACTGGCGTCAGCTACTGCTAGTTCAATTTCATCGTCTAACCAACTACCCCATTCATCTTGATTGATATAATAGGATTTTTTATTCTCTTTGAGGTTGACTTTTTTGATTTCAATCAGTGAATTCCGTATCGAGGCCGCCCAAGAATTTGTTAATCGCTGTTCTATTTGGTTTTTAATCAAATGAATGAGCAGAATCCTTAAAAAGGATTGGATAATCCGCAAATTCGCTTGTTTACTCATCCCTTCTAACTCATCAACAATCGCCAAAGCATCTGCGTAACGTCCTTCCATAATGCTATTTCTCAGGTCAATTAATTCTTGTGTCATTGTTATTACCTCTTCCCTGCTTTCCAATCTTCTCCACCGGGTAGCCGAGTTAAATAATCATCAATGATTGCGGGCAATTCTTTAATTGAGTAATTGTATGTTAATTTCAACAGAATTTGCGCCTGATTGATTATTTGGTTTTCATCTACAATTTCTGCTAATTTAAATGGACTGTAAGCACCATTCATTACCTCATCACTCGCATCTCTAATCGCTTCTTCAAATTCATCTTCCAATATTAACTCCCAATCATCTATGTTGACGTAGTAAGAGGTTTTATTGTCTTGCAAATTCAATTTTTTAATTTCTCGGATTGAACTGCGAATAGAATTAGCCCAAGAATTAGTTAAACGCTGTTCTACCTGATTTTTAATTAAATGAATCATCAGTCTAACTAAAAATGATTGGATATTCCGCAAAATAGCTTGTCTACTCATCCCTTCTAACTCATCAACAATTGCCAAAGCATCTGCATAACGTCCTTCCATAATGCTATTTCTCAGGTCGATTAATTCTTGTGTCATTTTTATGCACCTCAAAATTTCATTGTGCTAAATTCAATATAACAATTACTTATTTATTATGAATTTTGGTAGGGTGGGCAATGCCCAGCCTACAGTTATCTAATGTGCCATTTGCGTCAGTCGTATTTTACTTTTTAGCCTGAATCACCTGCAGACTTCCACCAGCATACAAAGTAGGTTGACTCACCTCAAACCCAGTCTGTTTTAATAATCCAGGTAAATCAGTTTTCAAAAGTTGCCAAGCTGTCTCAGTTTCAAACAACAGTAAAAACAGTGACACCCCAGGCCAAAATATCGGATTTGTGGGAGCGTGAAAATCGACTAATGTAAACACCCCTCCCGACTTCAGCACCCGATAAGCCTCGTTAACAATCTTGTGTAATTGCTCAGGTTGCATTTCATGGAGTGCCACACTGATATGTACCACATCAAACTCGTGATCTGCAAAGGGTATTTCCTCAGCAAAGGCTTCTACATAGGAAGCATCAGGCACATTCTGCCGCGCTCGTTTCAGGGATAATGGAGAAGCATCCAATCCTGTTACATTTTGTGAATATTTCACCAAAAACTGCGTCGCTTGACCACTGCCACAACATAAATCTAAAATTTTAGTATCTGAGTGAATCGTTAAGCCTTGCAACGCTAGTTGACGAAAACGGGTTTCGCCACCCACACTTAAGGCCGCTAAACCTGATATACCGTCATAGAGCCACTGATAGCGGTAACTCCAATCCCGTAAAATTGTCGCCATTACACCTTTCCATCCCATTAACCTTTATATTTAATAAAGATATATTGTTAACATTAGTAAAAAAACTGAAAAGGTTGGGGGAAAGTAATAGCTATGGGTCGTGTAGGCGTCTTATTACTCAATCTCGGTGGTCCTGATAAGCTCGAAGATGTCGGTCCGTTTTTATTTAACCTGTTTTCTGATCCAGAAATTATTCGCCTACCATTTCCTTGGTTGCAAAAGCCCCTGGCTTGGTTTATTGCTTCGCGGCGAACCACAACATCCCAAGCCAACTATAAACAAATTGGGGGCGGTTCGCCACTGCGGCGGATCACAGAAGCCCAAGGGGAAGCGCTCAAAGAACAACTAGGCCAGATGGGACAAGAAGCCAGCATTTATGTGGGAATGCGTTACTGGCATCCTTATACCGAAGAAGCGATCGCTCATATTACCCAAGATAATATCGAACGCCTGGTAATTCTACCACTTTATCCCCAATTTTCCATCAGTACCAGTGGTTCCAGTTTCCGACTTTTAGAAAAACTTTGGCAAGAAGACCCAAAACTGCAACGCCTGGAATACACCGTCATTCCCTCCTGGTACAAAGAACCAGGCTACCTTGAGGCTATGGCTGCACTTATAGCCCAAGAACTAGATCAATTAGCCAATCCCCATGAAGCCCATATCTTCTTCAGCGCTCACGGCGTACCTAAAAGCTATGTAGAAGAAGCAGGGGACCCCTACCAGCAAGAAATTGAGGAATGTACTGCTCTGATTATGCAGACCCTCAATCGACCCAATCCCCACACCTTAGCTTATCAAAGTCGCGTCGGTCCTGTAGAATGGTTGCAACCCTATACAGAGGATGCACTCAAAGACTTAGGCGCACAAGGGGTGAAAGATTTGGTTGTCGTCCCGATCAGTTTTGTCTCTGAACACATCGAAACACTGCAAGAAATTGACATTGAGTATCGAGAAGTAGCTGAAGAAGCAGGAATTCATAACTTCCGTCGCGTACCAGCGCCCAACACCCATCCGGTATTTATTAAAGCACTAGCAGACTTAGTAATTGATGCCCTCGAAAAACCCAGTTTCAAGCTTTCGCAAGCCGCCCAAATGAAGAAAAGGGTCAAAATGTACCCCCAAGAGGGTTGGGAATGGGGTATAACTACTAGCGCCGAAGTCTGGAATGGTCGTATTGCAATGCTGGGCTTTATTGCTTTGATTATCGAGCTGATTACTGGTCATGGACTGCTACACTTTGTAGGACTTTTGTAATTGCTTGTCATTTGTCATTTGTCATTTGTCATTTGTCATTTGTCATTTGTCATTTGTCATTTGTCATAAGACCACTAACTACTGACCCTTGACCGTTGACTCTTGACTCTTGACCCTTGACCCTTGACCCTTGACCCTTGACCGTTGACTCTTGACTCTTGACCCTTGACTCTTGACCCTTGACTCTTGACCCTTGACTCTTGACCCTTGACCCTTGACCCTTGACCCTTGACTATCGCCGGCGATTTTGCCAATACAAGCTATACCACTGCTTCGCACTACGAATTGCAAACAAGAGGAGGATTAAAGCAATTAATCCTCCAGACCAAGGATCATTAATTGCAAACAAGACTAGAGCCACAGATAAGATATCTTGAAGAAAGACTGCCCACAACGGTAAGCCACGCAAGCGATAAAACCAGCCAACTTGAACTAGCTGGAGTACTAACGCTAACGAACCCCCAATCAAGCCAATTAGCCAGTTTGGCGTTGTTGTTGTCGAAGCTACTGCCAATGCCATGATAGCCCCCACAAAGGGGGAAAATAATAACTCCACCAGTTGTAGCATTCTTTGCCCCATTAGCTTTTTTGAAGCAAATAGCTCAATTAAGGACCAAATGGTGAGTGAAAATAGCAAGACTGGTGAAGAAATGCGTGATAAAATCGGTATTTCTGACCAAAGATGATTTCCCTGCAACAAACCAATCATCAGTAAGGGTATGGCGATTCTGATTCCAGCCGCTGCAGAGGCAGAAAGTGTGGCTAGCATTTCAATCATCAGAGGACTTAAAGTGTTAAATATACAAGCAAATATAGGATTCCTATTTGATGTTTGAAATAATACTTTATGCAAGTAATATCAAGGACAAACTCGATAAGTAAGGCATAACCATACCTACAGATACTTAGATTTATTGCCAAAAATCAAACCGGATTGCTATAGATGTTATATATTTTAACTCCACATTTCCCACTTGAGAACTTCACGGATTAATACTTAACAATATTACCAAATGATGGTTATATTTATTGTTAAGTATTAATCCTGCTATTTCTGGTTTGTTATGTGATTTTAGACCAGGAAGGGAGTAATTTTAAATCCCCAGTCTTTGGTAAATCTCCTCTAAATGTTTGAGATGTTGCTGTGGATCAAAACAGACTTCAATCTCTGCAGGTGATAACTTTTGGGTAACACGAGGATCTTGACTAATTAACGCCTGGAAATTCCCTTCTGGCTTGTTCCAAGCACAATGAGCGCTTTCTTGGACAATTGCATAAGCTTCCTCACGGGTGCTTCCCTTTTCGATTAAAGCCAGTAGCACTTTCTGACTAAAGACAACGCCACCGTAGCAATTGAGATTTCGTTCCATGTTTTCTGGATACACCAGCAGGTTTTTCACCAATTCGGTGATTTCGTTGAGCATAAAATGCGTTAAAATGCAAGCATCTGGCAAAATTACCCGTTCGACAGAACTGTGGGAAATATCCCTTTCGTGCCACAGTGCAACATTTTCCAAAGCTGCGCCAGCATGACTTCTGACCAGTCGCGCCATACCCGTTAGCCGTTCAGAACGGATGGGATTACGCTTGTGGGGCATTGCTGAGGAGCCTTTTTGACCTTTGGCGAAGAATTCTTCTACTTCGAGAACGTCAGTTTTTTGCAGATTGCGAATTTCTACAGAAAAGCGTTCAATAGAGGCCGCTACTAAAGCTAATTGTTGCACATAGTCGGCGTGGCGATCGCGGGAAATAACTTGTGTGGATGCTGTGTCTGGTGTGAGTCCAAGTTTAAGGCAGGCGATCGCCTCTACCCGTGGTTCAATATTGGCATAGGTGCCAACCGCACCAGAAATCTTACCCACAGCAATTGTTTGGCGCAGAATTTGCAACCGTTCTTGGTGACGCAATACCTCTGCTAACCACCCAGCCAGCTTAAAACCAAAGGTGATGGGTTCAGCATGAATACCGTGAGAACGTCCAATCATCACCGTATGGCGATGTTCTTTTGCCTTTTGGCGAATTGCCTCAATCAAATCTCGCAGACGTTGCAACAATATATCCAAACTGGCAACCAATTGCAATGCTAAAGCCGTATCCAAGACATCCGAACTGGTTAAACCCAGGTGAATATAGCGTCCTGCATCCCCAACATATTCATTCACATTTGTCAAGAAAGCAATGACATCGTGGCGGACTTCAGCCTCAATTTCCAGCACCCGCTTAGGGTCAAAATTCGCCTTGGCTTTAATTTCCTCAACCGCCAAAGATGGAATGTAGCCCAGTTCAGCTTGAGCCTCGCAAACAGCAATTTCCACTTGCAGCCAGGTTTTTAGCTTATAGGCTTCACCCCAAAGATTGCCCATTTCGGGCAAGGTATAACGCTCTATCACAGTCCGCCACAGAATACAACCGTCATATTTTACATTAATGTTGACTAATGAGTGTTGATTAATGACTTTGAAACCCTCTACTCTGTGTTCTCTGTGTCTTTGCGGTTAAATAAAAAACTTTTATACCACAGAGACGCAGAGGACGCTGAGAGAAAAAAGGGATTTTACGAGTTGCCTTGAAAGGTTTAATCTTCTGTCCAGTCTTCACTACTCAAAAGGTCAATAATTCTATCTCTGAGCAAGAATTCGTTGTTTTCTAGCTCAAATTCAACACAAACCCAGTCACGAATTGGAATGTATTTACAGAGGACATAAATTGGCTCCTGACGCTTAATAAGTCCCTTTTTCACAAGTTGACGTGCTTCTTCTTTGATGACTTCAATGTCGTATTTAACAGCAGTATCCATAGCTCGTCACCTCGCTTCTAATAAAGGAATTAATACTCAAGACCATGACTAATTTACCTCTATCTTAAATTTATCAAAAAATTGGCAGTAAATTGTTAAGCATCATGAGTTTGTGTTAACAATTTTGGGCATGATTAAAAATTGTCACTACTTTGATGTAGTTGTGTTGGAGGTTTTACCAGCTGGGGAAAGATGAGTCAGCGCAGATAATTTATGGGCTGGTAGGGCGGGAAAGAAGGGTGTTAAATTCATTGTCCCTAGTATACTCGGAATACTGTTGCTTTTGGGTGCCGTATTCGATGCTGGATCTGAGTCATGATTTCCTCCTGTAGAGGGAGTTGGTCTACCATTTCCTGCTGAACCCGCAGGAGTGATCAGTCCTGTAGCACATACTTGCTCGGCTTGAACATTGGTAAGTTCTACCACTAAAGCCGATGGGATGGAGTTAAGCGTTTGCTTGCTTGTCAACATTTTTTGTTAGTCTGTTTGAATAAGGCAACTTAGCAAGAATATGTTAAATAAATTCACATTGGGATGAACCTTTAGAGATAATTTTGAAATGCACTTGGGGTAGAAAGGAGGCAAATGTCTTGACTGGGGGCTGGAATTATCGCTGAAAGTGGTTTATTTGCGTGAAAATCGCTGTAAGTGAACCTGATCTCAAAGCCTAAATTCATCTTCGCTGCTTTTGGATAGGACGCATCGTTTCTCGACCCAACAGAAACATCCCCGTCACCCTCCGAATTTTAGATTTTTGATACTTCTCTACGAGAGGCTACGCCAACGACTTCGCTCAGTACAAGTTTTGGATTTTAGATTTTTGGGGTACGAGCAAGACTCTCACTGTAGGGGAAAATGAGGGTTTTTGGCGTCGTTGAATGATCTTTCGGGGCGCAAGGCCTTGCGCCCCTACCCACAATCGTGCTGATATAGCCGATAAAATGGGTGTGTGGAGATTTTTTTAATTGTCAGTCCCTAAGAGGCTGTAGACTGCAATTTCTCAAGTTCTGCCAAAACTTCTTTGCTATGAATATAGGGGTTGACTCCCACAAAAGTTTGCCGTAAAATACCTTGTGGATCGATAATGAAACTATGGCGCATGGATATGAAACTGATCCATGAACCGTAAGTCTTACTCACCCCACCAGTGGTATCAGCCAACAGGGGGAATTTTAACCCCTCCGAATTACAAAATTTCGCGTGGGAATTAACATCGTCAGCACTGACGCCAATAACCTGAGCGTTTTTCTCGATGTATTTCGGCAAGTCTTGCTGAAAACGACGGGCTTCTATGGTGCAACCAGAGGTAAAGTCTTTGGGATAAAAGTAAAGTACTACCCACTTACCACGCAAGTCAGAGAGGGAAATTTCGCCATCGCCTGTATTGGTTGGCAAAGTAAACTCTGGCGCTGGTTGGTTAATTTCAGGAAGTATACCACCAAGAGCATCAGCCGTAGGGCTAAAATTCAACCAACTGATGATAGCTAAACAGCTGGTAAATAGTATGGTCAAAAAATTGCGACGAGAAATCATGTTGCAAACCAGAATTATAACTTAATATAAGTTTACAATTCCTGGTTGCTCCTATTGTCACTACTACTATGTCAAGATAAAAATGATGGACTGTAGTGCGGGCATCTTGCCCGCGTGAGCGAGACGCTCACACTACCAAAAATCCCTCAAAACAAAATTGACAGACTACTATTGCTCGGATTCGGGACGGATATCCGTACTTTCAATGTACTGGCTATCCAGGAGAAAAGCTCCCTTAGCAAAGCGAATACCCCAATATCCCCCAGGACGGCGGTCAATTACTATACCCTCTTCCCCAATGTGAATCACTTCAGGAGGGCGTAGCATGGGCATAGGGTCAGCAGTTTTAATGTAGGGCGGTAGTGCCACAACACGGACTTTACTACCAATGGCGAATTGTTGAGACATGTTGAAAAAGCTAGGGGTTTTGAATTTACTC
The DNA here is from genome assembly GCA_038087035.1 of Gloeotrichia echinulata CP02. NCBI lineage: Bacteria > Bacillati > Cyanobacteriota > Cyanophyceae > Nostocales > Gloeotrichiaceae > Gloeotrichia > Gloeotrichia echinulata. The sequence continues at coordinate 1,163,956 of CP051187.1, read as the reverse complement.
ATAACTCAAAACTCCTAACTTTTACTAGGGGATTGCTAAATTTTTTTTTATTGTAACATGAGAATTTAATGTATCTGGATACTTACCTATTGCCTTGCTGACGGTGTGAGTGGTGATTGTCCCGGAATTGCTTGATTTGTTGCTGCTGTTCTGGTGTCAAAACTTGTTGGATTTGTTGTTTCGACGACTCGATGATTTTCTGGATTTGACTTTGCTGATCTGCGGTCAAGTTCAAATCAGCAAAACGGTCGCCTCGACGCTTACCCTCTGGACGTTCACCTTGTGGGCGCTGACCCTGACCCTGAGCTAATCTCTGTTGGCGCCGTTCCTGACGCGCTTGTTGTTGAGCTTGGAACTTTTTGAGTTGTTCTGGTGTGAGAATTGCTTCAATTTGCTTTTGGGTATTGCTGCGAATTGCATCGATTTGGCTTTTTTGTTGATCCGAGAGATTGAGTTTTTGTAAATGACGCCTTTCGTTATGTGGAGCTTCTACTCGTGATGGGGTTGAACCAGAAGTATTTTGTGCTTTTGCAACAAAGGGAGTTGCAGTTAAAGTGAGGGCGATCGCTCCAGCTACCAGTGATAATGACTTAAGTTTCATTGATTACCTCGCGGTTTTTCTTCTTTGGATGTCACCATCATAAAAACTCAAGCTGAATAATGACATGTGGAGGAAGTCATGAATCAACCCATGACTAAAGTCATGATTCACTGATATCAAATTTCACTACAAATTACATATAGGAATCCGGCTTGATTTTTGAAAAGATGCGTAGGGTGCGTTAGCGACAGCGTAACGCACCAAATCCTTGATGATGGTGCGTTACGGATTTCATCCTAACGCACCCTACGATACCTAATTTTATTCAAAAACCAAATAGGAGTCCTATATAAATTAGAATAAGTATATAAAATTGCGGCTTCTGTATTTCTACCAGTTTATTGCGCCCAATATTAACGATGCATGAAGATTTCTACTTTTAACATCTAAAATCTAAAATCTAAAATATACTATGAGCCGTCCAATTCAGTTTAATAATCATCCTTTTCGCTTTTTGCTTTATTTGGAGTGGATATTACTGGCGATCGCCGTTGTGACATCTACGCTACCATATCCTCACTCCCGATTTTCTAGCAGGATTCCAGAACTGACAATTTGTAGTCTGATTATTTTTGGGTTAATGGGCTTAAGATTGCCCACGAGTAATAGCATCACAAAGATAATTTACACAGCTTGTGAAATTTTCTTGCTTTTCATTACGGGAATTTTTGGCGGGACAACTGCTCGCTTATTTCCCTTTCTTTACATCATTTTAGTAACTCGCAGTTGCCTAATTTTTCCCTTTTCTGGGCGTTTATTGGTTACAGGTATATCATTTATCTTATTTTTAAGCACACTAATATATCGCTTACCCAGATTTCCACTATCGTCACAAGCCCAGGATCGGTTTCTGTTTTTCACCTTGAGCTTAATCTTATTATTTGGCTTAAGTTTAGTGTTTGTGTTGCTATTGATGAATACAGTTATATCTGAGCGCAAAAGTCGAGAAGAATTAGCTATCGCTAACGAAAAACTCCGTCAATATGCTCGACAAATTGAGCATCAAGCAACCTTAGAAGAACGTAACCGCATCGCTCGTGAAATTCATGATTCATTAGGTCACTCTCTCACAGCTTTAAATCTGCAATTAGAAACAGCCTTAAAACTTTCACAATCTAACCCAGCGAAATCTCAAACTTTCCTAGCCAGAGCTAAAGAATTAGGTTCCCAGGCGTTGCAAGATGTGCGAAATTCCGTTTCTGCTATGCGTTATCATCCTTTGCAAGAACAATCTTTACAACAAGCAATTGCTCTACTTGCAGAAGATTTTCACCGTGACAATGGTGTTTATCCAATTTGTCAAATCAACATTGAATATCCGCTCTCAAGTGAAATTAGCACTGCTATTTACCGGATTACTCAAGAATCATTGACGAATATAACTAAATATGCTCAAGCAACTATAGTAAAATTGGAACTCACTACGACCAAAGAGAGTTTACGATTGAAAATTAACGATAATGGTAGAGGATTTAATTTACACCAAAATACTACAGGTTTTGGCTTACAAAGTATGCGCGATCGCACTTTAGCGCTAGGAGGAGTCTTGAATATTAACACCTCTCCTGGTTCTGGTTGTAAAATAACAGTTGAAATTCGTTTATCGAGGTTAAATAAATGATTAAAGTTTTGTTGGTAGATGACCAAAATTTAATTCGACAAGGATTAAGAGCATTATTAGAACTAGAACCAGATTTAGAAATAGTAGGAGAAGCAGAAAATGGAGAAATTGCGGTGAATTTAGTTGAAAAATTGCAGCCAGATGTCGTGTTGATGGATATCAGAATGCCCATTATGGATGGAGTTGCAGCCACAGCAGAAATTCACAAGCATTTTGCGGGAATAAAAGTTTTAGTGCTAACAACATTTGATGATGATGAATATGTAAAAGCCGCCTTGCAAAATGGAGCAATGGGTTATTTATTGAAAGACACACCCTCAGAAGAATTGGCTGTTGCTATTCGCACTGTTCATAAAGGTTACACTCAACTCGGACCAGGAATAGTTAACAAACTGATCACTCAATCTCATATTGAACCAACCCAGACACCATCCGTACCACTTAGTTTAGTGGAACTTACACCCAGAGAAAAAGAAGTTTTGCGGTTAATTGCTACAGGTGCTAATAATCGGGAAATTGCTCAAAAACTCTATATTTCTGAAGGTACAGTGAAGAATCATGTTACCAATATGTTGAATCGCTTAAATTTGCGCGATCGCACTCAAGCAGCCATTTTTGCTAATACTTTTTTAGACTATTTAAATCAAGCTAACTAAGTAATTCAAAATTACGTCAATTGATTTGTTCGCAGTTAAGCTCTCTCGACCATCAAGAGCGCTATTAGCGAAGCTTTCCCGCAGGGTAGCGCAACTACAAACCAAGTTATACCAATTTTTTATGAAGCTGCATAGAATTCGATCCCCCCTAGCCCCGCGATTTCAAACTATTTGTTTAGCCGGATAAATTTTTAGATACCCCTAAATCCACACGATATGATACCATCTGTAGGGGCACGGCAATGCCGTGCCCCTACGCGAAATCTACATGTGTCAGCGTTTTAGTGGTATTCTATAAGACTTTAAAAACACGCCCTAGCCCCCCTTATTAAGGGGGGGAACCGGAAAACCATATATCAAAGTCCCCCTTATAAAGGGGGATTTAGGGGGATCGAGATATGTGCAACTTCACATTAAATTGGTATTAATTGACTTATATATCACAATTCTAGATGATTTGTGAAAATTCATGGTATCCAGATCTCTGACTGCTCAATGAAGGCGCGGAGCTAACTTAGCCTGTAATTATACGATAGCGGAATACACTTAGTTGTTTTATTAAATAAACAAATTATACCAGTACTCTCTCGGTTTGATATTCATGTATTCCTGAAGATAATCAAGTTAATCAGGAAACTGATTGAAAACCAGTTATTTAATTAACAAACTAAAATACTATTGCATAAACGTGAATTTGAGAATGAGTTCAAAGCCTAAATACCTGATTGCTTGGTTGCTAGACCCTACTCATCGAAATCACATTGCTTAAAGTTTGTTAACCATACTCTAACTTTCACAAAAGATATGCCGAATTTATTACGAAAAGAATTGGGAGAATTTAATAGTGTAGCCTGTTTTAAAGCAGTGATTACAGGGATCGAAGAAGCCCTAGGAGAAAAGGCTACAGCTATCGCTCTTATTTCAGCGGGTCGGACACGGGGTAAAAAACTAGCTGTAGAATTACATTTTACAGATAGTTCACTTTCTTTAGAAGATGCAGCATCCAAATTAGCGCTAGCTTTGGGTAAAGAAGGCACAAGGTTGTGCATTCTTGAGAAAATCATTATGGAGGGTGATACTATTAAAGTCTACACAAATGAAGCCATCTGTTCTGCTGGTGAACCTGAAAATTCCAACCGTCAATGCACATTTACAATGGGTGTAGTTTGGGGAGCTATCGAGCAACTTATCGGTAAGCGCTTAAAGGGAGAACAGACCGAATCAGTGCTTCGCGGTGGTACTCACGACGTATTTGAGTTGACTCATTTGAGATAAGCAACCTATAAGTCAACCAATACCCAGATTTATTCGTCCTCAGTAATTTGGTGGGAATAAACCAAACTATATTACCAAACGTAAATATGCCCCAAATCCTTACCAATGACAAATTACGTTCCAAGCAAGTAAGGTTGATTTGCGCCAACCTACTGACAAGCAGTTTTGAGACAATCATAGATTCAAATTTAGCTAAATTCAGAAGAACGGAGAATACTAAAATGGCAATTAATACAGACAAACTCGGCATAGTTTTGCAAAATTTTGTATCTGCTACAACCGATGTTCAAGGAGCAGCCGTTGTTACCCCCGACGGTCTACCTTTGAGTACAAGCTTACCTAGTGGGATGGACGAAGAACGTGTATCAGCAATGTCAGCAACCATGCTTTCTTTAGGCGAACGCATTGGGATGGAGTTATCTAGAGGGACTATTGACCGCATTTTGGTTGGAGGTAATCAGGGTGTTGGTATTCTGACTAACTGCGGCGCAGATGCTGTGTTGCTTGTCTTAGCTAATGAGACCGCTAAACAGGGAGTATTGATGCTAGAAATTAAGCGTGTTCTTGCAGAATTAAAACTGATTTTAATGTAATTTTAAATCCATAATTCATAATTCATAATTCATAATTCATAATTCTGTTGTGTAGTTCATTTCACCCCCAACTAAAACATAATTTATTGTTTCTCGCAGGGGAATAGAACCATTTCTTAAATATGAATCACGAATTAATAATTATGAATTAGCTTAATTCTTGAATATCATTGAATTTTGGGTTGTAGATTTGAGGTTTTACAACAAATAAATGATGTAGAAATATCTAAATCAAAATATTGATTTAATAATCTACAATAATTCTTCTCAAATGAAGCCTAGGATTTATATATTTAGGGAGTAAAAAAGCATGGAAAAGATGAGCTTGATTGTCACAGGAACAGTAGGCGCTGGTAAGTCTACTTTCATCCGTTCTGTGAGTGAAATTGACGTAGTAGACACAGATACTCGTGCAACTGACGAAACAGCATTACTGAAACAAAAGACCACCGTTGCCATTGACTTCGGTCGAGTACACTTTGGTTCTGACATGGCATTATACCTTTATGGTACACCTGGTCAGTCTCGCTTTGATTTTATGTGGGATATTTTGATTCGCAAGGGTCACGCTTATATCTTACTGGTACCAGCCCATCGCCCTAGAGAGTTTCGTCAAGCGCGTCAAATTATCTCGTTTATGAATGAACGTGTGAATATTCCCATGATTATTGGTATAACTCATAATGACTGTCCTGGCGCTTGGGCAGAAGAAGATGTGTACCTCGCCCTTGGGTACATGGATCAGAATCACCGACCCCCGATTGTGAAGGTGAACCCCACGGACAGAGACTCTGTAGTTGAAGCCGTAATTGTTTTAGTACAGCACTTGATGGAAAGTTGTACAGTTTAAAGAACATGTCAAAGGCTATTTTTTTGCTAAAGAGTTGCTAATTCAATAGCATTTTTATGCAAAAATAGGAGAGAAAATATAACAATTAAAAGAAAATAACAACTTAAATATTAATTTGATTTAAAAATATCAATTTCAGGCAAATATACTCAAAACCCCTTACCAATGACGCCACTTACTTTAAACCTTTGAACCCGACTAACGCAGGGCTGCACAAATGAAGACCCTAACCAGTACGGTTTATTTGCGCCGACTGACTTAACTAGTAAAATTTATTTGTGCCAGAATACTTAATTAAAGATTTAATACAACAGAATAAGGGAGACAAATAATGACGATAACTGGTAATTTTGCCGATTTTTCTTTACCAGAACTACTTCAATTTTTAGATCACGGAAAAAAGACAGGAGTAATTTACATTGAGTTCCTACCACAAGAAAATCAAAATGGCAAAAAACAAGTTTACTACTTCTGGCTACATCAAGGTCGCATTGTTGCTGTAGCCGACCGCTTAGATCAAAAAAGCTTGACATTAATGATTGCTCAACGGGGATGGATTAGCGAACGGGTTATATCGAGAGTTACTCAGATTTCCTCTAGTTCTATAATCACACCAATGGGGTTATTTCTCAAATCTCAAGGACTATTGCAATCAGAACAACTGAAACTGCTATTTAACAGTCAAGTATTGCGACCAATATGTAACTTATTTCAAGTTCAGGATGGTGAGTTTAAATTTGATACCATAGAAAAATTGAAATTACCCTTATCAGAAATGACCGGTCTTAGTATGTCAGCAACTGAGGTCATTCTCATCGGTTTGCGTGCGCTGCGAGACTGGACAGCTTTAGCAGACAAACTACCAGACCAGACATCCGGTTTATCAAGTTTGATTGCAAAACAGCCCCAAATACAGCTCAATGCCCTAGAATGGCAAGTATGGGAGTTTGTCAATGGTAATATTTCCCTACAGGATATTGCTAATCAGCTGAGAATACCTGTAGAAACTGTCCAACAAATTGCCTATAGACTAATCGTCATTGGTTTGGCTGACGAACATTTCATGGTATCTGCTTACCCTGCATGTGCAATGGATGAATCAACTCAGTCTACGCCAACAGTCCCCTTAGCAGAACCAGTACAAGACCCTTCTAACCCACCAGCTATTAGTCGGTCATTTCTCAAAAATTTAGTAGATTTTCTCAGGAATAAAGCTTAAGTAAGTTGGCGAGAATAAAGCCAACTATAGGAATCGTGAGAAGCCGCTGCGCTTCTATAGAGCTTTAGCGGTACTACGAATTTAACTGTTAAATAACTGTAAGCATTCTGATTTTAAAATCCCTTTTGTAACCTTGATATTCCGAAAAGACTTCGCAATCACTTCTTCACAAGAAATATTAATCTGCGACTGATTTACAGAAATTAAATCTTGAATAGAAACACCATAGATAATTTCTGATATCCCTGTCCAAACACAAGCAGTCGCACACATCGGACAAGGTTCGCCAGTTGTATATATGCTATAACCTTCTAAAGAAGGAATTTTAAGTTTAGCCGTTAAACTGCGAATCACATTTATTTCGGCATGAGCAGATGGATCGCTATCTCGCCTTACAGTATTATAACCTACGGCAACTACTTCGTTATCTTTAACAATCACCGCACCGTAAGGCGCATCACCTTTTTTTGCTTCTGCCAATGCTAGACTCATAAAGTATTCTGGGTTCATGCCAACTTGAGAATTGCGAACGATAATAGTTAAGAATATCCGATTTCGACTCTTATTTTCGCGAATTCATTACCCGTGTCTACTGTCATATATGTTATTGAGCAGAGAAAAAACCGAATTCTACTTAAAAGACCTAGAAACACCAGTAGGTAAAGCAATTAATTTAACGATTGCTGGACTAGTGCTGTTGTCATCAGGAATTTTTGTCGGAGAAACTTATAATATTCCTGATGATGTCCGGTTACTGTTAAATCTAGTAGATTCCGCTATCTTCATAATTTTTACCTTGGAATATATACTCCGTATATGGAGTGCAGAAAACAAAATTACCTACATTCTGAGTTTCTATTCAATTATTGACTTAATGGCAATTTTGCCATTTCTTCTGGGAGCAGTAGATATACGTTTTATTCGGTTGCTGCGATGGTTCCGAATTTTAAGGTTAATGAGGTTTATAGATAAAAGATTTTTATGTGGAAGGTTCAGCACAGAAGATGGTGTCACCTTTACCCGAATATTATTTACTTTATTTGCGATTATATTTGTTTATTCAGGCTTAATTTATCAAGTCGAGCATCCAATTAACCCCAAAGCTTTTGCTACTTTTTTGGATGCGTTTTATTTCTCGATAGTCACAATGACCACTGTGGGATTTGGCGATGTCATCCCAATTTCCGAATTAGGTCGTCTGCTAACAGTATTAATGATTTTTACAGGAATTGCCTTGATTCCTTGGCAAGTTGGTGATTTAATTAAGCGATTGGTGAAAAATACAACTCAAGTAGAAACAGTTTGTTCCGGTTGTGGTTTAGCTTTTCATGATGTCGATGCTGGTTTTTGTAAAAGGTGTGGGACTAAGCTACCCGCTAGAAAGGTTGATTGAGGAGGTACAGGGCTGTGTAGGATGCGTTAGAATTGGGACTAATTAGTGATGAAACACAGCAGTTATCTGAATGGGAACCGCTATATTAATTATTAATTATGTTGAACATGAAAGAGAGTTTAGCAACAACATTAGGGGAGTTACAAGCAGAAATATATTGGTTACACGATGCTCATAAGTTTGCCGAATTGGCATCAGCAGCAGCTACCATATATATGAAACTAGGTTATACTCAAGAGCAGGCAGAAACGGCAGGTAACTTAATTAGTCAGGCTTATCAATTATCTGATGATGCTGTTAATGCCCAGAAAGCAGGTAATCATGATAGGGAAATACAGTTTTATTATCAAATTAAAGATAAATTAACTGAAGTAGAAACTACATTAGGTTATCAAACCAGCATCGCCATACATCAAATGAAATGGTGGATGTATTTTCGTCACAGACAGAAGCTACAAATCTTGCTACATTTATTTTTACAAAATTTGAAAGCTGTGGGATTGATTAATTCGCTTACTGCTATTAAACTGACATATTTTCTCATGGAGATAGGCAGAGTTCACAAATCGCGTGATCAAGAGACAACCAAAAATAATGCTATCCTATACTGGACAGAATTATTGAAAATCAACCCGCCACAATACCCTTATCTTGGTTAAATTGCCTATTTTTCTGCATCGAACCCAAAACTCACTACTCTCAAAAAACCACATTAAACTTTAGTAAAAATCTATACTAAAAGCCGAACCCTTTGAGTTTTGGATTTTTTAGCGATCGCAATTACCACTGCAATGGTTCATTTTCTCACACCAGCCCTGATGTTGAGTTTACAGCATCTTCCTGTAAATAGACCACTCACCAGGGGACCCTTTCGCGAAACCCCTACAACGCCGTGCTTCCAACCACAGCCAATATCCCCTCAAGTTTTGCGGAATCGACCACATAACACTCGTAGTCAATTTGGCAAGTAAAATTTTAGCAATTCCTACCAAATTGAATAGTTAGCGCTAGGATGTCTATGTATTTTTGGGAACTATAAATATGGCGTCAAATTTCTTTGTAAATCCAGGGACTGGTAACGATAGCAACCCTGGTACTCAACAATCCCCCTTCAAAACGATTACCAAAGCCCTCAAAGAAGCCGCATTGGGGAGCAAAATTCAATTAGCAGATGGTAATTACAATACCGCTAGTGGTGAAACCTTTCCCCTAACGATAGCTGCTGGCGTGATAGTGGTGGGTAATGAAGCCAACAAAGGTAGTGGGATTTTGATTGAGGGTAGTGGTACTTACCTCAGCCGGACTTTTGCTGGACAAAATGTCACCTTTGTGCTATTAAATGGTGCAGAACTCCGGGGGGTAACTGTGACAAATCTAGCCAGCCGTGGTACTGGTGCCTGGGCTGAATCCAGTACACCTACCGTTGCTAATAGCACCTTTACCCAATGCAAACGTGAGGGTGTATTTGCTACTGGTGATGCTAATCCAGTTATCCTCGGTAATGTGTTCTCTGAAAATGCTGCCAATGGTCTTTCCATAGCCAAAAATTCCAAAGGGCAAATTCAAGGAAACACCTTCTTCAAGACAGGTTACGGCATTGCCATTAGTGATACCGCATCACCGACACTTATAGATAACAAAATTTCCGAAAACCGTTCTGGAATTGTCGTCTCTGGTACAGCACGCCCCGTATTGCGTAATAATATCAGTGAAAAGAACACTGACGATGGTCTGACGGTGATTGCTAATGCCCTACCCGATTTGGGCAGTACCAATAGCCCAGGCGGTAACATCTTACGCAATAACGCTAAGTTTGATTTGCAAAATGCCGGTACCAACAAGTTGATTTCTGTGGGAAATCAAATTGATCCGACTAAAGTGACAGGTAGTATAGAGTTTGCATCTGTTGCCGTAAACCCGACACCCGCACCCGCACCAACACCCGCACCCGCACCCGCACCAACACCCGCACCAACACCCGCACCAACACCCGCACCAACACCCGCACCAACACCCGCACCCGCACCAACACCCGCACCAGTACCAGTACCAGTGCCCACACCGATACCAGTACCAGTACCAGTACCTGCACCCGCACCAAAACCAACACCTGCACCAACACCTGCACCCGCACCCACAGCTAGTGACTTCACTGATATTAGTGGTCATTGGGCGGCTGCATTTATTCGAGAATTAGTCAAACAGGGGATAGTCAGTGGTTTTCCAGATCGCACATTTAAACCCGATGCGACAATGACACGGGCGCAATATGCAGCCTTACTGGTCAAGGCGTTCAATCCATCTCCCAACCGTGCGGCGGTCAAATTCAAGGATGTAGCAGCCGACTTTTGGGCATCTAAGGTAATTCAGCAAGCATATCAAGGTTTATTTCTCTCTGGTCTTCCTGATGGTACCTTCGCACCTAATAAAAATATCCAGCGAGTGCAAGTAATTGTCTCTCTGGTGAATGGACTAGGGTTATCTGGTAATGCTACAACCACCATCAAATTCGATGATCAAGCGAAAATTCCCGATTACGCCAAGGATGAAGTAGTCAAAGGTATAGACAAGCAGATCATCGTCAATTACCCCAATCCCAAGCAACTCAACCCCACCCGCGATGCTACACGCGCAGAGGTGGTAGCGTTTGTGTATCAAGCTTTAGTCGATGCTGGTCGTGTAGCGGCGGTTAACTCGCCTTATATCGTCACTGCTTAAGTGTAGGGTGCGTCAGACTCGATAATTCGGTAACAATCAACAGATTCGTATTCTGACGCACGCTACAACCAAAGTTGAGTGAATAGCCGACAGCTTAAAACCTGCGGCTACACGAGCTTATAGCAAATCATCAGGGTTTACGCGCAATTCTCTTAATTTAGCAGCCAAGGGTGGCGATCGCTTATTTCTCTGTCCAGTTGTCAAGATAGGAACCAAGTACGTCTGAACACATTCCTTTTATATTAAATTCAGTTAAAATAGTGATTAATAAAATTTAAATTATTGTTTCCAACATTGCTTGAGTTGAAACCAAGTCAAGTATTGAGGCATAAGCATAACATTTTGTATATGAAAATTATCTAGTTAACTAATGATTATCTCTCATATCATCCTAAAAAATTGGCGCAATTTTCTCTCAGTAGATGTTAAATTAGACGACAGAATTTTTGTAGTTGGACCTAATGCGTGTGGTAAATCAAACTTTCTGGATGTATTCCGCTTTCTGCGTGACATTGCTAAACCAGGAGGTGGTTTACAGACGGCTGTCAGAGACCGTGGAGGAGTATCGAAGATTCGCTGTCTTTCAGCGCAGCAAAATCCGAAGATTGAAATTGAGGTACATCTTTCAGATTACTCTAGTGCTGAACCTATATGGAAGTATGCAATTGGAATAACGCAACAGACCAGAGGTTACCGTCAACCTATTTTGGCTTATGAACGTGTATGGAAGGGAAATGAAAGGATAGTTAATAGACCAAACGAAGATGATCAAAAAGATGAGTTACGACTAACACAGACGCACTTAGAGCAAATTAGTGCTAATGCAAATTTCCGAGAAATTTCTAAGTTCTTTGAATCCGTCTTATATCTACACCTTATACCCCAGTTACTGCGTTATCCCGATGCATTTTCTGGATCGGGTATTTCCGAAGATCCTTTTGGGCGAAGTTTTCTAGAACGCATTACCAAAACTCCTGAAAAAACACGCAAATCGCGACTGACCAAGATTGAAAATGCTTTGCGTTCAGCTGTTCCCCAATTGAAACAACTGACTGATACAAAAGATGAGATGGGTGTTCCACATTTAGAAGCAGTATATGAGCATTGGCGTCCAAAAGCAGGTAAACAAAGAGAAGATCAATTTTCTGATGGTACATTACGTCTAATAGGCTTACTTTGGTCATTACTAGAAACTGATTCACTACTACTTCTGGAGGAACCAGAGTTATCTTTAAATGCAGCTATAGTTAAAAAATTGCCCTCTTTAATGTATCGAATACAGCGTCAAAAAAAAAGACAAATAATACTCACTACACATAGTGCAGATCTACTGGAAGATGAAGGAATTGGTGCTGAAGAAATTCTACTTTTAAAACCAAGTCCAGAGGGCACTAATATTATTCAAGCATCCTCAATTGATAATGTCCGTGATTTACTAGAAGGAGGGTTAAGCGTAGCGGAAGCAGTCCTACCATTAACTAAACCATCTGAAATTAATCAATTGGAGCTTAATCCGTAGTGGACTTCATCTCTATTAATTTAGCTGTTGAAGACCCGCTAAGTGAAGCTGTATTGCGGGCAATTTTACACCAATCAAACCGTCCTTATCAAGTGGGTACATGTTATTGTCAACACGGTTTCGGCTATCTTAAAAAGACTATAAAGGGATTTAATAATGCTGCCAAAGGAACCCCTTATATAGTCTTGACAGACCTTGACAAAAAAGAATGTCCACTGGAAATAATTCAAGAATGGCTACCTTCCCCAAAACATCCTAATCTTTTATTCCGTATCGCTGTTAGAGAAGTCGAAGCATGGCTTTTAGCTGATAGCGAAGCCTTTGCCAAATTCCTGGGAGTACAACAAACATTGATTCCTCAAGATGTGGATATAATTAATGATCCTAAACAAACACTGATTAATATTGCTAGGAAATCTAAAAAACGTGAATTGCGCGAAGCTATAGTCCCAAAACTTAACAGCACTGCAAAGGTAGGTCGAGACTATAATGGACAGTTGATTTACTTTGTTGAGCATTTTTGGCACGTGGAAGTTGCTAAGTATTCTTCTCCAAGCCTACAACGGGCTGTAAATGCCATAGCTACATTTGAGCCAATATGAGAAATAAAATAATGGGAAAAGAGTCAGTGTAATTGTAATTTTTTTCAAAATGTAACTAACAATATTTGAATCAAGGAGATAAGTCACTTTGTATCGTCCTTCCACCGCTGCATCGAAAATTGCTATTTGCTCTGGCGTCAAATCATTTAAGGTATCAGAAACCGCCTCCGAGACAATAATCTTATCAATTCTGCGTGTTAAATCATTCAAAGTTTAACTCAGCTTTGCTTGGAGAATTTCTTTAATTCTTTCAATACAATATTTACCATAATCAGAGTCACTAAAAGAAAGAGAAAAGAAATTATCTGACAAATTATTATTCCCTGTTCTAACAATAGAGAACTTTACACCATACCATTTTTCTTGGTATCTTTCACTCTGCTTATACCGTTCTACATAAAAAGTTTGTATGCTAAAACAGCCAATTTTACTATAAGGAATGAATAATAAATTGATTTCTCTTCCGTCCTGTGTGATTTCTACACCTGTGTCGATAAATGTCCAAATGCTCACAGCATGATCGTCTTCCGAATTCCGTTTTTCCCCTTTAAATGTTTCTCGCATAAACTAATTATTACTAAGATTCAACTAGCCAATTTTCTAAATTTAAACCCTGCACTCTCTGCAAATCAGAATCATTAGAAACCAGAATTAAGCCGCGTGTAATAGCAGTTGCTGCTATGAATATATCTTGCTCTTGGATAGTTAAACCCCTGAGTTTTAAATCTAGATGAATTTCGCAGGCTTTTTCGATAATTTCTATATCATCCACGAATAAAATTTCATAATCACTACAAAACTGCTGAAAATCGGCTAACTGTCTCGTAGCATTTACAGCTAAAAGTCCTCGTTTAACTTCATAGTAAGTTATACAACTGATAAATATTTCATCCCCGCGAAGATTTACCTCCCGTAATTTATTATTAACAGTTGTAATTTTTTTCAAAATGTAACTAACAATATTTGAATCAAGGAGATAAGTCACTTTCTATCGCCCTTCCACCGCTGCATCGAAAATTGCTATTTGCTCAGGTGATAAATCATCTAATGTACCAGAAACTGCCTCTAACGTCAATATTTTTCTAATTCTGCGTATCAGTTCATGCTCGTTAATCGCTCTCATTTCTTCCGGTGACAATTGCCCAAATAAATCTACCAGCATTTCCATCATTTCCCATTTTTTTAATTTGACCAAATACAAGCTATTGCTTTTAAATAGGTTGTCTACAATTGGCGATATCCGGTTACTAAGTTCTTGCTGATAGCTAGAAACTTCTTGCATAACTCCCCCTCATTCATTCTATTTTCGTTTTACAGCTTCATCGTACATTTTAATTTGCTCTGGCGTTAAATCATTTAAAGTACCAGAAACCGCTTCTAAAACTAGAATACTATCAATTCTGCGTATTAAATCATCATCTTTAATAGCTCTCATTTCTTCTGGTGAAAATCTCCCAAACAAATCTACCAACATTTCCATCATTTCCCATTTTTTTAATTTCACCAAATACAAGCTATTGCCTTTAAATAGGTTGTCTACAATTGGCGATATCCGGTTACTAAGTTCTTGATTGTAATTTGTCACTTCCTGCATATAGCGTTTCTCGCCCTAGTGAGGTACATCGGTAAGGGCACGGCAGTGCCGTGCCCCTACATCGCGTGATACAATTTTGTACCTCATCTGAATAGGAAGTGCTATAACTCCCCCTAATTCATCAACTCATTACCCCAATTATAAACAATTCTCCTGGAAGTTCCTCTGCGCTTCCCTCAGCGCCCCTTTGCGTTAAAAAAAAGGGCAGACCTTTCAGCCCACCCCAGAAAATATTAGAGAATATTCTGTTACTATTAACCCAACAATGCTTTAGCCTTAGCTAACACATTATCAACGCTAAAGCCAAACTTTTCTAACAAAACACCACCTGGAGCCGAAGCACCAAAGCGATCAATGCTCACAATATCGCCTTCAGTACCAATGTACTTGTGCCAGCCAAAACTGGAAGCAGCTTCTACAGCCAAGCGCTTGGTGACAGCTTTCGGGAGAACAGATTCTTTATAAGCTGCATCCTGTGTTTCAAACAGATCCCACGCAGGTAGGGAAACAACACGAACCTTCTTACCTTCGGCTGTGAGTTTCTCAGCTGCAGTGACGCAGAGGCTCAATTCTGAACCCGTGCCAATCAGGATGATATCAGGAGTACCTTCGGTTTCCACCACAGTGTATCCACCCTTAGCCACACCCTCAATGGAGGTACCAGCCAAGTTGGGGACATTTTGACGGGTAAACGCCAACAGGGTAGGAGCATTTGCTTTTGCCCTCTCAATCGCTATTTTATAAGCCCCAGAACTTTCATTTCCGTCTGCGGGGCGAATCACAGTCAGGTTAGGAATAGCCCGCAGTGAAGCCAGAGTTTCGATGGGTTGGTGGGTGGGGCCATCTTCACCTTGTCCAATGGAGTCATGGGTCATCACCCAAATTCCACCAGCTTGGGACAAAGCAGATAAGCGGATAGCAGCCCGCATGTAGTCTGTGAAGATCAAGAAGGTAGCACCGTAGGGAATTAATCCCGAACCATGCAGCGCTATACCATTAACAATTGCGCCCATAGCATGTTCCCGCACACCATAGTGGATGTTGGGGTTTTGGTATTGCCCTTTTTGGAAATCGCCTTTACCTTTGATCTCGGTCAGGTTGGAGTGGGTCAAGTCAGCGGAACCACCAATTAACTCAGGTAAAACTACCGCCAGTTTGTTCAAGCAGGTTTCTGAGTGCTTCCGGGTGGGGAGTGCTTTGTCTTCGGGGGTGTAGGTTGGCAGAACCTTATCCCAACCGTCAGGCAATTTGCTGCTAATGTAACGTTCAAACTCAGATGCTTCTTGGGGATACTTAGATTTGTAGTCAGCATATGTCTTGTTCCAGTCGGCTTCGTAGCCAGCACCGCGTTCCACTGCTTTGCGGGTGTGGTTGAGAGCGTCTTGGGGGACAACGAAAGGCTCGTATTCCCAGACCAATTTTTCCCGAGTTTTGGCTACTTCATCTGTACCCAAAGCCGCACCGTGAATTCCAGCGGTGTTTTGCTTGTTGGGGGAACCGTACCCGATGGTAGTTGTCACCTTAATCATCGTCGGCTTGTCGGTGACAGCTTTGGCTGCGGCAATGGCATTGGCGATCGCTTCTAAATCGGTATTACCATCTTTAACATGCAGGACATGCCAACCGTAAGCTTCAAAGCGCAAAGAAACATCTTCGGTGAATGCCACATCTGTGGAACCATCGATAGAGATGTGGTTATCGTCGTACAGAGCGATGAGTTTGCCTAATCCCAAGTGCCCTGCGAAAGAAGCAGCTTCACCGGAAATACCTTCCATGTTGCAACCATCACCCAAAATTACGTAGGTGTAATGGTCAACAATTGTGGCATCGGGTTTGTTATACTTAGCGGCGAGGTGAGCTTCCGCTATTGCCAAACCGACCCCATTGGCAATTCCTTGACCCAGGGGTCCAGTGGTGACTTCCACACCATCTGTTTCAAAGTTTTCTGGGTGACCGGGAGTTTTAGAACCCCATTGGCGGAATTGCTTGATATCTTCAATCGTGACACTATCGTAGCCTGCCAGATAGAGCAGGGCATACTGCAACATAGAGCCATGACCAGCAGACAAGACAAAGCGATCGCGGTTGAACCACTTAGGATTTTTGGGATTAAACTTCAAAAAGCGGTCCCATAGCACAAAAGCCATAGGAGCCGCGCCCATCGGCAGCCCTGGGTGTCCCGATTTTGCCTTTTCGACGGCATCAATTGCCAAAAAGCGGATGGAGTTAATACAAAGTTCTTCGAGGGATTGGGTTGCAACAGCCATAGTCTCTTGTTTTTAACGACGGGTTAGCACTCTGAGTAGCTCTTTACCGGGGTTGTTTTCTCAGTTAACTTTTAATATTAACTGTTTTCTGCTTGGGGATAAGTCCCCTACCATCAGCCTGGTAGCTGATGACTGATTGTAATTTGCCCACAGTATCTTTATCATCCCATTCTCGATTGTCGATGGACAAGCGGGATCTTCTGAGTTTCTAGTGATAAATCAGGCTAATAATTTGGTCATTCTGAACCGTGGGTTTGGTTCAGAATGATATCTATGATACTGTTCACACACCAACTCTGAGGAGAACTGAAAAAGCGGCAAAATTGGCGATTTTAGTGGTACTTCTTAAAGGCTAGGGTCACATTATGACCGCCAAACCCAAAAGAATTGGATAGTGCCACTTCGATTGTTTGAGCGCGGCTAACGTGGGGAACGTAATCCAGGTCACATTCTGGATCGGGATTTTCTAGATTAATTGTTGGTGGTATTTCGTCATTGGCGATCGCCAATACCGTCGCCACTGCTTCAATGCCTCCAGAACCGCCCAACAGATGGCCTGTCATCGATTTAGTTGAGCTAATTGCCACCTTATAGGCATATTCGCCCAAAGCTTTTTTCATCGCGGCTGTTTCCGTCGAATCATTAGCTGGGGTGCTGGTGCCATGAGCATTGATGTAACTTACCATTTCTGGGGTGAGTCCGCCATCCTTGAGGGCTAATTGTATGGCTCTGGCTGCTCCTAAACCACCGGGGACTGGGGACGTAATATGATAGGCATCACAGGTCATCCCATAGCCGACGATTTCCGCATAAATGCGTGCGCCGCGACTTTTGGCGTATTCTAGTTCTTCGAGAATCAAAATTCCCGCCCCTTCACCCATGACAAATCCATCGCGTTTGTGGTCAAACGGACGGCAAGCATTGGCGGGGTTATTGCTTTTTGAAAGTGCCTTAGCTGCGGCAAACCCAGCCACTCCCAAGGGGGTAATCGCTGCCTCACATCCGCCGCAAATCATCGCTTGGGCATACCCCCATTGAATCTGGCGAAACGCATCTCCAATGGCATTAGAACCAGCGGCGCAAGCAGTCACAGAGCAAGAATTAGGTCCCATTGCACCAGTGTGAATTGCTGTCAACCCCGCTGCCATATTGGCGATCATCATCGGTATCATGAACGGACTACAGCGATCAGGACCCCGATTGAGGTAGATAGTTTGCTGGTCTTCTAAAACCTTAAGACCACCAATGCCAGAACCAATGATCACACCCACCTGTTCGGCATTTAATTCATCGATTTTTAACTGCGCGTCAGATAGAGCCTGTTTTGCCGCCGCCACCCCAAATTGAGAAAACCGATCCATGCGCTTGGCTTCTTTCGGCTCCATGTGATCGTGTGGATTGAAGTTTTTTACTTCACCAGCAATGCGGCAATCATGCTTAGACGCATCAAAAGCCGTGATGTAGTCAATGCCATTGCTTCCACTCAACAATCCTTTCCAATATTGCGCTGGTGTGTTGCCAATCGGTGTAATCGCGCCAACACCAGTTACAACAACGCGTTTACGTTTATAATCTGTCATGACTTAGTTTCAAGATGGCGAGAAAGTTGCAAATAAAGGTATGAGTGCTGAGTGGTGAGTAGTGACCTGGGAGGAAGATCGGGAGAAAGAGTTGACTCTTAACTCCTCAGAACTCAGCACGGGCTACGCCCCGCTACGCCCCGCTACGCTAACAGCACGGGCTAAACGCCCCGCTACCGTTAACAGCACTTCCTTAAGATGATGCACCAACTTGCTTGTGGATGTAATCCACTGCGTCTTGAACTGATGCAATCTTTTCAGCGGCTTCATCGGGAATTTCGATCTCAAATTCTTCTTCCAAAGCCATGACTAATTCAACAGTATCCAGGGAATCAGCCCCTAGGTCTTCCATAAAAACTGACTCTGGTGTGATCTTTTCAGCCTCAACACTCAGTTGTTCGGCAACGATTGCCTTGACTCTTTCAAAAGTTTCCGTTTGGCTCATAGATAAAAGTCCTTAACCAATTGCTATAATTTGCTCGTCATCAGAGTCTTCGCGCCGTGGAAACCCCTGCATTCATGTATGGGGGTAAGGCGCGTTTGCGTATTTATTCGCTGTCCCCCTTTCGGGGTTGGATAAGTAGAGGAGTAGTACTTATCCACTTCCCTGTATGCCGGGAATTGCCTTGCTACTCCAGTAAAGTGAGCTTCTCCCAAGGGGAGACGCTGCGCGAACGACAATGTTAGAGGTCGGTAACTATCCAAACGACACTGGTTTAACCCCGTTAAGCCTGTTTAATCGTCCGGTTCTAGAGCAAGGAACTAGCTACGCATTCCTTGGTAGGTCTTTAACGCTTGCCTCTAACGTAGTTCAGTTAAGAACTTAGTCTGGTCAGATTAGGGCTTTTTTTCAAGCCCCCGCCTAAAGGCGTGGGGTTTCTGACGAGCTACATCGTTTTGAGCATATACATCTTATCGGAAAGCGCGATCACATACACTGGATATATGTTGCTGTTTTGCAATTCTTACTAATTTTTTTTTACAAAGCCCTAGTCAAAATCGACCACTTTGCCAGCGACACTAGCAAAGGATGATAAAACAGTTATTGTTCAGGGGATCAGCCCTAACCCACACATACTTATATGCTATCTCAACCGCTAAAATACGCTTACTTTCCTGGTTGTGTTGCCCAGGGTGCTTGTCGGGAGCTTTATCTCTCAACCCAAGCACTCACCCAAGCACTTGGCATTCAACTCGTTGAGTTAAAAAAAGCTGCTTGTTGTGGTTCAGGCACCTTCAAAGAAGATTCTCAATTGCTGGAAGATACGGTCAATGCTAGAAATATCGCCTTAGCAGAAGAATTAAATTTGCCTCTGCTGACCCATTGCAGCACTTGTCAAGGTGTGATTGGTCATGTGGATGAACGCCTCAAAGAATGTCAGACTTCAAATCCAGCATACATTGATCAGGTGAATGGTTTATTAAATAAACAAGGCTGTTCACCTTATCGCGGCAGTACCGAGGTTAAACATCTCCTTTATGCTCTGGTTACAGATTACGGTTTAGAAGAAATCACAAAACGTGTCCAGCGCCAGTTGACTGGACTAAAATGCGCGGCTTTTTATGGATGCTATCTCCTCCGTGCCCAAAAGTCCATGCCCTATGATGACCCCTTCCAACCAGAAGCAATGGAAAATGTGTTTCGGGCGGTGGGCGCAACGCCAATTTATTATCGCGGTCGCACCCAATGTTGTGGTTGGCCTCTGTCTAGCTATGCCACTACCCAATCTTTCCAAATGGCGGGGACTCATATTCAAGAAGCAATGGCCGCTGATGCTGATTGTTTGGTCACTCCTTGTCCTCTGTGCCATTTAAATTTAGATTCTCGTCAGCCAGAGGTCGAAAAGGTGATTGGACAGAAGCTAGGTTTGCCAGTCTTGCATTTACCCCAGTTGATTGCTTTAGCCCTAGGAGTTAGTCCAGAAGCACTCGGTTTAGAACGCCACATCGTTTCCACTAAGCCAGTGTTGGCAAAATTAGGATTTTAGGGGAATAGGGCCTCGGCTCTTCCTCCCCCAATACTGCGTAGGTTTTGCAGGGGAAGCAGGGGAAGCCAAAATGCCCCCCTGCTCCCATTTCTCCCCCTGCTCCCTCTGTTCACTTCACGATGATCTCACTTTTTCGCGTTGCTCCCCCTAGGGATGGAGTTTCCCGCCGACTTCCAATGAAGACTTACTTCCTAAGCGCAAAAATTGCTATATAGCGTTTCTCGCCCTAGTGAGGTACATCGGTAAGGGCACGGCAGTGCCGTGCCCCTACATCGCGTGATACAATTTTGTACCTCATCTGAATAGGAAGTGCTATACACTAAAGTTATAGTAAGTTAATAAATATTATATATATACTTATGAAGTATCCATTTCCGGGAATGAATCCCTATTTAGAAAATCCTGATTTATGGTCAGAGGTACACCATAGATTAATTACAGCGATCGCTATTGCTATATCTCCTACTTTACGTCCTAAATATCGAGTGGCAATTGAAAAACGTACCTACAGAATGAGTAATGAAGATGCTATCTTAATCGGTATTCCTGATTTAGCCATTTTATCAGCAAAACAAAAGGAACAACAATTAAATAGTAATAAAACAGCAATAGCAACTTTACCCACTGACACAGCAAATAAATCTATTACTGTCACCTTACCATTACCTTTAGAAATCAAAGAAGGATATTTAGAAATTAGAGAAGTGTCTACTGGTAAAGTAATAACAGTAGTTGAAGTGCTTTCTCCTACCAATAAACGCACAAAGGCAGGAAGGAAATCTTATTTAGATAAAAGAGAAAAAATATTACAAAGTGATACTAATTTAGTAGAAATTGATTTAATCAGGAATGGCGATCAAATGCCAATTATCACAAATATTCCTGATACAGACTATCGGATTTTAGTCGTCAGGTCAGATTGCTTACCCTCGGCTCAATTATTCGCTTTTAGCGTGAGAGAAGCTATCCCTAATTCTACTATTCCTTTAGCACAGCAAGAACAGGAAATAGAATTAAATTTACAGAACTTACTATTAGAAATATATGAGCAAGCCGGATTTGATTTGACCTTACCCGAATTTCTCACCACATCTCAATAATTAAATAAGTAATGAGTAATGAGTAATGAGTAATGAGTAATGAGTAATGAATCTTACTTCTTACTTATTACTCATTACTCATTACTTCGCCCGTGAGGTTCGCGCTTTGGGAGAGTTCAATCTGCCAAGTTCAATCCCTTCTCTCCTTGTGAGAAATGCGGGCTTAGATTATCATCTACCTCCTGTACCAGAGTTATTGGTAAAAGATAGAGAATGGATGGATAGATTATTGAAAGAACAAGGTATAAGACAGGATGATGATGACAATGTTTAATAATTTTTCACTACTCTCTTATCTGCTACATAAAATCTGGACAAATCCAGACATTACTTGACGTTTCAACGGGAGCATGGGAGCAGTTATGGCTCTTCCGTACTTAGCGTGCTGAATTTGTTAAAAAATAAGTTTGAAACCCTTGCCTGGCTCCGATAAAAGCCATTATTTTTTGTATTTGAGCTACTGTTACTAAAAATCAAATTATAAACGCCTATAAGCCTTGTTATTAAAGCAATTTAATCGACTTTCATTAATAATTAAGCACGCTATACACGCAAGAGCCATTTTCTTGAAACATGTGGTGACAGAGCCAATCGAGCGCGTAGGGTCTGCACCATTCCTGTGGACGGTTTTTGGTGCGGTTTGTCAATAAATGTCCGTGGAAGTCCGGCAAATACCTGACTAGAAGATTACTCCCCCAATCCCCAATCCCCAATCCCCAATCCCCAATCCCTAATCCCTAATCCCCAATCCCCATTACTTCTGCCCTATTTGACGCTGCAATTCTTTTAAAGATTTGTACATTTCTGGCAGACGACTATAAATAGCAGCTACCTTGAGGTATAATTTGTAGGGAATCGCCGGAGAACCAGAAACAATATCTCCGGGTGCGACATCACTGTGAATTCCGGATTGAGCAGATGCGATCGCCCCATCGCCAATTTTTACCTGGTTGGCTATTCCTGTTTGTCCGGCTAAAATTACCCGATTCCCAACTTTTACGCCTCCAGCCATGCCTGACTGACCTGCTATAGCACAGCCAGTACCTATTTGGCTACCGTGACCTATTTGTACTAAATTATCAATTACTGTATCGCGACCTACCCTGGTTTCGCCGACGGCTGGGCGGTCAATGGCAGTGTTAGAGCCTACTTCTACCCTATCTTCTAAGACAGTGTAACCAGATTGTTCCATTTTAAACCAACCAGCGCTGGTAGGAACAAAGCCAAAACCTTCGGCACCGATGACAGCACCGCTATGAATGACGCAATCTACACCGATGCGGGTACGTTCGTGGATGGTGCAGTTGGCGTGTAAGGTGGTGCGATCGCCTATTTTGGCATGGGGATATATTACCACATTCGGATGAATAATTGCCCCATCGCCAATTTCTACCCCTGGCTGAATCACAACATGGGGACCAATATAAACATCGTTACCAATTTTGGCCGTGGGGTGAATCACGGCGGTAGGATGAATTTCTGGTGTTGGGCGATATGGTTGGTAGAAGAGTTTCACCGCTTTGGCGAATAGAAGTTTCGGGTCTTTTGCCGCCAACCAGATAATACCTCGTGCTTGGGCTTGCTCTTGTAATGTTTTGTCTTGGGGTAAAATTAACGCACTAGCATTAGTCTTGCCCACCCAAGACCCAAATTTCGCACCTTCTACGTAACTAATAGCGCCTTGAGTCGCTTCATCAATGGCTGCTACTCCTGTGATTTCTGGGTCGTGGTCTTGGTTGCTGGTGAAGCTATGGTCGGTAACTGTGTCGCCAAATTGGCTGAGGATTTCGCTAAATTTCATTGTTGTGCTTTCAGAACTCATCGACAAAGGCAAGATTATGTCAGCATTATGTTCTATGCTTCTGAGATCAATGATACAGAATTAGGTATTTTGTTCAGGATGGGGACTAAGGCGAATATCACTCCATCAGTAGGCAATACTGCGTAGGTTTGGCAAATCAAAATGGCTAAAGCCCATTGAAATATCGTTATCTATGGTGATCAAAAATGGCAAAACCTACCCAGTATTGCATCCGTAGGGGCGCAAGGCCTTGCGCCCAGATCCTATGGGTTAGCGCTGCCAATTTTTATACACTTTAGTTGGCGCTAAGGGCGGACGGGAAGGGCGCAAGGCTTGCGAACCTACGGGAATATTCTATGCAATAAGTGTTATGTGGGTAGTTTACTCTTCAATGTACAATCCCTTGAGATTGCTCTCCATTCCTAGATAACGTAAAGCAATGTCAGGATTTTGATGATGTCTGTCATGATTGATTGTTGATTGAATCACACTCTTACCAAAAATTAGCTCTCCCCATATAATGAGATTACTGGGAATTTTGGCTCTTCCGTACTTAGCGTGCTGAATTTGTTAAAAAATAAGTTTGAAACCCTTGCCTGGCTCCGATAAAAGCCATTATTTTTTGTATTTGAGCTACTGTTACTAAAAATCAAATTATAAACGCCTATAAGCCTTGTTATTAAAGCAATTTAATCGACTTTCATTAATAATTAAGCACGCTATACACGCAAGAGCCAAACTTTGGCGCTTTTGGGGTCAATGCGTAGTAATTTGTAAGCGGCGTGTTTTTCACCGATGCCTAAAAAACTGATGATATTGTGTAATAACTTATCTGCATCTCGGTGCTTGAAGATTAGCCAGTATTGATTATCAACGCCTTTGATTGGGTTCTGAAGGGGTAGGTAGTAGGGGCGTTGTTTGCGGATAATATCTTGTATGGCTTGTTCAAGCATAGCCTGGGAGTGGGGTAAGGGGAATGGGAGAGAGGGGAATTCAACGGTTATAATTACCGGAAGACCCATTCCGGTAATTATAACCGTGAAATCACGATACTTTATGTATCTAAATGCTGCGAGTCAAATCCAAGATGACAGCGAAAAGCTTCTTACCTGTTGAATTCGCAAAAAGTCACTATCTCTAGAAACAACAGTTAGATTATTTTGCAGTGCAATAGCAGCTATCCAAATGTCATTTTCATCAAAACCTAAATCAGTGACTTTAGTTTTTCGCCGCTTGTTTTTATCTTTGGGTGCAAATTGATTAAATAAAGCGGCTTTTAGTTGACCGTAAATAGTAGCAGTAGATGCATCAATGTTATAGATATAGATACATTGAATAAAGTGATGAATGAGGGCTAAGTTCTCTTCTTTTCTTTGAGAACGTTCTGCCATATCTACCAGTTCTCCTTGAACAATGACGCAGGTTGTAATTAGACTGTTTTCTACTTCTGCGATGCGCCGAAGTAGATTTTCATCACCCAAAATAGCAGCGCTACAATGATTTGTATCCAATAGGTACATTATTCAAAGGGGTTATCATAATCAAATTTTGCTTTACCACGGCTAGCAATCACTAGCTTGAGACATTCTTCTAAATCATCACCTTGCCATTTTCCAATGGTTTTGAGATGTTCTAGGAGTGAACGTCCTGTGGAATTTACTGGAGAATGAGTAGCAGATTCTGGGGCTGATGGCGTAGGCTGTGTTTCAGTTTCTTTTGTTTTGAGAAAGCGTAAAAAGTCTAGGGTTTCAGCCAGAATTGTATCTGGGCTGGATTCAATTTCTTGTAGCAGTTGTTCTTTGATTGTCATGGTAGGTGGCTCATTTATTGTTATTGTTGTAATATCTCAATTATTTTCACTATGACTTCTTCTAGCTTTTCTGGCATGAGTTGACCTGCTTTGTAGAGAATGATTGATTCATCAGCTGTAAACAAGCGATTAGGTCGGATATTACTAATTTGATTGAGTCCACCTGTGCTAAAGTCGCTATTGTCAATGTTAATAGCATATTCATCGCTCACTGTTTGACTGGTAATTTGACACAGAATCAGGTCATTACCTCGAAGATTAGCAACAACTACAGCAGGTCTACGTTTAGCTTGGGTCAAGTCGGAGAAAGGAAACGGGACAATAACAACATCACCTTTTACAAATTTTGCCATGCTTCCTCTTCTTCAGGTTTCAGCCAATCTTTTTGTAGTGAAGATTCACTTAAGAGGGTTATTTCTAATTTCTCTTGTTGGCGCTTATTCTGCAAAAACTGAATAAAATCCAACACTTCTTGTAAGAGAGGTTCCGGTACTTTTTCAATTTCTTGTAGCAGTTGTTCTTTGATTGTCATGGTAAGTATCTCAATTACAATTTGATGTATTAATTATGGATGGCTATCTTTACATGATTGTGCTTTCTTCATTGTATCGGAAAGCCTGGTATCGCTTGATCAATTTTATCCATTAATTTAATTGTCTCTTGCAACGCTACGACAATTCCCTGGTAGTGCTGAATATCTTCATCACTTAACTGTCTACCCTTTCTATCTTTCAGCCATTTTTGACAGACTTGGTAGCCTCCCACGTAGAAGTTCCACACTGATTCTGGTACGCCTGTAAATTTATCTCCTTTTCTGTTGATGATGACAGCACCATTAGTATATTTTGGGTGTCCAGCATCGACTATTTGATTACCGTTGTTTTTGACAAATTGGGTAATTGGGTTATTTAATTTTGGCGATTTCATGAGGTGGAGTGCTACTAATTCTTCGCCATATTCTGCAAGTTGGGTGAAGAGTTGATTGTTGCTGGTGAGGGGTACGCGGGGGAAGTCGATTTTGAGAAATTCGGCGTAGCGGGTGCGGTAGGTGGGTGAGTGGAAGATGGCGTAGATGTAGTAAAAGATGGTTTCTGGTGTGGGGGTGTAGCCGAGTTTTGCGGTGATATCTTTGAGGAATGCGGGGGAAAGGTTGGGGCGAACTGGTTCTTCTAATTCTTTAGGATTGCTTGGGTTGGGGTAGAGATAGAGAGGAAAAAGATAGTTTATTTCTTTAGTTTTATTAGATACGACGCAGCTCTCAATAATAGAGTTTGTTACCCCACATAAACTCCAGTCACTCTGTTGTGAATGTTGACGACAGGAGATTAAACCTAAATTCTCTCCAGCCAGCATATGACGCATAACTTCACCACGCGGCATACAATGGAAACCTCTAGATTTACCAGTGTAATAAGTGTAACGAATATCAAACGGGCGATATAATATAGGTGCAAGTAATTCTCTAAAAGGTTTAGATTCTTTAGTTGCTAAATAAGGATGGCTTCTTAAATCTTTCTGAGCTAATTCAACCTTCCAGTCTCGTGCATCTTCACCCAATCGATACTTTAATCGTGCTGTTTCTGGCAGTAAATCGGCAAAATCAATTACAGTTTTCCAAATTTCTTCTCTACTCCATTGGATAGTTAATTCATCACGAGCAGTAACTATTCCAACACTATTAACTGGAAAAATATCTGTTACCTTCCATCCCGGTTCATACTCTGCAAGTAAATCAGTATTTTGTCGAAAAAATAAATAAAATGGAGCTTGTGGATTTAGCTGAATCCACTCTGTTGTATCTATACTATTAGAATTTAACCAACCATATTTATTATCACGTAAACCATACAAATCAGTATGATAAATATTAGCTGCTTGCTTTTTATCATTCTGTCGCTTAACAAAAATACTAATTGCTACACCTTGCTGAATATCAAAAACGTTCTCATCTTTTGAACCATCTGGTGATTGCTCTTTCTTTTTACTATTACCATGCAAATCTAAAATATAAATATCGTCAAATGTTGCCATCAAACTTTGACGCATCCCACGAAAAGTAGGGTTATCAAGAAAACCGTGGTTAGTAATAAAAGCTAAAATTCCATAACCAGTTTGTTCAATTCGCCATTGAGCAAAGCGAATAAACTTTACATAATCATCGTTTAACCATTTAGGATTTTTCTCACCAAGTGGTTTACCATCCACTTCAAAATAATTGCTAGTTACCTTTTCGGTGATTGTATCTTTACCCTTGAGAAGACTACTAATCCAAGTGCCATTATTAGCAGAATGACCAGAATAAGGAGGATTACCCATCACCACCATTACTGGTGCTTCCTGCTTAATTTTATTAGCAGCATCCGCCTCATCTCGAATCCAATTATCAAATTCATCAGCAGGCGGTATTTGAAATGCTTCTTGTAATGTATTGCTGAGGTAAACTCGTAACCGTGGCTCTTGCGTGTATAGCGTGCTTAATTATTAATGAAAGTCGATTAAATTGCTTTAATAACAAGGCTTATAGGCGTTTATAATTTGATTTTTAGTAACAGTAGCTCAAATACAAAAAATAATGGCTTTTATCGGAGCCAGGCAAGGGTTTCAAACTTATTTTTTAACAAATTCAGCACGCTAAGTACGGAAGAGCCGCATCTTTCGAGTTGCCGCATGGCGATTTTTGAAGGTTGATTTCGACCTTTTTACCAACGGTTTATGGTCGCAAATGTCACCCCCAAATGTGCGGCAAATTCCTCTTGAGTTAGTCCTGTTAATTTGCGTAATTACCGAATAAAATTACCTGCTTCCGGCTGCTTAATCGAAAGAGGTTTTTTGATATTCATTTGTTGAAGTTTATAACTCACCACGGGAGAGGTGATAAGTGATATAACAAGTTACATAATATTTATTTTGAGCAACCAATGCCCTCAGTAATATCATCATAAATATCATCAGAAAATTATCAAAATTAATGAAAGTGTTGTGTATTTTTTTATTAAAATAATTGACCCTCCGAATTTTAGATTTTGGATACTTCTCTACGTTCCCTACGGGACGCTACGCGTAAGCGGAGCTATGTCGTAGACAGAGGCTACGCCTAGCTTGCTTCCACGTAGTGGTACGACAAGCTCAGTACAAGTTTTGGATTTTAGATTTTTGGGGTACGAGCAAGACCCCTCATCAGTTAACTGGGTTGGTACACCTTAAGAGCGGTAGTCCTAGATACTTCCTATCGCCTGACCGGCTAAATATGCAGTTGTCCAAGCACTTTGGAAATTAAACCCACCGGTAACGCCATCAATATCTAAGATTTCGCCAGCAAAGTACAAACCAGGAACTAACTTGCTTTCCATAGTCTTGAAGTTGACTTCTTTGAGGTTAACACCGCCACAGGTGACAAATTCTTCTTTGAAGGCGCCTTTACCGCTGATGGCGTATTCTCCTTGTGTGAGTTCTTGTACTAGCTGATTTAATGTTTTGTTAGATATTTCTGCCCAGCGGTCTTCTGTGGTAATATTGATGCGGGCGATAATATATTGCCAGAGACGGTGGGGTAAATCAACGCCACGATGCAAGGCAATGGGTCGCTTTCCCCATTCACTTTTGATTGTTAAGATTTTTTGCCGGACTTGTTCAGGCTGTAAATCGGGCAGCCAATTAATGAATAATGTAGCTTGATAGCGGCTTTCATTTAAGACTCTAGCACCCCAAGCCGAAAGCTTGAGGACTGCAGGACCACTTAAACCCCAGTGGGTCATCAGCAAAGGGCCTGTTTGTTCTAATTGGGATTTTGGGCCTACAGACAAGCGCAAGTTTACGGGGTTAACACTAACTCCAGCTAAAGCTCGCAACTTAGGATCGTCCATGTTGAAGGTAAATAAAGAGGGGACAGGCGGTTGAATGTGATGTCCTAAGTCTTGGGCTATTTTATAACCCGCAAGGCTGCTTCCTGTCGCTAATAATAAGCGATCGCCAATTTGCGTTTCTCCCGATTTCAGGTTAATCTCAAACTGAGTGTTGAGTGGTCTTTTAACTGAAACAACAGGTGTGCCAATCCGCAGTTTTACCCCAGCCGTAGCTGCAGCTTTAATCAGACATTCGACAATTGTTTCTGAACTATCGGTAATGGGAAACATCCGACCATCGGCTTCAGTTTTCAGCTTGACTCCGTGGGCTGCAAACCAAGCTACTGTATCTTGAGGTTGAAAGCGCGTAAATGCACCCTGTAAAGCTTTACTACCTCTGGGGTAATTTTGCACTAACCCATCAACTTCAAAGCAAGCGTGGGTGACATTACAGCGTCCCCCACCAGAAATCAGCACTTTCGCCAGTGGTTGACGACTGGCTTCCAATAAAGTAACCTCGGCTTGAGGATGAATTTCGGCAGAGGCGATCGCGCCAAAAAATCCCCCAGCCCCACCACCAATAACTACAATACGTAACGGTTGCAAAAATCTCAAACCCCAAATATGTCTTTGTCGTTATACTTGCTGTTTGTATTTTAACCAATAAGGGACTAGCAAAAAATAAATTACCCAATAATCGTCTCTGATTTTAGCCTAGAGGCGATCGCATTTTGGCAAACAGAATGAGGCAGGGGTTGTTTGTGAATGATTGCGGAATAAACAGAAGTGAGCTGTTGGGCGATCGCACTCCAAGAATATTGGTGTTTTACCAGATGTTTCCCATTCTCAGCTAGCTGTTGTCTTTGATTGGGAGATTGGAGCAATTGAGCGATCGCCTGAGCCAATGGTTCAACTTCACCCTCAACAACCAACCCAGCTTCAGCCGCTGCTACTTCAGGAGCAATTTGAATTCCTGGAGTTATAATAACGGGTAGTCCAGCTGCCATAGCCTCAGCGACTGCTATACCGAAGTTCTCGGAAAAAGAGGGTAAAACAAACATATCTGACCCTTGTAGCAGCAAGTCTTTATCTTCCCCGATCACAAAACCAGCAAAGGAAATTTGCTGGGTGATACCAAGGGATGCTGCTAAGTTTTTCAGTTCAGTTTCGTACTCTGCTTCCCCAGAACCGGCGATGATGAGGTGAAAATCATGGTTTTGTTCTACAAGGCGATGAAGAGCCATCAGTAGTAAATCTGGGCGTTTTTTGTAGTGAAGACGCGATAAGAATAATACCACAGGTGTTTCTGAGGAAATGCCGTATATCTGCCGTAGTTTTTGTTTCGCATCGGCTAAAAAATCAGGTGGATTTACCCCTAGAGGTAGGGTAAACAGGGGGGTATTCACTTGAAAATTTCGCACATCTTCGGCTTCACCAGTACTTGTACAGTGAATGGCGGCTGCATGATTGAGATTATGACGCTCAATCAGCCAACTGTAGATTTGTTTTTTCTGGCAACTTTGAGCTAGCGCCCAAGGTGAAAGTTGACCCATTGTATGAACTAAATAGGGAATTTTTTGCCTACGAGCGATCGCCGCAGCACAGGTAGGAGCATAGGAGAAAAGATAGTGAGTTTCTACTAGGTGATAATTCCTCATATGTTGCCAAAACCAAGGTGCTAACTCAGCCGAAAAAATATAGTCTTTCATCCGGTGAGAAATCCGAGGAAAAAACCAGATAGGCACTTGCTGATATTCAATTCGCTGACGAAGAGGGACATCTAAAAAATTATTTCCATCATCATTGGTAGTAACAATCTCAACATCTACTCCTAGCTGGCGCGTGGCTCTGACCAGATTCAAAACAACTTCAGTCGGTCCGCCCATAGTAGGGCTAATTGAGGGGATGACTTGTAAGACCTTCATCTGTTTTTTAGTTAATGTTTATGTTCTGCTCAATTTCTCTAGATAGATGGGTCATCATCTACATTTTTAATGGACAAAACGTGATAAATTTCCGCATTTGTGGCGGTAATTGAGACTAGTCTTGATTACAGTTACAAAATCAAAATGCATCCTGGGAAAATTTATCCGTTTTTTTTATTTCTCCCACTCCTTATATTGCTTTGACGCTGTTTGTCAAATCAAAACAAATCACTAAAATGACCCACAAAAATTTAGAAACCCGACTTCTTATAGAAATCGGGTTTCTGGAGATTGCGAATTTTTACAGATGATGTATAACTACTAGGCTGTTAAACATTGAACTTGCATGTTATCTGAAAGTAAAATTATTGTGGGATAGGTATCTTCCCCACCCTAGTTATGCAAATTACAGCCATTTTCAGGTGAATAGACCACAGGGTAGGGGCGCAAGGCCTTGCGCCCCTACGAAGATCTGTGGTTCAAATGAGTGAAAATTGCTGTAAAAGTACAACAGCTTATTTGATTTTTGAATTACACGTAGTTAGGGCTATGACCACCTTTTTAAGACTTATGAAATTATCATAAAATCAGATATTTTGTGGTGTGACTTCACTTTTCAAAACACGCCATATTTCCCAGTTAAATTAATCTGGAGGATATTCATATTCTGAACGTCTGATTCCTAATAAAGAGGGAAAAGCCTTCACAATAAATATCAGCCCTAGGATGGGCAAGAGTGATGTTGTCAATACACTAAGACTCCGCATTGTAATCCCAGCTGTAAAAAAGCCTAGAGCATTGATAACGATACCGTAACCAGTAGTATGAAAAGCAGCGGTGCGAGACCACCAGCTGGCTAACATTCCCAAAGCTAGGGATACTAATATCACGGCTAAGATACCGCCTATCATGTAACTTTCGCCAATATAAGTTGAAGATACTGTCCAACCTTTTGCATCTAATATTTCCTCAATTGATACACTCAGATTTTCTGGTTTATCTGGCCAAAAGACCCTAGGTATCGGTTTAGTTGCAAACACAAACAGCACTTCCAGTCCTAAAAAATCATGATTTTTGGGAAATGCATCGACTAATGCACCTATAGTATTGAGGTTACAGCACTTTCCTGAATCATGAAGTACAGTAGCAGCAGTTAGCAAACCAATTTCGCAGATGCATAGGATTGATTAGATTTAAAGCAATTGCAATCAATACATCTACCATTTGAGTAGTTTTTGGAGAAAATGTTTTGATAAAAGCTTTAAGCTGTGACCACCAATGTTCAATGGGATTAAAATCTGGTGAATAAGAAGATAGATTGATGACACTGGCACCAACAGATTCAATTATGGGCGTAATTTCATCGATCTTATGGGCAAATAGGTTATCCATTATGACAACTGCACCTTTCCATAATTGAGGCACTAACAACTTTTCTATAAACACGCGAAAAGCATTACTATCCATTGAACCATCTAGTGTCATCACAGCCAATACTTTATCCATACTGATTGCGCCGATAATAGTGACTTTTTTACCTCGATAAAATGGTTTTACATCATATACTCTACTTCCTTTTTCACTACGAGCTTTTGGACGCATTAACCCAAGCAGTAAGCCTGCTTCATCCAAAAAAACCAGATTTTTCGGCTCTATATCTCTGACTTTCTCTCTGTATTCACACCTGAGCAATTGAACTCTATCGGTAGCTGCCTGACTGCTGCGAACCGTTTTTTTTTACGAGTTAGATTTAATTTTTGCAATTCTCTACACATCATGCTGGAACTCACTAGTTGCCCCTCAGTTAAGAGCCAATATTCACAATATTCAGAGAGAGTTGCATCTGGATACTTTTTTACCAATGCAACAAGTTGAGCCGCAGAATCTGCTAATACCGCTTTTTTTCTTGTCCCTTGCTTACCAGGATTAACATGTCCTTTCTCTTTATACTGTCTCAACATTTTTTGTACAAAAGCTTTACCAACACCAAAGTTTACAGCTAACTTTCTAACTGAAATATTTCCTAACTGATAAGCATTGACTATTTTTTCTCTCAGATCGACGGAATATGGTTTCATAATAATAATTTATCTATCTTACATATTGTACTTCACATTGCTGGAAAGTGCTGTATAGTCAACAGATAAGGTTCCTTGTACTTTTTCAGTAGCATAGGCCGCTGTTTCGAGGTAGCGACGTATCCCCATGTTCCTAAACCCAAGCATGTGACGGGTTGCAAAAACAATTGCAGGCCCCATAACAACAGTAGGAATTGCCACATTGAATAGATTAGGTCGTTTTAATGATAGTAAATACCCTCCTAAAAATGTGGAAATATATGTACTAAAAACACTACGAGTTCCGCCTGCGAATCCTTCAAAGAGAGTGAAAATAAAGACAACTATGACCAAAAATACCTGCCAAGTGCGAAAATATTGGCGGCGATTCCAGATAATACCTGTCAGGGGAGGTATAACGTAGACGAACAGTTTTAATTCAATGAAAAGCGAACGCCAGTCACCTAAACGCCCCCGTCCCCAAGGGACAGCAAACCGAGGACCCAGCAAGGCGTCGAAAAGTTTGAAGGGATCGAAGTCAACTGACAGGAATATGTAGAAATAGCCCAATAACGCTGCGGTTAAGAACAGCCGAAATAGTACCTGGTTAGGAATTTGATTAAAGTCTAACCAACCTTGGGCTGCTGGCTTTAAAAAGTTTAAATGACGACCAATGGCTAACCCTGCAAACCCAACTAATACAACATATAATGCTTGGACAGTTTTCTCAGGGGTTAAGAGTTGGTCGAACTGGTTCTGAGGATATAAAAATTCTACCAATGTCAAGAAATATAGAGCAATTAAACAGAGGAGATCTGCGCGAAACAAATTTCGCAATCCTCGGCTACTGTCAAACCCCACGTTGACAGCTATTGCTATCCCTACGGGAATAGCAACCTGACGTGCCATGAGGCTGGGAGTTTCGTTAATATTAATAGTTATAAATGCCAGCAATAACCCACATAGTAGGGCGAATGTTCCTGGTATGGTTGCTGTAGCTATGCGCCTTTTGAATATAGGCTGTTCTGGTTCTTCATATGGATCGGTATAAATATTCATGAGTTGGAATTTGGGAAATCAATTAGGTGGACAAAAATAAAATTAACTTGAAAATAAGACCCCACCCCTAGGCCATCCACCACGAGATAGAGGGGAATAAGAAGTTGTTTCATCTGTGCTGGTGTACGCAGTTGATGACCGCTACTTAGTCCCTATTTTCGAGGTAGATGACTTTCATAAAAAGCTTCATATTTATCTGTCATCGTCGTTAGGGAAAATCGCTGGTTGACGAGTTGATAACCGGCGATCGCAACATCAGCACGTAAGGTAGGCTGAATAAAAGCCTCTAGTCCGGTAAATTTTTGGTTGTCAGCAGCAACAAAGCAAACTTGTGCGGGAAATTTCAATTCATCTGCTAGAGATGGGGTGATTACACATGGTAAAGACCAAGCCATTGCTTCCAAGAGAGCAAATGGTAGTCCCTCAAATTTGGCTGGATGAAAGAAGCCGTCTGCTGCTGCTAAAAATGGGGTAACATCAGATTGCCAACCTAATTGTTGGATGTAGTCTTTGGCATGATGTTCTACAATCCACTGATTCCATACAGGAGCCAAGCTACCATCTCCGACCCATAAAAAACGAGCTGAGGGAATGTTGCGTTTGAGGTTTTTTGCCCACTGCAAAAATAGAAGGGGTTGCTTTTGTGCTTCCATGCGTCCGACTGCTAAAATTAATAATTCATCTGGATGGAGTCCTAGTTGAGAACGAGCTGCTTGGCGTTTCGCTAAACGTTCTGATTTTTCGGGAATGAGAACACCATTTTCAATCACAGCTATTTTTTGCACAGATGCAGGAAAGGGAGAGAGAAATTTGCTTAATTCCTGACCACGATTGTCAGAAATTGCTATTAGTGAGCCACTAAAACGTTGTAATTTTCTTTTGGCGATAATATCACGCCATTTCCCCAAAAAAGCACCCAAACTTGCTTGAGTTTGAGTAATATGAATAGTTGCTAGATGTGGAATTGGTAAATGATGACTCCAGTCTAGTAAATCCAAGCCATCCTCTAAGTTTTGCTTGTTCAAATGGAGGATATCCGGTTGAAAAGCTTGACATTGTGATAGATATGTGGTGTGAGAGCGAGGAAATACATCTGAAAAACAGCGGAGTTTGCGATCATAGGTATTGCGGTAGGGCGATCGCAATACTTCGCCAAATTTGCCAAAGGAATCGGCTAATTCATCCATTCTGGGATGTTGTGAACACCATAACCCAACGGTATGACCTCGTTTAGCAAGTTCTTGTCCTAGATAGATTAAGTAAAGTTCTCCACCACCTCGTGAACCGGAGCTACTGCTGATAAATAAAATTCTCATCAAATATTTTTCGTTTTGAAATTAAGTAATTACAGCCATTTTCAGGTAAATAGACCACAGGGTAGGGGCGCAAGGCCTTGCGCCCCTACGAAGATCTGTGGTTCAAATGAATGAAAATTGTTGTAAGTAAAAGAACCGAGCAGGAAAAGCTATAATTGATAGAAAGCATCAACCCAACGTTGAGCGCCTGCTTTTGGAGACCACGCTAAACTCTTTTGCAAAGAAGCAGAACTAGCCTTTTGAATTAAAATTGGGTTTTGCAAGTATCTAGCTAAAATCTGAGTTAATGTATCAACATCTGAGTTACGGAAAATGTAGCCATTTATTCCCTGGTCAATCAAATCATGAGCAGCGCCAACAGCATCAGAGCAAATGACAGGTAGTCCAGCACCAATTGCTTGATTGACGACTACACCCCAACCGTCGTAGCGACTGGGTAGGACGAACAAATCTGCTTGACGAAAAAAATGGGGTAGGTCTTCGGGAGCCTGGAAACCTGCATATTCAATGTTTTTCCGTGTTTTATCTGATAAAGCTATCAACATGTGCGGTAAATCTGCTTCACGTCCCACTAGCAACAACCGAGCTTTGAGACCCATCTGTATCAGTCGGTCAAAAGCTAGCAGCAATAGGTCAACCCCCTTGCGAGCAATCATTTGACCACAAAATAAAATGGTTGGGGGAGTGCGGGGTCTTGGGGGAATTTCTTGGCTAAATGCAGCGAGATTGCAGTAGTAGGGGATATTAAAGATTGGTTTTTCGGGAAAACGTCGCTGGTAATCTTGCATAGCTTGGGAACCAATAGCGGCGATCGCACTACAATTGTTCAATCCTGTGGCTAATGTCTGCTGTAGTGTCCCTTTTAACCCACCAAAAGCACCCGCCATCTTTTCACCCCAAAACACGCAGGGTATTTGTTGGGCTTGCAATCTCAGCAGCAGTTGAGCAGTTACACTCATGTAGCCATTGAGGACAACTACATCTGATTGAGTGATATTTGGTAAATACCAGTTGATGTGAAATCGGGATATTCCCCAAGCAAGGTGAAAGCCTGGAAGAATATGTTCATAAGGCTGTAATGGTTTTTCTGGCCAAGGCGAATCTGAGCAAGCTGGTTCAAGATAAAAAACTTTGAGATTTATATCAGGATGCTGGGATAGTGCAGAGAATAAATCCCGTTGATACGGTGACGGTAGTACAGAGTAAAAAAGCACTCTCATTTAAATTCAGTTTTTTTGTGTTCCCTTAATATTGCTAGATAATTTTTTGCTGAACTAGCGGACTGCTGGAATATACTTTCTAAACCAATTCCATACGTGAAGATTAGTATCTTCCATATAACCTGATGCATGAATAACGACAACACTGATGCTATGCCTTTGACCAAGCCAATTTTAGATTTTAGATTTTAGATTTTAGATTTTAGATTGTTTCGGTTCCTTGCAGGCCCCGCAGAATTTTAGATTTTAGATTTTAGATTTTAGATTTTAGATTTAATCCAAAATCCCAAATCCCAAATCTAAAATTGTTTGCCCCTTGTGGTCGGGGTCAATCCAAAATCCCAAATCCCAAATCCAAAATCGTTTGACAGCATCAATAGATATGTTCCTACTTAAACTACTTGTTTTGGACATAAGAGACTTTTGGTAAAGTTCATCTAATAAAAGCTGGTAATGACTGCAATAAATTTGGGAGACTAGACCCAGATAAGAAACCTAAAGTATTTGATAGATATGGTAATTGTGTAGGCTGTCTCAAAATAGAATGAATTAGGATTGCGATCGCCTCACCGCTGACTTGCTCTAAAATCCAACCATTGACACCATCCACAACCACCTCACCGCAATGGCGAGAAGCAATAATCGGTAATTTCCAGGCTTGCGCTTCGAGTTGGGTGAGTCCAAATCCATCGGAGAGAGTCGGGAACAAAAACACATCAGCCATCTGATAATATTCGGCTGTTTCACTGCGGTTGACATGACCGACCCAACGAATTTGAGGATGGGTTTGTAGGTGGGGTGGAATGTCAATTTGCTGCGATCCTACTATTAAGAATTCAATGGGATATCCCTCAAGCTGTTCTACTGCTTCCAAGACAGCAGCAATTCCTTTTCTTAAAATCACCTGTCCTAAAAACAACACCCTTAAAGGGCGGTCAACGGAAAATGATTTTGGATAGGTGCGGATAAAATTTATTGCTGTTTCTGGCGGAGTATAAACCAAGGGAACTACCTGGATTTTGCTCACCTCAACGCCTGCTTTTTGTAGAAGTTGACGCGACCAGTTAGAATTAACCATAATGGCATCAGCTAGGGTACATTCCTCTCTCCAGGTTTGCCAATATTCGCGAGGTGTGGGTTCCCAATTTGAACGATAGGCGGGATATCGATCATATTCTTGAGTAACTAGAACTTCTTCCACCGGACCTGGATCAATTTGTCCGAGGACAGTGTACCATCCCTGTTGTTTGGCAAATCGAAATAGCTCTAGGGCTGCATAACTATAAGAGAATAGAATGGGAGGATTTATAAAACGCGGCGCCAATTTTGCAAGGGTCTTGATTGCTTGCTTTTGAAACCAATGGTTACGAGCTATAACTTGTTTCCATCCCACACGCTTTTGCAGTCTTTGAGTCAGTTCAAACCCAATTAGGGAGATGGTAAAGCCTTGAACTGATGCTTGAGTTAACCCCGGATGAAAGCGTTCTCGTAGTGCTGCTGTGGATAAGAAAGGGAAAATATTTAGGGGAGATTGAGGGGGAACCCAAGCATCGGTGATCAGGTGAACTAACTGTCCATTCTGATGTAATGCTCTGGGAATGGCGTAGTGTTCTCTGGCGCCAATTTGACAACAAATCCAATTTGACATACCTAATATTGAGGTAATGTTTCCCAGTGTCTAAATGTTTTGATGCACATACTTTGACGATTAGCTTTATAGTGTGGAATATCTCTTAATCCAACAATTTCACCGTGAATCTGACCCAGGCGACGTACTTTGAAACATTGGATTAATCGGGATATAAAGGTACGGCTTTGCTTCATTAATTTAAGTTCTTTAGGGACAAACCAATCATTCCAGAAAACATTATTTCTGGCTCCATAAAAATCCATTATCTGCCAGTTTCTACCTTGATTAGAGGCGGTATGATGAATTTGAACATCAGGAAAATGATAGCAATATAAGCTTTTTTGAAAGCCTCTAGCTGCAATCTCCATTTCTTCACCTTGATGAATTAGTGCCTCACAGTATCCACCTAAATGTAAGAAATTTTGGCGATGGAGCAAATGTCCACAACCAATAAAAAACCTTACTTGATATGGCTGTTGCTGGAGCGATTGGCTTTGATAATCGGCGATTACTGGATTGTATACTGGAAAAGCAAGACATAGTAGGTTGGTTTCCTGAGATGCGGCAAATTTAACAGCAGCCTCCAAGGAACCAGAAACTGGAAAGGAATCATCATCTAGACTCAGGTAGTATTTGGTCTGAATTGTTTGTGCTAACTGGTTACGACGAACAATTAAACCTTTTGATTCTGTAAATCGCTTGAGTTCAATTTGCTGAGAAAAACTTGAAATATCAAAAGGACAAGGTTCGTCAGAACCATCATCAAAAATCAGGATTGGTAGTGTTTCTAAACCGACTTCTTTTATCTTGGTGAGTGTGATTTCTAAATCTTGCCAGCGATTCTTGGTTGTAATACCAATTGATACTAAATCTGCTAATTTTTGAGTTACAATCATGGTTCACTTCTGTATTTAATAACTTTAGCTGGTACCCCAACTGCGATCGCCTTTTCTGGTACATCTTTGGTGACAACGCTACCAGCACCAACTACAGCATCATTACCAATGGTTACACCTTTGAGAATGGTGACATTAGCACCAATCCAGACGCGATCGCCTATTTTTGTAGGTTGAGCAACCATCGGTTGTGCTAGGGGTGCTAAAGCTAAATCAAGACCATGATCGTGATCGGTAATATAGCAACCAGGGCCAATACCACATTGTTGACCAATGGTTAATGATAAAATCGCATCGAGAAATGTATTCCGGTTGATATATGTGTAAGCGCCAATATAAATTTTGGGATGGGGTAGGGGTTCACCACTACAAAGTAGAGTTACACCTTGATCGAAAGCACAGAAACTTTCTATTTCAATATCATCGAAGTTGCGAGGAATATCAATTTCTCTTAGCCAAATATAGCCATGTAGTTTTACACCAAGAGCCTGATAATATAGATTGCGCCAACGGCTCTTTATGCCCTCAAAAAGGCGATAATTGAAATTATGTACTAGTCGGAGCATTGATTTTATAAAAAATTATTGAGAATTATGAATAATGTGGCTAATAGTAGACCTAATTTTGAATCCAATTATTAAAAACGGAAATGTGAATAAATATTTCCATCTAAGTAATTTAAAGTTCCAAAAAATTGTCTGCTTGTATATTTTCCAAGCATCCTGATATAAGCCGCAGTGCAGGCAATCTAAGCTAGCAGGTCTTGTAGCTCTAGTTAATATTTGATAACGTTCTAAAGCGCGAGGATTAAATCCAGGATAAATACCTTGTTTTTCACTATTAATTAATACTTGGCTACTGCCTTTAATGTATGAAGAATCGCTTTTCAAACTTATAGATTGCTGACGATAAGCAAAAGTATATGGCTTGCAAATATGTACAAATCCTGGACAAGTACCCAATCGCATTAGAATATCAGCATCTTCTGCACCCCACTTATTATTAAAGCCATTGACCGCTTCAAAGTAATCTTTTCTAATTACAAAAGAGGAAGCACTAAACCATCTCCATTTATCGGCAGAAGCAAAGTAGTCTGGAAATGACTCTACTATCAAAGGCTCATATGTAACATTTGTTAAATTAGTTTCCTCTGTAAAAATATAAGGTGAACCAGTAACAATAGCAGGAAAATTGAAGTCTAATATCGTCTTATAATAGATATCTAAAGTCCACTTGAAATAAAGATCATCACTGTCAAGAAATACTAAATATTGACCTGAAGATAATTCTGCTCCTCTATTTCGAGCAAAACTTGGTCCTAAATTATTTTGCTTGATAAATTTACAAAATCCTAAAAAATCTTTGATGACTTCATCAGTTTTATCTGTAGAACCATCATCAATAATAATTAATTCAAAATCAGAATATTTTTGTTCAATTATAGATTCAATGGTTCTTTTTAAAAGATTGGCTCGATTATAGGTTGGTACTATGATAGAAAAAAATACCATTAGTTTAGAAACCTCATTTAATATTAATAAATAGATAATTTTGAAAAATAGCTCTGTTACCCATTGTTTCTTGCACTACGTGTCTCGTAGACACGCAGCGGCTTCTCGGAGAGTAACAAATGTGGTCACTGAGTTGGTCGTTGTGTTTTGAATTCGTTCCCTAAATAAATTTATGGGCTTGTGGTCGTTGAGCAGTTCGACAAAGCTCACTGTCCACCTGTCGAAACGTGACCATTTTTCTTTTTCTTTCTTTTGCCTTTTTTGTTAACATAATTAGGTCACTACAAATTGAGAATTTAGAGACTCAGATACCCGATTTCTCAAAGAAGTCGGAGATCTTGTTTCTCATGAATAATTTAGGACTGCTATAGTTCAATAATCTTTTGATATTTGCTACTTGTTCAGCGGTAGAAAATCCTAGTAGCTGATAAACTAAGCGATAGAATTTTGGTGCTGCTTTTCCAGATGGAATGAAACCTGTATTAGTGTTGTTTATTTTGCTAATTACCTCCTTAGCCCAATTTTTATTGGACAACCAAATAAGTCTGGCATTTTCAAATCTAGTTTGATTAATAGCATTCTGCCTTGCTTGTGTAAATTGATTTATTGCTTTGAGATATTGCTCAATTCGATCTTCAATAACTAACAGTTCACGATGGGTTTGTGACTTGTCTCGTTTACAAACCGTTGAGTCACTCCATTGTCTATAGACTGAACCAGATTCAGCAAAATATTCAAATCTTTTACCTGCTATTAAAAGACGCAAATATAATTCATTCTCCTGACAGCAAGGCTGGTCAATTTTCCAACCTCCCGCATCAATAATGGCTTGTTTGCGCCACAGTGGACTACCTGTTTGAGGTAA
This sequence comes from Gloeotrichia echinulata CP02, assembly GCA_038087035.1. Classification (NCBI taxonomy): domain Bacteria; kingdom Bacillati; phylum Cyanobacteriota; class Cyanophyceae; order Nostocales; family Gloeotrichiaceae; genus Gloeotrichia; species Gloeotrichia echinulata. The sequence goes on along the minus strand of CP051187.1, from coordinate 1,122,448 downwards.
ATACCATCGCGCCAGTAAAATCCAAGGATCATGAGGTTCAGGAATCGGTAGAATTTCTTGCCTAGATTTATCCTGTGTGTAATATTCAAAAATACTAGGACTATATATAATGTCAGCTTCCGGAACTTTATTTAGATATTTAACTTGCTGCTCAATTTTGTTTGGTAATAGATAATCATCTGCATCCAGGTATTGTAACCATTCTCCTGTGCTGAGTTCCAGTAACCTGTTTCTAGCGACGTTCCCGCCACGATTAATGCCAGTTTCCCAACGAATCGCATCACCAAAGCTTTTAATTATCTCTAAACTTCCATCTGTAGAACCATCATCTACAACAATTATCTCTGTATTGGAATATGTTTGATTTACAGCGCTATCAATACACTGCTTAATCCATTTTTCTGCATTATAGCAGGGAATAAGAATGCTGACTTTGGGGTTCATAGGGTTTTAGATAAATATTTACTGTGGTTAAAGCAAGGAATTCTGATTGAAACTAACGATATATTCATCATATGTTTTACGTCTTTGAATATGAAATACAAGTAATTTAATTTATAACAGCTTATTCAGCACGACATATTTATACCAACTCTCCAATAAAATTAACTTGTAGACCATTGCATAATTTTCTCGGTAATTATTGAATAATTTTTCAATGTATTTTCGATTAAAAAATCCCATTTCGACCAAATAACCTTCTACAACCAATTGTCCATATTTTTCCAACAATGCTTTAATCCATTCTTCATAAGGAGGTTCAAATCCTCTTTTTTTTCGCTGAATTACCTTGTCGGGTAAAACATTTTTTAACGCACTCCGCAGCCAAGATTTTTGACCATACTTATGATCGGGTTGTGCTTTACGCAGTCCCATAACTAACTCAATAAGTTTGTAATCTAGTAAAGGAATGCGAGCTTCTACAGCCGAAGCCATACTAGTGCGATCGCCTAAGGATAAACAATTAGAAACTAACCATGTATCAAATACCAATTGACAAATTTGATTAGGAATATCTGTCGATTCTGTGGAAACAACAAATGGCTGATAGGGATTGCGTTCTGGTAATTTTTCTAGAAATACTTTGGTGTACAAATGTTGACGGTGATACCAGGCATATCTAAAATCAACTCTGACATTATAAAAGGGAATTTGTTGAGGATGCCAAGGAGCAGTATTGCTGATTTCTAATCCCCAATCTAAAGTTGTTCGCAGACAATTAGGGATTTTATTACTATTAGCTAACCTATTATATAAGGGAAATTTAGTCAGCCAGTCTAGTCCTGTTAGAGAGGATTGAAATTTTCCCAAAGTTGAGTGCAAATTGTATTTATTTTCAGCTAGTCTTAATGCATCCGATACCCAGTTGTAGCCCCAAAATAATTCATCACCTCCTAAACCATTGAGCAGAACTTTGATGCCCAAATCTGCTGCTAATCGCGTAACGGCAAAATGTCCATAAGCGGCGATATCGGCGATGGGATCATCAATTGCACGAACTAAGTCTGGAAAAAAATCTACTAGTTCTGAGGTGCGAAGTTCAACATCTCGAAATTCTAAACCTAACCATTGGGCTAATTCTGCTGCTTGCGCTCGTTCATCACAAGCTGGTGTGCCTTCATAACCGATACTCAATGCTTGCAGTGTATTCTTATATTTAGGAGCCGCTAGAGCCGCTATCCCACCAGAGTCAAGGCCACCACTGAGAGCTATTCCAATCGGCACATCTGAACGTAAGGTTAAATCAATTACTTGATCGAGTTCCTGACGAATAAGTTTGATTGGATCACCTTCTATCGGTTGAATCTGCGCCAAACTCCAATAACGTTTTGGCTCTATTTCCCAATCTTCGCAGTTAATTAACAAATAGTGAGCAGCGGGGAGTTTATAAACACCAATTAAAGGGGTTCGCGGCTCTGGCACATACTGGTAATGTAAATACAGATCAATAGCGATAGGATCAAGAGCCGGAACTTTAGGCAGTAATGTGAGTAGGGCTTTTAGTTCAGAGGTAAAATAAAACTTGTTATCATCAAACCAATAATAGAGTGGTTTTTCGCCAGTGCGATCGCGAGCAAGAAACAATTTATTAGTGATTTTATCCCAGATGGCAAAGGCAAACATACCCCTCAATTTGTCAAGACATTGAGTCCCCCAATGAGCATAGGCTGCTATCAAAACTTCAGTATCGGTCTGGCTAATAAAAGAATATCCTTTTTCAGACAGTTCTTCTCGAATTTCTATATAGTTGTAAATTTCACCATTAAAGGTAATCATAAATCGCCCATCTTGATAACTCATGGGCTGATTTCCTAGGGGGCTTAAATCTAAAATGGATAGGCGAGTATGTCCCAGTTGAATATAGTTATCTTCCCAAATTCCCTGATTGTCAGGCCCACGGTGAAACAAAGCTTTAAGGGCAAAATTTAAATTTGCTTCTTTAAGAGGAGTACGAGATAAAAAACCAGCTATACCGCACATAAAATTAACACTTAAAAAGTAAACAAATAAGTAAAATTACACATATTCTAACTGACGGGGCGACAAATTTTATAGCGTTTCTCAGTTGAGTCAGATGCGTAGGGTGCGTTAGCGACAGCGTAACGCACCAAATCCTTGATAATGGTGCGTTACGGATTTCATCCTAACGCACCCTACGATACTACTAATTCTGAGGTACGGAGTTCAACATCTCGAAATTCTAAACCTAACCATTGGGCTAATTCTGCTGCTTGCGCTCGTTCATCACAAGGTGGTGTGCCTTCATAACCGATACTCAATGCTTGCACAGATTTTTTGACATCTGACGTACGCTACTCATGTGCTTTTCAAACATCCTCTAAGCCCATTTTTTGTCTTAACCTTCTAGCAAATACTGTTGGGAGTAAATATTTATCCTTCATCTCCAGGATATTTGAGCGCATTTTGATTAATTCATTTTCTTGAATATTTAAAATTCTATCTATAGATGAATTCCAATTATATTTATCAACAGCAATACAGTTTACTCCATTTTCAAGAGACATATCATACAAGTGCAATTCATCTTTGTTCAGAATAGGTATACTGCCCCTTACTAAAGCTTCAACAACTCTATGAGTTACCTTGCTGTAACCCAGTGGACAAAGAGTGAAATCAGAGTTAGATAAACAATTTATGTAATCATTTGTGGATAATCCTCCTTTTTCTATAGGCGTCATATTGCCATATTCAAGCCATACAAACTCAAAATTAAGATTGTGAATATGATTCGTGCTGTCAATTATTTGTTGTGGTAAACCAAGGTATGATTTAATTTGATTTAATATCTTAGTTCTTTCAAGCGGTAATATATTGCCAAGGAAATTAAATTTATATTTTCTTGGCGTTTGTGCTTGCCAATCAAAACTAAACATTATATTTGACAGTTGTTCATCTTCTAAAAATTTTGCGTGGACATCAAAACCAATCAGATATCTCTTAGTTAAAAATTGGTAAAAGTCAAATTTTGGTATACCATTTAAAAAACCAATATTTTTGAAGCCTAAACTTATAGGAAAATACTTAATTATTTGTTTTAGTTGACTTTTATAGCTATTCTGAAAATAACAAATAGCTGCGTGTGAATTAGCTTTCTTACACCAATTAATTACCGATATTCTAGAGTAATTATCAGCAAATTCTATATATAGAATATCAAGATAAATATCACAATTAACATAATCATCAATATCTATTACATTAATACCTTGAATTCGCTTGATCCTTTGCAGAAAACGTTGATGTCCGTTATTTCTACATTCCTCACTTAATTTATTAGATGTAATTAGATAAATATTATAATCCGCTAATGCAATAGAATAAGCAAGTGTATATGTTATACATTCTACTTTTTCTGAATATATGCCGATTTGATTTTTCATATATTTATACAGGCTTTTTAGTAAAACAACATCATTGTAAATTGCGAATTTGTTTAAGTATCACGCGGTATAGGGGCACGGCAGTGCTGTGCCCCTATGGCTGTACCTAACTAGGGCGAGAAACGCTATAAGCTCTACTCTGCAAGGTAATTACAGAACTTTATGGTTCTTTAGATAGTTAGGGTTATTAACGCCGACCTACTTAATAAATTTTACGCATTGGTTTTTGTTTAGAGATTTTTCGTAGACAAAAACCTCCTTTTTCAGTATTAAGAGTTATTAACTCTAAATCATCAAACTCTTTTACCCATTTGTTAACCATATCGATGGTATCATTTCTATCACCATCATCAATCAACACGATAGCATTTTCATTTAGTAGGTGATACAGGAATGGTAATGCAGGATAACGAGACAAACTATTGCTCACAAACGGTGGTCCATCAATTATCAATAAATCTATTGATTTAAGGTTACTAAATACATCAATTTTATACCAATAAAACGTTTTATTATCCAAATCTACCTTTTCAAAAGGAGCATAAACTACATTCACATAGTTTTGTAATCCATGTAGCTGTATATTTGATTCAGTTACTTTAGCGTATGTATCATTATGATCAACTGAAAAAATATAACCTTTACCTATTTTTTCACAACAGTAAGCTGAGATAATAGTTGAAACTCCACCTCCTAACTCAACAATTGAATTTGGCTTAATTGTATAAATATACCTGAGGGGGTGACAAAACCCTTTGAACCAAAGATGCAGTAAGGGTTGTGAACACTTGTGCCATGAAAAGATCAACATCATTTTTCGGCTTTATTGATTCCATTCTCAATAATCACAGCCCAAAAGTCTGATTTTTCTGTTGGGATAGGTTCCCAATTTGTTTTGAGCGTTTCCAGGCTCACCCTTTGATAATCCTTATTTGATAAGGCTTTGAGACGAAGTTGTCGCCCCCTCAGATAAATATACTCGATCATTATTTTAACAAAATCAGGTGATACTGCCCAATCTCTCATTTCTGGAATTGGTACTCTGATGTTCAGTAATGAAAATACTGAAAATAGTGCTTCAATCTGTTTATAATCATTTTTTTGGTTTGTGATAATTCCTTTAAATGTAAATTGATTCCGTCGATAAAGTAAGAATATAACTATTAGTAAAGAAATTGAAGATACTCCATAGTATATAGATAAAATCCAATTTTTATCATGCAGAAACTCAAAAATTGTCGTACTTGTGCTTATAATAAATATCAAAAAAATCAGAATTATTTCTTTTGATTGAAGTGCCATTTTAAGTTGTCCAAGCTAGAGTTTACGAGTTTACAAAAAACTATTTATTTCGCTGTAATTTTTAAGTTGATCTAACCAATTCTGTATTAGTTGCCGATCAAGTTTTGGAACTAATCCTAAGCGAGGGTGAATATTGCGATGATGACCTAATGAAATTAGCTTTTTGGCAATGCGTAATTTTAATTTACCCATAAAACTTTGCCATTCAGGTCTTTGTTTATACTTAGAAATACTTTCTGCACTATCAGCTATATACTTTTGCCATACGCTCGTCTTCTGATTTGTGTGTTGTCGAAAAGCTGCTAAGGGAGTATAAACTAACTTAAACCTAAACCCGCGATCACAGCAACGTAAGAAAAAATCATGATCCATTGCATAGTGTAGATGCTCAGATAAGGGTCCTGCTTCTTCCCAAACTCTTTTATGCCAAAATGTAGAATGCTGGGGAACGTAACCACGTTGAGAGAGTAACACCGCCATTGTGGGATAAAGTCCTACACCACAGGGATTTACTCCCCAAAACTTACCAGATGGGTATTGATAGCCGATCCAAGCCCCAGTAACTATATCTGTTTTTTGAAAATAAAAGGTTAGGGCTACCTCTTTTAAAGCGTTAGGAAGATACAAATCGTCGCTATTTAGCCAAGCCATGATTTCACCAGTACAGCGTGCAAAACCTTTGTTAATCGCATGGCTTTGTCCTTGATCGGGTTCACTTACCCAATATGTCAAGTAATTTTCGTATTTTTTGATAATCTCAACGGAGTTATCTGTACTACCACCATCAATGATAATGTATTCTAAATTCGGATATCCTTGCCATAGCACTGATAGTATTGTTTCTTCAATAAACTGTCCTTGATTATAGCTAGGAGTAACTATACTAATACGAGGCCAATCAGAACCATCGGGCATTTTATCTGGCAAAGGTTCTGTCTGTTCTGTCGAAGGCCAACCAGTTTTACCTTCTGGAGGTGGAGGTAAATCTTTTAATGTCAAAGCAGTATTTACAAGTGCCATTTTCTTTGAAGAATCGTTTTAATTGAATGTATAAATATATGGCTCCGCCGTAGCCTGTCGCAGACATAGCCAAAGTCCAAAAATTGCGCTGATATTTTATTCAGAGAAGATTAATTACAGCGATTTTCAGGTAAATGAACCACATTTTTATATCTCACGCATTCGCGTAGCGTCTGTCTTCGACACGCTCTGCGCGTTCGCAGAGAAGGCGCATTCGCGTAGCGTCCCGTAGGGAAGGAAGAAAGAAATACAGATATCGAGGTGTGGTCTAAATACCTGACAACTGCTGTAAAGACTAGAGAATAACACGTATATTTTTTTATCCAAAGAGCAATGTCTACGATAGTTACAAAGCGCGAGCGCACTTTGATAAAATACTATAACCAGAACAATTGCCTTGCAATCGCAGTATGATACAAAAACCAGCCTTGGCATCAAAAGCTTAGGCGTAGCCCTAGAGCGTGTTTTCAAACTATTTGTTTAGCCGGATAAATTTTTAGATACCCCTAAATCCACACGATATGATACCAGCTGTAGGGGCACGGCAATGTTCCCCACTCGCTCCTACATGTGTCAGCGTTTTAGTGGTATTGTATAAGACTTTGAAATCGCGGGACTAGAGCGATCACAAAACTCTATCCCAACTGCTGAGATGCAGAAAGCCGCGCAATCACTACTGGATGATTACGTCCATAAAGACTGAGGTGAATGGTCTAAGACTAGGACTTACTTTCCCTTAAAAATTCTCATTCCCCAGACCGGGTTTTTACACCTACCACAACCGCTGAATTGGATAATTATCAAAAACTGAATCAATGCTCACCAGCGGTATCTGTTCCACAATCGCCTGAGCAATTAAAAGTCTGTCAAAAGGGTCACGATGATGATTGGGTAGATTAGTTAAACCCCAAATATGGGCTAATTCAATAGGTAAAAGTTGTAGATTATTGACACGCTGTTGATTGTCTATCAAAACGGGAAGAGATGAATTTAAGTTGAGCTTACCCAGTTGAAGTTTTATTTGCATTTCCCAAACACTAGCTATGCTAAACACCAACCTGTTGTTAGTATCGTTAATTAGGCTATAAACTCTCTGGGAGAGCCTTTCGGAGCTACTTGTCCACCAAATTAGAACATGTGAGTCCAATAGTAGTTTCACTGCTCACCCGTCCAAAATTCATCTGGTAAAGGATCATTAAAATCCTCGCTCATCCAAATCTCCCCTCGGTTTAAGTCCGGTACACGTTGTTGCACAGGTTGGGGTTGAGCATGTTTGTGTGCTAAAAATTCCGCAAAATCTAGCAGCGTCTGTTGTTGCTCTGGTGCTAAGGATTGCAGTTTGGCAATTAATGCCTCAGTTATATCCAGTATTTGGGAAGTCATATTTCCCTCCAAATTACGCCCTATGATTAATATTACTACTGTGGCAATCAAGTTTTGATATAGCGGTTATCGGTTGAGTCCAATACACTCATAAGGGCACGGCAGTGCCGTGCCCCTACAGGTTTACCTTACTAGGGCGAGAAACGCTATAGCTCATGCTTAAAAGCCTCAACCAGAACAATTGCCTTGCGATCGCAGTATGATACAAAAACCAACCTTGGCAGCAAAGAATAGGCGTAGCCCTAGTAGGCATCGCTGAAAAGGGGTTGCTGAATTGAGCTATGAATCCGGATTTAGAGGCATTTTATCTGTAAACATCTTTTCGATGTCCTATCTTTGTGATCAGAATGAGTAAAATATCATCCTGTATTTCGTAGACAATCCGGTAATCACCTACTCGCACACGATACAAATTTTCCTCTGCTGCTAACTTAATAACTCCCACAGGACGAGGATCTACTGCTAAAGCTTCCAGTTGTTCGATAATTCGCTGCTGCACATTTTTTGGTAATTTTTTAATCATGCGCTGCGCTGCAGGAGTAATTTCAACTTGGTAGCTCATGCTTATAAGCCCAGCTCTTGCTTAAAAGCCTCTAGAGAGAGAGTCCCTTTTTCTTTGGCTTCTATCAAAGCTTCACGGCTATCATCCAAGTCTTGCTGGTTTTCCACTGCTTCTTGGGTTTGCTTGAGTTTAAGAAACCTCACAAAGTCTAAAATTTCAGTTAGTAATGGCTCTGGAGCTGCTTCGAGTTCTTGAATAATCAGTTCTTTTGTATCCATTGGCGAACCTAGTATTGGCAGGTGGCGCAAGATTAACTCATTCTATTTTATTCAGGGAGTGGGGAATCGGGAATGGGCGCTTTTACTGTTTTATCCAAAGAGCAATGTCTACGATAGTTACAAAGCGCGATCGCACGTTGTCAGTTTCACTTGAGATGCAGAAAGCCGCGCAATCACTACTGGATGATTACGTCCATAAAGACTGAGGTGATCTGTATCTAAAATGTAAATCGTCATTACTCATCCGTTGCTGCATTCGATTCTTGGCGAATAACGGCTAGTTTTTCCATAAAATCATCAAATGTGGGATCATTAGCAAATATTCCCGCATATCTCATCTGGGGTGTAGTTGCATTTGGCTGAATTTCTAAATTTACCTCAATGGTGACAAACTTACCCCTAGCTAGTTGTGTTTCTAGGGCAGATTTGACATTCGAGATTGCTTCTTCCTCCGTCCTTCCCTCAACAGTCAAATTTGGCATCCCAAAAACTGAGGCGACAAAATTCTGCTGGGATTGACTCTGAACAAAAACTTGATACTGCATGATACTTTTTCTGAGCTTATTTTCATTATCCCATTTTAAATTTCCGGCAACCAATTTTCATCTAATACTTGATCTAAACTGGCAAGAGGATGAACGGGAAAAGTATCGACAGGCAGTCCTGTGACATCGGCTATAATTTCTCTGGCATCCTGATAACATTCTGCAAATATATCTTGCAAATATGGTCTAAGACTAGGACTGACTTTCAGCAACTTGTTGATTTGTTTACGGAATGTGCGGATTTCCCCTTTCCAGTGGTTGGCGTTATCTTGCAGTTCTGATTTCCAATATCCTATCTTGAGAAGATGTTCAAAAAGTCGGGTTAATAAACTCTCTAAAGCTCGTTTTTGACTCCCACTCAAGTCTTGGATCTCCTCAATTAGATTTTCCCAATCCACCGTTTCAAATTGTTTTAATTGTAATTGCTTGACTGTTGTTTCTACCCAAAGACAAAAATCTTGGTTGTATAACGCCACAGTTGTGGATTGGATTAGCATAACTATTTTCTGCCTCAGTCACTATGCTTTTTTTAGTATAGAGCTTTATAGGCCAATACAGTTCAGTTATAGCACTTCCTATTCAGATGAGGTACAAAATTGTATCACGCGATGTAGGGGCACGGCACTGCCGTGCCCTTACCGATGTACCTCACTAGGGCGAGAAACGCTATAAGCAAAAGGGAGCTGCTTCGAGTTCTTGAATAATCAGTTCTTTTGTATCCATTGGCGAACCTAGTACTCTGTCAAGATAAAAATGATGGACTGTAGTGCGGGCATCTTGCCCGCGTGAGCGAGACGCTGTAGTGCGGGCATCTTGCCCGCGTGAGCGAGACGCTGTAGTGCGGGCATCTTGCCCGCGTGAGCGAGACGCTGTAGTGCGGGCATCTTGCCCGCGTGAGCGAGACGCTCACACTACCAAAAATCCCTCAAAACAAAATTGACAGACTACTAGTATTGGCAGGTGGCGCAAGATTAACTCATTCTATTTTATTTAGGGCGTGGGGAATCGGGAATTGGCGATCCCTGCTAGGGCGTGTTTTCAAAGTCTTATACAATACCACTAAAACGCTGACACATGTAGATTTCGCGTAGGGGCACGGCAATGCCGTGCCCCTACAGCTGGTATCATATCGTGTGGATTTAGGGGTATCTAAAAATTTATCCGGCTAAACAAATAGTTTGAAAACACGCCCTAGGGCTACACCTACGCCTTTACTGTTTTATCTGATGAGCGATCGCCTGAGTTAATGCTTCAACTTCGCTACCTGATCGGTCGTGGCTAGATTTGTACACCTTACACATCATCTGGATTAACACCAAGCGATCGCAATCTTGCGGCTAATCTTTCAGCCCGTTGACTCTCAAGTTCTGCGCGTTGACTCTCCTGTTGGGCGCGTTCCTCTGGTGTCGCAATCCAATTACCTTGAGCATCGTACCAACGCAGCCATAAACCTTCTGTTTGCTGATAACTCCCGCTCCATACTCCTAACCCTAATTCTAGTTCTGGGAACCAAAACTTTTGTTCAGGAACTGGTGCTGCTTGATATCGTGTTCCGGTTAATTGAAACACTCGCAACCGATTGTGATATCTATCAAACACGATATAATAGGGAACTCTTAAATTTTGTTCATACACCAGCCATTTTGTGGGTGGCTTTTTTGCATCCCGGACTGTTTGTCCCAAATCTTCGGCTTCTGTACCGGGTGAAAGTAATTCTACTACTAAAAATGGGGCGATCGCCTCTTGCCAAACAACATAGCTCAGGCGCATATCTGTTTGTTGTTGGGCACGAGATACACCTAATACTAAAAACCAATCTGGTCTTTTGTACCACAATCTATTGCGGCTATCGTAATACAAATTTAAATCTGTGCCAATGAACATTTCCCCCATTGGGTAATTTGGGGGTTTACAGGTTTCGCGCAATAATTGGGGTTGGAAGTCGTGGAATTCGTCCGGCAAACCAGGCTCCTCTGGGTCTTCACTCTTGAGATCATACATCGTGGGCATGGTTTCCCACGCAGGACGGGGATGCATTTCTTCCGGTAACTCCATATCCTGTGGATCTTCACTTGGTAGATCGTACATTGTCGGCAGGACTTCGCTCTTGGGTAAAGGTGGGTCAGTTTGGTACATAACTTCTGCACAATTTAACAGTTTAAACTTTCAGGTATTGCCCACAATCAGATTATTGATTATTCGGTAAATTTACTCCTTGCTCAAGTAACAATTGCCGTAATTTAGCAATTTCTAATTCGGCGGCGTCAGCCCGTTGTTTTTCCTGTTCAGCCCGTTGTTTTTCCTGTTCAGCCCGTTGTTTTTCCTGTTCAGCTCGTTGTTTTTCCTGTTCAGCCCGTTGTTTTTCCTGTTCAGCCCGTTGTTCTTCCTGTTGGGTGCGTTGTTTTTCTTGTTCCGTGGGTGTTGGTACCCAATTATTTTCTTGATCATACCAACGTAGCCACAGCCTTTTTAATCCTTGATATTCTCCATCCCATAATCCTAACCCTAGCTGTGCTTCCTGTAACCAAACGCCCATTCCATTCACAGGGATCGGTTGATAGCGGTTCATCATTAGACCAAAACAGTGAAGCTCTGACGTATAACGGTTGAAAACAAAATAATAGGGGATTCTCAGGATTTGCTCATAGACAGCCCATTTATTAGGTGGTTGGTTAACTTCGCGTAAATTTCTGCCTAAATCTTCTGCTTCTGTACCCGGTGAAATGAGTTCTACTGCGACAAAAGGATTGGTTCCTTCTTGCCAGGTAACATAGCTCAAGCGTAGTTCTTTTTGCTCATAGAGTCGGGATACCCCCAAAACTGCAAACCAATCCGGCCGCTTATACCATTGAGGATGAAGAGTGTCATAGTATAAGTTTAAGTCACTAGCTGTAAATATATTATTGTCGGCATAAGCAGGAGGACGAAAAGTGAGGCGTAGTAATTCAGGTTGTAGAAGGTGAAATTCATCAGGCAAACCAGGTTCCTCCTGATTTTCGCTCGGCAAATCATACATTGTTGGCAGTGTTTCTTTAGGAGATAAGGGCGGATTGGTTTGATACATGAAGGATTAACTCTCCTGTGCTGCTGAAATTAGTCGGATTTTATTCAGACTATAAAATTTTCTCCCAGTTTGATTAATTTAATTTTAGGCGATTTCAGCACATTGTCGGCTTGAAAATTAGGGACTTCCAACAAATAAATTATCCAATCTTGTGGGGTGGACATCCAGCCCCTGGGTACGCAATACTGCGTAGGTTTTGAAAATCGCAAAGCGTGAAACCGAAGTCTAGACGTTACATGTAACGTCTCTACATTCGTATCCCTTGCAGTATTACCTGGGTACGGGCGGGCTTAAGCCCAACCCACAATCAGTAATTGAGTGCGATCGCGCGATATTCACTTGTTATGTATAATTTTGTCGGCAGTTTTCAGGTATACTACTCTTTTCTGGTTTACCAAAGCCTTTGAATTGCATAGCCATCAAAAGCAGAATCAATGCTGACAATAGGGACTTGTTCCACAATAGCCTGAGCGATTAACAGTCTGTCAAAAGGGTCACGATGATGGTTGGGTAGATTAGTTAAAGCGTAAATATGAGTTAGCTCAATAGGTAAAAGTTGTAAGTCGTTTGTTTCCTGATGGTCTTTGATCAACTCAGAAAGTGGCATCTGAAGACTCAATTTTCCAATCTGGAGTTTAATCTGTATTTCCCAAACACTAATAATGCTTAAAAATAGAGTGTTGCTTTCATCATCCAATAAGTTTCTGGCTTGCGGTGAAAGCCTTATGGGGTCTATTGACCACCAAATTAATGTATGAGTATCTAAAATAAAATTCATCACTCACCCAGCCAAAATTCATCTGGTAAAGGCTCATTAAAATCGTCACTAATCCAACCCATACCTTCATGCAATCCAGCAACGCGCTGCTTTTTTTGATTCTGGCTAGGTTGGGATTGGGCGTGTTTATGGGCGAGAAATTCCACAAAATTTACCACCATCTGTTGTTGTTCTGGTGGTAGAGTTTGCAGTTGGGCAATTAATGTCTCAGTTATATTCAGTGTTTGGGAAGTCATGGCAACTGTCCAGATTAGCACCTCCTATATTCTAGAGCAATTCTCAAAGAGCATAATAGATTTTTTTATTCAGAGAGTTTCTCGTCCATTTTGAAACCTGGAATAGTGCGGGACGAAAAGCCCGCTACTACTACCAGGGAGCAAGACTTAAGTGCGGGACGCTATGCGTAGCTTGCTTAAGAGGAGGGGTACGGCGTTAGCGCTCAGTCGAACGCTGCTCCCACTACGCATGAAAAACTATGGTTTTCAAAATAGATGTGGTTTATATTATGAATCAATAAAAAATAAATTACCCAATGTTTGAATCCTTCGGGTGCGTTAGTACCAGTAATCTCTTACTATTCCCAAGTTTTCTCAGTTCTGACGGACCCTACAAATTGAAGATTTTTTTAATTGGAAGTCCCTTAGCCAACAGCAAAGCCATCATATTGGCGGATAAAAGGAGAATGGTATGCCAATACAATATCTTCTGGCAAAATTCCTTTTTCTAGTAGAATATCAGCTACACCAACTTCTGTACCATCGTATTCAATCCAAATTTTTCCGCCTTTAATATCAATGTGAATTACAACACCATAAACCCGCTTTTTTTGGAGCCAGCCGGTGCGTATAACTTGATAGCGATCGCGTTCTAAATCAAATAATACTTCCATTTCAATTTCACCAAATGCTGGCTTGATTTGGCTATATTTCAGCAATATATCCTTGATTATTTGTCGATAGCTAACTAGTTTTTCCATGCCACTATTGTCCTGTCTTCTATGTCATAGATTAATAAACGCATTTGAAATTCTTCTACACCTTCTTGAATAAATCTCAGTCTAAAAAATTCATCATAGGTTTGATTGGGGATAGCTAAATACAAAATGCGGTTTGGTTCCTGAACGCGCAAAGCACGACGATAGTTTAGGTATTGTCCGAGAGCCGTATGGAATTCAGATATAGCAGATGGTTTAATAAAACTTTTGATTTCTATAGCAATTTTTTCTTTATCTTTGATTGCCGCAATCAATCTTTCTGCACCTAGATCAATTTGCATTTGTACATCACCATAATCCACCATAAAAGGGTCATGAGTGATTTGCCATCCATCTTTGATCAGTGCATCTTTCACTACCGAATGAAATAAATCCCTAGCGGCCATGAGAAAGTCTTTTTTGTTATAGTTTCTTGGTGTACGCAGTTCATGATGGCTACTTACAATGTTCCTTTAGGAGATAAGGGCGGATTGGTTTGATACATGAAGGATTAACTCTCCTGTGCTGCTGAAATTAGTCGGATTTTATTCAGACTATAAAATTTTCTCCCAGTTTGATTAATTTAATTTTAGGCGATTTCAGCACATTGTCGGCTTGAAAATTACGAAATGTCACAAATCCAATTTAACTATGGATATTAACGAAACCTCTTTGTACCAACAAGACTTTTATGGTTGGACACAGTTGCAGGCTCAAGCTTTAGCGCAAAAACAGGTGTTGGCACTAGACTGGCACAACTTACAACAGGAAATCGAATCTTTGGGAAGACAGGAATATCGAGAACTTGTCAGTCGTCTTAGTGTCTTGTTAGGACATCTTTTGAAGTGGGAATACCAACCTCAAAAGCGATCGCGCAATTGGTTCCTCACCATTCGCGAACAGCGTCGAGCAATTCGTAGGCATTTACACCACAATCCTAGTTTACAATCTCGGATGGCAGAGGCTTTATCAGAGGGTTTTGAAGCGGGTGTTGATTTAGCATTACGAGAAACAGATTTGCCATTACGGACATTTCCTGATTGTTGCCCCTACGAATTTGATAACATCATGACAGACAGTTTTCTCTGCGATACTAGCCAAGAGTGGGAATGAGTAATGAGTAATGAGTAATGAGTAATGAGTAATGAGTAATGAGTGATGAGTGATGAGTAATGAGTAATGAGTAATGAGTGATGAGTGATGAGTGATGAGTAATGAGTGATGAGTATAGCACTTCCTATTCAGATGAGGTACAAAATTGTATCACGCGATGTAGGGGCACGGCACTGCCGTGCCCTGACCGATGTACCTCACTAGGGCGAGAAACGCTATAATGAGTGATGAGTGATGAGTGGATTATTTTTTATTTTTCTTTCAACTTGTTGGTTGAAGTTGTTAATATCTTAATAAGTAAGTGGGCGTTAAAAAACACAACTAGATTAAGAAATGTAAATCGCTTAAAAGCTTATATTCAAAGCGTTTCTGATGCTTTACATAAGTTTATGTAGTTCTGTTTAATTGTGCCAACCTACTTAATTCTTTCATTACTCATTACTCATTACTCATTACTCATTACTCATTACTCATTACTCATTACTCATTACTCATTACTCATTACTCATTACTCATTACTCATTACTCATTACTCATTACTCATTACTCATCACTCATCACTCATAACTCATAACTCATAACTCATAACTCATCACTCATTACTCATTCTTATGATTAATTTGGGAAAAAACTATCGTCAATTAATTCTTGCCAACTATACAAACAAGTAACAGGAAATAAACTATCTGGTAAGTCAGTTTCTTTAATTGCTCCTTTGCGACCGTACTTATAACCTTTTTCGATAATTTCCTCAATTTTTCCTTGTAGTCCAGGATTATCTTCTAATAAACGTTCAATTTGAATACGCTGCTTATCAATAGAATGTCGCCAGCTTGAGCAGCGATTATTTTCTTGAAATTGCCATTTTAAGAGATGTAGTGTCAACTGTTCAATAGCAGATATTAAAGCCCTATATTCACTACGCCCCAAGTCTTCAACCTCTTCTATCAGATTATCCCAGTCAACTTGCTCAAATTTCTTTTCTCTTAATAGTTGAGCTTGCTGTAGAGACCAGGTGTAAAAGTCTCGTTCATAAAGTTGTTTTTGTGTCATAGCCACTCCTTAATTAATCTCTGGGAGATTTGGCTTCACCATTTTAGATCTGACTTACTTAATTATCATAAATCAAACTCAGGGCTTTACCTTTAATTTCGTCTTCATCAATTATTTGTTTAAGTTCATTATCTGTATATATACCTTCAAAAGCTTCTAAAGCTGCTTTTTTTATAGCAGTATCAAAAGCATCAGTTAAAATTTCTTTTAATTCCTCTTCGTTAGCATAAAAACCACCCGACTTCTTACGTCTATTCACTTTATTAATTTCTTTGGTACTATTATAAATAGAAAATTCCCAGGAACGAGTGCTACGTTTTTCTGCATCTTGTTTAATTAAATGTAGGAGCAAAATTACTGCATAGCTATAAATCTTATTTAATTTATCTTCCCTTGACATTTCTTCAAGTTCATTGACAATTTCTAGTGCTTGTTCATATTCCTGCTTCGCAATTAATTCACGTAATAGTAATAACTCTTCCATAACCAACCTATTTTTTGTTTAGGTGCATATTCTCATTTTAATCGATCTTTTTCGCAAAAATAAGTAAGTCAGCGCGAAAAAAACAAAACTATATTACGAAATGTAAATATGCCCCAAATGCTTACCAATGACAAATGACAAATGACAAATCACAAATCACAAATCACAAATCACAAATGACAAATCACAAATCACAACCCTAACTAGTAATGTTCAATAGCCGACCTACTAAGGATCATTAAAGTCTTCACTTATCCAAATCTCTCCTTGGTTCAAACCAAGCACCCGTTGCTGGCTAGGTTGGGATTGGGCGTGTTTATGGGCGAGAAATTCCACAAAATTTACCACCATCTGTTGTTGTTCTGGTGGTAGAGTTTGCAGTTGGGCAATTAATGTCTCAGTTATATTCAGTGTTTGGGAAGTCATGGCAACTCTCCAGATTAGCACCTTCTATATTTTAGAGCAATTCTCAAAGAGCATAATAGATTTTTTTATTCACGGAATGGGAGATGTTGAGGATCATTTCCACAAACTTTAAAAACACTCCCGAATTTGCTCTTCTGGCTGTTCTCGAAAGGTCATGAAATATGATGACACACTATATAGCGGTTATCGGTTGAGTCCAATACACTCGTAAGGGCACGGCAGTGCCGTGCCCCTACACGCGACGATATAATTTTGTATTGTATCCAACTGAGAACCGCTATAGGTATCAAACCAGTTATCCCAAGATTCATGCCCCAAATACTTAGGACTTACGCATTGACAAATTAGATAAATAATGCACTAAGAGAAATTAGGAAAAAACAGGCGGTAGGTGGACGCAGCCATCGCTACGAACTTGTGTTGGTAACGAAAGTAGTTGTCTTGGTAACGAAAGTAGTTGTCTTGGTAACGAAAGTAGTTGTCTTGGTAACGAAAGTAGTTGTCTTGGTAACGAAAGTAGTTGTCTTGGTAACGAAAGTAGTTGTCTTGGTAACGAAAGTACTTGTCTTGGTAACGAAAGTAGTTGTCTTGGTAACGAAAGTACTTGTCTTGGTAACGAAAGTAGTTGTCTTGGTAACGAAAGTACTTGTCTTGGTAACGAAAGTACTTGTTTTCTTAACCTAGGTACTTGTTTTCTTAACCTAGGCACTTGTTTTCTTAACCAATCGTTATGCACATAATAGCTAATTTGTACAGTGCGTAAGTCCTAATGCTAGGGCGTGTTTTCAAAGTCTTATACAATACCACTAAAACGCTGACACATGTAGATTTCGCGTAGGGGCACGGCATTGCCGTGCCCCTACAGCTGGTATCATATCGTGTGGATTTAGGGGTATCTAAAAATTCATCCGGCTAAACAAATAGTTTGAAATCGCGGGACTAGTCCTAATGCTTACCAATGACAAATGTCATTATTATCGCCTTTGGCAAGCGCACGTTATCGCAATACCTGTTTATATAGTTCTATATAACGTTTTGCTTGTAGTTCTAAAGAATATTCTTTGATGGCAATTTTTCGACAGTTGTCGCTCATATTTTTTCTTAACTCGGTGTCTTCGAGTAATTGGACAATACCATTACTGAAATCTTGTATATCTTCTGGTTGAGCTAGATAACCAGTTATTCCTGGTCGCACTAAATCAGCTACACCACCAATTTTAAAGGAAATCATTGGAGTAGCACAAGCCATACTCTCTTGCAGTACTAAGGGTAAATTATCAGCACGAGTGGGAAAAATAAATAAGTCAGCCGCAGAATAGGCTATTGACTTGAGGCGATCGCTGCTCACATAACCCAGGTTTAAAGTTGGTATTCCGACTAAATCGGTAGTTTTTTCGCTTCCATTACCCAAAGTTAGTAATAATATTTCTGATTTTAACGCTTCAGGCAAGTTTTGTAGCGCTTTTACCAGTAAGTCTGCACCTTTACGCGAATCCTTAAGGCTTTCAGCACCAAACATGAGAACTTTTTTGTTTGGTGCAATACCTAAAATATCTCTACATTTTTCTGCATCTATGGGTTGATAAGCCTCTGTATCAATACCATTTGGTATGTGATGAATAGGAAAGCGATTAAGCATACTTTTTTTTGCTTGCTCACTCAACCATTTGCTGGGAGTTACAATGGTAAGATGAGATTTACTGTAAACCCAGTCTTTCAGTTTCCATTCTAGGCGCGTATTATCACGCTTAATTTCTGGGTAGGTATCGGGATAGGGACATTTACCACAGCCAATTGTCCAGCGATCGCAGTCAAAACTATAAGCGCAATGTCCGGTAAAGCTCCACATATCATGGAGCGTAAATATAGCAGGTTTAGATTGCGTTAATTTAGGAATAACTAAATAGTTAAAGTAACCAGTATGAAGATTGTGAAAATTTAGTACATCTGCATCTTGATAAAATCTATGCTGAGAAATGTCAAAGCTGCTAATTTGGTCAACGTAGTTAAAACCAATGCGCCAAGTAACACGACGAACAAGATTATCAACACGAGTTCTAGAAGGAACAACCGCCACGCGATCGCTATCTGTTTTCACAATCCCAACTAGCAGTTTTGAGTCAATACCTTGGTTTAATAAACCTTGGTGAAGGCGGTAGCCTGCTATAGCTGCTCCACCTGCTATGTCGGATTGGTTGATTTGTAAAATTTTCATACAGATGGTTTAATAGCCTCTAAAAACATAGAATCAGGTTTGTAAACACTACCATCCGGTTCTGTATCGAGATTAAAGCAAGTCCAATTAGGAATATAACTTGTAGCCGCTGTTTGTTGAAGAATATTTTGAAACCCGCATTTTTTTAGAAGTAAGGATAATGAGTAACGATCATACATCCATTGATGAACTTCCCCACTTTGGCGAAACCGTCCAATTTGTAGTGCTTTGTACTCCTGACCAAGCACAAGTTTGAGTAATGTTTCTTGGCGATAGTTAGGATAACGGAGAAACCGATAAAACTTTTTTATAAATGGCACTCTTTGACTTTGTGAATAACTTTCTGATTTCAAGTGCTGGCGGTGTTGATGTCCAGATTCAATCAAATTTTTTCCTTCAACTCCCAGGCGCTGAATCACAAATTCTCCATTAGGAATATATTCACGAAAAAGGTAAGCAATCATTTCTCCGCCAGATTCATTTCTGACTGTTTGGTCATACATTTCTAGTAATATCCAATCATAGTTATTACCCCATTCCTGAGAGCCAGTAATTGCCTGCTCAAGGGATTCGAGATATATCTTGGCAATTTGCTCAAGATCTGGAACCACTACTCTCAAAATTCCTTGAGGACGTAAAACACGATAGCACTCTTGAATAAAAGGCTCTGCTTCTGCTTTGGGGAAATGTTCCAATACATGAGAGTGGTAGACTACATCAAATGATTCATCAGGAAAGGGGATTCCTTGTGTCAAATCATGGGGGATTACACCTTCCCCAGTTGATGTAAAGTTGAGGTTTGTCCAACTTGGGTCAAAGCGATTGCCGCAACCAAGGTTAAGATAATGCATATTTGTAGAAAAATATATACTTTCAAAGCGAAGGTAAAAAATAGAGTTTATTTTATTATGAAATTATCTTCTTCAATCTCCCTATGAATAATTTTATCTTCCATGCACTTGCTATGATTTTATTATTAAGTATCAATCTAATCCAAGGACTAGTTCTTTGCATTGAAGCCGCAAACCAAATGTTGTGGTGTATATGATACCCATTAAAAATTAAATTAATAGCATTAATAAATCGATATTTAGGAGCTATATCATACAAAATGTTATCGGTCTGATCTTCCGCAAAGATATAAGAACCAAACACCTCAGATTCATTTATATTGGGAAATTTTATGAATTCTTTCAAAACTTTTTCTGACGATCTGAGTAAGGTGTCTGTGTCAACATCGCTAGATTTTAAACATATGGTTAACTGATTTGCATAGGAGGAAATACTAGAATGCAATACTTGCAATCCCCACTGCAAAGCTTTCGTATTGTCTTGAGAACGAAGTATTGGAGTAAAAGCGCCATTCTGTTTTTCAAATCTGACTGTTCCGCCATGATCAGCAGCAACAAATAATTCTAACAATGCTCTGTGACACAAATTATCTCGTTCTGAAGGGGAATCAACATCAGAGAAATAAGCAAATAAATTATCTTTTGGAAATACCTTAAACCTTTTTGATAAACCAAAATAAAAACCGGATACTCCAGAGGCAGGATAAATACCAGATAAACTCAATAGTTTACTCAGAGAACGTTGTAATCTGCCATGCCAGCCAATATCTACAATCCCAAAAGGTATTGCATTTCCTAATCCTTCTTGCTGAAAATATCCAATGGCTTTTTCACGATATGTTGCAGCTATCTCTATGATTAATTGAGTAACTTCCTGTTTCTCAAAAATCTGTTTTAGCAATAACCTTTGCTGATTATCAAGGTTTTTATCCCAAAGTTCTTTAGAGAAACCCTCTTTGACTAAAGTATGTTCTATTTGTTCAGGATTTAAGTTAACACGTTCACAAACAGAATTTACTGATAAAAATTGAGTTGGATCAAATATCCAATCAAGTTCAGTTTCACCAATTTCGGTAATCGCTGGAAAATGCCATGCTTGACGAGAACCATACAAATATCGGCAGTCAATGGCGTAATTCCATTTTTCACAAATAACCTTAGCTATCTTCAGTAAAATTTGCCCATCCCTGGCAACGAAATATAGTCTCTGAATTCCCTTTGTTTGTGCTTCTGATAAGCACCAATGAACAAAACCAAACAGAACAGGAGCAATGACATTAGCTGCGGTATCCCAAATAACACGATTATGAAGATTAGTTCCCGGGTTTTGGAGACGACAGAGGCGACTTGTACCTGCTAAAAGAGAACGAAACTTCAACGGCAGGTCTTCAGAATTTGCTAAAATTTGCTCGTAGCGATTAAGCTGAGTTTCATTAAAGTGTTGAGCCTGAATGCCAAGCTTCCTGGGCATCTTTACATCTGAATAATTGTTATCACCCAGATGTACTAATTGAGAAGCTTTAACTCCTTCTTTAATTAAAGAAACTTCAAATAGTTTTCCTGACGCTTTATTAACATTGAAGTCTGAAGAAACATAGAGTATGTCTCCCTCTTGCCATATTTGATGATGTTTGAGAAAACGCCTAATCACCTCTGAAGATAGGTACATATCAGAAAGATAGATAACTCGCTGACCATCTTGGTGCAGATGTTGAATTTTCTGCTGAGTTTCTTTAACGGGGTAAAGACTAGTAAATTCTAATTCAACTTCAGCATTTATTGAATGTTCAATTTCAGTGCTTGTCCAGCCTAAATTCTGGGCAAGCACTTCATAAATTTGAATTAGAGTCACTTCACCGGAAACACTTCTGCTTTTTGCTTCTCTTTCCGCTGATTCTCTAAGATTTTTCCACTTTTCGGCAGATATATTTATCAGTTCAGCTTGCAAAAGTATAGAACCTAGTTCCAAAAATAAATCAGTTGGTTTTGCCCACTTGCGAACTAAGACTGTATCAAACACATCAAAGGAGTAAACATTATTTTTCATAATTACTTACTCCCTCTAGCTAATAAATTTAGAGAAAGGGGCACACTAATGCCCTGATCCCATCCAAGTTCAGCAATCATTTCTAGCCTACGGAAACCACGTATAAAGCGAAAAATTGTCCATTGTAAAATAGTCTTCCAAAACCAACTTCTAAAGATCGAACGACTAAAAAACCATCTGAAACTGGGTGGATGAAAAAACTCAGTTGCAACAACTTCAATGCTTTGAAAGCCTGCGTTGTATAAAAGAAAGTCTAAACTATGCTCTGTGAAACTAATATGGTGTGTCCAGTCAATATAACGCCAACGACTAGCTAAACCTGAATTTGCATTGGGAACTGTACAAACGAACTGACCATTTGGTTTTAATGCATTGAAAATAGCGTTTGTAAAACTGAGTTGTGCATTGTAAGGTACATGCTCAATGACATCAAAAGCGAAAATTAAATCATATGTATGCGAAAAATTTTTGAGATACTCAACCGAATCCTCAACATGAGTAACATTCAGGTTCTTGTTTAAGCAGGATTGAACTTGTCCTTTATCAATATCAATCCCTTCAACAAAAGGATAGTCTAAGTTTTGTAATGCAAGGAGTGCAAACCCCATACCACAACCAACTTCTAAAATGCGAATATTTTTATCTGGAGGCAGAAATTGAGAAAGCATCCCTTTAAAGTATTGTTTCATTGCCTGAATATGTTCAGGTGTGTCTGAATGCCATTTCTCGTAATAGCGAGTGTAGTCAATTTTGAGCGAGTCTGTTTTTAACATAATTAAGCAACTCTAGTCACAACTGGTTCAACAAGCCGAATCGCTCCCCATCCTGGAACCCAATGTGATCGAGTTCCGTCTATCCCTTCAGGGGGCATAACCTCAAAATGTAAAACATCAAGAACAATATCAAAATCAATATGCCCTTCTCGATGATTTCCTTTGCCTGTTGCTAAACCACAAGAATACATTCCTGGTGCTAATCGTAAATCTCTTAAAATTAAGCGATAAGTTGCAATTTCTCCTCGTTGTAAAGATTGCCCATTTTCACTGAAGAAACTACCTATAGGTGTGCCATCTACACGGAATAGAGTCATACTGAAGCGAAACCTATCAACTGCCTGGTTACCACGAACGGTTATTCTAAGATGAATCTCTTTATCAGCAGGAACTATCTTCGTAGGATAATTTTCAAGCTCTAATGTTAAAAATTCAACTTGGCGTGGTAGGTCAGGATAACGTCGAGGAGACATTTCTACATTGTAGACACTAGTAGAATAGTCAATTGAAGAACTCAAATATTTTTCAATAGTAGTAGTTGTATCTCCAATCATGAGCAGTTGCCCCTTTTGTAAGACTACCCCTTTGTTAGTTAGCTGCTGCACTGCTGTCATATTATGACTCACAAATAAAACTGTCCTTCCCTCCTTCCCCACATCCTCCATTTTCCCCAAACACTTCTTCTGAAACTGAGCATCCCCCACCGCCAACACCTCATCCACAATCAAAATCTCCGGCTCCAAATGCGCCGCTACCGCAAACGCCAACCGCACATACATCCCCGAAGAATACCGCTTCACTGGCGTATCTAAAAACTTCTCAATCTCCGCAAACGCTACAATCTCATCAAACTTGCGTTTAATCTCCTCCTTACTCATCCCCAAAATTGCACCATTGAGATAGATATTCTCCCTACCAGTTAACTCAGGATGAAACCCCGTACCCACCTCCAACAAACTAGCAACCCTTCCCTTAATTTTAATGCTGCCTTTTGTCGGTTCCGTAATCCGGCTTAAAATCTTTAATAGTGTTGATTTACCCGCACCATTGCGCCCAATAATTCCTACTCTGTCACCCTGTTTAATTTCAAAAGACACATCCTTCAGCGCCCAAAACTCCTCCGAGGAATTTTGGATTTGGGATTTGGGATTTTGGATGAAAGTACCAAGAGATTTAACTTTATTAGCAATTACATCCCGCAGAGCAGTATAACGTTCTTGTTGCTGATGCCCAATAATATATTTTTTACCGAGATTTTCAACTCGAATAACAGTGTCAGACATTGGCTTTTTGGTTATTAGTAGGTATATAGGACTATTATTTGATTTTTGAAATATACGTAGGCAAAATTAAGGTTTTTCTAACCTGCGGAGGCAGGTTTTGCTTGTGTAGCCGCGATTTCTAATCGCCAGGGCACTTCGGCGGTGATGGCGATCGCATTGCTGTTTTGCTCAAAAGAGCGATCGCCTGAAAAATCTGCTAATATTACATCGACGTAATATTTAACTGCATATTGGTGACTTTCCTCGATGCCCCATGCCCCATGCCCCATTCCCTAAAACTCCATCCGGTGCGAGTTTTTTATAATGAGTACCTTCAGGAGATTAGAGAGGAAGGATTGATATGACAGGACATCACAAATTTTCTCAGTTAACTCAAGATTTTTCTCCAGCGAGAAAAGCAAAAATAGCAGCGAAAAAAGCACAATTAAAAGAAGAGATGGCACTTGATGAATTGCGTGAACTAGAAATAGTGGCGCGTTTTGACGATGGTGAAGTAAAAATCAACAATTTTAGTGAGTTAAATCCCTAGGGTGTCTTTGGGTATAGCGCTTACCGCTCTAGTACTCTGTCAAGATAAAAATGATGGACTGTAGTGCGGGCATCTTGCCCGCGTGAGCGAGACGCTCACACTACCAAAAATCCCTCAAAACAAAATTGACAGACTACTAGTCAGGTATATCATACCCCCCTCCTCGCTTGCGCTTAGGGCGTTGGGGGTGGGGTTCTTGTACCTACGTTAAATCACATCTGCGAAAGTCCGTTCCATCTTGCGGAAATACCAAATCCCACTAATTAATAATAATAAGACTAATCCTAAAGACAGGAAGAACCCAGGGAGATATAATTTCGATTCACCGCCCAAAATTGCCCAGCGAAAACCATCAATTACCCCAACAATTGGGTTTAATGAGTAAAGAAATCGCCACTGTTCTGGAACAATATTGCTGCTAAATCCTACTGGCGAAATATATAGACCAAACTGCACAATAAACGGCACAATAAAACGGAAATCGCGATATTGCACATTTAAAGAAGCCAGCCATAAACCAGCGCCCGTTGCAGCAGCAAAGGCTATAACAATAAACAATGGCAATGTTAAAATTCGCCAAGTGGGAACAAAGTTATACCAAGCCATTAACCCTAACAAAATCATTCCCGAAATCAAAAAGTCTACAAAACTCACTACGACTGCACTGGTAGGTACAACTAAACGAGGAAAATAGACTTTAGAAATTAAATTGGCATTGCTAATTAAACTATTACTGCATTCGGAAAGTGAGTTAGCAAAAAACTGCCAAGGCAACATTGCCGAAAACACTAAAATTGGATAAGGCGCACCTTGGGAAGGCAACTTTGCTAACTGTCCAAACACAACTGTAAACACTACCATAGTCAGAAATGGCCGAATTAGCGCCCAAGCAATACCAATTGCCGTTTGCTTGTATCTAACTAAAATATCTCGCCATGCTAGGAAGTAAAATAACTCTCGATAACGCCATAAATCTTTCCAATATTGCTTTTCTGTCCGTCCAGCTTCAATTATCAACTCAGGCTGAGAAATAGTGTTTTTCATAATTAATTATTTAATTATTTAATTATTTAATTATTTAATTATTTATAGGACTTACGCATGGAGTAACTCTATAGCGATTCTCAGTTAAGTGAGGTACAAAATTGTATCACGCGGTTTAAGGGCACGGCAATGCCGTGCCCCTACGGGTGTACCTTACTAGGGCGAGAAACGCTATAAATCAAGGGTTTGGGTTGGGCATGGGGCATGGGGCACGAAAAATTAACCAATGCCCCATGCCCTATGCCCACAAGGCCTATCTCCACAAATAGCCTATGACAAATTGGCGATTTTTTTAATTGCAAGTAAGTAGGCAGAAATAAACCAAACTATGTTAATAAAAGTAAACAAGCCTGAAACTCTTACCAATGACCAATGACAAAGGACAAATGACGACCCTCGACCGTACGGTTTATTTGCGCCGACCTACTTATGTCAATTGATAAACTTAAAATCCTTAACACCGTTGAAACCAACCATCCGCGAATGTCTGAGAGTAAACTCACCTACTGAAGGATTGCCATTGGCAGCAATCACTCCTGTTGCTTGTTGCCACAGTTCTGCTGGTACAATTGACAACTCATAGGTAGATTCGCGCTTACAAACGTGATACCACTTTGTTTCCTGGCATTGTTCACACCAAAAAGCCTCCAACCACTCACCGACTAAAGGAACTGCGGTTTTAGCCGCCACCAATATCAGCGCATCCCGTCGCCCTATCCCTCGCTGTTGTAGCTGTCCTGGTCGTTCAGCAAACAAAGGATATTTTTGACTCACGCTATCGATATAGCACTTATGCTCCAAACAATAGATTGCTCTTCGCTTAGAACGTTTCCGATTTCGATCACACCTTCTCTGCATTTCGGCCTCCCGCATCAGTAGACACAACAAGGTTACGTTCGAGGGACTGAGATCAATATAGACCATCAAAGCCCAACTCCTCAAGTAGGTAAGATATTTAATTTCAGGAGAAAAATTCAGCGCAGCTTTTTTATGTATAAGCAATCAACCAGGCTGATTCTTATCCTCAATCGGTTTAGACTATTACTTCTTTGGTAGTAAATGCCTTTAGCACCTGAAATAGCAATTCTGTAAATGAATGCTAGACATTGTTGGTACTTGCGATTAAGCGCTACTACCAACCCTGCGAAATCTATCTATAAGTCAGATTTGAGATCCAGGCTATTAATTTGCATCTGCAAAAAAATCAATCTCTTGTGGGAGCGGCCTGTTATCCGCCCTGATAGTGCAAATTAAATACCTAACTACTAATTAATGCAGATTTAGTATTAGTACACACAAAGCACCTAATACCCTGAAGAAATAGCCTTATATAGCACCCTCAAATATTGTTTGGCTATGATTTCTGGCGTAAAATGTGACTGCAAATACTGACGAGATGCCCTGCCCAAATTTTCTGCTAATTGTCGATCGCTATTCAGCAGCCGAATATATTCTGCTAGAGCATAACCGTTTCCATTCTCAAAAGTCTCTCCACACTTGGCATCTACAATCAGTTGCCTTAAGTATGAATGCTGTGAACAAATCACTGCTACGGGTCTTCCAGCTGCTAAAGCTGGATAAAGTTTACTAGGAGCAACTAGACTTTCCATCCCAGCTTCTACACTTACTAGAGACAGATCGCCAGCTGTCAAAGAGTATGGCAGCACTTGTTTTTCTTGATACGGTAGAAAAATAAAATTGCTTAGTCCTAATTGATTGACCTCCTGGATAAAACCTTCGAGTTTGGGACCACCGCCAATACAAAGAAATTGAATTGGCTCATCTTTCAGCCATTTTGCGGCCTCCAGAATCGTATTCATGTCGTGACACCTGCCCATATTACCAGAATAGACGACTGTAAATTTGTTACCTAGTTTATATTTCTGAACAAACCAGTTATCTTTTTTGGCAATTGGTACAATTAATTCAGGATCACCCCAACTATGAATCACCGAAACCCGATCAGCAACCTCTGGACAGGTAGCCAGTATCTGTTGCTTCATCGCGGGACTGAGAACGACAATCCCCTTGGCTCGGCGCCAAATCTTTCTGTTGAGTGCATACCAAAATCTTGCTAGCCAATGATTCCTGGGGATAACGTCTAGGGCGATCGCAATATCTGGATAAATATCATAAATTAAGCAAACATAAGACACTCCAAAACACAGATGGGCCAGATATCCGATAATCGGTAAGAATGGCGGAGCTGAAGTCAGCAAAACTACATCTTGACGACGCCTATGTCTGAACAGATGGACAACAGCACGCAATGTAAACAAGACACCATTTATAGCTTTACCACGAACTCGCCCAGACCAAAGTTGAGCAGAGCGCGATCGCTGAACTCGGATTTGACCCAATTGTTCTACTGTTGGAGCGCTAGCAGTCCCATACGCATATCCAGGCTGACCTGTAAACACCTCAATGTCTACCCCTTGTAGCTCTAAGTGTCTGACCAGTTCTTCAATTAACTGTCCCGTAGCTGCGTAATCAGGGGGAAAGAACTCAGTTATCACCGATAATTTCAATTTCAGCAACCGACCATACAAACTCTCATGCTCTGGAGATTGACGCCAGGATATAAGAGGGAATTTCAGTGTGGAATAATTATCCACTTTGAGGTGGTTCTCATTGGTAATTTCTACCTTGTTATTGAGATGTAACTCTTGATCAGTTTTACTTAACTGCTTACTTGGAGATACTTTCAAGGTATATGTTGTTAGCCAGGATTTTTTCAACCATTCACTGAATGTCATTGGCTATATTGTCCTCTTGACAAATTTTCAGACACTCAGGTGAAATTGACTGCAATCATCGAGGGAAATTATTTTTCCTCGATGATAATTCCGCACTTCGTAGCGGGGTGTAGCCCATTACGAATTCCGAATTGTTGCGTCAATCGCCTTCGAGTGCAGCGACAGTTTATGTGTGAGGAAGCATCACTAAAAATTTCGGTGTGTTACTCTAACTAGCGGACATCAACTGCGGACACCGATGAAAAATAACTGTTTCACTCACCACTTATTCTGAGGCGTTAAACCATTTTTAAAGTCACCCAGACCCCTCTTAACTAGCGTCTCCCAGAGAAGTCCGCCTGGGCGGACTAATGAGAAATCAAAGTTTTGAACCCGCGCAGGTGGTCACTGAGCTTGTCGTTCGCGCAGCGTCTCGCAGAGAAGTGCGGGTTTTGTCTGTGTAGCCGCGATTTCTAATCGCTTTTTAAACACCCTCTAATTGTTATTAATTTAAACCCATAAGCATAAAATGTGTGTATAGCATAATGCAAATTATCAAATTTATAAAATTTGTAGAAAGAAAATCTGCTTTTATTACAGTGCTATCAACCAGGCTATAAAAGCTAAAAGTATTGCAAAAACAGTTCTAAACCTCTTTAATACAAGGTATATCAGAGCATTTAATCTCAGCAAAGTGAGCAATTATAGCTGAGTAATTATACTTTTTGGTATTCCAGTTAATATAATTATTTTAGCTAAAATAGTGCCTAAATATTTTTCTTGGAAAGGTTAATCTTTTGTTAGCTTGAGGAATATATTATTTTATTTATCTAAAAAATATTTATGATAATTCTTGTTAAGATAACGTTATTCATAAGCAGGTAAAGAAAGTATATTATTATTTCATCGCGGAAATAAAGCTGCCATGCAAAACAGCCAGAAAGCTTAAAAATAAAGGGTTTTCAATTTTGATATTTCACTTGTTCGGGGGCAATATTTTTAATTTCGCACAGTCCTATGCTATTTCTTGTTTTCAGAACTTTTGATTCGAGTCAGATTGAAATTGCAGCTTTTGTAACCTAGTATTCTTGCCCTAAAACCACTCACAGAGTAAACTAAATAAGTGACAACGATAGTTAGCCAAGCCAAAACACTTATTTTGGCACCGAATCGTATTAGCTTCTCTCTTACCGTATACCCCATTCCCTGTTCGCTATACCCTGTATTTTTTACAAGTTAACTGATGACACCCTGGGTGCTGAAAGCTCTTATACAAATATTGTCTAGCTTATTACCCAATACAAATCCATGAATGAAAATCATTCTACTAAAACCTCAAGCTACGAACGAAATGGAAATGGTGTCTCTCGTCCAGTCCCATCTCAACCTTTTTCATTCTTTGAAAAAGAAGCTAATGACTTGGATTTGCGCCAATTTCTGGGGATTATACAACGACGTTCGCTAGTAATTGTAGGCGTAGCCACTGTTGTTATGGGTATTGTTGCCTACTCTACCCTGAAACAAAAACCAGTATATGAAAGCAGTTTTCAACTTTTAGTTGAACCAGTAAACGATGATAAAACTTTAAGTAGACTAGGCGTAGATAATAACTTAGCTAAACCAAGTCTAGATTACCCAAGTCAAATTCAGGTACTCAAAAGTCCTGAATTAATGGGAAGTATTGTTAATCAATTACAACCTGCTTATTCAGGGATTAATTATGATAATTTGCTGAGATTTTTAACTATTCGGCGTCTAGGTGAAACTAAAATTATAGAAGTTAAATATCAAAGTAATGATCCAAAGAAGATTAAAGTAGTCCTAGACACAATTGCTAACTATTACTTAAACTACAGCTTAGAAAAGAAGCAAACTAAGTTACGTCAGGGTGTTCAGTTTGTGGAAAAACAACTACCATCCATCATAAATCGCGTGAATAAGTTGCAAAACGAGCTGCAACTCTTCCGCCAAAACAATAACTTTATTACCCCTGAAACCCAGATAGGGCAAATTACTGGTCAAATTAACGCCTTGATCACTCAAAGACTAACGGTTGATCAACAGTTAATTGCATCTCGTGCCACTTTCTCTAATTTAGAGGGTAAAGAGGGAGAACTAGCAGCACTGAATAATGCACCTTTGTATCAGCAGTTACTTGGTCAGATGCAACAATTAGAAGCCCAATTTGCTGTGGAATTAGCTCGCTTTCAAGGAGATAATCCAGTCATGCAAACATTGCAAGAAAAAAGGCAAAATCTGATGCCCTTGCTACAACAAGAGGCACAGCGAATCATGGGTGTAAAATCTGCAGAAGTGGCATCTCAAATTAAGATTTTAGAAGTACAAAGCCAAGAGCTTGTCAAAGTAGAAAACCAATTAAGGCAACAAATTAAGCAATTACCAGTTATCGCCAGAAAATACAACGAGCTTCAGCGCGATTTACAGTTTGCAACTGACAGTCTAAATCGGTTTTTAACTACGCGCGAAAATCTACAGATTGAGGTAGCTCAGACAGAACTAACTTGGCAATTAATACAAGCAGCGGTTCAACCTCAAGACCCTATATCTCCAGATATTCCCCGTGGTTTGATATTGGGATTAGTCGCTAGTTTAATCTCTGGAATCGGCGCAGCCTTACTCATGGAGAAAGCTGATAATACCTACCATACGGTCGAATCTATCAAGAATAAAATCAAATTACCGTTGTTAGGAATTCTCCCCTTTGATAAGAAGCTGCAAAATAGTCAATCCAATCAATACCGCAATTTGAACTCAAGACTTCCAAGCAGAGAAAGAGTATCAAATCGGATTTCTCCAGGTATTCCTGGGCTGTCTAATATTTTTAGGCGTCAATCGCCACGCAATCGCTACTACGGACAAGGACAATTTTGGGAATCTGTACAGGTACTTTATACGAATATTCAATTGCTCAATTCCGATCAACCCATTCGGTCATTAGTTATTAGTTCAGCTTTACCAGGAGACGGTAAAAGTACAGTTGCATTTCAACTAGCTCAGATAGCTACAGCAATGGGGAAACGAGTCCTACTTGTAGATGCTGATTTACGTCGGCCTCAAGTTCACCATGTATCGAACTTAAATAATCTGTGGGGACTGAGTAATTTAATTTCTACAAATATACCAGTGGAACAAGTGATTCAGCAATCACCTCAGATGGACGAATTATCTGTAATTACTTCTGGTCCAATACCACCTGACCCCGGTAGGTTACTTTCGTCCGAAAAGATGAAGCAACTGATGGCACATTTTCATCAAACCTTTGATTTAGTAATTTATGATGTTCCTCCACTCGTGGGACTAGTTGATGTGAGAGTTCTCGCACCCCACACTGATGGTGCCGTTCTAGTAATTAGGTTAGACAAAACAGACAAATTGGGACTGACACAAGCTCAAGATAGCCTAAAAATTTCTCCTATCAATGTTTTAGGTATCGTGATCAACGGGGATAAGACAAAATTCAGTGGTTATGACGACTACTATAGTACTGCTAACAAATCATTATCAACTACTTACGCATCAAGAAGGGACTAGGGATTGGGGACTAGTCCCGCGATTTCAAAGTCTTATACAATACCACTAAAACGCTGACACATGTAGGAGCGAGTGGGGGCACGGCATTGCCGTGCCCCTACAGCTGGTATCATATCGTGTGGATTTAGGGGTATCTAAAAATTTATCCGGCTAAACAAATAGTTTGAAATCGCGGGACTAGGGATTGGGAGTTATACCAATTTGAAAAAAGAATGAGACAGATAGGGTAGGGGGCGCAAGGCCTTGCGCCCCTACAGATTATCGATGTCTTGCAAAGATTTTTTGAATTGGTATTTTGAATTGGTATTAGGAGTTCAGCCTTTGAGCCTGAAACTTGAGCCTTTGAACCTCCCCCAATCCCTGGTCACTGAGCGGAGCCGTACCACTACGTGGAAGCAAGCTACGCGTAGCGTCTCGCAGAGAAGTGCAATCCCCTTATTTCTCCTGAAAAGTCCAGACGCCCTCTTCCCAATCTGCATCTGAAGGGGGTGATTGTAACCAATGCTCACAACGTCGCACATGTAACATCGCTGCTTTATCATTGCTATCAGCAGCCAAAACCTTAGCAAAGTGAGTTTTGGCACTAATAAATTGGCGTTTGAGGTAATACTCACGCCCTTGATCATAATGCTCAATTACTGTTAATTTTTCGCTATTAATCGGGTCAGAACGCAAACCCACTAATTCGTAGATAGCTACTGGCTCATTTCTGCCTTTAACGCGGATGTAATCTAGTTCCCTAGCCCAAATATTTTCTTGGCAAGGTTTATAAGTGTTATCGCTAAGAATGATGTCACAACCGTACTGTTTACTGACACTTTCTAATCGGGAACCAAGGTTAACACCATCGCCAATAGCAGTAAATTCCATTCGCTTACTAGAGCCAATATTACCACTAATTACAGTATCAGAATTGATGCCAATACCAATCTTGATTTTGGGTTTATCATCTGCATGGCGACGCCGATTAAATTCATCTAACCGATGGCGCATTTCTAAGGACGTTTGTACTGCCATCCAAGCGTGTGATTCTAAGGGGAGGGGAGAACCAAACACAGCCATAATAGCATCACCGATATATTTATCTAGGGTGCCTTTATGTTTAAAAACTGCCTCCACCATTGATTCAAAATATTCATTGAGCATACTCACTACTTCTTCAGCTTGCAAATTTTCTGTCAAAGTAGTATAACCACGAATATCAGAAAATAAAATCGAAACTTCTTTGCGATCGCCCCCTAATTTAGCATCATCTAATTTTAGTAATTCCTCAGCTAATTCTTGGGTCATATAGCGGTACATCGTACTTTTTAGCCGCTTTTCATCACTAATATCTTCCATCACAACTAATGCACCACAAACTTGTTGTTCATCGCTAGCATCGGCAATGGTGTTAATTGATAAATTAATACTATGCTGTTCTGTTCCCGGGGTAACGAGTATGCGATCAGGATAATATTGCTGACGCCCTTTTAAGTCAGTTGCTTGTAAAGCATCCCGGCACCATTTACTAAAGTCACCTTCTTTAATACCAATGACATTATTAATTAGTTTACCTTCTAAACGGTCTGCTTCTTCTAGACCTAACAAGCGCTTCGCACTTTCATTCGCCGCAATAATTAATCCGGTTTTATCAGTAGAAACTACACCATTAGAAAGACTCCGCAGAATGTCCCGTTGCATTTGTTCTTGTTGCTTGACTGTCGCAAACAACTGAGCATTTTGCAACGCCACCCCCGCTTGAATATTAAAAGCTTCCATGAACTCTTCATCATTGTTATCAAAACTAGCTTGGAAGCATTCGGGAGCTTTAGACCAATCTTCTGGATTATAAGCGGGAAAATTCCCTGATTTCTTTTTATTTACTAATTGGGTAACACCAATTAATTTTTGGTCAGCGTTAAACACTGGCATACATAATAAGCTACAGGTGCGATAACCATTTTGTTGGTCAATTTGTTTGGCGGTATCCGAGTCTCGATGATCATATAAATCAAAGGGAATATTCAGCTTTTTACCAGATGCTGCTACTATCCCAGCAAAGCCTTTACCTATTGGTATTCGTAACTCTTTAGTTGTCCCATTATCTTGGGTGATTGTCGTCCATAATTGATCGTGATCGCTGTCTATGAGCCACAGGGTACTGCGATCAGCATTCATCAGTTCCTTGGCTTCATCCATCACCCGTTTAAGAGTATCTTCTAAGTCCAAACTGCTTTGAGAAAGCGACTTAATCGCCTTCATTAGCGCCGCTACAGCTCTTTGTTTTTGCGTAGCTACATAAAAGGAACGTGAAGACTCTAAAATTATACGAATTGAAGGTGCAAATTCTTGAAATAATTCTTCGTCAGCTTTGGTAAATCCCTTGGTGTCAATACGCTCCGCAATCGTATAGACTGAATTATTGGGTTGTTTTAATTTATTCAGTAATTGTACCACTGCCACTAATTGCCCTTGTTCATTCAACAACGGCAAAGCCAACATAGTATAAGTACGGTAGCCGGTAATTTTTTCTTGTTCCTGAGCAAATACCGAGCGTAAATCTTCATAAAAATCAAAGGGAATATTGATCACTTTTTTGAAAGTCGCTACTTCACCAGCAATACCTTTATCTGCTGGAATACGAATTTCTAAAGAGCGATCACCTTCCCCCTCAGCCAAAATTGACCACAATTCTTGTTTATCTTCATCTAATAAAAATATAGTTGTCCGGTCTGCTCCTAGCAATTCCCCGGTCTTCAAGGTAATTGAATGTAACATTTCCTCCAAGATTTTGTCAAAACCTTGAGAATCCAACATTGACAGAGTTTGATGAACAATCTGTAGTTTTTGTTCGACTTCCTTAACAACCTGTTTAAAAGTATCCTGAGTTAGCGGCTCAAGAAAAATCGAAATAGTTCCTTGTCTTGCAGAAAGAGCGCCTACAGGAGCAGAATTTACTGGCAAATAGCTCTTTTCTTGGTTCCGAAGACCAATAATCAAATTGGCACTCTCTTTATAACTTTGTGGATGCACTGACATAAGTAGATTTTGATATAAGAGGATTAGATTTTACAAATTAAGTGTTGCTTCTAGCAACAATTGCTTGACATTATCCACAGTTTAATCTGTAGTTGAGCCAGCGTCATCCTGTGGAAAACCGGGGAAAACAAATAATAAAATTTAAAAAATATTAGGGAAAATTACTCCCATTCTCCCAATATCTGATTCCTCATTGGCTCAAGTGGTTAGTCTTGATAAGAAAACCAATCTGTTTCCTTGCAATGTATGTTCTTCTGCATCAACTGCTCATCAAAAGCTACCCCAATTCTGACTGACCATTCTGTAAATTCAAACCACAAGATTTCCCGGTATAGCGGCTAAAATCGAAAATCATATATATCTAATTTAATCAAAGTAATCAAAGCAACTACTATCACATAATCTATCTAATAGATGTGCTATGCTAGCATCGCAGATATTACCAGCCCCCGCCGTCATTATCTATTTGACTGACAATGGTTGTGGGTCTGTGTTGTATATATAGTTCCCATTAATCTTGATAAATTAACAATTTCCAATTAAAAATTAGGGACTTCCACAAAACCTACTCTCCAGTCCCTTGCTCGGGGATTTTAGATTGACGTGCTTCCCAGGGTTAGCGACGTAGGAGCGTCTTTTAGATTTTTACAGACACATGGGGTCTGCAAGGTACCCCAAAAATCTAAAATCCAAAACTTGTACTGAGCGTTCGCGCAGCGTCCCGCAGGGAAGTCGTTGGCGTAGCCTCTGTCTACGACACGCACTCGCGTTCGTAGAGAAGTATCCAAAATCTAAAATTCGGAGGGTCAAAAGTACGGTTTTTTGGAGTCTTGACTTTTGACCATTGACAACCTCCGCGACAAAAATATGACAGCGGTGTAAGTCCTATTTCCAATAAAAAAGATATCCCATCGCCATCGTTAACCATCAACGGTGTTGAGATATTTATTGCATTCTATCTATTGTCCGGTACTGAATCGCCTCAGCCACATGATTGGCTTTCAACTCATCCTCACCCGCCAAATCTGCAATCGTCCGTCCTACTTTCAGAATGCGATCGCTGGCTCTAGCGGATAAACCTAATTTTTTAATTGCTGCTTCTAATAAACTGCGGCTAGCATCATCTAAATTACACCATTTTTGCAGATGACGACTCATCATTTGGGCGTTACAACGCAAATTTGGTTCTTCTTGGAAGCGCGTAGTAGCGCGATCGCGTGCTTGTTGAACTCTTTCTCGAACTGATATTGATGCTTCTCCCGTCGGTTGTTGGGTAATTTCCTCTGGTTTTAAACGATTCACAGCAACTTGTAAATCAATCCGATCCATTAAAGGCCCTGAAAGTTTTGCCCAATATTGTTCACGTTGACGGCCAGAACAAGTACAAGGCTGAACAGTATCACCATAAAAACCGCAAGGACAGGGATTGGTACTCGCTACCAATGTAAACTGCGCGGGAAACATTACAGATAGTTTGGTGCGGGAAATTGTCACATAGCCATCTTCTAAAGGTTGGCGGAGAAATTCTAAGACATCACGTTTAAATTCTGTTAATTCGTCGAGAAAAAGTATACCTCTATGTGATAGAGAAATTTCACCGGGACGAGGAAAGCTACCACCACCCACCAGAGAAGGGCCAGAAGCCGAGTGATGGGGACTGCGAAAAGGGCGATCGCGTACTAATGAGCCGCGATTTTTCAATAAGCCAGCCACTGAGTAAATCCGAGTCACTTCCAAAGCTTCAGCGAAACTCAAGGGCGGTAAAATTCCTGGTAAGCGTCGTGCTAACATCGTCTTGCCACTTCCAGGCGGACCGACAAAAATTAAATTGTGTCCACCAGCCGCCGCAATTTCTAAGGCTCGACGAGCATGAGCCTGTCCTTTCACATCTTTTAGATCTCCACCACTCAAATCTAGAGATGTTGGATGCAACCTCTCCATACTATCATCGAACTGTACAGGTTTGTAACGCCCTGGATTATTTAATAAATCAGCCACCTCAAACAAATTTTTGCAGCCGTAAACATCCAATCCTTCCACTACGGCGGCTTCTTGGGCATTATCCATCGGCACAACTAAACCAGCAATTCCCATCTTTTGAGCAGTAGCCGCAATGGGTAAGACTCCCGCCACTGGACGTAAACTACCATCTAAAGAGACTTCACCTAAAAATAGATAATCTCCCAATAAATTAGCACTAACCTGCTCAGAAGCCACCAAAATGCCCACACTGATCGGCAAATCGAAACTGGGGCCTTCCTTGCGTAAATCAGCCGGAGTTAGGTTAATCACTATTTTCCGCAGAGGAAAGGCAAAACCAGCATTTTTGAGAGTCGCCTTCACCCTTTCTTTGGACTCTTGAACCGCACTATCTGGCAATCCTAACAAGATAATTCCCGGTAATCCCCCTGAGACATCGACTTCTACGCCTACTTTGACAGCATCGATGCCTACAATTGATGCACTCCAGATTCTGGCAAGCATTTCTTCTTTAACAGTAAACCTTTAGAATCTCTAGCAGAAGAGTAAGGTGAACCGCATGAGTGAAACTACAGAGACAATTTTCAGCAAAATCATTCGTCGAGAGATTCCGGCGGATATCGTTTATGAAGATGATTTGGCCCTGGCCTTTAAAGATGTTAATCCACAAGCGCCTGTACACATTCTCGTGATTCCCAAACAGCCCATAGCCAAACTCGCTGATGCTGAACCACAGGATCATGCTTTATTAGGACATCTGTTGTTAACTGTTAAACGTGTTGCTGAACAAGCAGGACTCGAAAACGGTTATCGCGTTGTCATCAATACTGGTGTTGATGGCGGTCAAACTGTCTACCATTTACACCTGCATATTCTGGGAGGACGCCACCTGGCTTGGCCTCCTGGTTGATTCCATTCCTAGTTACACAGATCTTCGTAGTACTCTGTCAAGATAAAAATGATGGACTGTAGTGCGGGCATCTTGCCCGCGTGAGCGAGACGCTCACACTACCAAAAATCCCTCAAAACAAAATTGACAGACTAGTAGGGGCGCAAGGCTTTGCGCCCCAAGGCCTTTCGCCCCAATCCCCAATCTAGTTTCATTGATAACAAAAACATATCAGTGTCATAAGTTAAATTTACTTAATATTGCTTTACATTTTTTAATATTGCCTCTATTGTTATATACAGGGAAGCAAAAACGCCTCCCGACATCATAAACACATTTCGCACTCATAAAAAAATGACCACAACCTTACAACAGCGCTCCAGCGCCAACGTATGGGATCGGTTTTGCCAGTGGATCACCAGCACCGAAAACCGGATTTATATCGGTTGGTTCGGCGTATTGATGATCCCCACCTTGCTAGCCGCTACCACCTGCTTCATTATCGCCTTCATCGCTGCTCCTCCTGTAGACATCGATGGTATCCGCGAACCAGTTGCAGGTTCCTTGATTTACGGAAACAA
This sequence comes from Gloeotrichia echinulata CP02, assembly GCA_038087035.1. Taxonomy (NCBI): domain Bacteria; kingdom Bacillati; phylum Cyanobacteriota; class Cyanophyceae; order Nostocales; family Gloeotrichiaceae; genus Gloeotrichia; species Gloeotrichia echinulata. The sequence goes on along the minus strand of CP051187.1, from coordinate 1,084,125 downwards.
CATCATCTCTGGTGCAGTTGTTCCTTCCTCCAACGCTATCGGTTTGCACTTCTACCCCATTTGGGAAGCAGCTTCCTTAGATGAGTGGTTGTACAACGGTGGTCCTTACCAATTGGTAATTTTCCACTTCTTGATCGGTGTAGCTTGCTACCTAGGTCGTGAGTGGGAATTGTCTTACCGCTTGGGTATGCGTCCTTGGATCTGCGTAGCATTCAGCGCACCTGTAGCAGCAGCTACCGCAGTATTCTTGGTATACCCAATTGGTCAAGGTTCCTTCTCCGATGGTATGCCTTTGGGTATCTCCGGAACCTTCAACTTCATGATTGTGTTCCAAGCTGAACACAACATCCTGTTGCACCCCTTCCACATGTTAGGTGTGGCTGGTGTATTCGGCGGTTCTTTGTTCTCCGCAATGCACGGTTCCTTGGTAACTTCCTCCTTGGTGCGTGAAACCACCGAAACCGAATCTTTGAACTACGGTTACAAGTTCGGTCAAGAAGAAGAAACCTACAACATCGTAGCTGCTCACGGTTACTTTGGTCGCTTGATCTTCCAATACGCTTCTTTCAACAACAGCCGTTCTCTGCACTTCTTGTTAGCTGCTTGGCCTGTAATCGGTATCTGGTTTACCGCTTTGGGTGTCAGCACAATGGCTTTCAACTTGAACGGTTTCAACTTCAACCAATCAGTAATTGATTCTCAAGGTCGCGTCATTCCTACTTGGGCAGACGTAATCAACCGCGCTAACCTGGGTATGGAAGTAATGCACGAGCGTAACGCTCACAACTTCCCCTTAGACTTAGCTGCTGCTGAAGTTGCTCCTGTTGCTTTGGCTGCTCCTGCAATCAACGGTTAATATTTGACTGTTAACTGAATAAAAAAACGCCCTCCGGAAACGGGGGGCGTTTTTTTATCGAAAGAAAATTTAAATTTCGGTCCCCAGTCCCCAGCGATGCACTGAGCTTGCCGAAGTGTCCCCAGCGATGCACTGAGCTTGCCGAAGTGTCCCTTGCTTTTGTCTGCTGATCAAGATTTTTCGGTGATACAATCGGGATTTGTACTTGTATCACTTGTAGTCAGAATCAGACAAATCGCTGGGGGTGTAAAATGCTTAACAAAGAGTTAGACCACGCTATTCAAAAATATACTGATTCCCTCAACGCCCTCGAAAAGGCTTTAAAAGCAGGTGACTCATCTAAACTATCAACAGAAGAAATTTTACATCCTCTCATCGCTCGCCAGGAAGTTCAAGTAGCAATAGATAAGTCAGTCCAGCTTATTTCTAGAAATCTGCTCAACAATCTCAAGAAGTTGGATGACCGCTTAAAAAAACAATTTAAAAGTATTAACTATTCAACTCACTTGTCTAAGTGGCGAACATATTTGAATCCTTCAGAAGAATCTTGGTGGTGGTTTCTTGACTCCCTAACATTACCTTGGTCAGAGCGCTATGATTGGTTGTGGAGTTTTCTCTCTCTCACCTTGCTAGCAGCTTCTGTCAGTTTAGGGGTAGATATTTCCTCACAGTTTTTGAGCAGTGGACCTGATTTTGTCGGCACCTTGGCTGTGATTGTTCAAAGTGTATTAGCTTTGCTAGCAGGTGGTAGTGCTTTAACAACAACTGGACAGGAAGCTATTGAAGAGATTCTATCTAGTCTAAAACTTCCTAAACATTGGTGGCATGAAGTTAGTTTTCTATTCTCATTATTACTGTTTCTGGGTTTATTTGGCTTTCATCAAATGGGATTACCATTAATTGCTGAAAAGTATAATTATTTTGCCGAACAAGCCTATAATCAAGGTCAATTAGCCAGTGCCGAAAATTACTTAAATCGCGCACTTAAACTAAATCCCGACTATCCAGCAGCTAACTATAATATCGGACGAGTTTACGAAGTTTTACAACAAGATGAACGTGCTAATGAGGCATATCAGCTAGCTGTGAAAGGAGAATATTATAAGGCTTACTATCGATTAGCTCGCCTGTATATCCTCAAAGCGACCAAAGACACAGATAACTATTCCAAAGCTGTCGCCATACTTACCGACGGCAGATCGAAGGAAGCTAAAGACGACCCAGAAACAGCTTATTATAACCGCACATATATGGGTTGGGCAAGGTTAGGACAAAAACGCTATTCCGAAGCACAACCTTTGCTAAGTGAGGCGCTTGATATTAACATCAACTCAAAGCTCAAAAATCAACAAGCACTTGCTTACTGCTTACTGGCGTTCGTATTAGATCAAGAGAAAAAAGAACCGCAACGTGCAAGTCAAATGTGGGAACTTTGCGCCGCCAAAGGGGTTCAAACAAAGATAGATGAAGATATGTGGATAGGAGTAGCGCGTCAACACTTGCGAAAAATGGGAGAAAAGTAAATGATACCTAGAGAGTCTGTCCCAGTAGTTTGTAGTTTAATGCTTTCAGCTTCAGTTTATGGGTTCTCCCTTGAGTTCAACAAATATGCTTTAGCACAACGACAACCCCAAAATTATATTGCTGAGATTATTAAAATACAAGGCGGCAGAGTAGAACTCAAGCGGGAAAAATCCAAAAACTACACCTTGACACAAACAGGCGAAAAGCTTTATTTAGGCGATCTATTACGAGTGGCGAGTGGGGTAAAAGTTGTCATTCAGTGTGATTTTAACAAAACAAATTGGACAGTACCTGATGATGGTGTACCTTGGGGTGTGGCGAATACTTGTTCACCGCCGGATAAAAAATAGATAGTAAATAGTTATATTTATAATCTATAATAATTTAGATTTAATTTACTAAGTTTTCTTACAACGTCCGCTGCTAAATTAGAATCCGTGAAATCAGTAGAGTTATTTACAGGTGCTGGAGGTTTGGCTATAGGAACAGCAATGGCTGGCTTCCATCACTTAGCACTCGTCGAACGCGATAAACACAGTTGCCACACTATTCGTGAAAATCAACAGCGCGGGGTTTCCGTTGTTAGCGACTGGTGCGTCCATGAGATGGACGTGGTAGATTTTGATTTTTCTACTGTTGATAGAGAAATAGATTTACTGGCTGGTGGTCCACCGTGCCAGCCGTTTTCAATTGGCGGTAGACATGGTGCCCATCAAGACTCGCGGGATATGTTTCCCCGGTTTTTTCAAGCGGTGCGTGAGTTACGTCCTAAAGCCTTCTTGATTGAGAATGTGCGGGGGTTGCTGCGTCAAAATTTTATCAATTATTTTGAATATATTATTTTACAGCTTGCCCACCCGGAAGTTCAACCCAAACAGGATGAGTCTTGGATTGACCACCAGGCGCGGTTGGAAGGGCATCACAATAGTGGTACTAGTGATAGCCTTGGTTATCGTGTTACTTTTAGCTTGCTGAATGCGGCTGATTATGGCATACCGCAAAAGCGGGAACGGGTTTTTATTGTTGGCTTTCGTGCCGATCTCAATGCTAATTGGTCATTTCCCGAACCAACCCATACCGAAGAAGCGTTGATTTGGCGCAAGTGGGCGACAGGTGAGTATTGGGAGAGGCACAGTATTTCTAGTAATGACCGTCCAGAGATGTCGGCAAAATTGCGATTGCGTTTAGAACGATTTGGAGCCAATTTTTTGGGTACAATCGCTCCCCCTTGGCGTACCGTCCGGGATGCTATTTCTGACCTACCACCACCTGAAAATATTGATATAGCTTCATCGATACCCAACCATGTTTATATGACCGGGGCTAGAAGTTACCCAGGACACACGGGTAGTCCTGTGGATGAACCAGCAAAAACTTTGAAAGCAGGAGTACATGGTGTTCCTGGAGGAGAGAATATGCTGGCATTGCCATCTGGGGAAGTGCGTTATTTTACGGTGCGTGAGGCGGCAAGGTTGCAGACTTTCCCCGATGATTATTATTTCCCCTGTACTTGGGGTGAGTCGATGCGTCAAATAGGCAATGCTGTTCCCGTCACCCTTGCGTATATTATTGCTTCTAGCATCCGCGACCATTTGCAGGAATTAACAGCTAGTACTCTGTCAAGATAAAAATGATGGACTGTAGTGCGGGCATCTTGCCCGCGTGAGCGAGACGCTCACACTACCAAAAATCCCTCAAAACAAAATTGACAGACTACTACGACAATTTTCCTTAACTGAACTGTATTGACCCTCCGAATTTTAGATTTTGGATACTTCTCTACGAGAGGCTACGCCAACGACTTAAGAGCGGGACGCTGCGCGTAGCTTGCTTCCACGTAGTGGTACGCTCAGTACAAGTTTTGGATTTTAGATTTTTGGGGTACGAGCAAGACCCCTCATCAGTTAACCGGCCAAATCACCGCTCCAAAACGCCCCAAGAATGTCATCATAGTTAAGGCGAGAACACACTGGAGGCAAGACAACGGTTTACGCACGCCCTTTAGCACGGTTAATTGAGCAATTGCAACGCCTACCTGGAGTTGGGCCAAAATCAGCCCAGCGCCTAGCTTTGCATATTTTGAAGCGCCCAGAAGCCGAAGTAGAGGCTTTAGCACAAGCCCTGATTGATGCCAAAAAACAGATAGGTTTATGTTCTGTCTGCTATCACCTATCTGCTGAACCGGTTTGTGAAATCTGCCGCAACCCTAACCGCGACAATAGCACTATCTGCATAGTTGCAGATTCTCGTGATGTGATTGCGCTGGAAAAAACCCGCGAGTATAAAGGTAAATATCACGTTTTGGGTGGGGTCATTTCCCCTATGGATGGTATTGGACCAGAACAGTTGACTATCCAAGCTTTAGTTAGGCGCGTGAGTCAACAAAAACCTCAAGAAGTTATTTTGGCAATTAGTCCGAGTGTGGAAGGGGAAACCACTACACTATATGTCGGTCAGCTACTGAAACCCTTTACCAAGGTGACGCGGATTGCCTTTGGTTTGCCTGTGGGTGGTGATTTGGAGTACGCTGACGAGGTGACGCTAGCAAGGGCTTTGGAAGGACGCCGGGAGTTGGATTAGGTTTTACAGAACCGGAGCAGGCGTCACAGTCACGGGTTAAGCTTTTTGGCTCTAACCCATTTCTTTGGTAATAAAGGTGAGTAGTGCATCATATATATGATATTGTTTAGCTTGAACAAAAAGAAGCCTCTCGCTCACTGCGTTCGCGTTAGCGTTCCGAAGGAAAGCAGGAGCGATGAGATGAATTTTTGGGCGATGTTAGCGGAGCGGCACGAAGTGCGGAGTTCCACCCCCGAACAATATTTGATTTCAATCAGATGGGTGATGGGGTGGGCGACGAATCGCCAAGTTCCTAATGTATTCACGAATAATATCTGTTTTGGTTCTTCCTGAATGCTTTGCATAGCTTTCTAATATTTCCATCTCTGATTGTTCTACACGGATATTTAAATTTACTTTTACCATTACACTGTAATGATATTTCTATTACAATGATACTGGATGGCAAAGCCGAAAATGTTGGTCATCCTTAATCTGAACCTTCTCCCAAAGGGAGAGGCTGCGCCAAGACAACTCAGAGTATGGGGTTCTACCCAGTAACAGGCATTTGTGTGTCGATTCTGTGGGTAGGTAAAACTCTGACAGTACACAGGTGTTGAACATTTTTGTATTGTTCAAGTCTGCGGAGGGGCATCTCGTGGACTCTAAACAAAGCTCATCGCCTCCGAAGCAATAGCTGGATTGGGTGAGAAGCCCACACTGTACTGCTTGCAGTCAGTGTGGGAGTATGTCACGATTTTGAAGGAACCCTTTATGACTTCTGAAAACACTGATCTAAAACTTCGTTCCCGCGCTAAACTTATCTACCGATTTCTTGGTGGTGCTGCACTTGGTGCTTTTGTGGTAAGCATTCCTATCTCCTATGGGTCGTCCATAGATTTGAACTTAGTTCAAGTAGGCATTGCATCATTGCTGATTATATCATGTGGGTTACTATCCAGCATTTGGGGTGAAAAATTTATTGACGCAGTGACACGAGTATTAAATTCCTTTGCTGCTTAAGCCGCACCACTTACCAGGATTCTAATGGAGAAGTTTGGACGTAGCTTGATCACAGTTGAAAAATCTATTCAGACTGATTTAAAACACACCAACTTTATCCAAAAAAGCACTTCCTATTCAGATGAGGTACAAAATTGTATCACGCGATGTAGGGGCACGGCACTGCCGTGCCCTTACCGATGTACCTCACTAGGGCGAGAAACGCTATACTGCGTAGGTTGTGAGCGAGGAAATAAATTTCTAGCTTTTAGCTTAAACCCATTGAAATGGGTTAAAATCCTACCTAGTAAGCTAAAAGCTTACTTTAGCCATGAGCAAGTACGAAGGTAGGGACGGGGTTTCGGGCTTAACCAAGCAGTATTGCAACTTTATCTACTTTTTCCCAAGGAAGCTCTAGATCCATCCTACCCACATGACCGTAAGCAGCAAGTTTTCTATAGAAGCCACCGTTAGCAAGTGAAGGTAGATATCTCAAATTAAATTGTTTGATAATACCTGCAAGACGGAAATCAAAATGCTTCTCTAAAACTGTGGTGATTTCTTCATCAGAAATTTTCCCCGTGCCAAAAGTTTCTACTTGAATACTCACAGGTCGAGAAAGTCCGATAGAATAACTTAGTTGCACTTCACATTCATCAGCAATTTGGGCTGCTACGACATTTTTGGCAGCATAACGAGCAGCATAAGCACCTACTCTATCTATCCGAATGGGATCTTTACCACTTAAAGCTGAACCACTATGTTTGGAATATTCACCATAAGTATCTATGGCATTTTTTCTGCCTGTTAACCCTGCATGTACACCTGGTCCACCAATCACAAATGGACCATCAGGATTGATAAATATTCTGGTCTTTTCATCTGGTTTAATATCTTCATCCTCAAATACAGGCTGAATCACAGCTTCTCGAATATCCTTCTTTAATTGCTCCAATTGCGGTTTTGCAGCTTTGGTTTGACTAGCAATAACTGTAATGCTGTGAATTCTATAAGGTCGGCGATTTTTATATTCAACTCCTACTTGAGTTTTACCATCTGGGGTCAGATATGGTAAAATGTTTTCTCGTCTCACTTCACTAATTTGTCTGGCTAGTTTGTGCGCTAGCCATATTGGCAATGGCATCAAAGCATCTGTTTGATTACAGGCAAAGCCAAAAACTGTTGCTTGATTGTTAACATTAATTTGCTCTATTTCTTCATCCGATAGACTTTTTTCATCAAATAAATGATATGGGTTGGGAGGTAATTCCCTTAAACTGGTCAAAATACTACAGGTCTTACCATTAAATTCTGACTGTTGATACCCAACCTGATCAATTACCTGTCTTGCTATATTAGTAAAATCTACGTTGGCATTTGGTTCAAATCGGGCAGCGATAAAAACAATGCCTGTAGATACTGCACATTCTGTGATTACCCTGGCGTAATGATCTTGCTGCAAAAACCGATCTACAATCGCATCACTAATTTGATCACATAGTTTATCAGGATGCCCCTCTGTGACTGATTCAGATGTAAACATAAAATCTTTTTTCATCGATATTCCCTTTGCCTATCAGGCTGCTTGAGAATCTTGGATATAAACTTGTTCACTAGGTCTAAGATGTTTCGTACTTTCATTCACTAACAGCGGTAGTAAAGCACTACCGCCAATCACCAAGCCATCCACAAGATTAATTGGTGCAATCTTCAACAAACTCCTCAGTTGGGGAATAGTTATAGCTAAGATTTGAATGGCAAAAGAACCGATAAGAGCAGCATTTAAATAAGGATTATTTGGCAGTCTTTCTTGACTAAATATGCTGTGGGTTTCCGAACGACTGCTAATAGTATGTAGCAGTTGACCGGATGTTAAGCTCAAAAAAGCAATGGTGCTGGCTACAGGTCCAATACCATATCTGGTCAAGCCGTAGCTATAGGCTGTTAGAGTACTGGCAGAGATGATTGCAGACTCAAAGGCAATTCTGCCAAAATCGGAATTTTTGATAATTGGTTCGTCAGGACTGCGGGGTGGCTGACTCAAAACTTCTGGTTCTGGTGCTTCCATCGCCAGGGAAAGACCGGGGAAGATGTCGGTAACTAAATTTAGCCACAGGAGTTGGATCGCATTCAAGGGTTCACCAATACCAACTGCGGTGGCTGTAGTCATGACTATGATTTCGCTGAGGTTGGTGGATAAGAGGAAATGCACGGATTTGCGGATGTTGTTATAGATTGTTCGTCCTCGACTGACGGCAATCATCATCGTTTCTAGCCTGTCATCTTCGAGTATAATATCTGCAACTTCCCGCGCTACATCGGTGCCGTCTTTACCCATTGCTACGCCAACTTGTGCGGCTTTCAGGGCTGGTGCATCGTTAATTCCATCGCCGGTCATGGCGACAACTTTACCGGCGCCTTGCAAAGCCTGAACGATTTGCAGTTTATTGCTAGGACTGATGCGGGCAAATACATCTACTTTATCACTGAGTGCGATTAAGGCTTCAGGCGTGAGATTATTGAGGTTGGTAGAATCGAGAATTTCTAGTTGGGGATCTCTGTTCAATTGTAATTCTTTAGCGATCGCATAGGCGGTTGGACTTTGATCGCCAGTAATCATCACTGTATCAATCCCCGCTTGATGAAAGTCCGCAATCAATTGTTTGACCCCTTTACGGATGGGATCTGCCATACCTACAAGTCCTAACCAGATTAGGTTTGACTCATAATGATTGCCGTTGTTAACCTCATCTATATCAGCATAAGCTATTCCTAACACCCGTAGCGCTTTACCTGCCATGCGATCGTTTTCCATTTCAATCGCCTCTCTATCTTTTTTTGTTAAAGGTACTATTTCCCCATGTTTTATCCGCCTTTGGCAAATCTCGACGACTTCGGCAGGATTACCTTTAAGAGCCACAAACTGCTGTTGCTCATCAGTTCGATGAATTGTACTCATGATATTACGGTTTTCTGAGCGCAGGTTAGTTTGCACAAGGGAATATTTTTGTCTTAGCTGTATGATATCCACCCCAGCGCTAATTCCCATATAAATTAGGGCATTTTCCGTGGCTGAACCGGTCACAACATACTGACCATCTCCTTGTTTGCTGACTTGAGTTTCATTGCACAGAACCGAAACATGAATCAGTTTTAACAGTTCATCGCAAGTATAGGGGTTGATATTCTCTCCTTGGGCGATAAACTCACCATCAGATACGGTGATGTATCGACTATTTGCATGTATCTCGACCACGGACATCCTATTTTCGGTAATAGTCCCGGTTTTATCTAAGCAAATTGTCTGTACAGAACCTAACGCTTCCACCGCATTCAAACTGCGAACGAGGACGTTATTTTTCCTCATATCTCTGATACCCAAGGCTAGGGTTGTGGTCGCAATTGTGGGTAAACCTTCGGGAACTGCAGCTACCGCTAAGGATATAGATGTTGTCAACATTTGTGCTAAACCATATCCCCGTAACAGTCCCATTCCAAAGACAAGACCGCAAATTCCCATACTGATTAAAACCAGTTGAGTTCCTACCTTATCTAGTTGTTTGGCTAGGGGGGTTTGCATGGTGGTTGCTTCACCAACCAGTTGTTGGATCTTACCCATTTCTGTAAATTTTCCCGTCGTCACCACCACAGCTAGTCCTTGACCACCGGTGACTAAAGTTCCTTTATAAACTATATTGAAGCGATCGCCTAACGGGAAGTCTTCACCAATCAAGGATTCAGTTATTTTGGTGATTGGTATACTTTCTCCAGTTAGGGCAGACTCATCTATACTCAGATTATCTGCCTCAATCAGTCGAGCATCTGCGGCTACATAAATACCAGGTTTGAGAACTAAAATATCTCCTAAGACAATATTTTCTGTCGGTATTTCTAGTTGATGACTATCTCTAATTACCCAAGTTAATGTTTGTTCCCGACTTTTGAGGGCATTAATAATTCTTTCTGACTGGCTTTCTGTCGCATAACCAATCACCGCATTTAGACCAATCACACCCAGAATCACTACAGCATCAACAATTCCCCCAGTAAAGACCGAAATCCCCGCCGCCACGCCAAGTAAAGCCACTGGTAAAGATTTAAATTGCTCAATTAAAATACTCAAATCCGAACGAGTAGCAGTTTCTCCTAGAATATTCTGTCCATATTTCTTGAGGTTTTCCGTAGCCAACTCAGTAGATAATCCTGATGCTTTTGAAGTTTGGAATTCATCAAGAACTTGAGGTACTTCCATTAAATGCCAATTTTCTATCTTTTGTGCTTGGGCATTTATAACAAGGTTTTTATGTTTTCTTTGCTGTTTTGATAATTTCTCTGGCTGAAGTTCTTTATTTTGTTTTTTGTAATCTAAAATAAGTTTTTCAATCAAAAATCCAACGCTGCGATAGTTAGTATCTGTCTGAAAAATTACCAATATATTGCTGGTTAACGGATTAGCGCAAACCGATATTATCTCTGCCATATTGGAGAGCGATCGCTCCAAATATTCTTTCAGAGAATGTGAACGATAAAGTTCCTTAACTTTGTATCTAACTCTACCTTTAACACTAGTATGGATTGCTTGAATCACAGCAATTATTGCTCCTCTAATGCCACTGTAAATCTATAACTATAGATTTTTCCTTCTTTATTTGCCAGGTTCCATTATAATTTACAGTATTCCTTATTTAATTCTATCTCTAGGAATAACAACATTACTTTTAATATAATTAATACTATAGATCTTCGTAGGGGCGCAAGGCCTTGCGCCCCAAAAGCGTGGTCTATTTACCTGAAAATGGCTGTAACTTAGTGCTATTCAGCTATGAGACACTGACTTATAGTCAGTGGCGGATCTGTCAGAAGAGCGAAAATCTATAAATAACCTAGTGATTAAAGTTGTGCATGACATCGCTGCGGCAAGATATGAGTAGGTAAGATTGCCCTGCCCCAGAAGCTGGTATCATCTGGATTTAGGGATATCTCAACAAATAGTTTGAAAACACGCCCCAATCCCCAATCCCCAATCCCTAATCCCTAATCCCTAATCCCTAGCCCCTTAGACAATCGCCAAATCTTAATAGTTGCATCTTGGCTACCACTAGCGAGAGTTTGACCATCAGCACTGAAGGCTACAGAATAAATTGCGTTTTTATGTCCTGGGAGAGTACGAATCAACTGTCCATTTTGTAGATTCCACAACTTAATCGTTTGATCATAGCTACCACTAGCGAGAGTTTGACCATCAGCACTGAAGGCTACAGAATAAATTGCGTTTTTATGTCCTGGGAGAGTATGGAGTAACTGTCCAGTCTGGAGATTCCATAACTTAATTGTTTGGTCATTACTAGCACTAGCCAGAGTTTGACCATCAGCACTGAAGGCTACAGAACGAACTGCTTGATTATGCGCCGCCAGAGGTATGTTTAATTTACCACTAGTCATCTGCCAAATGATGACTTTGCCATCTTCACAACCACTCACAATCATCTGCCCATCTGGACTAATAGCCACTGTTCTCACTGGGTCGGAATGCTGGAAAACCCGGAGTATTTTACCAGTTTCTACATCCCACAGCTTAACAGTTTTATCCCAGCTAGCACTAGCTAAAGTTTTTCCATCCCGACTGAAAGCAATCGCTTTTACATCATCTGAATGTCCAGATAAGGTGCGGATTAGTTTCCCCGTTTTTAAATTCCACAACTTAATTTTTTTATCCCAACTACCACTAGCTATAACATTTCCATCAGAGGTAATCGCGACGGATTCAACAGCGGATACGTGTCCATTAAGAGTGTGAATTAATTTGCCAGTATTGAGATTAAATATATTAACACTCTTATCATAATTACCGCTGACGAGAGTTTGATTATCTGGACTAATTGCGACTGAATAAACCCATGCTCTATCATGGAAAGTCCTGATTCTTTGCTGTTCTTGATTTGAATCATTAGTCGCTGCATTTGAAAGCGATCTAACCTTGTCTAATCCAAGTGTGGTAGCAAAAAACAATAAACCAATAATGACGAAATTAAAAGCTTGATGATTGATAAAATCTTTCTTTTTTTGCTCCAACCATCTTCTTCTGAAAAACAAAATAATTACTAATGTGATTCCACAAGATGCCAACGGTGTCGCCCAACTCCAATGTCCCAACATTTTGTCGTGAACATGCCAAAATAATAAGAACATTGCTAAGTAGGTTAATTTATGCAACTGTCGCCAATTAGCTTTGAGTTTTTTTACACTCCAATTATTAGAGGTGAAAGCTAGTAAGGTGAATATAATAAATGTGGCGCTGCCATGAATATACACTCCGTAAGTTTTAATATCAAAAAAATCAAAATTCCTCTTGATTACTAATAAATAACCATGACCTACAGCTAATAAGAAAGCTAATACACCGATTTCTCGGCGATATTGCAATAATTTAATTATTATTTTTGATTTTTTTATCGCTGGAAAAACGACTCTAATATTACTCGGTAATAACGTGCAAATGTAAGCGAATAAAGATAAAAAACCCAGCAAATTAGGAAACGGAACAGTATCTAGATGCAATATGAACATAATTGGGTAGTGATAGTTCCAATGAGTGATTTAACATGTCACAATCGTATTTTACTGATTTTGATGAGAACATAAAGTTATGTATTATACATATTATCATTATATTAACAGATAAGCTGCGCTTAAAAGGTATAATTAGTAGTCTAATAATCCTATATTCTAAGTAATTATGCTGTGTGACACTACTGGGTGCGGAATGTGGGATATATTCAAAAACAATCGCTGTAGCCAAAGTTTTTGGCTCTTGCGTGTGTAGCGTGCTTAATTATTAATGAAAGTCGATTAAATTGCTTTAATAACAAGGCTTACAGGCGTTTATAATTTGATTTTTAGTAACAGTAGCTCAAATACAAAAAATAATGGCTTTTATCGGAGCCACGCAAGGGTTTCAAACTTATTTTTTAACAAATTCAGCACGCTAAGTACGGAAGATCCCAATTTTTTCGGTTTTGCGCTTTGCCCTGATATCTTTTTCGGGTCGTAATCCAATACTGCTCGGTTAACAAATTTCTTGGTTGAGGCAAGCTCTTGGAGCAGGGGGAGAAATGGAGGCTGGCGTTGAGTTTTGCCTCCCCTGCTTCCCCTGCCTCCCATGCCTCCCCTGCAAATCCTACGCAGTATTGGGTCGTAATCAACAATTACCGTACCCGTGGGAAGTTGCTCTGTTGGATATGGTATTTTACCTGCTTTGTCATGTCGCCAAGCGGTAAGGTACGAAATCCCCAAGGTTTTAGCATAATCAGATAATTTCATTAGGACTGTCTTTTAGACTATATCTGACTATGCTAGACTATATTTTGTTTAAAGTTTTATCATACCCAGGATGAAAATGTCGTTGCCAAATCCCCCAGGGGGATTACTATCCTCGCTCTCTGTCCATCAGCACCGATATTGCCGCCTTTTTCAATGAAATCGAGACCGTGGTCGAAGTACTGACCAAACAGCACAAATATGCCGTTGTAACCTGAATTAGGTTGATTACTGCGATCGCTCCTTTGGCTGCGCATCAAGGGTTTGGGTTGGACATGGGGCGACAGGCGCCGGGTAGGAAAAATTAACCAATGCCCTATGCCCACTTGGCCGATATCCACAAATAGCCTAGTGCGTAAGTCCTGCTAAAATCCAAAATTGGTTGACATCGCCAGAAATTATTGGTACTGACGCACCCTACCCTAAAGAACTGGGCAACTTTGCCAGTTATGTTACGAAACGTAAATAAGCTGGAAATCCTTACCAATAATCAATGACAAAGGATAAATGACGACTCTGAGCAGTACACTTTATTTGCGGCGAGCGACTTAATTTGTACAATGCAACTGTGACGTGGATCTTGTCGATATTTTGGCTCTTTAACCATATTCATGAGCATTCCGATTTCCGTGCTGAGTGATCTGCTACAGTCCCTACCCTATCTGCGGCCTCAACTATATTTCAAGGCCTCACTAACCGCCCTTTCCCATGCGATGGAAGATCAGGTTTTGGCGGCGACTTTGGAGCAGCCCCTGGTGATTGCTAGCTTCCAACGTGAGCGTTTTTACCGTCAAGAAGCTCATCGATACCAAAGGCTGGCAGTACGAAGTAATCAAATATACGTGTTATCGGCACCAGAAACAGATTTTAGGAATAGCTCGGGACACTATGAAAAAGTAGCTTTTGAGCCAGAGGATGCCCTAAGTCAAGAGTGGCATTTGGTGGTAATTGCTGATAATTATGCTACTTGTCTGGTATGTCGAGAAAGCCTAGGCTCGATAGCGAAAAATCAGCAAGTACCGGAGCTAAGTCCTAGTTTAGACATGGACACAGCACGAAGGTTTGAAGGAATTTGGACTTCGGAGCGGGGGGTTAGCCTCAAAGCGGCAGAATTACTATTAAACAGGATTTTAGTTTATAGACCATCTCTGGCTGGCAAAATTGCACAAGCCCGCCAGAGATTTGGTATCGGTGAACCCAGAAGCAACTCAGGCGTAGCCCAAATCAGCGAATATGCTTGTGATATCGATACTGACCCCTTCGTGCAACGTTTAGTCACTTACCTGCAAGCTAGTCAGTACAAATTACACAAAGCTTACCGTTCAATTACCGCCCAAGCACGTAAAGAAAGGTTAATTAACTCGATTAGCACCGCCATTCGGCGATCGCTCGATCCGCATGAAGTGCTAGAGGTAGCAGCCCAAGAATTGGGACAACACATGGGAGCAGGTCGTTGTTTAATTTACCGCGCTCACGCAACCGAAGCTAAAGCAATCATTGAACACGAATTCTTGATGCCGGGTATAGTATCTATTTGTGGGCAAACTTGGCAATTAGCAAATAATCCTCTATTTCAGGAAGTTGTGGAACAACAAGAGGGGATCTGTATTAGCAACACCCTGATTGACTATCGCGTTACCAGTTCACCAGCACTAACGGCGATCGCCAGCAAGTTTGTCATTCGGTCTTGGGTAATCGAACCAGTGTTATATCAGGGTCGATTGTTGGGCATAGTCGAGTTACACTATTGCAGCCTACCACCCCATGAGTGCCAACTAGGGGAATTAGACTTGGTAAAAGCGATCGCCACCCAAGTCGGAGCCGCGTTAATTCAAGCCGAAGCTTACGCCAACTTAGAAGAACTTAACCAACAACTAGAAGCCCTTGACCGCACCCGCAGCAACCTTATAGCCATCACTGGACACGAACTCCGCACCCCATTATCCACCATTCAAGTGTGCCTAGAAAGCCTCGCCAGCGAACCAGATATGCCCCTAGAGTTGCAGCAAATCATGCTCAACACCGCCCTTTCCGACTCAGAACGGATGCGAAAACTGGTACAAGATTTCCTCACACTTTCCAACCTAGAAAGCGGACGGGTAGAATGGCATCCAGAATCCCTCGCCTTAAAAGAATGTGTGGATCTATCACTCAGCCGCATTCGCACCCGTTCTGGAACCGAACAGCCCCCGCAAATCAAGACTCAAATTGCCGATAATCTCCCTTTGATCAGAGCTGACGGTGATTGGCTGGTGGAAGTATTAGCAAAACTGATAGATAACGCTTGCAAATTTACGCCCCCACAAGGCGAAATTGCGATTAAAGCCACTCATAACGGCAATCAGATGGTCGAGGTGACAGTAGCGGACACTGGACGGGGTATAGAAACCAATCGCCTAGAAGTCGTTTTTGACCGCTTCTACCAAGAAGAAGGCGCCTTGCGACGGACTACAAGTGGCACTGGACTAGGACTAGCAATTTGTCGGCAAATTGTCAACGGCTGGGGGGGTGAAATTTGGGCAGAATCAGCTGGCAAAGACCAGGGCAGTCAGTTTCATTTTACCATTCCCATTGTTCAGGCTACCCAAGAGGAAAAGCGGTCAAAAGTCAAGAGGAAATAGGAAATAGGGCATGGGGATTACCGATTGACCCTTGACCCTTGACCCTTGACCCTTGACCCTTGACCCTTGACCCTTGACCCTTGACCCTTGACCCTTGACCCTTGACCCTTGACCCTTGACCCTTGACCCTTGACCCTTGACCCTTGACCCTTGACCCTTGACCCTTGACCCTTGACCCTTGACCCTTGACCCTTGACCCTTGACCCTTGACCCTTGACCCTTGACCCTTGACCCTTGACCCTTGACCCTTGACCCTTGACCCTTGACCCTTGACCCTTGACCCTTGACCCTTGACCCTTGACCCTTGACCCTTGACCCTTGACCCTTGACCCTTGACCCTTGACCCTTGACCCTTGACCCTTGACCCTTGACCCTTGACCCTTGACCCTTGACCCTTGACCCTTGACCCTTGACCCTTGACCCTTGACCCTTGACCCTTGACCCTTGACCCTTGACCCTTGACCCTTGACCCTTGACCCTTGACCCTTGACCCTTGACCCTTGACCCTTGACCCTTGACCCTTGACCCTTGACCCTTGACCCTTGACCCTTGACCCTTGACTAAAAACTGTTACAGACTATAACGCGATCGCAATATTATGCTGTCTGCGGTGTTAGGATGCCCTAAAAACGTTGAGAGACTACTTTTTTATGGCAGAAACACTTTCTGGAAAAACCCCGTTATTTGCTGGCAGCACTGGTGGCTTGCTGACAAAAGCAGAAGTGGAAGAAAAGTACGCTATTACCTGGACTAGCCCTAAGCAGCAGGTATTTGAATTGCCTACAGGTGGCGCTGCTACCATGCTCCAAGGCGAAAACCTGCTGTACATAGCTCGGAAAGAATATGGTATCGCGTTGGGAGCTCAACTCCGGAAATTTAAAATTACAGACTACAAAATTTACCGGATTTTGCCCAGCGGCGAAACTACTTTAATTCACCCAGCTGATGGCGTCTTCCCTGAAAAAGTGAACGCAGGTCGTGAGAAAGTACGTTATGTACCACGCCGAATTGGACAAAATCCCAATGCATCAGAACTCAAGTTCAGTGGTAAAGCTACCCACGACGCATAGGTCTAGGTAATGGGGATTGGGGACTGGGGACTGGATACAATTCTCAATCCCTAATCCCTAATCCCTAATCCCTAATCCCTAATCCCTAATCCCTAATCCCTAATCCCTAATCCCTAACCCTTAAGCCTTCAGGTGTCTATGATATTTCCCAATTTTGAAGAATTTAAAGAGTTAGCGTTGCAAGGTAATTTTGTACCGGTGTATCAAGAATTGATCGCAGACTTGGATACGCCTGTATCAGCTTGGTATAAAGTTTGTGCTGGTCAGCCTTATAGCTTTTTATTGGAATCGGTGGAAGGTGGGGAAAAACTGGGACGTTATAGTTTTGTTGGTTGCGATCCGCTGTGGGTGTTGGAAGCAAGGGGAAATAGTACAACCCAGAAACAGCGCAACGGTTCCCAGGTGGTGTTTGCAGGCGACCCATTTACAGCCTTAGCCCAATGTGTCGCACCTTATCGCCCAGTGAAGTTACCCCAATTACCGCCAGGAATCGGCGGTTTATTTGGGTTTTGGGGCTATGAGTTGATTCGCTGGATTGAACCACGAGTGCCAGTTCATCCACCTGATGAGCGTAATATCCCGGATGGATTGTGGATGCAGGTAGACCACCTGTTGATTTTTGACCAGGTAAAGCGGAAAATTTGGGCGATCGCCTATGCTGATTTACGTGAAGAGAATGTTGATTTACAGGTAGCTTATCAACAAGCAGGCGATCGCGTCTCTCAAATGGTAGACAAGCTATCTCTACCCCTGTCGCCCGAAAAAACCAGATTGTCATGGACGCCCCCATCTGCAGTTTCTCCCTCCACAACGGCGGAATACACCAGCAACTTCACCCGCCCAGAATTCTGCGCCAGTGTCCAAAAGGCAAAAGATTATATCAAAGCTGGGGATATCTTTCAAGTAGTCATTTCCCAGCGTCTATCAACAGAATACACAGGCGACCCCTTCGCCCTTTACCGTTCCCTGCGCCAGATTAATCCATCGCCTTACATGGCGTTCTTTAACTTACTCGATTGGCAAATCATCGGTTCGAGTCCTGAAGTCATGGTGAAAGCCGAACGGGATGCAGATGGTGAGATAATCGCCACAGTTCGCCCGATAGCGGGGACACGTCCACGGGGAAAAACAAGCATTGAAGATACAGCCTTAGCAGCGGATTTACTCCAAGACCCCAAAGAAATCGCTGAACACGTCATGCTGGTTGATTTAGGGCGCAATGATTTGGGGCGCGTTTGTGAAAGTGGTAGCGTCAAAGTTGATGAATTAATGGTAGTGGAACGCTACTCCCATGTGATGCATATTGTCAGTAATGTCGTCGGTAAATTAGCAGCAGATAAAACCGCATGGGATTTACTCAAAGCTTCCTTCCCCGCCGGTACAGTCAGTGGCGCACCCAAAATTAGAGCAATGGAAATTATCAATGAATTAGAGCCTAGCCGCCGTGGTGTGTATTCTGGTGTGTATGGATATTACGATTTTGAAGGGCAATTGAATACTGCGATAGCAATTCGGACAATGGTATTGCGTGATAATACGGTAACTGTGCAAGCGGGCGCCGGTTTGGTGGCTGATTCTGACCCTGAGAAGGAATATGAGGAGACTTTGAATAAGGCGAGGGGTTTGTTAGTCGCGATACGTTGTTTGCGTTGAATCGAAATATTTCCGGGTTTTTGTTGGGTCTATTTACCTGAAAACTGCATTACTCAAAAACAACGCCGCGATAAATTTCTGTTATTGGTAATTCTATCCCAACTGATTGTAGGGTAATAGATTGCTGCAAGTTGTTAAATTCACTGAGCAACCAACCTTGCGCTTGTTTGCTATATTTTTCTATAAAAGGTTCATCTTGTTCGACTAATAAATATTCGCTAAAACTTTTAATTGAGCGATACATGCGAAATTTACTTTGTCGGTCATAATCGGCGGTGGAAGGTGATAAAACTTCAACAATTAGTGTAGGATTTAAGACTTCATCGAATCGTTCCCCATTCAGTTGCGGTTCACCGTCAAAAACCATCACGTCTGGATAAACTCCGCGCTGATGTTCGGGAATCCACAGCCGTAAATCGCTGTTAATTGGCTCAAATTGAGTATCGCGTAGCGCAGAGGTAAGATAGGTTAAAATATTCCGACCGATGCGACTGTGTTTGAGTGTTCCTCCTGACATGGGTACAATTTCTCCATCTCGATATTCGCTGCGTGCTTCTGCTTTTTGTTCGATGGCGCGATATTCGTCTAATGTGTAGCGACGCTTGATGGTAGAAACCATAGGTGGTAGCCGATGACATTGCTTGTGGGACAATAGGTTTATTGTGTCATAGATTTAGTTGTGAGGTGATGTGATGGGGCGATCGCTCATCCGTGCTAAAAAACAGTCAGAATAGATGAATCCCCTTGCAATTCTCATGTGGTTGGATTTTACTGTGCCTGCAAAAGATATTTACCACAACACTGTGAAATTTGCCTTACAGAAAGATGGCTGGACAATTACCCACGATCCCTTTCCATTGCAAATAGGTAAAAAGCGCCTATCTGCGGACTTGGGTGCAGAACGTCTCATCAGTGCTGAAAAAGGAACCCAAAGAATTGTTGTGGAAGTCAAGAGTTTTGTAGGACAGTCTGACGTAAAAGATTTGGAGCAAGCATTGGGACAGTATGTCCTGTATCGCCAAATCCTGAACGAAGTGGGGAGCGATCGCAGCCTTTATTTGGCGGTTTCTCGACCAACCTTTAACAGCGTGTTTACCATAGAATTGGGACAAATGTTACTTAAAAACAAAATTATCAAGCTAATTGTCTTTGATGATGAAAGTGAGGCGATAGTGCAATGGATACCCGATTAAAATACCAAGACATTATTAAAAGCATACTGCAAAATCATGCCGATTATCGCACTGCGCTACCCGATGGTTATTCCTCTCAAGTTTTATTTGATGATGAGCGGGGACAATACTTAATTTTGGATATCGGTTGGAGTGGTGATAAATATCTTCATGCTACACCGATTCATTTAAGTTTAATTGGTGAAAAAATATGGATTCAATGCGATGACACTGAAGAAGGTGTCGCCACTGATTTACTAGAAGCCGGAGTTCCTAAACAAGATATAGTTCTTGGTTTTCGTCATCCTAAAATACGACAACATACAGGTTTTGCTGTGGCGTGATTGGCGATATCATAGTTATCTTGCTTCAGCGATCAGAATACTGTGTGTTTTAAACTGTTCAGTTTTAAAGATAAAATTATGAAAACTTTTACAGCTTATATTGAGTGGGATGCAGAAACCAAATTATATGTGGGTATTGTCCCCGGAATTCCTGGCGCTCATACTCAGGGATCTACTTTAGATGAACTCCAGGTCAATCTTAAAGAAGTTTTGGAGTTGTGTTTAGAAGAATATCAATATTCAATAGAAGATTTACCTCAGTTCGTGGGATTACAGCAGATTGAGGTAGCAGTATGAGTCGGCTTCCCATTGTCAACTTGAAAACGATGGAGAAGGTACTTCTCAGTCTTGGCTTTGAGCCTGTTCGACAAAAAGGAAGTCATGTATTTTATAGACCAATACAGTTCAGTTAGGCTCGAATGATATACACTGTAGGGGCACGGCATCCAAAATTTTTTCTTCTAATGACAATTTTATTCGTGCCGTGCCCCTACGACAATTTTCCTTAACTGAACTGTATTGTTTTATAGACATACCGATGGTAGAACAACAACAGTACCTAATCATCCAGGTAGAGATATTGCTCGTCCGCTACTCCCGAACCGCTGAAAGATTACCGAAATAATTTTTAGCTCACGCAAAGGCGCAAAGGCGCAAAGAAAAAAGGGAAATTATAGGTAATCAAAGACCGGGAAGGGAGTAATTAGAGAAATTCTCCGAGAAATTGAGCTTACACCTGAGCAGTTTCAAGCATTATTGGAAGATTTATAAAGGTTTAATTGCTCATTAGCTATTCTTGAATCAACGCCTGAAACCGCTCATCATCGCGAATGCTATCAAAATCTGTGTCAGTTTTTGCCCATTCACGCCATTTTTCAGGATTTAAATTAATTGCAATTTGCAGGTTTTCAATTGCTTGATTAATATTACCTTGAAGGGCGTAACAGCAAGCTTTACCATACCAAGCATAGTGGTCATCAGGTTGAATTGACAAGGCTTTGTCATAGGAAGCGATCGCTTCGCAGAACTTCGTTAACGCTTCTTCATTGCGTCCTAAATTCCGTAGCGCAATCCCCCGGTTGTACCAAGCTTGGTGGTCATCAGGTTGAATGGACAAGGCTTTGTCATAGGAAGCGATTGCTTCTTGATAGCGTCCTAAATTCCGTAGCGCAATCCCCCGGTTGTACCAAGCTTGGTGGTCATCAGGTTGAATGGACAAGGCTTTGTCATAGGAAGCGATTGCTTCTTGATAGCGTCCTAAATTCCGTAGCGCAATCCCCCGGTTGTACCAAGCTTGGTGGTCATCAGGTTGAATGGACAAGGCTTTGTCATAGGAAGCGATTGCTTCTTGATAGCGTCCTAAATCATCTAGCGCACTCCCCCGGTTGTTCCAAGCTTGGTGGTAATCAGGTTGAATGGACAAGGCTTTGTCATAGGAAGCGATCGCAGCTTCATATTCTTTAGCAGAATCTAATAATCTACCGAGTTCACGTAGTAACCTAACCTTACGACTTTCTGTCTGATGTTGCTCTGCTAGTAAGTCTTGAATTTCCAGTATTTTCTCTATTTTTTGTTCTTGGCTGAGGTTCAAGTATTCATCATAATCTGCTTCATCTAATAAACGGGTTGATTCCTGTTCTATCAATTCTGGCGTAGTGGGTAATTCAAATACTCCCGAACGCCAATCAAAAAAATCTGCGGCGCGGTGAATTAAATAGTTGAGGGAAAATGAACGCAACAGAAATACAAAACAAAACGGTAAATCATCTCTAAACCGTTCTCGGTGTTGATTGAGATGATTTAAAATATGCGGTACACTTTCTAAATTACTAAATCTACTTTCGGTGATTGCGCCATAAGTTCTTTTTTCATATTTATATAAAGAATATTCCAGACCTTTAATCAATAAAATATCAACTTGCTTATTTTTGACAAACTCAGCTACACGCTCATATAAATTATCAATCGATTCAACTAAGCGCAAAACTTCTATATGCTTACCCTGAATATCCTGGGGAAGTTTGACAATTAAATTGTCTGCTTCCACGGGTGTACATTGGACAAAATACAAGCCAAAGCCTGTTTTGCGCTTGAGTGCGCGGAGTAAGTCTTGATAGGCTGCTTGTGGTTCTGGGGGTAAATCGTCATCCCAATTATCTAGATTTGCGTTCATGGAAAAGCATATTTACTATTTACAAAAATATTATAGGACTTACGCATTGACAAAAAACACAAAATATGTAGCTCCAAAAAAACCGGAGATGTCGTAGGGGCGGGTGAGCGCGATATCCTTGTTAATAGTTGATGATCTTTATGAACCCGTCCCTGATGCGGAGCTTTTAGCCTCGTTGACGGAGCTTTTAGCCTCGTTGACGGAGCTTTTAGCCTCGTGGACGGAGCTTTTAGCCTCGTGGACGGAGCTTTTAGCTTCGTGGACGGAGCTTTTTGCTTCGTGAGCGGAGCTTTTAGCCTCGTGGACGGAGCTTTTAGCCTCGTGAGCGGAGCTTTTTGCTTCGTGAGCGGAGCTTTTAGCCTCGTGAGCGGAGCTTTTTGCTTCGTGAGCGGAGCTTTTAGCCTCGTGGACGGAGCTTTTTGCTTCGTGAGCGGAGCTTTTAGCCTCGTGGACGGAGCTTTTAGCCTCGTGAGCGGAGCTTTTTGCTTCGTGAGCGGAGCTTTTAGCCTCGTGGACGGAGCTTTTAGCTTCGTGGACGGAGCTTTTAGCCTCGTTGACGGAGCTTTTAGCCTCGTTGACGGAGCTTTTAGCCTCGTGGACGGAGCTTTTTGCTTCGTGGACGGAGCTTTTTGCTTCGTGGACGGAGCTTTTTGCTTCGTGGACGGAGCTTTTAGCCTCGTTGACGGAGCTTTTAGCCTCGTGGACGGAGTTCAGAGCTTCATTTATGGAAGTTTTGCGACTGCTTCTTTAAATTCGGGTACGCCTTGAATTAAGGGATGGATATCATACCAACGCTGAATTTCATCATTATCATCCAAATATCGATATTCTAACAAACAACGGTTATACATTAAGCTGCGATATTCGTCGGCGTTAATAATGCGCTTGATTTTCAGGTAAATAGACCACGCTTTTGGGGCGCAAGGCCTTGCGCCCCTACGAAGATCTGTGGTTATTGCGTGAAAATTGCTGTAAGAAAAGTAAACAAGCCTGAAACTCTTACCAATGACCAATGACAAAGGACAAATGACGACCCTCGACCGTACGGTTTATTTGCGCCGACCTACTTATGTGCATACTGAGTTTGGTCAATTAGCAGGTTTTAACCATGCGAAAACCTGTGTAACTGTGAGATTCAATGGTAAAAATTCTGGTACTGGTAAATAATCATCGCCAGTCATTTCTAAAGGCTGTTGTCCCGGCAAAAATACTAGCACCAAGCGCTCATCTGGATCAATTAACCAACCTAATTGAGTGCCGTTTTTTAGACAGTGGAGAATATTTCTAATTACCTTAGTTGTATTTTGTTCTGGCGATAAAATTTCAATTGTCCAATCAGGATAAACATCAAAGCTATTCTCAAATTCCCCATCAGCATCAAAAGGAATTCTTGACCAAGTAAACACAGCCACATCTGGCACAATTGACCGACCACCAAAGCTACAACGCAATTCTGGGAAAGCTAAAGCAATTTGTTGTTGTTCAGCTACTTGGTTAATTGCATTACACAGTTTTAATTGTAAGCGAGAATGTTTGCCTTGTGGCATTGGTTTTTGGTAGATGCGATTATCGACAAATTCACTAGCAGGCTTAGTTTCTGGCAGCTTGAGGAACTCTGCTAAGGTAATTGGTTTGTGCAGCGTGGTTGCCATAGCTATGCAAATGCCTTGTTTGGTTAAAATTTTAGCATTTTTCAGACAATAACCACAGACCAAAGTAGGACGCCGGCAATGCCGTGCCCTAATTTGGTCTATTTACCTGAAAACTGCTGTAAGTTGACACCAATGGACAATGTGCCCCGACAACATATGTGTAATGCTGACGCACCCTACAGAACTAGTTCAAGAAATTTGGCTGGGGAGTAGTGACACCGTTTTTACCAACGGGTGGTATTTCGACTAGCTGATCGGTAGCAGTAGGAGTTCCATTAGTATTACCACTGGGAATCACGGAAAATTGATTACCGGGATGTCCATTGGGGATGAACAATTGGGGATGGTCAAAGGGTGCTTGCTGAAGGAGAACTCGCTGATCGGTGAGTCCGGTTTTTAAGAATGTTACCAAATCAGCTTTTTTAGCATCAGTTAAGTTCAATGGTGCTACACCTGGTCCACCGTCGTCACCCCGACCACGATTGTAAAAGTCTACTACTTGTTCTAGGGTAGCCATCCCACCGTTATGCATATATGGAGCTGTCAAGGCGATGTTACGGAGTCCAGGTGTTTTGAACAGTGATGTGATAGTGTTTCCGGCGCCTGGGTCATTTGCGGCTGGTCTGACACCGTAGTTAGCGATGAAGCCGTTAATGTTACTATTGATGAGCGGATTACCAGAATCTGTTGTGGCTACTCCTGCGGTTCTTCTGACTGAAGCCCTGGTGAATTCGGGAATTGTATGGCAAGTGTTACAATTACCGCCACCATTAGCCCCATTATTGACAAATACAGTCAGACCACTTTTTTCCTGGACGGTGAGAGCATTGGTGTTTCCCGCTTGGAATTTATCAAAAGGTGTCTGGTTAGATACAAGAGTAGACATATACTCTTGCATTGCTAATCCAGAGAATAAGGAGAAGTTCCAATCCCTAAGCGAAAACTGATTTGTCGGTAAAGTCTGTCCTACCTCGCTCTCGTTATAATCATCATTTTTGCTGAGGATTGTTGGTGTTCCATTACTGTCAACTTCAATGATTGACTTTGACTTCCACCATTCTTTCTTAAAGGCCTTGCGAATTAGCTGATCATAGGATGCAATATCTAGACCAGGCTTAGGGTAGCGACTTTCAGAGCCTAAAACGCTGTCCTGCGGATGCACAAGTTGTTTACCTAGAGGTCTGAGACTTTTTATCTTCTGGCCTTTTTTTCGCAGAAATTTAGAACCGACTTGAGGTAAGGTACGACCATCTGCAGATATCTCAAATGGACTCAATTGTGGTCCGGTTACTAAGGAAGCTATAGAGGAATTGTTGAGGGAAACGGAAACTGCAGTTAGTTGGTTTGGTTTTGTCGCTTTGTAAACTTTAGCAGT
The DNA here is from genome assembly GCA_038087035.1 of Gloeotrichia echinulata CP02. Taxonomy (NCBI): domain Bacteria; kingdom Bacillati; phylum Cyanobacteriota; class Cyanophyceae; order Nostocales; family Gloeotrichiaceae; genus Gloeotrichia; species Gloeotrichia echinulata. Next base: position 1,058,807 of record CP051187.1, on the reverse strand, counting down.
CAGGTCTGCGGCTCCTTTGATGTTCACCCCATTGAAGGTTTCCTTGGCGCTACCATCCCAAAACTGGAGTTTGTTGAAGATTGCATCAATTACTGTTGGGGTATTACGTGGCTCAACTCGACGCACATTAATTCCATTGACTTGAAAGCCGTCTGAATCTGGCTTGGATGTAGTTGAATCTACGGATTGACCCGCAACAATGTTATTAAAAACACTATAAAATACACCTTGGGATGAGGTGACATCGTTAGTGTCAGAAATAACTGTACTGGTGCGATTTTGAGGATCGGCAAGTTTGTGAAATGGAAAATCTGCCGCCGTGAGTTGATAATTAGCACCACCACCTACTTGGAAGGTTGTATCTTTGAGTGATGCCAAAAGACCAGGGCTGATTTGATTCTTGGATCTGTTATCGGCTCCGGCGTGAAAGTGACAAGTAGCACAGGATTGAATACCGTCGCTACCAAGCTGCATATCCCAAAATAGGGATTTTCCTAGCTTGAGTAGGGCTGTTTGGTCTTCAACAAATTCTCCGAGATTACTTGGTTCAGCCACCGTCGTTAGCAGTGGCGGGTTTTCTGGAGTCGGATCTCCGGGAGTAGCCAGAGGAAAACTAGTTATGGCATTTAAGGGGGATGGGTTTTGGCTTAGTTGCGCCGACACAAAATTTCCACTAGCGATCGCCACAGAAGCTATGACGAAAACTCCCAAAAACACTGATAATCTTTTTGAGACTAGCCTCTCACGAAATTTTAGATACAAGACACAAAGTGATAACACTAAAAGTGTTATGACGGATACAAAATGAGTAAATATCATTTGGCTGCATTATTAAATTATACACGCAGTTACTAATATAACAGTAATACATAAAAGCTAAATGTTGTAAATAGCACAATCAAATAGTTTATTTTTGATCTCATAGGGTGCGTCAGTCCTAGATATTTAGGCTGCAGCAGTTGTATTATTTTCTGACGCACCCTAGAAATTTGGTATTTTTTACTTTGTTCCTGGTGTAAGATTACCTATATTTGCTTTTACGTGAAAAAGGCTGTACCCTGTAGGGTCTATAGATGAATCTATACGGTTGTCAAATGAGGGGCTTGGTTGGCGGATGTAGTGATTTATCTCTCAAACTAAATCTTGCTTATTTTGCGCTGGGTGGTGGAAATTTGAAAATCCAGAAATAACCCACCTGAGTTTATATGTGCTAAAACATACAAAACTGATCAGAAAGTTATTGAGGATTAGAAATAAAATGTCGGCGATCGCAAATCTCAAAGACAAGAGTGAATTACCTGTTATCATTACCGATCATCAAGGAATCGTCATCTATGTTAATTCTGTTTTTGAAGCCACGTTTGGGTGGAATTACTCAGATATTATTGGTCAAACACTTGCACTAATTCTACCTACATATTTTCAGGATGCTCACCATTTAGGGTTTTCTCGTTTTAGTGCTACAGGGGTTTCGACGATTCGGCTCTTCCGTACTTAGCGTGCTGAATTTATTAAATAATCAGCTTGAAACCCTGCCTGAGATACAATAATAGCCATTATTTTCTGTATTTTTGGTCAAATTGATAAAAATTAAATCATGAACGCCTGTGAGTCTTAATTTAAAAGCAAATTTATAGACTTTAATTAATAATTAAGCACGCGCTTTGTACGCAAGAACCTGAAATTCGCACCCCCATGAATGCTGTTTTGGGGATGACTGGTTTGTTGTTAGAAACTCCCCTGAATCCAGAGCAACGGGATTTTGTCGAAACAATTCGCATTAGCGGTGATGCATTATTAAGTTTGATTAACGAAATTTTGGATCTATCCAAACTTGAGGCTGGGGAAATGATGCTGGAAACTCTAGATTTTGACTTGTCTACCTGTGTGGAAGAAGTATTAGACTTGTTAGCGCCTCAAGCCCATACTAAAAACTTGGAAGTTGCGGCGTTAATCAATCGTGATGTTCCTACCAAAATCCAAGGAGATGTAAGTCGCCTGCGACAAATTTTGATGAATTTGATTAGCAATGCTATCAAGTTTACCAGTAGCGGAGAAATACTTGTGCGAGCTGAACTAAAATCAGAAAGCTCTACGACAGCTACAATTTATTTTGCCGTTATCGATACCGGTCTTGGTATTAGTCCTGAAAACCAAAGTCAACTATTTCAGCCATTTATTCAAGTGGATGCTTCTATTAACCGCAAGTATGGAGGCACAGGCTTGGGATTAGCTATCTGTAAGCAATTGGTGAATTTAATGGGAGGAAATATTGGGGTGGATAGTCAACTAGGAAAAGGAGCTAAATTTTGGTTTGAGCTTACTTTTAGCAAACAGTCTTTATCAGTTTCTCCAGTTAAAGAAGTTGAGCTACTGACTAATCACCGTTTGTTAATAGTCGATGACAATATTACTAATCGCAAGATTATTTACCATCAAGTTACTCGTTGGGGTATGCAAGTGGATGAGGCTGCGACGGCTAATGTTGCTTTAAAAGCTTTAGCAGAATCTGTTGAACAGGGAAAGCCTTATGATTTGGTTTTGATTAATATGCAAATACCTGAGATGGATGGCATAACTTTGGGAACACAATTGAAGGCAAATTCTGCTACTAATAAGATACCTTTGATTTTGCTGACGGCTACTAATCAACGGGATGAGGTAGAACGGGCAATAAATCTAGGTTTTTCAGGCTATTTAGCGAAACCGATCAAAGCATCTCGACTATTTGATAGTATTATGAATATCTTGGGTTCTCAACTGGATTTAGAGAACTTCAAGGATTATAAGATTAAACAAAATTTATTGACTACAGAAATTCAACAGAGTCCTAGCACTACTAAATTTAAATTAAGATTATTACTAGCAGAAAATAATCTGGTAAATCAGAAAGTCGCCCTCAAGCAGTTGCGTAACTTAGGCTACGATGCTGATGTTGCTGCTAATGGTGAAGAAGTTTTGCAGTTGATCGAAACGGTTCCTTATGATTTAATTCTTATGGACTGTCAAATGCCAATTCTTGATGGCTTAGAAACTACCAGAGAAATTCGCCGCCGTCCAGATAGGTTTTTTGCTAGTCGTTGTCAACCTATAGTAGTGGCGATGACAGCAAATGCAATGAAAGAAGACGAACAAAATTGTCGCGATGCAGGTATGGATGACTATGTAAGTAAACCTGTGAGAAAAGATAAATTGACAATGGTGCTAGAGCATTGGAGCCAAATTATTCTCAGCCAACAAGAGTTATTTGTCACTAAAACAATAGTTTTTCCTCTAGAGGAAAGTTCCCTGGAAGATTTGATTAATTGGCAACAATTACATCAGATATCAGACAATAATCCAGAATTTGAATGGCAATTATTGCAAATATACACTGAAGATAGCATATCCCGTTTAGATGCTATTAAAGCAGCACTCGCCACTAAAGACTTTCAAAAGATGAGGGGTGAAGTCCATCAGCTAAGAAGTTCTATGGGCTATATAGGAACTACAACAGTGCAGGAGACTGTGGAACAACTTGAACAATTAGCTGTCCAGGATGAGCGTAGAGGTACAGGTAAGTTAATACAAGATTTAGAATATTTTGTCAATCGCATTCAAGAATTTTTAACTACTCGCTAACGATAAGGAAATACATGGCGCATCTCAAAGCGACACTGTTCCCAAAGTGGTAACAAAGCCTGTTTCGCCCCATTCATCTGCGCTTGCGAGAAACTAATTTTGCCGTTTTCAATAATCCAGATGAATGTCCGAGTGATTAAATCGGCGTTAAAGCTTTTCTCAACTTGACAATTATTTATTCTGGCTACTTGTTGATCTAAGCAATTCATCGCATTTTTAAACGTCCCAGTTTTCATAGTTTCTTCTGCTGCATTCTTCCACGCAATTCCACGCAAATTACCCATAATATAGTCTATGCCAATTATGGCAGAATCTGTATTCCGCACCAAATCTGTAAATGCTTGGTAATATGCACGCAAGAGTGCAGCCGGAATATTTTCTATATAATTATGTAACCAAGATTGGATATTTCGCAGATAAGGTAAAAAATCTTTGATATCATTAATATCTTGAATAGGTGTTTGTGCAAATTTATGCTTGATTATTTCTGGTAGCAGGTCGGCTTGAAATAATTCAGACTGCTGTGAATAATACTCAATCACTTTGGGAATATATTGCTCTAATAACCAATTTTTTGTATACCTCGCTGTCCAAGTCCCCCTTAGACCAATATCTTGTTGCCATGAACTGATTTTTCCTCTTTCTAGAGATTTTAAATGTACATCATTGATTTCATATATGATTTTAATTTTATGATTGTTTAATAAATAAAAACAATTGTCAACTTGTGGTACAATAAACGCATGATCACGAATTCCCCGACTCACCCGGATGGATATATTTTCTTGATGAAATAAATGCCATGCCGATTTTCCTTGACTATAATCAAATTTCTGAGCAAACTTATGCATTAGTTCCCACAATTTTGGGTCTATTGTCAAAAGCTGAAAACCTCGAATTCCTCCAAAATTTATAAATTCAAATTCCCAGGTTTCTAAATTATTCTCAAATTCGATAGTATGATTCTTGTATTCTCGACAAATTTCGTCAATACACAAACATAAGTCTGTCGTTTCTGTTTCGGATAAAATTATAGTGGTTTCACCTAAATAGGCTGCAAAAGCATTTTTATCTAACTGTTGGAGAAAAGGACGACATTTCCACTCAGGGTGCGTGTTGAGTCCGAGCATGAAATTGCCTAAAATATTTTGATAATTGACGCTAATTTTTAGCCCTTTTAAAATCAGACTGCTGAATTCTATCTCACAATCACCTTCACCTATGGCTTTGGGCAAATTACAGGCGATCGCCACTTTCGGTTGCACCACAATCAACCGATTTCCATGACGGGTAACTTCAGGTTGAAAATCACATTTGACCAAAAACTCTTGTAAATCTGGATGGCGTCTGAGGTATTTTTCGATTAAGCCATATTTAGCAACTGTCAAAAGATTATCTGAATTTTTATTGATATCTTTAATTCCTGCAAAATTTAATTTATTATAGAATTCCGAGGCAATATCGGGATTTGTCAGTGCATCTATCGTTAAATTAAATAAGCAATCTTCGGCACGGTAGCGCTGAAATTGAAAAACTTGCAGATTGTAGCCATTAGTTACTAGAAAAAATAACGGCTGTAATTGCAAACTATAAAATTTAGCCTTTTTAATTCCTGCATCGAAATTAGTTTCCAGCGGTGCAATTGTTTCAATCACCATCAGCGATGTCTCAGCATTCTGTTGCTCAAAATCATCCGTGGTAAAATAAACATGAGCGACCGAAAATTTTTGCGTCTGATTTCCTGGGTTATAGGTGGTCAAAGGATATTGGCTACGATGACATATTTCAGGGTAGCCAAGATACTCAAACACCGATAAAATAAATTTCGTCCCCACATCATCAGCAGTTTTTAACAGGCGATAGTCAAAATTTTGTAACCATTTACTAAATTGTTTAATTGACTCTGGCGGCGACATCTGATATACACCTATTTATATAAATTTATTGGTAACTAAATCGTGATTATAATTAAAAATTTATCAACTCAGTTCACATAGTATCGTTATCGTAAATACTTTCAAAGCCTGCGAGTGTGACAATCCTCCGCAGAGATGCTGTGAAACTAGGGGATGAGAGATAGGAGTTCGATGATCTTCCGGGGCGCAAGGCCTAGATCTCCTACTCACAATTGTTCTCACATAGCCGATCAAATGGGTGTTATACCATTTCACCAAAACTCTGATACATATAGAAACCAGGCACGGCAATGCCGTGCCCCTACCAACGTATTTGTATCATACTTAAAGTGGAACGGTGTTACCCCTATTCACGACTCGGTATCCTTGTAGGGAGTGGGGTTAGGTTTCGCGTTGGTTTTTCCAGATGACGGGAAAAGTTAACTCTGGGTCTGGAGCGTGAGACAAATTTCTATTATATTGGCAGCAACGGCGATTTTTAGCTTTGGCTGAAAATTGGCAAGTTGGCATGAAATTGAGTTCGCAGCAGGTAATACTACTACATGAAAAAGACGTGAAGACCGATCCAGTTATTTGCGCGGCTTTTCTTACAATGACTTTATAGAACAAAATTAATTCGGTGTGCGGCGAACACTTCTCAGTCGTAGAGGAAATCGCCAAACGCGAGTGTTCTTCTGTCTCTGTCTGGAGTGGTACCTCAAAAAGCCTATGCAACCCACTAACCCTAACCAATTTACAGAAAAAGCCTGGGAAGCGATCGCCCATACCCCGGATATTGTTAAACAATATCAGCAACAGCAGATAGAAAGCGAACACCTGATGAAGGCGCTGCTGGAACAGGAAGGTCTAGCCAGTGGTATTTTAACTAAAGCGGCTGTAAATCTCCAAAAAATCCGCGATCGCACTGAACAATTTCTGCAACGTCAGCCGAAAGTCTCTGGTAGCAGCAGTTCTGTATACTTGGGACGGAGTTTAGATACACTTTTAGATCGGGCGGATGGGTATCGCAAAGAGTTTGAAGACGAATACATCTCAATTGAACATTTATTATTGGCTTACGCCAAAGATGACCGTTTTGGCAAAAGTTTACTCCAAGAATTTGGTTTAGATGAAGGTAAGCTCAAAAATATTATTAAACAAATTCGTGGGAGCCAGAAAGTGACTGACCAAAGTCCAGAAGGAAAATATGATTCACTGGAAAAATATGGGCGTGACTTAACAGAAGCAGCGCGTAAAGGTCAACTTGATCCGGTAATTGGGCGTGATGATGAGATTCGTCGGACTATCCAAATTCTCTCCCGTCGCACCAAGAATAATCCCGTATTAATTGGGGAACCGGGTGTTGGTAAAACTGCTATAGCTGAAGGATTAGCCCAGCGGATTGTCGCCGGTGATGTTCCCCAATCCCTCAAAGACCGCAAGCTGATATCTTTAGATATGGGCGCTTTGATTGCGGGAGCAAAATTCCGGGGTGAATTTGAAGAACGTCTCAAAGCAGTATTAAAAGAAGTTACCGAATCTCGCGGCAATATTGTATTATTTATCGATGAAATTCACACCGTTGTTGGTGCTGGTGCAACTCAAGGGGCGATGGATGCAGGGAATTTATTAAAACCCATGTTGGCGCGGGGTGAGTTGCGGTGTATTGGCGCGACTACTTTAGACGAATATCGTAAATATATAGAGAAAGATGCAGCTTTAGAAAGACGTTTCCAGCAGGTTTATGTCGATCAGCCAAGTGTTGAAGATACAATTTCGATTTTACGCGGATTGAAAGAACGGTATGAAGTCCACCACGGTGTGAAAATTTCCGATAGTTCTTTAGTGGCTGCGGCGACATTATCTAATCGCTATATTAGCGATCGCTTCTTACCAGACAAAGCTATCGACTTAGTAGACGAAGCCGCAGCTAGACTGAAAATGGAGATTACCTCCAAACCAGAAGAATTGGATGAAATCGACCGCAAGATTTTACAATTAGAAATGGAAAAGCTGTCTTTGCAAAAAGAAAGCGATCCAGCTTCCCGTGAACGTCTCGAAAAAATTGAAAAAGAACTGGCGGATCTTAAAGAAGAACAAAGAACCCTCAATTCTCAATGGCAATCAGAAAAAGATATCATCAATAAAATCCAGTCGGTCAAAGAAGAAATCGACCGCGTGAATTTAGAGATTCAGCAAGCTGAACGCGACTACGACCTCAACCGCGCTGCAGAATTGAAATATGGTAAATTAACCAGTTTGCATCGCCAATTAGAAGCAGTCGAAAGTGAATTAGCAAATGCACAAAGAACAGGAAAATCCTTATTGCGCGAAGAAGTCACAGAAGCCGATATTGCCGAAATTATTTCTAAATGGACAGGAATTCCCATTAGTAAATTAGTCGAATCTGAAAAAGAGAAACTCCTACATTTAGAAGACGAACTCCACCACCGCGTCATCGGACAAACCGAAGCCGTGACCGCAGTCGCTGATGCAATTCAACGTTCTCGCGCCGGACTGGCTGACCCCAACCGTCCCATCGCTAGCTTTGTTTTCCTCGGACCGACCGGGGTGGGTAAAACCGAACTCGCTAAAGCCTTGGCGGCGTATATGTTCGACAGCGAAGACGCCTTGGTACGAATTGACATGTCCGAATACATGGAGAAACACGCCGTTTCCCGCTTAATTGGTGCGCCTCCCGGATACGTCGGTTACGAAGAAGGGGGACAACTTACAGAAGCGATTCGGCGTCGTCCTTACGCAGTCATTCTCTTCGACGAAATCGAAAAAGCCCATCCCGATGTTTTTAATATTTTCCTGCAAATTCTCGATGATGGTCGCGTGACTGATGCCCAAGGTCATACCGTAGACTTTAAGAACAGCATCATCATCATGACCAGCAACATCGGTTCCCAATACATTCTCGATGTCGCCGGCGATGATGCTCGCTACGACGAAATGCGCCGGCGTGTCATGGAAGCGATGCGAAATAGTTTCCGCCCAGAATTCCTCAACCGCATCGACGAACTCATCATCTTCCACGCCTTACAAAAACAGGAACTGCGAAAGATTGTCTTGTTGCAAGTTGATAGACTCAGGCAAAGATTAGGCGATCGCAAAATGTCCCTACGCCTTGCCGATGCATCACTTGACTTTTTGGCAGAAGTAGGATACGACCCAGTATTTGGAGCGCGTCCATTAAAGCGGGCGATACAGCGGGAGTTAGAAACCCAAATCGCCAAAGCCATCCTACGCGGAGAATTCAACGACGGCGACAGTATATTTGTTGATGTGGAAAATGAGCGGCTTTCTTTCAGTCGGTTACCTGTTGAGGTGTTTACCGGATAAGGTATAACCTTCCTAGTAGCAGAACAGTCCGAGATTGCGGAAGCAGTCCGTTCAAGAGTCAATTTTCTCATTGCTATCAGTATCTAGGGCAAGCGCAAATCATGCAAATCGACCAACTAAAGCCCAATGTAATCGTTACAGGCTCTATTGTTAGCGAACCCATAGAAGTATTGACAGTCACTCCAATGGGCGCATCAGTCAAACTCATTGGTAAAGGACTCAACACCAATCAAGTTCACCAACTAATTCTCAACGCTGCTCAGATAGCACAACTGCAAGCAACTCCAGATAAAGAACCTTTTGATGGTGACTCGTTGCATTTTCGCTTAGGTGTCGAAGCTTTGCGCTTGGGTCTAGCTTACGAGTACGACCCTTTTTTTGCCCTTGCTATTGCTCGTGTTGACCCCCTCCCCCATCAACTAGAAGCAGTTTACAACTATTTTCTCAAACAGCCGCGCATCCGATTTTTACTTGCAGATGACCCCGGTGCAGGTAAAACTATTATGGCGGGACTGCTGCTGAAAGAACTCAAAGTCAGGGGATTAGCTAAACGGACGCTAATTATCACCCCTGCCAACCTAACATTTCAATGGCAGCGAGAACTCAAAGATAAATTTCGGGAAGAGTTTGAGGTGGTTCGTGGCGATGTGCTGCGGGCTAATTATGGTTCTAACCCCTGGAAAGAAAAAAATCAGGTTGTTACCTCGGTGTCTTGGGTTTCCCGCATTGAAGACGCCAAAGATAGTTTATCAAGAAGTAACTGGGATTTAATCATTGTGGACGAAGCACACAAGATGAGCGCCTACAGTTCCGATGATAAAACTTTGGCATATAAGTTGGGAGAAAAACTTTCCGAACTCACCGACCACTATTTATTAATGACAGCAACGCCCCATAAAGGCGACCCAAAAAACTTCTGTTTATTCCTAGAACTTTTAGACCGTGATGTATATGGGGATGTCAAAAGTTTAGAAGAAGCAATGCAGCGCAACAGCGCTCCATTTTATTTGCGTCGCACCAAAGAAGCTCTCGTCACATTCCCTGAAGCGGAAACAGGTAAGGTAAAAAAACTTTTCACAGACCGCAAAGTGGAAACTATTGATTTTCAAATTGATGCAGATGAGTTGTACTTTTATGACGACTTAACAAATTATGTTGATGACCAGTCTATCAAAGCTTCTACTGATGATTCAGCCCGTGGTAGAGCTTTGGGTTTTACGATGGCTATGTTGCAACGTCGTTTTGCTTCCAGCGTTTATGCGGTGCGGCGCAGTTTAGAGCGAATGCGGGACAAACGTCAAAGAATTTTAGAAGACCCTGAAGCTTATCGCCAAGAGCAGATTAATAAGAAAATTCCTGAAGATTTTGAGGATTTGACTGAGGCGGAACAGCAAAAAATTCTCGGAGATTTAGAAGGAGTTGTGGCTTCAATTGACCCTATAAAACTTAAACAAGAAATATTGCAATTAAATAAATTAATTACCCAAGCTAAAACTTTAGAACAACGCGAAATTGAATCTAAGTTGGTGAAACTGAAGGAAGTTATTACCCAAAAAGGACTATTTCAAGATAAAAATATGCGGTTGCTCATTTTTACTGAGCATAAAGATACTTTAGATTATTTGGTGGGTAAATTACGGGACTGGGGATTGTCTGTAACACAAATTCACGGCGGAATGAAAATTGGCGATCGCGATACTCCAAATACTAGAATTTACTCAGAGCGCGAATTTCGGGAAGATTGTCAAATTTTAGTAGCTACAGAAGCCGCAGGGGAAGGGATAAATCTGCAATTTTGTTGGTTCATGATTAATTATGACATCCCTTGGAATCCTGTCCGCCTGGAACAGCGAATGGGACGTATTCACCGCTATGGACAAGATAGAGATTGTCTCATTTTTAATTTTGTATCTACTAATACTCGTGAAGGCAGAGTATTAGGTAAGTTATTTGAGAGAATTCGGGCAATTGAGGTAGACCTTGACCCAGAGAGAACTGGTAAAGTTTTTAACGTACTAGGTGATATTTTCCCTGCTAACCAATTAGAGCGGATGATCCGGGATATGTACGCCCATAACTTGACAGAAGATGTCATTAAAAACCGCATTGTTGAGCAGGTGGACACTGAACGCTTTCGGCGGATTAGCGATTCGGCTTTGGAAGGATTAGCAAAGCGAGAATTAAATTTAGCACCAATTGTAGGTAAAGCTGCGGAAGCCAAAGAACGGCGTTTAGTACCAGAAGTAATTGAAGACTTTTTTATTCAAGCGGCTCCCATTGCGGCGGTTCATCCTAAAGAAAATGCTAAAGGACAAAAAGTTTACCGCATTGGGCGAATTCCCCGGACATTGTGGACAATAGGCGATCGCCTAGAATCTCGTTTTGGCAAATTGGGACATGAATATAAAAAGATTACGTTTGATAAAAACATCTTGACAAATGACCCAACATTGGAATGGGTGACACCAGGACACCCACTATTTGAGTGTGTGCGGGATGATGTTTTAGCGCGGGTTCAGGAAGACTTGCGGCGAGGTGCGGTATTTTATGATTTGTATCGCCAACAGCCTGGGAGATTGGATGTGTTCAGCGCGGGAATTTCTGATGGGCGTGGGAACAAGCTACATGAGCGCTTGTATGTGGTGCAGACTGATTTGGATGGGACGATGACAGTGCGCCAACCGACGCTGTTTTTAGATTTGGTGGTTGCGTCTGGGAGTGAATCATTAATTGCCAGCTTACCTGATGATACTGCTTTGCCTAGCCGTGACCAAGTTGAGCAAACCTTAATTGAACAGGAATTAAATCGCTTTTTGGGCGAGATTCGCACTCAGCGTCAAAAGGAAGTAGAGACGATTTCCCAGCACATGGAAATTAGCCTCAACACAATTATTGACAAAGTGCAGTGTCAGTTTGCTGAGTTGATTGAGCAGAAGGAATCAGGTTCTAAGGAAGCGGGGTTGGACGGACGCATTAAGCAGTCAGAAGACCGCTTGTTTGAATTAAATGCACGCTTGGAACAGCGACGGGAGGAATTACAGCAGGAAGGTAGCTGTACCATCACAGATATTCGCCATCACGGACGTGCTTGGGTATTACCGCACCCAGAACGTACCACCCCTGCGATCGCGTCGATGGTTGGTAATGAAGAAATTGAGCGGATTGCAGTTGAGACGGTAATCGCCCACGAAGAAGCTAGGGGATGGAAGGTGGTGAGTGTGGAGAAGGAAAATCGCGGTTTTGACCTCATTTCGCGCCAACCCCACCCCGAAGATCCACAAACAGCGATCGCAGTGAGGTTTATTGAGGTTAAGGGACGCGCCAGCGTTGGTGAGGTGGCGCTGACAAGCAATGAATATAAGACTGCTGAAAGGTTAAAGCAGGATTACTGGCTTTATGTAGTGTTTAACTGTGCTTCATCGCCAAATGTTCATCCTATTAATGACCCGGTAAGATTAGGATGGGAACCATTGATAAAAATTGAGCATTATCACGTCGGGGCAGATAAAATACTCAAGGCTTAGAAAAACGAACAATAATCGAATGGATCGTTACCTACTTGGGAATTTTAATCTGGAGAGGAACCCGCACAGTGGTGACTTGCTGTTGATGGTGGATGGTGCAACTGTTTATAAATCCATACTCAGCCGTGCATTTCCATCTTTATACTTTAGTCGCACCTTTGAAGACCGATATGGCGAATTCTCTTGGGGTGTTTACATTAAAGGTGCTGACGAAGATAATGCAATAGAAATAGAGAATTTCTGTAACTTTCTCCAAGATGCAATTTATATTGATGACGACTTGGATGAAAGTTTTGCCCTTTCGTACCACACCAAAACTTCTCCATCTGGAGGATATGAAAGAACTCCTGTTGGTCAACTAGTGCGAGATGCTAAACCCTACGATAGAGGGTGGAATGCTGGGAATCAAGGTAAAGCTGAGGAACTGGCGCAATTAATGGTGGAGTTTATTCAAGCACATCCTACCTACGCAAACGCTGATTTACTTGCGGCTGTTCCACCATCCAACCCCAATAAACCTTTTGATTTACCGACCTATTTAGTAGAAATAATTGCTCAATCAACTAACCAGACAATTGCTACATCTTCTTTGAAAAAAGTACGTACAACTCGCCAAATGAAGGAATGTCGTACAATTCAGGAAAAGATAGATAACATTAAAGATGCCTTTGCAGCAGATGCGGCTACCTTTAAAGGTAAAACTATCATCCTTGTTGATGATATCTACCAGACAGGATTTTCGATTAACGAAGTCGGTAGGGTATTAAAACAGACTGGTGATAAGTATATTTTGGGGCTAGTTGCTACAAAAACAGCGCAAGATTTATCAGAAGATATGCTTCCGTAAACTACCAATGAGTCACGAAACAGCCATCCTCCAACTTATTCACACTCAGGGACTTGGTACAAGTACTCTCAGTCGTTTATTAAAGGTACTTGCTAAGGAGGAGCGTAGCTTAGAAGATTTTTTGTCGTCATCTGTCAATGAGTTAGTGCATCATTATCGCCTCAAAAATGAAGTAGTTCAAGCACTAAAAACTAATAGCGACCAAGCCGAACAATTATCAGAAGAATTACATAAACGAGATATTCACGTTTTAGTTAAAGAAACAGAAACATATCCCAATCATCTAATTCAAATTCTCAAAGAAACTGCACCTCCTGTTTTATTTGCTAAAGGTAATTTAGATATTCTTAAAGATAAAGCAGTCGGTTTTAGCGGTTCTCGAAAAACATCAGAAAAAGGATTGGCTATAGCAAGTAATGCTGCTGGAATCCTCGCAGAATCAGGTATTAATATTGTTAGCGGCTACGCCAGTGGAACAGACTTGGCGGCGCACCGTGGGGCTTTAAATGCTGGTGGTGTAACGACTTTTGTTTTAGTCGAAGGGATTTTTAACTTTAGGGTTAAAAGAGAAATTTCTGAGTATTTAAGTAATGAAAATTACCTTGCTATTTCTGAATTTCCGCCACGAACAAAATGGATAGCCCGCAACGCCATGCAGCGTAACCGCACCATTTGCGGATTATCAGACGCAATGATTATTGTGGAATCTGGATTAGATGGAGGTACGTTTGCAGCAGGAGAAACTACCCTACAATTAAATTTACCGTTGTTTGTGGTTGATTATGCCCAACCGCCTCAGTCAGCGGAAGGTAATCGTTATTTCCTGAATAAGGGTGCTTGTCCTCTACGGGGAAATGGAGAAGGAAAGCCGAATCTTAAGGGTTTGTTTCAGTCCCTAAATCAAGAAAATGGGATATCCTCTGTAAAAAAGCACACTAATAACTCAAGTCCTGTTTTGGACTTGGTGACAACAGAAAATATTACAGACAAAGCCCAAACTACCACGCCAGCGCAACCACAACCAATGTCACAAACGACACAATACCCCAAACGCCTCATCGAAGTTGACTTACCCATCAAGCGAATATCTGCCCATGCACGCCGAGAAAAATCTATTCGTCATGGACATATTTCTACCCTACATATTTGGTGGGCGAGGCGACCTTTAGCGGCGTGTCGGGCAATAATTTGTGCTGCATTATGGCCTGACCCTGCTGACCCTTTATGTCCAGAGGCGTTTGTTAGCACAGCCAAAATGCTAATGTTAAACTGGGCTAAGAATCATCAAAAAAAAGCTAGTGCTGATTCTTTTAATCGTTTAACAACTATTAATAAAAATCCCGAATTTTTAGATAACCCTTATGAGCTTCGCAGGACATTATTAGATTTTATTGCTGATTTTGCCAACTGGGACAACTCGACTGATGCAGATTATTTAGAAACCACTCGCAATTTAACACAAACTGCCCATGAAGCATTAGGCGGAATACCCGGAACTAAACCATTAGTTGTTGACCCCTTTGCTGGTGGTGGTGCGATACCTTTAGAAGCGTTGCGGGTGGGTGCGGATGCGTTTGCTTCTGACTTAAATCCTGTGGCGGTTTTGTTAAATAAAGTGGTGTTGGAATATATTCCGAAATATGGGCAAAAGTTGGCGGATGAGGTGCGAAAGTGGGGACAATGGGTTAAGGAAGAAGCAGAGAAAGAGTTAGCTGAATTTTATCCTAAAGACGCGGATGATGCGACACCTATTGCTTATCTTTGGGCGAGGACTATTACTTGTGAGGGGCCTGGTTGTGGTGCGGAAGTTCCATTGATTAGGTCGCTTTGGTTGGCGAAGAAAAGTAATCGTTCCGTGGCGTTGCATATAATTCCTAACCCGGAAGATAAGCGTGTAGATTTTGAAATTATTGAGAAGCAAAAAGGTAAATGGGTATGTTCTAATAAGCAAGAGGTAGAGATAAAAAATCCTAATTTTGATGGCACTGTGAAAAAAGGTTCTGCTACTTGTCCGTGTTGTGGTTATACAACTCCTGTAGCATCTGTGCGCCGACAATTAAAGGAACGTCAAGGGGGTGCTGCTGATGCACGATTGTTTGCAGTAGTGACAACTAAATCTGGACGGCAAGGAAGATTTTTTCGGCTACCAATTGAGCAAGATTTTGAAGCTTGCTGTAAAGCATCTAATGAATTAAACAACCGCAAAAATAGTAACAAATCAATATCATTAGTACCAGATGAACTTCTAGATTTACGAGGCATTAGACATACTTGGTCAATGATTTATGGTTTTGACCGTTGGGGTAATTATTTCACTTCTAGGCAGTCACTAGCTCTAGTAACTTTGGTAAGATTAGTCTCGGAAGCTGGAGAGAAATTAAGCCAAGTTAATGAAAGAGGATTTGCAATAGCAGTCCAAACTTGTCTAGCTTTAGCTGTTAGTAAATCCACAGACCTAAATAACTCTATTTGTACATGGCGAGCTACCTCTCAAGCCATTGATCACCTCTTTTCTCGTCAAGCAATACCTATGGCATGGGACTTCGCAGAAGCTGTTTTAACTCATAATGCCTCTGGATCTTGGGAATCAATGTATAACCGTTCTGCTGACGGAATGGAATCGACAATCTTAGGAGGCGGAGAGGTTAGTTCAAATGTAGAGTGGTCTTCTGCTACAACACATCCTCTTCCTGATGATGCAGCACATGCTTTAATTACTGACCCTCCATATTATGATGCTGTCCCATACTCTTATCTTTCTGACTTTTTCTACGTCTGGTTACGCAGAAGCCTGGAAAAAATCCATAGTGACATTTTTACAGAACCACAGGTTCCAAAAGATGCAGAGATTATTGTTGATCGTCCCCATGAATTAAGCAACTCTACTAAGGATATAGCGTTTTATGAAAAGGAACTAACAAAAGCTTTTGCTGATGGTAGCCGCATACTTCATCCTGATGGTATTGGCACTATAGTCTTTGCTAGCAAAACAACATCTAGTTGGGAAGCAATTCTAAAGGCTGTTGTAGACGCAGGATGGATCATAACAGGTTCATGGCCAATCGACACAGAGATGGAAACTCGCGTAGCTGCACAAGGACAAGCACGTCTTGCTTCATCTGTTCATCTTGTCTGCCGTCCCCGCGAAAATCCTGATGGCACTCTCCGCGAAGAAATCGGCGACTGGCGCGATGTGCTGCAAGAACTCCCCCAACGCATCCACGAATGGATGCCTCGCCTCGCCGCAGAAGGCGTAGTTGGCGCTGATGCCATCTTCGCCTGTCTTGGCCCCGCCCTTGAAATCTTCTCCCGCTACTCCAGCGTCGAAAAAGCCAGCGGCGAACAAGTCACCCTCAAAGAATACCTCGAATACGTCTGGGCAGCAGTCTCCAAAGAAGCCCTTGGCATGATTTTCTCCGGTGCAGATGCCACAGGCTTTGAAGAAGATGCCCGCCTCACCGCCATGTGGTTTTGGACACTCTCCACTGGTAGCACTGATAACACCAACGACAGCAGCGAAACCGAAGCCGACGACGAAGACGATGAAGAAACTTCTAGTAAATCCAGCAAAACTAGCGGCTACATCTTAGAATTTGATGCAGCCCGAAAAATCGCCCAAGGACTCGGCGCACATCTAGAAAATCTCAACCGCCTAGTGGAAGTCAAAGGCGACAAAGCCCGACTCCTCCCTGTATCAGAACGCACCAACTACCTTTTTGGCAAAGAAGAAGCCCAAGCCCCTACCAAACGGAAAAAGAAAGATGTTAAACAACTCAGCCTCTTTGATATCGCTGGTAGCAATGAAGACGAAGACAATGATTGGGGAGAAAAAAACGTACCTCAATTGGGTAATACCACATTAGACCGCATTCACCAAAGTATGATTTTATTTGCAGCTGGACGCAGTGAAGCCCTCAAACGCTTTTTGGTAGAAGAAGGGGCTGGCACAGACCAACGCTTTTGGCGATTAGCCCAGGCTCTCTCAGCATTGTACCCCAACGGTACAGATGAAAAACGCTGGGTGGATGGTGTATTAGCCAGAAAGAAAGGACTCGGTTTCTAAATAGGAGGAAAGTTGCAGAATACTATTTATGCTACTGTAAGGTAAGAAGAAATGGATTAGTTGATGGTCATACCATGCAAACAGAAAAAATCTCAATTTCCTTACCAACATCTTTAATGCAGTTTGTTGAGAACTACAAAATTAGTAAGGGGTGTAAATCTCGTTCCCAAGTTATTGAATTAGCTTTAGATTTATTGCGAAATCAAGAATTAGAACAAGCATATCGAGAAGCATCAGCACAAAATGACCCAAATTGGGAAATAACTATTGGGGATGGACTCACAGATGAAACGTGGTGAAATTTACTTTGCTAACCTTAGCCCCTCTGTAGGTTCCGAAATGGATAAACGCCGTCCGGTGCTAATAGTCAGTAATGATGCTAATAACAATGCTGCTACTACGGTGACAATTTTACCGCTTACTTCTAATGTTAGTCGTGTTTATCCCTTTGAAGTGTTGCTAAATCCAGAAGATAGTGGTTTATCCAAACCTTCTAAAATTCAAGCCCAGCAAATACGGACAATTTCTAAACAACGAATATTAGGTGATGCTGTAGGTAATTTGCATACAGAATTCATGGAATTAATGGTTCTTGCGTACTTAGCGTGCTGAATTTGTTAAAAAATAAGTTTGAAACCCTTGCCTGGCTCCGATAAAAGCCATTATTTTTTGTATTTGAGCTACTGTTACTAAAAATCAAATTATAAACGCCTATAAGCCTTGTTATTAAAGCAATTTAATCGACTTTCATTAATAATTAAGCACGCTATACACGCAAGAGCCGATTAAAATCAGGTACAGAGGTATCTTCCAGACACATCTGGATATACCAACCATCTACTTTTTTGGTTACGCTGATTTGTTTAAGTTTAAAACCACTGGGCAAAGGTCGATGCATTCTGACTTGTACAACACCCAATTTAGGTAATCTTAGATATAACCAGTTTTTCCGAACTAGTTTAATCCAATCATCTTTAGCACTTGCAAAAGTCATTGTGCCAAAACTAGCTGCTGTTTTAAAACGTGGCTTACCCGAACGCTTACCCTTTTTATCACCAACTATAAACCTTTCAAAAGCCTTATCAACTCGCTTACAAATATCTTGCAAAACAGTTGAATCAACACGAGAAAAATCTAGTAACTCTCCACTATGCATTACCTTGATAAAATCTTTCTTTATTTCTGGTAATTGCAACTTTTGAGAGTAGTAACTTGGCCGCTCAAATAAACCAGGGAAAGTGTCTTTCCAAAAAGGAAACGCTTTTAGCTGCAAGTGATTGTTCTGCCACCATGAAAACCGCTCACCCAATTGTCGGTTGTACCAATAACGAGATATTCTTAACCACTCGTTAAGCTCTATCTTTTGATTAGTATCTGGGTAAACCTGATACTGGTAAGTTGTTTTCATCGTGATTCGACCTCTCACTTAACTTGTTATATGCTAGCATGAATGTACGAACAATGTACAGCCATCATGAAAAAGATTAGGGTTAAGGATGTCTGAACGTAGATATAATAAGTTGCAGTTATATTCAATACAAGTTGATAAAACAATGACACAAGTTTTAGAAGAATTTATCGATTCACTACCGAATCCAGAAATTGACAAAAACTCGACTGCCATTCAATCTGTTTCACCTGCGGTAAAAATTGATTGAATGGCGTCTCCTTTTTGTCGCGCAATTCATCCCGACACCAACACGAAGTGTATGGTGCGGGGCTTCTTGCTGTTTAAGCTAAATAATATGACAAAAATAGACATAGACTTACCCCCAGAAATATTTTCAGCCCGTCGTCTTCCCCCAGATGACTTTGTGCGTGATATGCGCCTAGCTGCGGCTATCTACTGGTATCAAAAGGGTGAAGTTTCCCAGGAAAAAGCTGCCCAAATTGCAGGTTTAAACCGCCGCGATTTTCTTGCAGCCCTTGCCCGTGAGCAAGTAGATGTTTTTACTGTAGACTTTGATGACTTGCAACAAGAATTAAACCGTGGCTGATAGTTTACGTGGCTTCGCCATAAGTCCTGCAATTAATACCTCTCCACTGATTTTTTTGACCAAGGGTGGCTTTCTCCACCTGTTGCAGATAGTCAGTCCAGAAATTATTGTCCCCCAAGCTGTCGCTACTGAAATTCAAGCATACGGGCAGACAGACCTAACTGCAATGGCGCTGGCGGCAACTTCCTGGCTGGTAGTGGTTGCTACACCCCCTGTTCCACCAATTATTCAGAGTTGGGATTTAGGCCCTGGTGAATCAGCTGTGTTAACGTGGGCTTATGTAAATACTGGCACTGAGGTAATACTGGATGACTTAGCCGCCCGTCGTTGTGCAGTAGCTTTGGGAATTCCAGTTCGGGGAACTCTAGGTATAGTTCTTACCGCCAAACAACGGGGAGCAATTCCAGCAGCGCGTCCGGTTTTAGAACAACTGCGCCTCTGTGGAATGTATTTGTCCGACCGAGTGATGAATCAAGCACTGGCATTAGTAGGGGAATAAACGATGGCAGCACTCAAACCTTGGTACAAAATTGACGGTTTAACCCCCCGTGAAGACTTGCGGGAAGGGAAACCTCTTGATGCTTCTGAGTTCGCTGTCCACCTCGACAAGGTACGAGACGAAACCGCCCCTCCTGATTATAAAGAACCAGCCAGATTTTTTGACCGTACTTATCTCACTAAATATTTAACCGACTTAGCTGCCCAAGTAGTGCGCCGTCTCAGCGGCGAGAAAACAGAAACCTCGGCAGTATTTAACCTCGCTACCCAATTCGGGGGCGGTAAAACCCACGCCCTCACCCTGCTTTATCACTTAGCCAAACAAGGTGCAGCAGCTAACAACTGGACGGGAGTCCAAAAAATACTGCAAAAAGCGGGAGTTTCCTCAATCCCAGAAGCAGCAGTTGCTGTTTTTGTTGGTACAGAATTTGATTCTATTCAGGGACGCGGTGGTGACGATGGTACACCCCTCCGCAAAACACCCTGGGGAGAAATTGCTTACCAGTTAGGCGGTGCAGAAGCTTTAGCTGTGCTTGCAGAACACGAAGCTGAATTTATTGAACCCAAAGGCGATGTTATCCGCAAATTTCTTCCCAAAGATAAACCCTGCCTGATATTAATGGATGAAATTATTAATTATGTTAGTACCTATCGCCGTAAGGGTTTTAATAACTACCTATACAACTTTATTCAGTCACTTTCGGAAACCGCGAGAAGTTTAGATAATGTGGTGTTAGTGGTTTCAATTCCCGCTTCTGAGATGGAATATACCACCGAGGATGAAGCGGATGAGCAACGTTTCAAGAAAATGCTCGATCGCGTGGGTAAAGCGATAATCATGTCCGCCGAGTCGGAAACCTCCGAAATTATTCGCCGTCGCCTGTTTGAATGGGAACCTGGCGCTGTCACCGCAGATGGCAGAATTATCTTACCCAAAGATGCAATTAACACCTGCAATGAATACGCCGATTGGGTAGTTGAACACCGCGCCTCACTTCCGAGTTGGTTTCCTTTAGATAACGCTCGTGAAGCATTTTACGCCACTTACCCTTTTCACCCCACAGTACTATCTGTATTTGAGCGCAAGTGGCAAGCCTTACCCCGTTTCCAACGCACCAGGGGAGTACTGCGACTTCTGGCACTGTGGGTATCAAATGCTTATCAGCAAGGATATAAAGTAGCAGACAGAGACTTTTTAGTTAGTTTAGGCACTGCACCACTGGATGACCCCCAATTTCGAGCCGCAGTATTTGAACAATTAGGCGAAACCCGTTTAGAAGGTGCAGTGACAACAGATATCTGTGGTAAAAGAGATTCCCATGCAGTGCGCTTAGATGCGGAAGCTGTGGACGTGATTAAAAAAGCACGGCTGCACCGCAAGGTAACAACAACCATATTTTTTGAATCTAACGGTGGTTGTACTCGCACAGAAGCCACAATTCCAGAAATTCGGCTAGCAGTAGCAGAACCATCCTTGGATATTGGGAATGTGGAAACCGTTTTAGAAACACTTTCCACTGACTGCTATTATCTCTCGATAGAGAAAAACAAATACCGATTTAGTCTATCTCCCAACTTAAATAAAATTCTGGCAGACCGTCGTGCTAATGTTCAAGCAGCCAGAATTAGCAACCGAGTCAGAGCCGAAATTCAAAAAGTTTTCCTTCCCAGTCAGGGAATTCAACTAAATTATTTTCCCGAAAATTCCAGTGCTGTTCCCAACCGCCCAGTGCTGACACTGGCTATACTAGCACCTGAGCATTCCCTGCAAGACAGCGAAACTGTCAAATTTGTGGAATTGATGACACGGGAGTATGGCACATCAGACCGTACTTTTAAGAGTGCCATAATTTGGGCGATCGCCGACTCA
This sequence comes from Gloeotrichia echinulata CP02, assembly GCA_038087035.1. NCBI lineage: Bacteria > Bacillati > Cyanobacteriota > Cyanophyceae > Nostocales > Gloeotrichiaceae > Gloeotrichia > Gloeotrichia echinulata. The sequence continues at coordinate 1,037,144 of CP051187.1, read as the reverse complement.
GACACCCAACTCAGGGACGAAACCCGTAAGCTATTGGCATGGGAAGACATCCGCGATGAAGAACGCGAACGTTTAGACGATTACCAAAAACGCCAATTGGATGAAAACCTCAAAAAAGCGGAACGTGACTTAAAAGAATGTGTGTGGCGTTCCTACAAAAATATTGCACTGCTAGGTAAAGATAACAAAATCCGCACTGTAGACTTAGGTATGGTAACATCCAGTATGGCACGGAATATGGTTGAGTTGATTGTCAACCGTTTGCGCCAGGATGGGGATGTTGAAGATAGCGTCAGCCCTCGCTTTATAGTACGCAACTGGTCGCCTGCATTTACAGAATGGAGTACCAAAGCTGTCCGTGATGCCTTTTTCGCTTCACCACTGTTTCCCCGATTGTTGAATGGGGATGGGGTAAAAGAGGCGATCGCCCGTGGTGTGAGAGATGGTATCCTCGCCTATGTTGGTAAAACTGGCGATGCTAAATATGAGCCGTTTCAGTACCAATGCAGCATTAGTGCTGCCGATGTAGAAATCTCTGATGATGTATTCATCATCACCCAGGAGACTGCGGAAGCTTACAAAAAAGCCGAATCGGAAAGTGTTGCTGACACGCCAACCCCATCATCTCAGACAATTAACGAGGAAACTACCACTAATACCCCTGCTACCACGGTCAGCATAACTGCTTCTAGTACCAATGTGGTGAAAGATAAAACCACCCCATATGTAATAGACACTGCTACTAAACCAACAGAAATTATTACCCCACCACCATCAGCGCGAGTGCTGAAATGGAATGGCGCAATTACACCTCAAAAGTGGATGAACTTCTACACAAGAGTTCTTAGCAAGTTTGCTGCGAATAAAGATTTGAAATTGACTTTAAATGTGTCAATTTCTGTTGAGGGAGATGTTTCAACTCAGAAGATTGAAGAAACTAAAGTGGCATTGCAAGAATTGGGACTAAACGGTGATATTGAGACGGACATAGATTCAGGGTAAACGCATGTGAACTACCTACACTGACCTGACGGTACAGTGTAGGCTTCCAGCTTCATTGACAGATGCTTTTCCACCTTTGGGCTTATTAGTCTTACTCCGCCTCGGCATGGCAATAACGGGGTTCCCTCCGCCATTTTTTAATATCCGAACTCCTTCATTTCTGATGTTCAGTGCTGCGTTACCATCACGGTCATGATGAGTTTGGCATGATGGACAATCCCATTCACGGATATCGAGCGTTAACTCGTCCTGAACATGACCGCAGCACGAGCAGGTTTTGGAACTCTTAAAGAATCGGTTCTTGCGTACTTAGCGTGCTAAATATGTTGAAAAATAAGCTTGAACTCCTTGCTGGGATAAGATGACAGCCATTATTTACTGCCTTTTAGGTCTGATGATTAAAATTTTGGCTATAAGCGCCTGTAAGCCTTGATTTTAAAACAAAGTTATCGACTGTAATTAAAAATTTAGCACGTTAAGTACGCAAGAACCGGATAAATAAAGTACGCTTATACGCTGCTTGGTCTGATAAAACTATGACTCAGGTAATTGAAGAGTGTATTGACCAACTACCAAGCCCTAATATTGGCAATTCCTCAACCACCTCACTCCCTCATCAACCTAACGGTTGATATTGGTCAGAGATGGTTTCGTCATTGCCCCAAAATTCATCCCACACTTCCCCTTCGGGGTAAGATGTGGGGCTTCTTTTGGTTTCAGCTAAAAAAAGTCAAAACGTGCCCGTTACTATATCCTTGAGAATCATTCTATCACAAGTAACAGGTTTTAGGTAGTTCTGAAACAACCTAAAATCGTATGTTACTTGAAAATTATTTTTAATAATCCTAACTTTTGTAATTTAACTTTACATAACAAGGCAAAATTATCAATATTTATTACAGAAATCAGTACACAAAAGATAGATTAACAACAACTAAATAGTAAATATACTAGATTTTAGAGCAGATATCTAAGTAATCGTCATTCCTGGCGTACATAAATAACACCAAATCCGGTTACGGTCACATAAAGGGTAGGGAACACTGCTGTGCCCTTACAAATACCATGTGCAATCAACCGGATTTGATATGACACATGAATATCAATTAAAATTCTGGAATGCTTGTTCATCCCAACCGGAATTAACTGTTCCTGTGTTGTAGTATTCACTAGATGCAAAAATCATCATCACAGGAGCCACAAGTTTATGTCACTACAACAGGTGAATGCTTTTTATGACCTACTGATATCAGAGCCAGAGATTTACGAGCAATATTATCATAAATGCTGTAGCCGAGGCTTTTTCGGAATTTGTCATTGGGACAAAACTAAGATTATCAGTTTTGGTGCTACTCTCGGCTACAGCTTCACTGAAAGTGAGCTAGATGAATTATGGTTTGATAGCGACGAACCCAGCGTTGCTGACCAAGCACTCACTTTATATGCATCCGGGTAGTTATCTGAAATTAATTAACATTCTCAGTCAGTCGGTGGGAATAAACAAAACAATATTACGCAACGTAAATCTGTCCCAAATCTTTACCAATAGACATCTGGGGGATTGGCGATTGGTGATTGGCGATTGGGAGCCATGATATCATGTTCGGTTGATCGCTTATAAAATGTCATTACAAGCGTTGCGTTCTCTACAAGCGCCGAAGGCTCCGCAACGACAAATATTTATCCCAACATGTATGACCAATGACCAATGACCAATGACCAATGACAAATGACAAATGACAAATGACAATTAAAATGCAGAACCTGGCTGCTTCAAAAACTCCTTTTCGTCTGCAGTTGAGGTGCGTCCTAAAATGCTATTACGATGAGGAAAGCGGCCAAAACGCTGAATTATTTCCATATGACGAAACGCAGAGGCAATTGCAGCAGCACTTTCAGGATCGTGACTTAGTTGTTGAAATAGCTTGATGCCGCGACGTTGATGTTCCAGGTTTTCGCTATGTTCAAATGGTAAATAGATAAACCAACGTTGCACAGGCAATAATTCGCGGTCATAGCCTTGTGCTACAGCGTGGTGCGCCGCTGACAATGCTTCCCAGTCAGTGGCGAAGGCTTGGGGCGTACCGCGAAACATATTTCGGGGAAATTGGTCTAGCAGCAGAATCAGTGCCAGACAGGTTTCGGGTAAATCGAGCCAATCATCTAAGTGCCCCGCCGCTGCCTTGTGATAATCTTGGTGAAATCGACTTACCAGTTCCTGATCAAATTCTGGTTTTTTGCTAAACCAAACAGCCTTTGGTTTGCCATAACCCGATTTATCGGGATGACCAAACCAAAATTCCAAAATAGGTTTTGCCTGTGACATTGCTGTTATTGACCCTCCGAATTTTAGATTTTGGATTTTGGATTTTAGATTTTTGGGGCACCTTGCAGACCCCATGTGTTTGTAAAAATCTAAAAGACGCTCCTACGTCGCTTTACGCTACGAAGCACGTCAATCTAAAATCCCCGAGCAAGGCACCCTTGTGGTCGGGGTCAATCCAAAATCGCAAATCTAAAATCCAAAATTGGTTGACCTTTACAAAGCACTTGTCGCATTTTACGCATATTCGTCGGTAACTCAAAATTCATAGCTTGTTGTATGAATATCGATGGAACGGGGATATTAGGTGTCGCTTGTACATTATAAGCCAGGATTGTGCCGTTACCGCAATCTTGTAACTCTAAATTAGCGTTAAAATCCTCAAAAGTCCCTTTTTCCATCCGAAATTGAATTTGTTGCCCCAGCACTTCTACAACATTGAGGTGAATTTCAACTTGAGCCGTGAAAAATAAAAAAGCCTTTTGTGCTGCTTGATATAAGCGTTTGACTTCACCCCTGTGTAAAACTTCGCTTTTGGTAATATCGGGAAAATATTGTACCCACCGGGGATAGTCAGTCAGTTGCTGCCATACATGCGATCGCACCAGTGGCACATACATCCAGGCGGTAACAGCACCACCCCAGGCCGTATGCGATCCTGTTTCCACTAAAATTTCACCCTGCATCAGCAACTTTTGTTTGTCTGGACTCCAAGCCATATCCGCACCTTTAATAGTTGAGTCTGAAATATAAGACGCAGACATATTCATTTCCTTTACTCCTCTACTCATCCACCTCAAAGGGTTCACCAACGTACTGAATTTTAAGTACTGGGTGCTGAATTAAACAAACACGTCCCAGTATTGGGCGGTCTTTTAACTCAGCAATCAGCACTTTTAACTCAGCACTCTACATACCAGCAACTAGCAAACTGGATTGAGTCAAACCCATCAAGTTCTAGTTCCAGTCCCAGCTACAGATTTTCCGGAAATAGTCATTTCCAATTTATTATTATTATGTGTATGTACTTAAAAATTAGTATTGATGATTACGGAAAATCTATGAAAATTTTAAGCAGTCTTCACACTAACAACACTTTTAGATGAAAAAGTGAGTTGGTAACAGCTAGAATGGCACAAACACAATCGAATATGCAAGTTGTATTCAGTAAATATTGAGTTGAGAGGGCAATTAGGTGAATCAATCTTCCTTAAATCGCACATTAACCCAGATTTTCGGCATCCTCCTGGGTATGGGTATCGCCGTCTGGGTATTAAGAGGCTTTGGTCTACTGACTTTCCTTCCTGGCGGAATTATTTGGTTATTATTGCTGGGGGCGATCGCCGTGGCAATTCTCAATTACGTGCAAAAAACCTGGTGGCGCTTTTAGTCCAGGGAGCAGGGGAGAATTGTCAACTGTGGTCATGTTATGTATTTTGGGCTACTTACATATCGGCATCATGGACTTTAAATTAAAGAGGCTAAGTACAGATTAAGTTTGATTATGAAGCTGCTAGATCAAAGACTCAAAAAATATGGTATTTTTACGCTATTAACTATTATTTTCGTATTCTTAAGCCTCATTCCTACACGAATTGCGATCGCCTCCTTCCAAGCTCCCCATCCCCAAGCTATCCTTACCCTGGGCGGAAGTCCAGACAGGGAAGAATTCACTGCCGAATTTGCCCAAAACCACCCCAGTTTAGACATCTGGGTTTCCAGTGGTCAACCGCCAGATTCAGCCCGTGCCATTTTTAGCAAAGCATATATACCTAAGAGCCGCCTACACCTTGATTACCGTGCTGTTGACACTGTTACCAATTTTACTAGTCTAGTTGCAGATTTTCAAGAACGCCAAATTCACCACGTCTACCTAATTACCTCTAATTTTCACATGCCCAGAGCCAAGGCGATCGCCACTCTCGTTCTGGGTAGCCAAGGTATCACCTTTACCCCTGTTTCCATCCCCAGTCAGAAACCTCGAGAATCCATGCTCCGCATAGTTCGTGATAGTGGTCGCTCCCTGCTGTGGATTGTCTCAGGTCGTACTGGAGCCAGTCTTAACCCTCGTCTCAATGAACGATTATATGCGTTTAGATAACTACAGTCTTGGCAATTATACCCCCGGCGCACCCTACTGGAAGCAACTGTTGTGGTACTTTCTTGGGTCGCCAATGCTTGAAAGTTATTGGCTTCCCATTTCTATCATCAAGGTTTGGGTACTCCGCAAATTTGGCGCCAGCATCGGTCAAGGTGTCCGCATTAAATCAGGTGTGCGGGTCAAGTTTCCCTGGCGATTGACAGTTGGCGATTTTGTTTGGATTGGGGAAGATACCTGGATCGATAACCTGGCACCGGTGGTGATCGATAATCACGTTTGTCTTTCCCAAGGCGTCTATCTTTGTACGGGGAATCATGACTGGAATCATCCCGATTTTAAACTAATTCCTGCCCCCATCCATATTCAACAGAGTAGTTGGATTGCTGCTAAGTCGGTAATTGGTCCTGGTGTCACCGTTGGTCAAGGCGCAGTTCTCACCCTCGGTGGGGTAACGGGAAAGTCTTTAGAGCCGATGATCATTTATGCAGGAAACCCCGCTCAACCCATCAAGAAGAGAACAAATGTGCTAAATGGCGATCGCGTCCACAACTTACCCCAAGGATGACTAATGACTAACCATCCCACTCACTTCGATAATTTTCTCAAATTCAAAATCATGAGCTAAATCTGTAAAATATTTTTTTAACAAATAATGTTCAGAGGGGATTTGCTCAATCAACTCTAAAATCAGGTTGTCGCTACAAATCGCTGCAGCATGGTATAACTGTTGTCGCCATTCCCGGGACATTTGAGATAACAAAGGCACTACATCACCAGTGGTCAATATTTTTTCTGCGTTTTTTTGCTTTAAATCTGCTATCTGATTTTTTTCTGGTTGATAAAGATATTTTACTCCCAAATATTCGCTCAGTTTTTCTAGTAATATTTCCTCACGGAAGGGTTTGTTAATTAAATCATCACAACCTGCATTAATTATTGCTTCTCGTTGTTCCTCGAAAGCATTGGCTGTTAAGGCAATAATGATGGGATGACGCAAAGTCTCTTCTTTATGCTTGTTTGTAGCTTTAATCACTCCTGTAGCTTGGTAGCCATCCATTATAGGCATCCGCATATCCATAAAAATTAGCTGTGGATGCCATTCCAACCATTGGGCGATCGCTTCTTTACCATTGGTAGCTTCTCGCACTGCAAAGCCGATAGATGTCAGTAGTTTAACTATGACTAGGCGACTATCTCTGACATCATCAACTACTAATATTCGGTATTCTGGTTGATCTGGAACTAAACCAATAATTTGCAATTGATTTTGGGTGTTTTGAATTTCACTGGCTACGGCTTCTTTGATTTGAATATCAAAAGCAAATTTACTTCCTATTCCTTGGGTGCTGGTAACGGTTATATTTCCGCCCATTAGTTTTACATATTTGCGGCTAATTGCTAAACCTAATCCTGTTCCCTGTTGGGATTTTCTCCCAGTTTCGGTTTGTCCAAAGGCTTCAAATAGCAAATTAATTTCCTCTGTTGCAATTCCCATACCTGTGTCAATTACCTCGAAGTAAAGATGAGGAGATGGGGAGACAGGGGGGGGATGACCATTTTCTCCTTGTCCCCAGCGATGCACTGAGCTTGCCGAAGTGTCCCCAGCGATGTACTGAGCCGGTCGAAGTGTCCCCAGTCCCACTCTGAGGGTAACGCTACCAGTCTGAGTAAATTTGATGGCATTTCCTAAGAGATTGAGCAAGACTTGACGCAGTTTATTTTCATCGGTTTGGACATATTGGGGAAGTCCGGGTGCATATTCAAATACGAGTTCTAATTCCTTAGAAACCGCACGAAAACGTAACATTTCTTCCAAGTTTTTCAAAAGACGAATTAAGTCAAAGCTATTGATATTTAAGGTGGTTCTACCTGCTTCAATTTTGGACATTTCCAGGATGTCGTTGATTAAAGAAAGTAGATGCTCTCCAGCACGATTGATGATTGCTAAGTTGTTGTGATTATCAGGGGATACAGCATGATCATGACTCATCACTTGGGTGAAACCAAGGATAGCATTAAGTGGGGTACGTAGTTCATGACTCATGTTAGCCAGAAATTCGCTTTTGGCACGGTTTGCAGCATCTGCAGCGATGACAGATGCTTGTAATGCTTCTGACTGTCTTTGAGTTGTTGCTAGCAATTGTGCTTGTTGCAATGCAACTCCTAGCTGATTACCAATTTGCACTACGATATTGATTTCTTCTGTTTTCCATTGGCGGGTATGGGAATTTTGATAACTGGCTAATAATCCCCAAAGTTGATTACCGCATAAAATGGGGACAGTAATATAGGCTTTTGCCTGAAAGCGTTCTAAAAGGTTGATGTAACAATCGTCAAACCCAGCTTTATAGATATTAGAGACGCAGCGGTAACTGACACCTTGGCTATACGCACCACCTTGGGTTTGTTGGAGATAAGTATCCTCTATCTGGTTATCTACACCATGCAAAAGTTTGACGATACAACGTCCGTTTTCTAGCACTCGCTCTGACAGATCGGGGTGATGTTTGTGTTCCTCTATGAGCGAAATCCAACCGCTTCCTACCGACTCAGCGACAAATTCGCCACTCCAATCGGGATTGAAACGATAGACAAGGACGCGATCGCAGTCTAGCACTTGTCGTAATTCTTGGGTTGTCGCGGTAAATATGGTTTCTATATCTAATGTTTGCCGCATTCTTTGAATTACTTGGGCGATCGCTCTTTCTCGATCAGCACTTTCTTGCAAGGCTTCTTCTGCCAGTTTTCTCTCGGTAATATCTGTAACTGTCCCAATAAAGCCTTTAATTTCTCCATTATCCCCCATTTCTGGCAACGCCTGACAAATTACCCAAACAACTGTGTCATCTGGACGCAGATAACGATGTTCACATTTATATAACTCCTTGGCTACTGCTGCTTGATGCCATGCCATAATCACCATCTCACGGTCATCTGGATGTAAGGCTTTTTTCCAGCCTGTTCCTAGCGGTTCTGGTTGCTCAAGACCTGTAATCTCACACCAGCGTTGATTACAATATAAACAATAGCCATCAACATCTGCGTGAAATATCCCCACAGGCGAGGCTTCTGCTAAAAGTTGATATCGCCGTCTACTTTCTTCCACAGCCAATTCTGCCAGTTTGCGTAACCGCAGCTGGTCGTAAACATCGCTAATTTCTACCATGACTGTACCCACACCAGAGGGGCGATCTTCCTCTGAGGGAATGGGAAAATAAGAATTGAGGAAGTAACGCATCACATCTGGTTGTGTGGGTGATGGAGCGCTCATTTCTTGGTTGAGAATGGGTTGACCAGTTAAGAGAACCTGCTCGTACAATGGTGCAATTATCGGTGCAATCTGTGGTATAACTTCATAGATGCTCTTGCCAATATGGTCTTTTTGTGGTACTCCATGAATATCTGCTAGCAGTTCGTTGATTTGCACAAACCGTAGTTGATCATCTAAAATATTCAAACCGACAGGAGCGCTGCTGAAAAAAGCATTGAGACGCGCTTCTCGCAGCGCTAGTTCTCGTTCTAGGGTTTTGCGTTCATTAATATCTTTGTGGGTTCCTGTCATCCGTAATGGTAAACCCTGTTTGTCGTACTCACAAATCTGACCGCGAGACTGAATCCACTTCCACACCCCAGAGGCGCAGCGCATCCGAAATTCTACGTCATAAACGGGAATAGCACCTTCAAGATGGGCGTTTAACACTGCGTTGACTAAGGGTAAGTCTTCTGGATGTACGAATTGATCACCAGCTTGCGAATGATCATCAATTTCGTCTTCTTTGTACCCCAGCATTGCTTTCCATCGCCAATCGCGATACATTTTATTTTTACTGATATTCCAATCCCACAATCCCAAATCGCTACCTTCTAAGGCTAGCTGTAAACGTTCTTCACTCATTCTATGGGCTGATTCTACTAGTTTACGTTGCATCAGCCCACCTAATTGAGCAGCCACGGCATTGACAAGCAGAAGCAAACGCTTATCTGCTGGTGCTGATTTGCGTTTAAAAAACACCAAAATCGCCAATACTTCCTGACCAGCCAGAATCGGCACGCCAAAGCCAGCTTTTAATCCCACTTGTGCCGCTGATTGCGATCGCAGAAACACCGGCTCGGCGATCGCCGACACATCAGGAATCCATTCTGGCTGTCTGGACTGCCATACTCGTCCTGGTAGTCCTATACCTAGAGGAAATTTGACTGTTTTGCTCTCGTTGCAGAATCTTACTAAAATATCGTCCTGCCCATACCAAGCTAAAGCGTGTTCTAAAAAATTGCCACTATCGCTAGGTATCCATGCTTCACTAAAATGCCAGTTGATGCTCTGACAAATTAAACGCAAAACTAGGGCTAAGGCACTGTTGACATCTACAGCACGACTCACTGCTTGGGTGGTTAACAGTAACAGTCGGCTTTCATTTTCTGCTTGTTTGCGCTCTGTGATATCTTTAGCTGTACTAAGTATATAATGTTGTCCATCAATTTCCGTCATTTCCGCACTATACAACGTTGTTTTCACTTCCCCAGTCGCGGTGCGGACATCAACTTCATGATTGCGAATGGCTTTTGTCTGTTGCAAAATCTCGAACAGAAAAGCAGTTTCTGCTGGATTTACCAAAATCTTTAATTCTTCCTCGGTGCGACCGAGAACCTGAGAACGAGAATAACCAAAAAACCGACAAAAACTGTCGTTGACTTCGATATAGCGATTTTCCGGCCAAATACTCAGGCTAATTGGGTCAGGAGATGCTCTAAAAGCTGATGCTAATTTTTCTTCGGAAGCTCGACGTGCTGCTTCTGCTTTTTTGCGTTCTCGTGCTTCTAGGACTAAAGATACTAAATTCCCCAAAGAACGAGCAAAATTCTGGTCTTCCAGGGTCCAATGATGAACAACTCCCACCTGTTCCAAACATAATATTCCTGTAGTTTCACCCTCTAGCCTAACGGGGACACTCAGCGTGGAAGTGATAGCGAATGGTTTTAAGTATGACTCGCCAAGTTCTTGTGTTCTGGAATCGGTATAGGGATCATCGGCCGCGATTAGTTGGTCGCTGTGCAAAGCTTGAAAATAAGCTGGATAATCGGCTTCTATCAGTAAATGTTTTTCACTATGTTGATGAGAACTCTGCTCGAATAAATCAACGCAATGCATAAACGTGCAGTTTTCACCATACATCCAGATACTGGCTCTTTCTACCCCAATATTTTTCGCTCCTGCTTCTGTAATTTCTCTGCAAGCGGCCTTCAAGTCACCTTGATAAAGTATCGGATTTTTTGTTAGTTGTGTTAATACTAGGTTATGGTTGCAGAGCTTGATGGCACTTGATAGTAGGGCTTGTTCTGCCCGTTTGCGGTCTGTGATGTTGCTAGCTGTGCCTGTGATCCCGACAATCGCGCCTTCTTCATTGCGTAAGGCGATCGCATTAAACAACAGATAAATGGCGTTACCATTTTTGGCAACGCAGGCCATCTCATGCTGAAAAACAGGCTTACCATTGAGGACTTGCTCGACAAGTTCCTGTGTATAAGCCAATTGTTCTGGTAAGACAAAATCAGTAGATATTCGCCCGATAACTTCTTCGGGTTCGTAGTCGAAAATCAGTTTGACTGTGTGGTTTACAAAGGTAATTAATCCGTGTATATCTACTGACCAAATAATGTCCTGGGATGTCTCAACTAGGTGGCGATATTTACTTTCACTTGCTTTTAGGGCTACTTCTACCGAGAGCCGAACGCCTATTTCGTGCTGGAGTTGGAGATTTTGTCTATCTAGTTTAGCACGTGCTTGTTTTTCTTGCTCTAGTAGTTGAGCTTGGGCTAGGGCAATTCCCAGTTGGGCGGCGATAGACTCTAATAGTTCAATTTCTTCTGATGTCCACTGCCGCTGTTGGTCGCACTGATGCAAACATATTAGCCCATTGGGTTGGCTTTGATAAGAAGTCCGCACTGCCAACATCGAGTGGATTTCTAACTGTCGGCATATTGGGTGGAAATCTTCTAACAGCGGTTCAGTATAAACATTTGTGCAGGCGATCGCTTTGTCTTGCGATAATGCCTGTAGGATGTGGGGATTACCCTCAACAGGCACCTCCAGATTCATCATTGAGCCATAGCCGGAAGCCAAAAATTCACCCAAAATGGGAATTTTGGGAATTGGTGAATCTATGTATAAATGAATCAGTACGCGACTGACTCCCATAACCGCACCTATTTGTGTGGTCGCTGTCTCCAAGATATTTTGCGTATCTAATTGTGAGCGGATTTTATACGAAATTTCTCTGATTAAGTTGCTGCGATTAAGTTGTTTTTGCAGCGCATCCTCAGCCTGTTTGCGTTCCAGGACAATGGAAATCGCTGCTGCTGCTGCTTGCAAAAGTGATACTTCCGATGCTTCCCACAACCTTGGTGTCACACAATTATTAAAGCCAATAAAGCCCAAAAACTCCCCTTTGGCGATAATCGGTAACACCAACATCGAAAAAATGCCTTGGGGTTCTAAAATCTCTCTGGCAGATTTGGGTAATTCTGCCACTATAGCACAGAAGATTTCGCCTTTTGACAATGACGCAGCCCAGCCTGGATAAAAATCGTCATAGGCAAGGTTTTGCAGCGCGGGATTGTCAATTTCTGGATGAATACCCAGATCGCACCATTCACCCCGTTGACTCATCAGCAAGACCCCATCTGCGGCTCGATGATTTTCAAACAGGTATACACGACTTGCTTTTGATGCTTGTCCGAGAATCTCCAGGATTTTTTTGTAGCATTTGTTGGTGCCATCAAAACTCAGCAACGTATGTTGAACTTCTACAAGGGCTGCTAAGTATCCTTCGCGGGATTTGCGGGCTTCCTCGGCGAGTTGGCGTTCGCGCTGTGCGGCTAGCCATTCACTGATATCTATCAAGGTCGTGACGACAAACAACTTACCATCATCTTTTTGAAACATCCCTTGGGTAATCTCAACATTTAGCTGAGAACCATCCGCACGGGTAATATTAAATTCTTGTTTTTTATGGTTGCTGCGATTGCTGATAAAATTTTTATATTGCTGAATTAAATTAAATTTTTCTTCAACTGTGGCATTTGGATAATGTACTGTTGTAAATTGTTCCCCAATGATTTCGCCGCGACTCAAGCCATAAAGTTCACAATATGCGGGATTTACTTGTACAAAATATCCGTTTTCATCCGTCAGACAAATTCCCACTTTAGCGGTATTTAAAATAGACTCTATTTGTTGATTTTGATTTTTTAACTTGACAGCAACCCGTTGACGCTCTTCTACCTCCCAAATTAGTTGGTAATTTTGGTTTTTTAGTTGTTTTTGGAGATTTTGAATAGTCAGTTGATTTTGGACTCGAACCAAAACTTCTTCAGCTTGTAATGGTTTAGTTATATAGTCAACAGCACCTAAGCGAAATGCTTTGACTTTCTCAGATGATTCTTCCAGTACACTGAGAAAAATTATCGGGATTTCCTGAGTTTTCTTTTGCGATTTGAGATATTGACAAACTTCATATCCATCAATATCTGGCATGAGAATGTCTAGTAAAATCAAATCTGGGGGAGAAGCTAAAGCAGCATTGATTGCTAGTTTTCCAGAAATTACCCGTTGTACTTTATAATTTTCGCGAATGAGAATTTCGGATAAAAAATGCAAATTCTCTGGCTTATCATCAACTAACAATATTTTGATTTGCTGTTCATTGATTGCCATATCAATTCTAGTTTTGAGTTACGTATTTATGCACCATGAAAGCTAACTTGTCATTACTCATTACTCATTACTCATTACTCATTACTCATTACTCATTACTCATTACTCATTACTCATTACTCATTACTCATTACTCATTACTCATTACTCATTACTCATTACTCATTACTCATTACTCATTACTCATTACTCATTACTCATTACTCATTACTCATTACTCATTACTCATTACTCATTACTCATTACTCATTACTCATTACTCATTTGTTATTGGTGGTTGGGGAATATGTATCATTAACTAGGCGAATATAAATGTAACCATCTTTTTCCTATGTCCCATCAGTGCCCGACCTCCATGAGTTATATTTATTTGTTAATCATTGAGCAGTGCCTGAGTACAACTAACGATGATATCAAAACGGAAATCCTTGACTAAATCTGTTAAAATTTCCGCTAAAGTTAGGGGATTCGTTGATATTTGTGTAATTAAGTGGTGTATCAACTCTTCATTAACTTCGTTAGCTGCATTATATAACTGTCTCATCCAGTTTTTGGGCATTCTGCTCAATTGTTGCATCAAATCTGAAGTTGGTATATTGTTTATAGAATAACATTGCTCAATGGTAGAATTCCGAGAAAGAGGAAATTTTTCATAAAAATAACTCACATCTAAATATTCAGCCATTGTTGCAAAAATCACTGCTGCTGGTGCTGGTTTGCAAACCAAATTATCGTAACCAGCGGCTAATATTTCCTGGAACTTTTCCTCACTAGTGCTGCTGGTGAGTGCAATAATCACGGTGCGGTGATGGGAAATAGAGGGATTTTGCCCTTCCACCTGACTTGTAGCCGCAGCGGTCTCCCTAGCTCGAATTTGTCTAGTTGCTTCGATACCGTTCATGACGGGCATACGTGTATCCATCCACATCAGGTGTGGTTGCCAAATTTCCCAAATTGCGATCGCCTTTTCACCATTTTCTGCTTCCCGTACTTCAAAACCAATCGTTTGTAGCCATTTTACTAGCAGTTTAGCGTTTTCTTGATTGTCATCAACCACTAAAATTCGGCTCTTGCGTGTATAGCGTGCTTAATTATTAATGAAAGTCGATTAAATTGCTTTAATAACAAGGCTTATAGGCGTTTATAATTTGATTTTTAGTAACAGTAGCTCAAATACAAAAAATAATGGCTTTTATCGGAGCCAGGCAAGGGTTTCAAACTTATTTTTTAACAAATTCAGCACGCTAAGTACGCAAGAACCCGATTAAGGGACTTCCAGAAATTAAATTATCCACAGTAGGGTGCGTCAGTACAAATAATTTCTAGCTATGTCAAAAGTTTCTCGCTCTGACGCACACTACGGATTGTATATTTTTTTATTTGTCAGTCCCTAAGGGAACTTTAAAAAAATAAAAGCAGTCAGCTGTCAGTTGTCAAGAGTCAATCGTCAACCATAAACTGTCAACAGGAGCAAACAGATGCCACAATACCTCACCAACCCATCAACCTTAGAAATCGCCCCTGGCTATCTGAATATTATGGGCTATGTTGATGAATCAGAAGTCAACGGGCCTGGCTGTCGTGCAGTCATTTGGGTGCAAGGATGTCCGCGAGAGTGTTCTGGCTGCTTTAATCCTGACTCCTGGTCATTTGAGGTTAACCAACTGATTTCTATTGATACCCTATTTGAGAACATCCAGAAGAACAAGCGCAATACAGGCGTCACCTTCTCTGGTGGTGAACCATTTTCGCAAGCACCTGCATTAGCATCTTTGGCGCGTAAACTCAAAGCTGCGGGATTTAATGTGATGTCATTTACTGGCTACACCTTGAAGCAGCTACAGTCAGAATCGGCGCCTCCAGGTGCCCAAGAATTATTAGAACAACTAGATATCCTCATTGACGGGCCATTTGTGGAATCTCTCGCAATTCATTCTCCCACCTCCCCAGTTTCTTCCAGCAATCAACAGGTTCATATATTTAACCCCGACTTTAAAGACCAGATTACCTGGGCGAGTGACCAGATAGAGATTCATATCCTTAAAGATGGAAACCGCATTGTCACAGGTTATCAAGGTATATTGGAATTGACTTGAGGTGATGTTTGCTGATGAGCCAACATTAACCGACTGGTAAAAAATAATTCATCCAATCTTGTGGGGTTGGTATCTTCCCGGACCACCTTGATCTTGGACTGGAAGTCCGACTCCACAAGCAATTATGAACATTAAGGCATTTGTCACCAATGTTGCGATGTTGGTTATGAATATTTTCGGTTCAGTGTAGGAGATGTCACGAGATTAAAACTATGAATTCTCCATTTCCCGGAATGAATCCTTATTTAGAAAATCCTGTGTTTTGCTCAGAAGTACATCATCGATTAATTACAGCGATCACCGATACGATTGAGGAAAATATTCCCCCACAATATCGAGTTGCTATTGAACAACGTACTTATTTAAGTGATGACTCGGATTCTGTATTAGTTGGTATACCAGGTGTTTCTGTTTTTTCTCAACAAACATCACCCCAGCAATACTCATCAACTGCTACCCAAATAGCGACATCAGAAGGCATTACGGTGATGATACCTTTACCTGAACATATTACGGAAAATTACTTGGAAATTAGAGAGGTTTCTACAGGTTTTGTGGTGACATCTATCGAAATTTTATCTCCTAAAAATAAACGCCCAGGCGAGGGTAGAAAAGCGTATGAACTGAAACGCAAACAGGTTTTAGCTAGTCTTTCTCACTTGGTCGAAATTGATTTACTCAGAACTGGAAAACCCATGTCAATTTTAGGGCAATTTCCTGGAACAGATTATCAAATTCTTGTTAGTAGAAGTGAAACACGTCCTCAAGCTAAATTATACGGATTTAGTATCAGAGAAACAATTCCCGTATTTCCATTACCTTTACAGTCAGAAGATACAGAACCGATTCTAGATTTGCAATCTTTATTGCATGGTATATATAGCACTTCCTATTCAGATGAGGTACAAAATTGTATCACGCGATGTAGGGGCACGGCACTGCCGTGCCCTTACCGATGTACCTCACTAGGGCGAGAAACGCTATACAATCGTGCCAGATATTATTTAGCAATTGATTATAATAAAGAACCAGTACCACCCTTAAACTTAGAAGATGCTGTATGGTCTTTAACCCTTTTACGCGAACAAGGGTTAAGGACTTGAACTATCCAAGTTATTGTATCATCGCGTCTAGGGCTACGGCACTGCCCTGCCCAAAAGACTGTATTGGACTCAACTGATAACCCCTATATAGCAATCCTAATTAGGTTTTGAAAACTCCCCTATGAATCAATTGTCGCCCAAAGATAGGATGTTGCTCAAACAACGATTGACGCCTTATTTATTTTTGCTCCCTGCGTTGATTCTCTTGGGGTTAACCGTATTTTGGCCTGCACTCCAAGCATTTTACCTCAGTTTTACCAGCTACGAAGATTTGGGACAGCCGGCGCAATGGGCTGGATTAACTAACTTTTTCCGTCTATGGAAAGACGCAGTTTTTTGGAAAACCTTAGAAAACACTTTTCTCTATCTTGTTGGTGTCGTCCCCATTTTGGTAATTGCGCCTCTAGGGTTGGCAATTTTAGTAAATCAGAAATTGCGGGGAATGAATTGGTTTAGAACTGCATATTATACCCCAGTCGTAATTTCAATGGTAGTGGCGGGGATAGCCTGGAAATGGTTGTATGCAGAAAACGGGTTGCTCAATCAGTTTCTCAAAAGTTTAGGTATTTTTCCTGAAGGGATTCCTTGGTTAACTAGTCCAGACAAACTGTTTGGCCTTGTGCCAATTTCCCTAGCCAGCGTCATGGCTGTTACCATCTGGAAGGGACTCGGCTACTATATGGTGATTTACTTAGCGGGGTTGCAATCAATACCCGCCGATGTGTACGAAGCCGCAGCCATTGACGGCTCAGATGGTATCCGCCAACACTGGGAGATTACCATACCCTTAATGAGACCTTATCTGGCGCTAGTGGCGGTGATTTCAGCGATTTCTGCTACCAAAGTTTTTGAAGAAGTATACATTATGACCCAAGGCGGACCACTCGATAGCTCCAAAACAATTGTTTACTATCTCTATGAGCAAGCATTCAGCAACTTAGAAATTAGCTATGCTTGTACAATTGGGCTAGTTTTATTTTTAATCATTTTGGGGCTATCAGTTCTGCGATTGGTCATCAATCAGCAGGGTAGGGTTGAATCTCCCGCACCACTACAAGATTAAAGGGCGTTGCTGATTTAAAGTATGAATTAGTCTCGCGCAAAGGCGCAAAGACGCAAAGAATTGTTGTTTATAGCGTTTCCCGGCCTAGTGCGGTACACCCGTAGGGGCACGGCATTGCCGTGCCCCTACACCTAGCGATATAATATTGTACCTCATCTGAATGAGAAGCGCTATAGTCATCTCGAAAATTGTCCATTCATACTCCGATTCAGCAACGCCCATTAAAGAAAGGGAAGGGAGCAATCTCAAGCGCAACTTATCCACCATTTACGACTTGGCTACCATGACTGCGAGGATCATCTTGACTAGCTGTTGGTGCGACTGGTGCAGAAAATTGCGAAGTTTTACCACTTGCTTGAGCATAAGGTAAAGGCGAATCAGTCACCAAAGCTTCTAAATTACTGGCCATGACTGTGCGGGGTTGATCGCCGATCGCCTGGGCAATAGTGTCTCCATTTTTACCCAAAAACAGAAAATGGGGAATCCCATCTACCCGATATTTCAGCATTTCTGGTAGCCATTTGTTATTATCTACATTTAGCATGACAAAATTCACCTTGTCAGCATACTGCTGTTCTATCTGGGCGATATCTGGGGCCATTTTTTGGCAGACAGTACACCAATCAGCGTAAAATTCTACTAGGGAGGGTTTACCGTTGCTAATGGCCATCTCTAGGGGTGTGGACGCCTGGTCTAACTTGGAGAGGGAAACGGAGGTTGTCTCACTTCGCAATCCTAAGAATAGGGCAACGCTGAGGGCGATCGCCACAATTGCAATTAAGAAATTTCTGACCCTGGCCCCATTACTAGGGTTTTCTTGAGCATTCACAGGTGAATCTGTAGTCATAACAAAATTATTAAAACTTATTAAGCACTTTCATTCTCTAGTCTAACCTTTCCCAGGGTTTAGCAATGTTATACCTCTACTCAGGGCGCCCTCAGCGGTGCTAAAAACCAACCTATTAAACTAGAACAGAAACAACCTCTGCTACATCCGTGAAAAAACGAGTCACCCTCACCTTTCCCAAACGGGCCATTCAAATGCCAGTTACCTACCGACTGGCAAAAGAGTTTAACGTAGCTGCAAATATTATCCGCGCCCAAGTAGCCCCAAATCAAATTGGTAAACTAGTATTGGAACTATCCGGGGATATCGATCAGTTAGATGCAGCTATTGAGTGGATGCGATCGCAGCATATCAACGTTTCCCATTCTTTAGGCGAAATCGCAATTGATGAAGATGTCTGTGTCCACTGTGGCTTATGTACTGGGGTTTGTCCTACCGAAGCCCTCACCCTCAAAGAGGAAACTTTTAAGCTCACATTCACGCGATCGCGCTGCATTGTCTGTGAACAGTGTATCCCCACCTGTCCCGTCCAGGCAATCTCAACTAATCTTTAACTAGCCTTCATTCCCGTCCTACACCAAATTACAGCAATTTTCACGCAATAACCACAGATCTTCGTAGGGGCGCAAGGCCTTGCGCCCCAAAAGCCTGGTCTATTTACCTGAAAATGGCTGTAACTACGGCTCTTTAGCCCTTCTGTAAAACTTGGTGTTAGCGCCAAAAACCTTCACCCCTGTAGGTTGGGTTGCGGAACAGTGACTGGAATTATTGTTTTACTATGTAGAATTTTTGATTTTCTTTGATATTAGGCTCAACACTAATAGCAATATTTCTTTTTTCTGTAATTCTAAGTTCTGTATGTGTTTCTTTATTTAATTGAATTGTCAAGATAGTTTTTTTAAAAAATTTACCTTCTATCGTTTCAACAATCAGTATATTTCCAACTTTTATCGTATAATTTTAAATTTCAAACGCCAATATTTTATTCCCAAAAATTTTCACTACGTTTTCTATCTTTTGAAATGTATAAATTGATTCTTTTTTGATAAGCTCCTCAGACAATATTTCAAAAATCGCTTGACAATATTTTTCCAAAAATTGGATATAAGGTTCCAATTCCGATATATCTAAAATATTATCTAATGTCTCTGAACCGTGAGCAATCTGATTTCTCCTTTCAACTAAATCGTTGATTTTATTGTATAAAGTATCTGTATTTTTATTTGAAATGTTTGTAATTCCTCTATCATTTTCAAAATACTGAATTATTGTTCTATTTTTTTTTAATTCTTCATTTAAGTTCACACTGATCAGATCAAATATTTTTACAATTTGTTTATGTTTTAAATTACCTGATAAAAGAACAAATGCTTCTGTATTGAATTTGTAACTTGCAGGATTTACGATACATTCATTCAGCTTTTTTAAAACTTGTTCTTTGGTGAGATGCTGATATTTAGCACTTTCTCTACTAGCAATAGTGTTTATTAGTTTCAAAGAAAGTTCAAAATGATTGTTTCTAATTTTTTCATCTATATTGTTATAGTCTATAGCTAAAACTGCAAGTGAATCAAGATATTCTTTAATCCAAGTTTCTACATGCTTTTCTAGTAAGCCATAAAGCGAAATAATAGATGCTTTGTATTCAAATATCTTTTTATCTGTTCTGAAACTTCTATGATGGTCTTTTAACTTATTTAATAAGACTTTAATTTCCTCACTATCAGTCGGTGACACAGCACAAGCCACCATATTATCCACATATTGAATATGTTTAAAATATTCTCGTACTTGATTTATTTCTTTTTTGAAGCTCTCCAATGACGTTGCATTCATAATTTCTACCTAAGTTTATGAGGTAAAACCTTGTAGAAATTCCTGGAAATATTTTATGCGTGCTTCTACATCTTTTTTGTTATTATATCTACCATCAAAAAGTGGTCTATTGTTCTCTTCTTTGACGTATAGCAATTCTTTATCTGAGTATAGGTTTGTCCGTATGGATTGGCTATTTTTGAGTAAAATTTCCTTTTTGTCAATATTATTTGCAACCACCTGCATCATTGGATCATAAACAGTTTTTATTGGTGTTTTGTTGTCACGCTTTTCTTTTGGTGGTATAAAAGCTGCATCTCCAAAGATTGAATAAACCAAATCAATAGTTTCATTAAAAAGATTCTCAAGATTTTTTATTGTTTCGTCAAGATAATTATTTGCTTGTTTTAAATAGTCGTCTAAAAACTTATCCACTGGAGATTTGAAGTTAGCTATATGGCGATAAGCAAAGAATCGCAAAACCAATTCGACATCTTCCATTTTGCGATAAGATTCACTTTCAAGTAATTTTTCTTCTCCTTCGGATTCTAAAGGTAGTTTCCACATTTTACGGAAAGAATCATTTTGAGCAAGCTTTATACATAATTGATTAAACTTGCCATTGCGTAGGGCATTTCTTGTTTCCTGTGGAGTTAGTTTCTCTCCACCACTATTCAATCTTTCAAAAACTATTTGCTTAAGAAAATCAGCTTCTTCTGTACTTTTTGCTGTCTCCTGCAGCAATACAATAGATGATAAATAACGCCTATCTATTCCTCTTTTAACTTGTTCAGGTAAATTTATACAATTTCGACCGTTAAGTTCTCGCCAATATTCCAATCCTTCCAAATTAAATTTTCCTTTGTAAAAATCATAAATAGCTGTTAGCCTTTGCAAGCCGTCCATCACTTCATAGATAGAGTAATCTACTTCATACAAAAAGATAGGTGGAATCGGCACATTCATTATAAATGATTCTATCAAACGGGATTTTCGAGTATTGTCCCACCTTTTCCTGCGCTGGTATTCAGGATTTAGGATATACTTTTTACTGTCAAGCATAGTTTCTATGCTATCAAGTGGGTAACGAGCCTGTTCCGTTACAATTCTTATCTCTCCCTTTTTGTATTTTTCATTAATCTCATCGTCTGAAAGGGAGACTTGATAAATACCCGACTTATCTGGTAAAACAAACGTTTCGCCTGAAATTAAATACCTATTTGCTATCATGCTGAAAGCTCCAAATTTTGTGGTGATATTTTTTTTAATAGTACGGTACTGCACATGGACGGATTATATTGGCGAAACATTTCTTAATACTTCCAAAGCTTTCATAAGTCCAATATAACTCTTTATAAAGGCAAAAGTAATTCAGCTGCTTGTGACCATACCCGACTCTCCAGTCACCAATGTTAGTGGAACCATCGCGATTGCCGTTTTGTTTTAGCGTATACACAAAAATAGCGCTTATTCCTTAAAATATAACGTATCCTGGCAAAAAATCTTAAAATATAGATGCAAGTTTTTCACTAATGTTATGATGCAATAATCCAAATAAATAGACAATTCATATAAATTATGAAATTAGCAACAAAACCCACAGTCCAAACCCTGGGAGACTACGCTTACCAGGCGCTGCAAAAACACTTTAAGAAAACCCTGAAGTGGGAGAAAACAGTTAAGAAAGATGAAGATCCAGAAGCCCTACACCAAATGCGAGTGGGGATGCGTCGCCTGCGTACAGCCATCAGCAGATTTGAATTAGCGCTGAATTTACCGAAGCCTGTAAACGATAAAAATATCGGTAAAATCGCTCGTCGTCTCGGACATCTCCGAGATTTTGATGTCCTCAAAGAAACCTTAGAAACCCAGTATAAACCACATTTAACCTCCAAAGAACAGAAATATTTACAAACAGCATTTGAGACATTAGCGAAACAACGCGAACATGCATTCAGCACAGTGGAGACAACATTCAAAGATGAACCTTATAAGTCTCTCAAACAGGGATTTAACGAGTGGTTAGAAAAACCTACTTACCACCCCTTAGCATCTTTACCAATTCAGCAAGTTTTACCAGATTTACTTTTACCGGAAGTAAGTAAATTATTGCTACATCCGGGTTGGCTAGTTGGCACCCAAGTTGTAGAGTCACAGTTAAAAATTCAAACAGACTGGGAAGCCAAAAAAATAGAAGAATACTTGACGACACAAGGCGAAACTCTTCATGATTTGCGGAAACAAGCCAAACGTGTCCGCTATCAAATGGAATTGTTTAGTGACTTATACAGCGAGTCTTACGCGGCTTATATCGCCGACGTAAAAAGTATCCAAGATATTTTGGGACAAATGCAAGATAGTGTAGTCTTAAGTGAGTGGCTCGAAGATGTCTTGAGATCAGAAATGCACACTCATTTGAGCGGTTTGGCTAAGTTGTTATCCGAAAATCGCTATCAATTATGGCAACAATGGCAACCATTACAAGAGCGGTATCTGAAAACAGAAACTAGGTATGGCTTTCATTTAACAGTAATGCATCCTCATGAAGTTGCCGTGGATGCTGAAAGTGAGACTAGCGATTAGATAATTGGATTGGAGCCTCAAGGGACAAAACATAAACACTGCTTTGGGGAATTTGCACAATGCGGGTATTTTCTGCAGAACGCAAACCTGTGACTATGCCAATAGCGCTTCCTAGCATTGCGCCTCGGTCAAATTGTTCCGGGTCGCCATTGCTCAAAAAGCCCAAGGTACTGCCAGCTAGTCTACCGTAAACAGAGCCATTTTCTACAGCTTTATCATTAGCTCGCTTTTGGGTAATAGTAGTGCCAGGAATTATCTGACTTGATGCTTTAATCGAGACAATTCGACCATTAACCACCAACGACTGTGCTACAATTTTAGCCCCTCCATTAGTAGGTTTGAGGATAATGGTTACTGGCGTATTTTCCGGCGCTACAACATTACCTTTAGCATCTTTAATTGCATTAGCTAAAGGAAGCGTCAGGGGAAAATCCTGTTTTTGACCGACATCTACGGTAACGGGCGCGGGAAATGAAACGATAATTGCTGTATCTTGAGGAATGGTAACATCTTGATTCACTGCTTGGGGCTGAGGCGGAACTGGTTGAGCAGTAGCTGGTAATGTAACCGCACCCAACAGAGATAGAGAACAAGCAAGGCTCAACAACATTTGTGTTTTCATGACCGTTTCTTCCTTTGATGTGAGTAGTGTTTTCGAGGTTTGAACCCCTTCACTCAATCAATAGGTTTGTAGTTTTCAGTTTATGCAGATACAAGAATAGGACTTACGCATTGACAAAAAACACAAAATATGAGTTGCAAAAAACCGGAGATGTCGTAGGGGTTTAGCATTGCTAAACCCCGAAAACGCGGGTCTGTTTAATAATTACTCCCGAACCGCTGGAAGATTACCGTTCCCTACGGGACGCTACGCGAACGCGGAGCGTCCCGTAGGGAAATAATTTTTAGCTCACGCAAAGGCGCAAAGGCGCAAAGGCGCATTCGCGGAGCGTCTGTCTTCGACACGCACTCGCGTTCGTAGAGAAGAAGGAAAATTATAGGTAATCTTAGACTGGGAAGGGAGTAATCAAAGCCTGAAATAACGTATTTTGGTAAAACCATACCATGCCAAATTTGTACAGTGCGTAAGTCCTAAAGAATAATCAAAGACCGATTCGGGAGTATTCCCCAGTCCCCATTCCCCATTCCCCATTCCCCAGCGATGCACTGAGCTTGTCGAAGTGTCCCCAGTCCCCGTCAGGGATGATGTAGTAACCAATACCATCCAGAACCTTCGCGAGTGAGCCAAGAGTCATCAAAATCAGGATGATAATTATCTAAGTAAGGATTGTAGACCGGAAAATCAGGAGATTGGGAGTCATCTTTCACGCGAATTCTGACATTCTGACAATTCCCTTCGATTTCTATCGTGACGCGATCGCCCTGTGTTGGTCGCAAAAGATGATCTCTGATGATACCTCGACTCCTATCTACTTCCTGCCGTTCTCTAGAAACACAACGCACTTTCACCAACGAGTTATTATTCGGATGATCTAGCAAATAGGGCAGAATTTGCGAGTCACGAATTCTGCGCGATGGGGTCTGGGCGTTGGCGAAAGCTGTTACCGACAGCAACATAGTTACACTCAAAATAACAATTCTGAGAATTGGTGGACTTTTCATACTTACTCCTGAAGGTATATAAAGCAATAGCCAGGGCGCTTACCCCGGCGTCTTGATAATTCAAAATTAAAAATTCAAGTTGACAGTTAACAGTCAATTATTTCTTGTCTAATAGTTGATTTACTTGCTGTCCCCGGCGACCTGTTTTGATTTCATAACGACGGGTGAGGTTATCTTCAAAGTTCGCATCTCTAGCAGCAGCGGCGTTAACGAAAGCATCACAATTCTTACCTTGAACTACTGTTGATGAACTGTTGCTATTTTCTTGATTACGGTTGCTGGTGGAACTACTTGATTGGCTATTATTTTGGCTACCTTGACTCGCACCACTACCGCTAACGCCAATTCCCAGAAAACTAACACCACCGCCACCACCATCATTGTGGCTACGGGAAGAACTGGAGCGATCGCTGTTAGACGAAGCTATCACCAGTTTGCTAGAGTTGTTGCTGGTGTTATTTCCTAAACCAACATCGCTACACAGGGCGCGGGGGTCTTTTGCTAAGGTGTTGGAGTCAACCCAAGATTTATGGTCCCCTAATCCTTGGATTTCTGAATTACCATTGGTGTTGCTCGGTTCACCAGGCTTGGGGGTTGTAGCAGTTGCATTACCTGCACCTGCAGCAGGGGCCAGAACACCAGGTCTGAAGATACCCGCAGGCTGTGCATCAAATGGTCCGGCGAATGCTGGTAGTGTAGTGGTAATAAGTGCGGTAGCAGTTAGCAAAGAACCGGTTAAGTGACGGAATTTCATAGTCATTGTCCTAAAATTTCAGTGTTTGTTGTTCTGTTGTTTGGGTTTCATCCCCTTCACTGATTTAATAGGTTGACCTTGATTGGTTTATGCACCGCTCATAGGAATCTGTACAAAGCTACCCAAGGATAGACAATACTAGACAACTACGTTTGTAATTTTAGTCCAAAGTCCTAAAACTACAGGGATAAACGGCAATCCCTCTAGCCCATTCATAAAGTTTGGGATTACTTTCCTGGCTATATTTAAGCTTCCATTGGTATCAGCATTAATTATTTTACCACTGGAAGTTTTGTATAAACCTCTTTGAATACGCTTGCCACTAAAAACGGGTTTATTATCTGATTTTTCTCTGTAAACAGGTAATTTATCACCGTCTAATGCACTGGCTTTTGAAGTGTAGCTTTCTTCAGTAATTACAACATCAATACCAGCTAGCTTGGTTTTATAAGTTAGTAGATTTATTAATTTAGCGTGAGGTATTTTGGTAAATTGTTGATTGTTCTTTTTGCCAATATTAATATCTTGCTTCCATCCTGAATTATTGCCAATAATTAATTGACCAATATCATTTAACTGACACCAATCGATCACCCTACGGCTAACAGTATGGAGATAGTTATCAATCCTTCTATCACGCTTGCTATTTAATTCTTTAACCTGTCTCCAAGCTTCTATTGATTGCGCTAATCGCACTCTTTTATTGAAGAATTGGTTAATACTTTTCAATGGTCTACCATTAATCAATAACGGCTTGACACCGGGATGATTGGAAGTTGTAGCCATCAAATTATTTAAGCCAAGGTCTACACCAGCACTGTACTTACCTGTTGACTTAACAGACTCATTGACTGTGTAAACA
Organism: Gloeotrichia echinulata CP02; assembly: GCA_038087035.1. NCBI lineage: Bacteria > Bacillati > Cyanobacteriota > Cyanophyceae > Nostocales > Gloeotrichiaceae > Gloeotrichia > Gloeotrichia echinulata. Next base: position 1,011,258 of record CP051187.1, on the reverse strand, counting down.
ACTTCAATAACATAATGATTTAGCTTAGGTACAATCCTTATTTGGTCTACATCTTTAGCCTTTGTTTGTAATTGAATGTTTGACTGTGAAAGTTTAACACTACCCTTAGTTAATGCTGGTTTTGATATTGCATCTATTGGGTAAATCACAACATTTCTGCCACGTTCTTTATGTTTGTATCCTGGCATTTTGGGTTGACCAAGATATTTACCCTGATGTTTTGACCAATCTTTTAACGCTGCTAACCAACCTTTCCAAGCTTCTGAAACTCTACGCACTATTTGTTTACTAACCTTCGTTGGTAGATATCGGTATGCTTCTAAATTCTTGGTTTGGTGGTAAATATCAATTGAGTTGTAATACTTTTTAGTTTCAAAAAAGTATTGACGTTGAATATAGGTAGCAGCATTGTAAAGATGCTTGGATTGTAAAGCTAGGTAATCACATTCTTTCCAAAACTTATGCTGTCGGCTAATAATGTGCTTTTCAACTAATTGCATTTGACTCGACCTCTCAAATGTTGTTACACTCATATTATATATGAGTTATTCAAAAATAACAACATGGCTAGAAAGAAAATTTACGCAGAAGAAAAAAGAAGATTTACGATGACTTTGACTCAAACAGCTATTGAATGGTTAGAGCAAAAGCAAATAGACATGAAAGCATCAAGCCTTAGTGATGTTATAGAGCGCATGGCTAGAGAGAACCTACCCAAAAATGAGCAATAATGGGTAGGTTTGTCCAGAATTTAGATTACAGTTTCAAACCCGTAGAAAAAACCGCATAAAAAACTCCACCCACAGCGAGATGGAGTTTCCCACCGACTTCCAATCACCAATCAGCAATCACCAATGACTAAACTCCGAACTTTTTAACCTTCTTCTTGGTTCTCCACCTTATGTGCTGGGGAAGCTTCATAAAGAGCATCAAGTTGTTCCCGAGCATCTTCAACGTTGATCGAACGCATCACCAATAACGGCTCTTTGATTAAATTTCCGGCGCTATCTAATAACTCTGGATGAGGTGTAAACTGTTTTCTTGATGACGGATAGCCAAAGTTGCCTTGATTATTCATTGACGAATATTTCGCGGGATAAGTCCCCTCTCGATCAAAACTAAACATGATCAGATTGCGAATTAAATTACCAACAGCAATAAATGCAAGGATTGTAAAAGCGAGAATGTAAAGCAGGTGTAGCATCGGGGTTTCCTCCAAGAGAAGCGAGTTTTAAAACTTTATAATTTAACGAATTTAACGGTTTTGTTCGCCGATAGGGTGACTAACGGCTAGCTCGAAAAATCAACGCCATATTGAGGCGTCTATTTTTATATGGGCAAATGTATCAAGCGGCACTAGCTAATAAAACGGTAGCATGAGATACATTATTTTGTTTGTTAACTCAAATTTTGTTAATATTTGGCGAATATCTATGGAAATTATCCAACGTTTTGCTGTAGTTAAACAGTTTAGCGCAGTTTGCCATCTGCCAAAGCCAATCCTCAGACGAATTATGTCTGACGGAAGCGTGAGGCTATTTTCCAGCATTCTGTTACTAATTGATGCCACGGCATCAACGTTGTCATCTCAATCCCGACTTGACCATCAGTTGCAGTAAACAGCATCTTCGCGGTTTTTAGTTCCTCCTGTGCTTGCTTGACTCGCAATAGCAGTTCAGATTGCTCCTGGTCACTCATAAATGAGATTTGCTCAGTTTCCAGAAAATGGCGCGATCGCGTAAACCAATACTCAAAATCCTCAAACAGCGGCTCCAAAACCGTTTTCAGTAACTCAGACCCTGGTAAATTTGAGTCCTGCATAAATGAGAAGCATACTTCTAACTTTCTTACTAATCTTAACGCTGTTTACGATTCTTAACATTTTTTTTAAAATCTCTCTTTGGAGAGAGACGATCATAAAATCTGTAGCAAAAGCTACAACTATAATTGTACATCCTTGCCAGGGTGTTTGTACAGAACCGTAGAGCGTCCGTATATTCCGTTTGAATAGGTGCAATTAAATTTTTAATAAGTTAATATGGATTTAATGTACATTTAAATTGCTGATTTTACAGCTATTTTCAGGTAAATAGACCACATTTGCCGTAGGGGCACAGCACTGCTGTGCCCTGAGAGTGTGGTTCAACTACGTGAAAACTGCTGTAAGATTTAGCTGATTTTACAGCTATTTTCAGGTAAATAGACCACATTTGCCGTAGGGGCACAGCAGTGCTGTGCCCTGAGAGTGTGGTTCAACTACGTGAAAACTGCTGTAAGATTTAGCCCAAGCGCCTCAATCCCCCTGTCCTCCTTCCCCACGCCGCATCTGCACCAAAACCTAAGCAACCGTATCAAAACAGGGATATTTCACACCAGCAGAAGCTAAATTTTCATAGCCTAATTCAAAATTCAAAATACATAATTCGCCAATGAATATATCCCCCATTCGATAGAAAATCAGCACCTACTCTGGGGGCACAATAATAATCGTAGGGTGCGTGAAGCAGCAATAAATATTGTACGTAGTCACAAGACTTGTGGCGTCACGCACCATTCTTTAAATGTGACACGGAAGTCAGTCCTGAGAAAATGAGAAAGTGCAACGAGGAAAATCAACCCATGTTATATTTGGGTAGATTTTTCAGAACTCCAACTGATAAATTACTTTAGGAATCACTTCGCCAACGGTTCAGCAGCCAATGTCGCCAAATCTTGCTCCCAATCAGTCAGCACAACCTGAAAAAATGTATTTACCGCGTACTAGCGAATCGGAGAAGTTAAAAAAGATTCGCCACACAGCTTCTCATGTAATGGCGATGGCTGTACAAAAGCTGTTTCCCAAGGCGCAAGTTACAATCGGTCCGTGGATTGAAAACGGCTTTTATTATGACTTTGACAGTCCTGATCCATTTAGCGATAAGGATTTGAAAGCCATACAGAAAGAAATGATCAAGATTATCAATCGCAAATTACCAGTATTGCGAGAAGAAGTCAGTCGAGAAGAAGCCCAACGCCGGATAGAGGAAATTAAAGAACCGTATAAGTTAGAAATCCTGGCAGATATTAAACAGGAACCAATCACAATTTACCACCTGGGGAATGAATGGTGGGATTTGTGCGCCGGACCTCATGTAGAAAACACCAGCGAACTCAACCCCAAAGCCATTGAATTAGAAAGCGTTGCTGGCGCTTATTGGCGTGGGGATGAAACCAAGGCGCAGTTACAGAGGATTTACGCCACAGCTTGGGAAACCCCAGAACAACTCGCTGAATATAAGCGGCGCAAAGAAGAGGCGCTACGGCGAGATCACCGTAAACTGGGTAAGGAATTGGGATTATTTATATTTTCTGACCTCGTGGGACCGGGGTTGCCTTTGTGGACACCCAAAGGAACTCTGTTGCGGAGTCTTTTAGAAGATTTCCTCAAGCAGGAACAGCTAAAACGCGGTTATTTGCCTGTTGTTACACCCCACATCGCCAGAGTAGATTTATTTAAAACCTCTGGACATTGGCAAAAATACAAAGAAGATATGTTCCCCTTAATGGCGGAGAATCAGGAAGCAGCCGCTTTGGAGCAAGGTTTTGTCATGAAACCGATGAATTGCCCCTTCCATATTCAAATATACAAGAGTGAGTTACGTTCTTATCGGGAATTGCCAATGCGACTAGCAGAATTTGGCACCGTTTACCGCTATGAACAATCAGGGGAATTGGGCGGTTTAACCAGGGTACGCGGTTTTACGGTGGATGATTCTCACCTGTTCGTCACCCCAGAACAACTAGACAACGAATTCCTCAGCGTGGTGGATTTGATTTTGTCGGTGTTCAATAAACTGCAACTCAAGAATTTTAAAGCTAGACTCAGTTTTCGTGATCCAGCCAGTGATAAGTACATCGGTTCCGATGAAGTTTGGGATAAAGCCGAAGGTGCAATTCGCCGTGCCGTGCAACAATTGGGCATGGAACACTTTGAGGGAATTGGCGAAGCGGCATTTTATGGTCCAAAACTCGATTTTATCTTTAGTGATGCCCTAGAGCGCGAATGGCAGTTAGGAACCGTCCAGGTAGATTATAACTTGCCAGAACGCTTTGATTTAGAATACGTGGCTGAAGATGGCGTTCGCAAACGTCCGGTGATGATCCACCGTGCGCCTTTTGGTTCTTTGGAACGGTTGATTGGGATTTTGATTGAAGAATACGCGGGGGATTTCCCCTTGTGGTTAGCGCCAGTACAAACTAGATTGCTACCAGTGGGTGACGACCAACTGGATTTCGCTCACCAAGTAGTAGGGAAAATGAGAGAATTGGGTATCCGCGCCGAAGTTGATACGAGTGGCGATCGCCTGGGTAAATTAATTCGCAATGGCGAGAAAGATAAAATACCCGTAATGGCAGTAGTAGGAGCCAAAGAAGTTGAAACCAATAGCTTGAGTATTCGTACACGAGCTTCTGGTGAGTTGGGAACTATACCTGTAGATGAGGTATTGGATAAGTTAAAACAGGCGATCGCTAAATTTGAGAACTTCTAGGGATTTTTTGGCGAAAGAACAGCGCATTGATAGTGTATTGTGATCAATAGGCTATCAATGCCAAACTATTCTCAGGATGCCCAGCAAGTTTTTTCAGGAAAGATTCCTTGCTTCCAGTGTTGGCGAACCTTTACCGCTGCTCGTTGAAAAAATGCCTGTGAGTTTTGAGCAGGTATTTCTTGAAGTTCCTTGACTTCTCCACTAGATTTATCTAACCATAAAGAGCCAAGATGATCTTCATGTAGACCGAAGCGGTAAGTAACGCCTGCCTCATCCTCCGCTTGTTTTAAAATTAATACGTAAAAAGCCATAAAACAAGATATTGTATCTAAATACTAGACACTTTAGTTTTAACTTATTTGAGTTTAACTTATGTTAGTGGTGGACTCCACAAGCGACCAGAGCGTACAGTCGCCTCATGAGCAGTACGGTAGTTGGTATGAAAAATCACCTCAAAGCGTGACTCAAAATACTCGTGTTTAAGTAATTGTAGATCTTCATGGTTAAAATTACCTTGCTGCAACCTGAACCAGGTATCAGCTATATCTGGGTCAGGGTCAAAGCAATCAAATCCGTAATCTAATTGGTGCTGACGATAGAACAGGTGGTCTTTTATCCGTTGAATGCGAAATTCCATCCAACCAGTATTCCTGGCAATTTCTGCTACATCATCAGTTTTACGACGAATAGCATCATAAGCATCAGGAGCGTATTGCTCCCAACGTTCTAAATATTTCATTTTTAAATTTTTAATAAAGAAATTAATATATGCCTTAGTATATCACTAATCCTGAGTAATAAGGTAAATAAAATATTAAGAACTATAGCCCCTTGTAGAAAGACCTTCTGTGACCACGTGAATTTCTGTCATGGATTTAAGGGGGAAAAAGCTACTAATAACAAATTTAGAGCATCAGGCATATCCTCGTAGGGGTGCAAGCCGTTGTGTCCCTATGAGTATCAATGGTTTCAGCCGTAACTCAATTGTATTCGATAGAAAATAAATTTGTCTATGGGTACCTAGGGTAAAGACTTATCAACAAAACGTTACAAATAGAAGTAGAATTAAATTATTAAACAAATAAGTATTTTTTCTGAGTGAAATGATAACAGATCAATTTCCCTGGCTGACAGCGATTGTCCTGCTACCACTTGTTGCGTCCCTGCTTATACCTGTGCTACCTGACAAAGATGGTAAGCTCGTGCGGTGGTATGCAATGGGTGTAGGTATAGCAGATTTTGCCTTGATGTGCTATGCCTTTTGGAAGCATTACGATCCGAGTAGTGCGAATTTTCAACTCGTCGAGAATTATGCCTGGGTACCTCAATTAGGTATTAACTGGGCAGTTTCGGTTGATGGTCTGTCATTTCCCCTCGTCCTACTGGCAGGATTTGTCACCACACTCTCCATGTTTTCCGCATGGCAAGTTGATCGCCGACCCCGCCTATTCTATTTTCTCATGTTGGTGCTGTATTCCGCACAGGTCGGGGTATTTGTCGCCAAAGATTTGCTGCTATTTTTCATCATGTGGGAAGTCGAACTGATTCCCGTGTATCTACTTGTTTGTATTTGGGGCGGACAGAAGCGTCGTTACGCGGCGACAAAATTCTTGCTCTATACCGCAGCGGCTTCTATATTTATTCTCGTGGCTGCTCTGGGAATGGCGCTCTATGGTGGTGGCGCTGTATCATTTGATATAGAAACCCTGGGCATGAAAGATTACCCACTGGCTCTAGAACTGCTACTGTATGCGGGATTGCTGATTGCCTTTGGTGTCAAGCTGGCAATTTTCCCGATGCATACTTGGCTACCTGATGCCCACGGTGAAGCATCCTCGCCCGTGTCGATGATTCTGGCTGGTGTGCTGCTGAAAATGGGTGGATACGGACTAATTCGCCTGAATCTGGAAATGTTGCCTGATGCACACATATACTTTGCACCGGTTCTAGCCATTCTCGGCGTTGTCAATATTATCTATGGCGCCTTGAATTCCTTTGCTCAGACTAATATGAAACGTCGCCTCGCCTATTCGTCCATTTCCCACATGGGATTTGTACTACTGGGTATTGCGTCCTTCACCGATTTGGGAATCAACGGCGCGATGTTGCAGATGATTTCCCACGGTTTGATTGCCTCTGTGCTATTCTTCTTGGCAGGCGTGACCTATGATCGCACCCACACAATGGCAATGGCAGATATGGGTGGTATTGGTCAGGTAATGCCCAGAGTGTTTGCCTTATTTACAATGGGTGCAATGGCTTCCCTGGCTCTCCCCGGTATGAGTGGCTTTGCCGGCGAACTCTCGGTTTTTCTGGGTGTAACAACCAGCGATGTCTACAGTTCCACTTTCTGCACCGTCACAGTCTTCCTCGCAGCCGTGGGAGTCATCCTCACGCCGATATATTTGCTGTCTATGTTAAAACAGGTATTTTTTGGCACTAGTGCCAAACTTAGCTGCAATATTGGAGATGCAGGTTTGAACAATCAGGAAGCCGAAGAAGCAGTATGTTTCGGGACTGACTGCGTTCTACCTACCCAAGCAGTTTACCGAGATGCTAATCCTCGTGAAGTGTTTATTGCTGCCTGTTTTCTGGTGCTGATTATCGGCATCGGGTTATACCCCAAGGCGGCGATGCAAATGTATGATGTTAAGACTGTCGCAGTGAATAGTGAAGTCCGTCAATCTTATAGCATCATTGCTCAAAGAAATCCGGAAATTTATGCCAAGGGATTATTGATTCCGACAATCCCAGAGTCTGAATTAGCACCAGTTTTAGGAACTTTGAAGTAATATCAAATCTGGGGGATTGCACATGGTATTTGTAGGGGCGCAGCACTGCTGTGCCCCGAATTTTTGTGTGTTGATTTAACCGGATTTGTATTACTTTACTTACGCATTGACAAAAAACACAAAATATGGGCTGCAAAAAACCGGAGATTTCGTAGGGGTTTAGCATTGCTAAACCCCGAAAACGCAGGTCTGTTTACCATCAAAGTAATAATTAATCAAAGCCTGAAACAACGTATTTTGGTAAAAGCATACCATGCCAAATTTGTACAGTGCGTAAGTCCTAAAAATATATCTCCCAGATACCAGTAGAAATTTACAGTATCTTTCGTACTGCACTAGGAACCGTTATCTTTTTCTTCGTTGCTTTAATACTCTATGGTCGCGACCATTTCACTGATGCATTCTCACCGTTTTTGTGGAAGTGGATGTTCCTTTATGGTGGGTTGATTGTGGTCGTAGGTCAGTCATTCTGGATTCAAGGCTTGAGAACTGTCACTGTATCTACGGCTTCCTTAATTGGCTCGTTTACCCCAATTATAGGTATTATAGCAGCTTATTTAATTTTAGGCGAAGCTCCCACTTTGGCTCAATATATCGGCGGTAGCGTTATTTTAGTTGGTATCTTCTTGAGCCAACTTGGCAAAAAACAACAGACTTCTGAGAAATTGACGGGTTCTACTCAAGCAAAACAAGAGGTAGAAGGTGGTACAGGATTTAAAGGAATTTGAAAGGTTGTACCTAAACTAAGCTAAAAACTTACTGGCTCGCTTAAACTTACTGACATTTGCTGATAAGCGTTTGCTCTCGGTAGAGTAATACGGTGATTTCTGTTCCCTGTTTTGGCGAACTCTTAATTGTCAATTTTGCGCCGATGCGTTCAGCGCGTTCGCTCATCTCTAAAAGACCAGAAATGTTGAATAAAGATACATTGTTGATATCAAAGCCTTGTCCATCATCCTTAATTACCAAAATTAGCTGTTTCTTTTTATATACACAATCAACGTATATTTTCCTGGCTTTCGCGTATTTGAAAGCATTAGTTAATGCTTCTTGACCAATGTTTAGTAGGTTGCTCTCAACATCCGAAGACAGGGAGTATATCTCACCTATTACTTGACAAATAATACATGTATTAGTAGTAGAAAACATCTGCGTTGCGAACCGATGGAGAGCGTTCTGGAGGTCACTATCCTCCAACAATTCTGTAGATGCGGTGCTTGTTTGCAGAGATGGTAGTGCTTTGAGAGAACGACGAGTATCGGTAATGACGAGCGGCTCAAATGTCGCCTCTGACAATAGCCTCAATCGCATCTCGCTTTCTTGAAGTGCTTGCTCTGCCTGCTTGCGTTTAGCGATTTCTGCTTGTAGTTCTAGGGTACTTTCAGCAACCTGCTGCTCTAACATGGTATTATAATCGGCTAGGAGCTTCTGTGCTTGTTTGCGTTCGGTAATATCAATAAAAGCTGCGATCGCATAGGCTATCTTCCCAGTTTCATCAAAAATTGGCGTGCTTAAAACTTCTACAGGGATAATTTTCTGCTCTTGACGCAGCTCTAAATTATCAACGTGAATGGTTTGATCTGCTAAAGAACCTACAATTGGTAATTGGGCAATAGGATACGACTGGTCACTCTCAGCCAGATAAACTTGATACAATTGTGCCAATTCTTCGCTTTTAACTTCTGCTAATCTCTCAATGCTAAATAACTGTTTTGCAGTGCGATTAGCATAGTAGAATTGCCCAGTGCTATCATATATCGAAATAGGTACAGGCACAGCTTCTAAAAATTGCTGCAGGCGACTTTCACTTTGGCATAAAGTTTTGTTTAAAGTCTGCATTTCTAGAAATGTTGCTTTGAGTTGATGCGCCATACTATTAAATGACTTGACTAATTCGCCCAATTCATCAGAACGCCATATTTTTATCCTCTTTTCCCATTCACCTTGAGCAAGTGCGTTTGCTGATTTATTTAAAGCCAGAACTGGTTGCGTTATCCACCGTACAATCTGAATAGCAACAGCCATCGCCACTATCAAAGCAATAATACACAGCATAATCGTGGTACGAGTATTAGCATTAATTAGTTCCATAAAGTCATCTTCTGGAACTACTATTAGAAATTATTTTTGCATAATTAGTTCTTAAAAATACCCAGATAAATAGAAATCCTCAAAATATCTGTCTCGAGAGAGATGCTGCGTTTATTCTTTTTCAAAAGAAATTACAAGATTACAATAATATCACCACAATTTCCGCACTTAGGGACTTCCAACTAAAAAATACCCATAATTGAGGTGTCGAGCAGCGGAACACCTCAATCATGGGTATTCTCAAAACAAAGCTATTCCCTGACACCCATGTTCAATTACTGTAGACCCATCACCGGCTATTAACCCAAGTCGCCTACAGCAGATTTACCTAGTCTGTTGATTTAGTCGCGGTTGGGGTGAAATTTTGTATTAGCTTAAGCTTTAACTCAAGACTCTATGCAGCTATGGAGTGTAATATATACATCATAGTATAGATATTTCACTGCGTATGAGTAATAGTTCCTTCTTTGACGAACAGAAAGAGCAATCCCTAATAAAAGCCAGAATTGTTAAGAAATATTTTTGGGCTTGGGCAAAGGTAATTATACCAACAGCGAAAAAATTTGGTTCTAGAATTGCGTATATTGATCTGTTTGCTGGTCCTGGTCGATATAAAGACGGTTCAAAATCAACACCAATAGAAGTTTTGGAAACTGCAATTTCTGAACCAGATATGCAAAATCTGCTGGTGACAGTATTTAATGATGCTGACCCAGAAAATGTCAACTCTCTTCAACAAGCTATCAATGCAATTCCAGGTATTGAGACTTTGAAATATCAGCCCCAAATACGAAATCATGAAGTAGGCGAAAATATTGTTAAGGAATTTAATGAGCGGAAGTTAGACCCCACATTGTTTTTTGTAGATCCTTGGGGATATAAAGGCTTATCGCTACAACTTATTAACTCGGTTGTGAAGAACTGGGGGTGTGATTGCATCTTCTTTTTTAATTACAACCGGATCAATATGGGTTTAGGTAACGCAGCTGTTGAAGAACACATGAATGCGCTGTTCGGACAAATCCGAGCCGATGAAGTACGCGAGCGACTAACAGCGCTCAAACCAGAAGAACGGGAGGTAACAATTATAGAGGAAATTTGCGAAGCTCTGAAAAAAATGGGCGGAGAGTATGTTCTGCCTTTTTGCTTCAAACATGAGAACGGAAACAGAACTAGCCATCATTTAATATTCGTAAGTAAGCATATCAAAGGTTACGAAATCATGAAGGGAATTATGGCTAATGAGAGTTCTGAGCAAAATCAAGGCGTACCTTCTTTTGAATATAATCCAGCTACTTATAGACAACCATTACTTTTTCAACTTTCTCGTCCTCTCGATGAGTTGGAAGAAATGCTATTAGATAAATTTGCAGGTCAAACAATAACCATGAAAGAAATTTACGATCAGCATCATGTGGGTAGGCGTTATATTAGCAAAAACTATAAAGCTGCTCTCAATCATCTTGAATCTCAAGGTAAAATTATCGCAGACCCACCTGCAAATAACCGACGTAAAAATACGTTTGGAGATTCAGTAAGAGTTACATTTATGCCTAAGAAGTAAGTACCATATTTTCTTTTTTTACTGCTAATTTGTGGGCTGTATTTACCCACATTTTTTGATGTTCTTTCCAAGCATCAGGCATTTCATCCCATATTCTATTATCCAGTAATCTACCTCCAGATTTAGAAGTTTTTCCACCAATTTGTTTGAAGAAAAATGCTACTCCTGTAGATTGACACTGGTCACGAATATCCTGTGCCCATTCAATTTTCATGGGACGATATTTTTGACCAGACTCTCCACCTACAATGACCCAATGAATATCTGTTAAGTCAAGATTCAATGCACCTAAAAGCGGTTCACAAGAAAGAAAACGGACAGCCGCAGGAACTTGGCGTAGAAAGTCTATACGCTCAACATAGTTTTGATTTTCAACTGAGACACCCAACCAGATATTTTTATGAAAATCTAGTCCGGAAGCTAATTCTAGTAATCTCTCAGGACGTTTTGTTAATATTTGATATATATGCCACGGTGTTGCTTCGATAACTTTAAAGACATTTTGAATGAAATCAAGAGGTACATCTTCGTGAAAAAGGTCGCTCATCGAATTAACAAAAATTCGGCTGGGAGTACGCCATTTTATCGGTTCTTTTAACCTTTCTGGGTGTAAAGTTAAATCAAATCCATTCTTGAAATTATTAGGAAACCGTTTAGTGATAGCTTCTGCATAGCAATGGACACAACCAGGGCTAACCTTGTTACAACCAGTTGTTGGGTTCCAGGTTTTATCTGTCCACTCAATACCCGTGTGCGTACTAGACATATTACATAACCTTGTAAATTACAAACTCTATAAATTATACTTTTTGTTTGATTTTTATAGTGTATTTGTACTATAACAGAACTGACGATCATCTCATCGCCATAGATAAACAGGAGTTTTTGGATTACCGATTGTGTAAATCACGATAGTGAGCGCTTACTCTTGGCTTAAAGATTCACCCTTTGTAAACCCAGAGCGATGGCTTACTGTTATATTAAGTTTTGCAAACAATTATTCTCCCTGGCTATAAATATCTGCCACCAGTTGTCAATTCCATGAGATGCTGGTTGATCGATTGGTGAGTATTTGCAGATGTCTGTTGTTTCAAGTGTCACTGTTAACGTTCCCGCCACAACGGCAAATTTGGGGCCTGGTTTTGACTGCATAGGCGCAGCTTTAACGCTTTACAACCAGGTTAAGTTCACTCGTCTCGATGCGGGTGGATTAATTATTCATGTCACAGGCTCAGAAGCCGAACGGGTGCAAACTGATGAGAGCAATCTGCTCTATCAGGCGTTTACGAAGTTATATCAATATATAGATCAGACACCGCCCTCGGTGAAAATTGACATTCATCTGGGTGTACCCCTGGCGCGGGGTTTGGGGAGTTCGGCGACGGCGATTGTTGGCGGGTTGGTTGGTGCGAATCAATTGGCTGGTGGTACTCTGTCGCAGTCCCAGGTGATGGAGTTGGCGATCGCTATCGAAGGACACCCTGATAATGTAGTCCCTGCTTTATTGGGGGGTTGTCGTCTGGCTGCTACCAGCACAGTCGGTTGGGAAATTTGTGATGTTCCCTGGCATGAGAATATAGTTCCAGTCCTGGCGATTCCTGATTTTGAGTTGTCAACATCAGAAGCCCGGCGCGTTTTACCAACTGAGTTTAGTCGTGCAGATGCAATTTTCAATATCGCCCATTTGGGTTTATTATTGCGCGGTTTGGAAACTGGTAACGCCGAATGGTTAAGCACCGCCTTGCAAGATAAATTGCATCAGCCTTATCGTCAAGCTTTGATTCCTGGTTACGATGCTGTGAATGCTGCGGCTATGGCTTGTGGCGCTTATGGTGTGGTAATTAGTGGTGCAGGTCCGACGTTGTTGGCTTTGACAGATGGGTTACACGCTCAGGATGTCGCAGTGGCGATCGCCACTGCTTGGAAACCACAGGGAATCACCGCCATTGTGCGATCGCTTTCTCTCGATCACCAAGGCGCCACTATCTTTGATGAGGATTGACGAAGATCTCGTAGGGTGCGTCAGCCCTAGATATTTAGGCTGCAGCAGTTGTATTATTTTCTGACGCACCCTACAAAATGGGTATTTTTTAAACTGGAAGCCCCTAAACTGGAATGATTGACCTTCTTCAGTCAGAAATCACAGCTTTACACGCTCAGATTCAAGCTCTCAACCAAGAACGCGCTACGCTCACCACTAATAATATAGTGGCTGGTGAACATGATTCCCCTCTGGCAATCGTTGAGGCTTATCGCCGTCAAGCCAGGGAAAATCCGCAATTATCTGCTGAACTCCAAGGAATAGATGGGGCGATCACGGCTTTAGCCGCTCAACTACAACAAAAACAAGCTGATTTAGCACTTTGGCAAGTTGAATCCAAACAGCTTTCCTTACAGCAGCAGCTAGAAGCAGCGAAAAAGGTCGCTCAGGTTCATGCTCAACGTGTCAACCAACTCGCAGGCGAACTAGCCGCAGAAACCCGCCTGCTCAAGGCTTGCGCCGATCAACTCAGTCCCATGTATTGGCAGGTTTATTACAAACCTTTTATTACCGGCTTCAAAAAGATCTCAGTTCCCCACGTCCGCTCTGATGGCGATGTCTGGACAATTGTTAACCGCATCGTTTAACAACGGCGCCCAAAGTCCTATCTATAAATATCTATCTTTACAATCAGCAGATTATAACCCAAAACGGTGACATTAGTCGCCGTTTTTTGTTGACGTTACAAAAGTTTATATCTAGAATTGTCTTGCTCCACTAATAAGTGAGTATTTATTCCTAAAAATCCCCAAAAATATGACTTTAGTGAGTATATATTACTATGTAAATCGCAAAACTTAAGATTTCAGGGCGCAGAAACATTTACAAAAGTAACGACTTCTTAATATAATGTAATTAAAAGCGAAAACAAAAATCGATTGTCAAAAGTGATGATTCCTCTAGACTTCCCCTGGCTAACAGCCATAATCCTCTTACCCCTGGTGGCTTCCCTAGCCATCCCCCTGATTCCAGACAAAGAAGGCAAAACCGTCCGCTGGTACGGACTGGGAGTAGCACTAGCCGACTTCGCATTAATGATTTACGCCTTTTGGCAACACTACGACTTCCAAACCTCAACATTCCAATTTGTCGAAAACTATGCTTGGGTACCGCAGTTAGGTTTGAATTGGTCTGTAGCGGTTGACGGTCTATCGATGCCTTTAGTGTTACTCACAGGCTTAATTAATACCCTCGCAGTCTTCGCGGCTTGGAAAGTAACCACCAAGCCGCGTCTATTTTATGGGCTAATGTTGGTGATGTACAGCGCCCAGTTAGGCGTATTTCTCGCCCAAGATTTGCTCTTGTTCTTCCTGATGTGGGAAATTGAGTTAGTACCTGTATACTTGCTAATCTCCATCTGGGGTGGTCCAAAGCGCCGTTATGCTGCTACCAAATTCATTATTTATACTGCTGCTGCTTCTATATTTATCCTGGTAGCTGGGTTTGCAATGGCATTCTCTGGAGATACTGTCACCTTTAATATGGCAGCTCTGGGAATGAAAGAATATCCCAAAGCTTTTGAACTATTAGTATACGCAGGTTTCTTGATTGCTTTCGGTGTCAAACTGCCAATTTTCCCTCTCCACACTTGGTTACCTGATGCTCACGGTGAAGCATCAGCCCCTGGTTCGATGATTTTGGCTGGTGTGTTGCTGAAAATGGGTGGTTATGCCCTCATCCGCTTCAATGTTGAAATGTTGCCTCATGCCCATGTTACCTTTGCCCCAGTCCTAGCGATTTTGGGTGTAGTTAACATTGTCTACGGTGCTTGCTGCGCCTTCGCTCAAACCAATCTCAAACGCCGTTTGGCTTACTCTTCCATTGCTCACATGGGGTTTGTCCTGATTGGGATTGCTTCCTTTACAGAAATCGGCGTCAGCGGTGCGGTACTACAAATGGTTTCCCACGGCTTGATTGCTGCTAGCTTGTTCTTCCTCTCTGGCGTCACCTACGAACGCACCCACACCTTAATGATGGACAAAATGGGTGGGATAGCTAAAGTAATGCCCAAAACCTTTGCTCTGTTTACCATCGGTTCAATGGCTTCTCTCGCTTTACCAGGGATGAGTGGCTTCGCAGGCGAGTTGATGATCTTCCTCGGTCTTGCTTCCAGTGATGTTTACAGTTCCACCTTCAAAGTTGTAGTTGTCCTGCTGTCAGCCGTTGGCGTGATTTTAACTCCGATTTATTTACTGTCCATGCTGCGCCAAGTATTCTACGGTCAGCAAAGCGAAGAGTTACATTTAGATAAGGTAGTGCTGGATGTTAAACCCCGCGAATTGTTTATTACCGCTTGTCTGATTGTTCCTATCATCGGTATCGGTCTTTATCCCAAATTGGCAACACAGACTTATGATGTCAAAACAGTAGAACTAGCCGCCCATGCTCGTCAAGTTCTGCCCATAGTCGCTCATCAACAACCAACAAGCCTATATTCGCAGATTTTCACTGCACCAACATTGGCTAATTCTCAAGTTGAACGTTCCGTTAATATTTCTGAGTAAATTAACTTCCCATTAAGGGTGCTGCAAGTAAATTCTAA
This sequence comes from Gloeotrichia echinulata CP02, assembly GCA_038087035.1. Lineage (NCBI taxonomy): Bacteria > Bacillati > Cyanobacteriota > Cyanophyceae > Nostocales > Gloeotrichiaceae > Gloeotrichia > Gloeotrichia echinulata. The sequence goes on along the minus strand of CP051187.1, from coordinate 995,699 downwards.
ATAAGAGGGGAATTAGGGGTGGTTGCAAAACCACCCCTAATATTATTTTTGGCATAAAAGTTAGAAGATAACTACGGCTCTTAACCGAACCGTATTGGGGGTGGGGTTTTATTTTCAAGTCTACAGTTAATTTTCGCTTTTTATTTTGGCAGTTTTTTAGACCATTCCAGAAAATCATGTTCATATGATTCTCCGTTAGTCTGATAAGCCTTCATACCAGAAAAGAATAAACTTAATCCCCAACCCAATAGGGGAAAAATTGCCCAAAAATATCCAGGGCTTGTCAATAGATTCAACACAATCAAAAATCCATTTACCCCAAGAAAATAAACTAGTTGTGATTTAAACTCTCCACGTCGTTGAGCATTAAATCTCTGTCGCTTTTTCACTTCTACTTCTTGGATTAACCATTCTTGTTCAGCAGCTTGCAGCGATGCTGATGAAACTCCTAATTCTGACGCAATTTCTATAATCTGCTCCCGTGAAACTTCTCCCTGTTGTTGACGAGCAAAAGCTTTTTGGAGAATCTGTTGCATTTGTTCGGAATTGTAAGTCATATCAATACCTCATAAGGTGAAAAAATAGCTAGAATTTGGATTTTGAAACTTTAGCTACAAAGCCATTCAAAATATATTTACTCGTTGTTACGAACTGCCAAGACACACATTTTATATCAGAAAAAATAACCCATGCAGTAGTTGAAAACACAAATATGGATTTATTTATGGCGTTAGTTTTTATTGTTTTATCTGTCAAATTAAATATTTTTAATTCTGTATATTGACTAACAGAAAAAATAATTTTATTCCTTATGAAGGAAAAAATAAAAATATAGGGCAATACAGTTCAGTTAAGGAAAATTGTCGTAGGGGCACGGCACGAATAAAATTGTCATTAGAACAAAAAATTTTGGATGCCGTGCCCCTACAGTGTATATCATTCGAGCCTAACTGAACTGTATTGAAATATAGGGATGGTTTCGTAACCACCCCTAAAATTTTTTTTATTCGGCTCTTAGTAGCGCTTTAGTCCTAAAGTTCTACTACAAACAAATTATCCTGTATTCAGTTGGATATTTCGGAGCGAACGACATCAAGGGGTTAATGGGACAAATTAATTTATTTTTTAACCGACTTACTTAGGTTTATGAATTGCTGTGAAAAGTCAGACAGTGGGTTCCTGGTATTTGACTCCTCGTTTATTGTGACGAGACTCAGCAACAATAGGATAAACTATGCTGCGTAACCGATTAATCGCACCGACAGGACGATGGACTGCTAAACCGTTCCCAGGAGAAAAACTGAGATTTTCTCCAAAGTCATTTTCTGCGGGAGACTGAACATTTTGATGCTTAACTGTGAGACGACCAACTGTAAAGAAGGGTGATTCCTCTTCATTCCAAGCAATGGTGGTATCATCAATGGACATCTCTGGGCTAGTTTGAAATTGGATTTGAAAGTCCCAAGTGTATTCAGCATCAGGTTTTGCTAAAGCTTGAATAATATCCTCTCGGTAGTAGTTGTCCTCTGAACCTGATGTTTTGGCACGCTCAAGTTCACTTTCTGATCTGGACTCTAGAGGAAGTTGTTGATGAGGTGGTTGACTGGAAATCGCTGTAAATCCATATTTAATCACAGTCGGATATTCTACAGGAACTGAACCTGGTTGAGATGGGTCAAAATCGGATTTGAGTCCCAGAGAATACGCCGAAGCACTCCAATAGCGTTCTGTAAGCAAACTCTTGGGAAACCGTTTGAAACTGGCTTTTAAAAGTGATGATTCGTAAGGATGCAACCCCAGCCATAAAAGCACCAACAGCTTCAGAAGCGGAGACAGCCCTGCTCGATAAATCGCCAAAAAAAAGCCGTAGAAGTCTTTGATGGTTCTCACAAAAAAGAGTTCGGTATTGTGGACAATAATATCTTGGGTTTTTAACTCGTGACTTTGCGGTAGTCGTTCTCCTTCTACCCCTATCACTTTTACGGACATAGAGCGCGTATCTCCCTCATAATCATTCTTTACTGAAAATGCACCATTTGCAAATCTTAGCCACACCGGATATTGTTTGGGTTGGGCAAATAAACCTTGTTTTAGGGAAATTGCTTGCAGTTGAGCTTCAGTTAATGAGGTGCGTTTGCTCAATTCCTGCTTAATTGCGGCTTCATCAAAGTCAAAGATTTCTAGAGTACCTTGAACAGCAGCATGGGTTTTTGCGTGAGTATCTCTCTTTGCAGTTTTTTTCTTCTCACCTCCGTAAAGATTGTCCATGTTCTTTTTGACTAGATCACTCATGAGAGCGCAATATTTGGCTTCGTCTTTTTCTGGGTATTCGGTAAATAGTTTCATGTTTTTCACGAGGATTTTGAGTTACAGCGTCAGGGAATACAAAAAAATAAATTATTCAATATTCCTAGGTTATATTCCGCCACTGCTCCGGAGTACCGGATTCAGTGGCGGACGAAGGGGCGTTTTAGTTAAAGGTAAAAAGTAACTTTGTACTTTTTGTCTGATGGGGGAACATTACGATTAACTAAATCTGAAACAGTGTTGGTATTTTGAAGAATTTCCCAACCTACAGGAGAAAAAGTCTCTTTATTGAAGATATTGGGTGATAGTAAAGGATTAGTTAGCGCTTGAGAAAAGGCATCAATTCCAATTAAGCGTGCCACTAGAGGCGGGATAGTTGAATTTTGCCGCACATCCTCGGCGTAAAGTCCCACAAAGAGCTCAATATTATCAACATGACCATATAATTCTTTTAGTTTTTCCTGAGCAAATTCATCTCCGGTAATTTGCTCAAATTTAGTCACTCTGGGGAAACCACACATTTCACGATAATCGTTGTAGCTTGCCAATTGTAGCTGTCTTCCCAGTCTGATTGAGGGTAACTCGGTTAACTCAACCAATATATCAGGGGTGTTGAATAAACCAATTCTTGTACCTGGTTGGGAACAAGTTTCCTCCATCAATGCACCTAAACCTTGGTCAATAAACATTTTATTGTTCCAGAGAGATGTGGCAATATTGATTGGTTTGCCGTTATAGTTAAAGGTTTCGGGAATCGCACTATGCCAGCGATAAACAAAATCAAACTCAATTGCCATCCAATTGGGACGATTCCAACTTTCTTTAGTAAAAGCTTCAGGATCAGCAAATAACTTAAAGTGATAAGGAGTGATGTGATTAATGTACTCTTCCATAATGATTTTCAGAATCATCGCCATGAGAATATTTCTCGATGTTTGGAAGAGGCGTTCATCATCCCAATCTGGATAATTGCTGGCTAATTCATCACAAAGACGATTATGTTCCCGCAGACATAGAGTGTTGAGCATGACATAGCCAATTTGCACATTTGCTCGTTCTACTCCCATCGCAAACATATATTGTTTTTTATCTGCAGGCTGTCTTTTTTCATCATTTATGGGTTGATAAAGACCATCAAATTGAGGGTCAACTATACCTTGCGCTGGATCAGCATAATAAAACAAGGGATATTCTTCTTCTACACCATCTTGGCGTTTGAGTTTCTGACTTTTAAATTTACCTCCTTGAAAGGTTCTTAAAAGATGTGTTTGTTTTCTGGTTAAACCATAAACATTAGACAACGGTTCTTGGGTACTTAGCGTGCTAAAATGTTAAGATATTTTTTAATAATGTTTAATAAAATAAATTATGAAACGAATAATGACTCAACTCCTAAATTTGCCTGAAGTATTAGTAGAATCAAGCCTACAAGAGGGTCAAGTCCTAATTCTATCAGTAGGTAAAAAAGCGAAAAGTGCATCGTGCCCACACTGTGGTCAAAACTCAAGACATTTACATCAAAATCAAAAATGTTTAGTGAAAGATTTACCGATGGGGGATTTTGAAGTAATACTGAATGTCAATAGACGAAGATTCAAGTGTAAAAAATGCCGAAAAACATTTAATGAAAAGCTAGATTTTCTAGGAGCAAGAAAGAGGTATACATACCGATATGCGGAATATATTATCAAACAAGTGATTAATAGTAATGTAAGTAATGTGGCAAGAAATAATGGACTAACTAATGAAGAAGTCATATCAATGCTTGAAGATGTAGCTAAAAATGTGATGCCAATAGATGTCAAAGATTTAAGAAGATTAGGAATAGATGAAATTAGTTTGGTCAAAGGACAAGGAAAATTTATTGTCGTGCTAGTAGATATAGATTCAGGTAAATTGATAGGTTTAGTAAAAGAAAGAAAACAAATTGAAATCAAAAAAACCATGAGAATGTGGGGAGAAAAAGTTTTGTCACAAATAGAAGAAGTAAGTATTGATATGACAGGCAATTATAAATCTTTAATTGAGAAGATTTGTCCAAACGCCCTTGTAACGGTAGATAGGTTCCATGTTACTAAATTAGTACATGAAGAATTAAATCGAGCTAGGATAGCAGAAAAGAAAATAGCATCTGAGTTAAATGCCCCGGAAAGAAAAAAAGTATTTGAAAGTTTAAAAGGAAATAAATTTACAATTCTAAAAGCCGAGAATAAGCTCACCGAAAAGCAAAAAGATAAATTAAATAGAATTAAACAAGCTTCTCCTTTAATAGCTAGAATGCATTCATTAAAAGAAGATTTTCACAATTTATTTGAAGACAATAAAAATGTGGTAACGGGAACGCTAGAATTAATCAATTGGTTAAAAAAAGCTGAACCATATTATCAAAGAAGTGTGCAGACAATTAAACGGTGGTTTGGAGAAATAGTCGGATATTTTGAACGAAGGACTACCAGTGGAGTAGTAGAAGGAATAAATAATAAACTGAAGTTAATAAAGCGAAGTGGATTTGGATTTAGAAACTTTCGTAATTTTGAGATTAGAGCTTTACTTTCTTGGCATTATCCTATCAATTTAGCACGCTAAGTACGCAAGAGCCCAAATCTTCCCGATTGGTAATTGAACCTTGAATGGCAATACCACCTAACTCATTTGCTAAATCTAAAATACCAGGCGATCGCGCCATTAGTGAAACACGATAACCCCTTGCTGCTAACTCTCGCGCACAACCTGCACCAATTCCCCGACTAGCAGCCGTTATAATCGCAACTTTTTGTGAATTCATATTAGCCGATTTATCCGTCAGCATATTTTGGATTTTAAATTTTAGATGATAATATTTCCTCCAATATCTCAAATCTCAAATCTGTCATTTCGCATATAGCCACTTACTAAACAAACGGCTAACTCTAGGCATAACAACGTATGTCAACAGTAAAACCATAATAACGGTAATTATCAACGAAATAATTAAGGGAGGTAAACCACGAATTAGGGGAACTAAAAAAGTATTCAACAAATTAATCAACACAAATACAGACCCCCAAGTCAACAATGCTGTTTTATAACGTGGTGGAGTTTTCAAAGGTTTACCAGGTAGAGAAAACCAAGCTTCTAATCCACAAAGTTCCTGAACATAAGGGTCAGCTTCTACCAAATGTTTGCCTTGATTGAGCCAATATTCGCGATCGCCTGATGTCATCCACGCTTTCAAATTTTCATAGCCGTCAAACCGCAAAATAATCACATATTCATTTCTTACACCCGGTTATTTAAACTTCAGTGTTTTCATGCTAGTATTTTCCCATAAATCAACGGCAATATGCCGGCATAAAGAAATTAACAATTAGATGCTCGGACGAAGAATACGAAATGCTTGTAGAGTTCGGAAGCTAAAGAAAAGTCGCCCTTCTAGGGCGAGGCTTTAAACCCATTTCTTTGGTAAAGCAGCAAAAAATTGGCACTGAGAAATAAATCTCAGTCCCATAAAAAAAAGCGGGCTAACCGCTCTTAACTTGGTTAACCCGTGCAGCTTTGGGAACGCGCAGAGAAATTGTTATTGCAATACCAATTTCACATTGGCGTTTTGCAGACCGCGCTGTTTAACGTCAGCTAAGGTCTTGTTAACGGCATACTTTTGGTTAATGGAGTTGATCAACTCAGTTTGGTTGTGCTTCTTAGCTACGCCCCACAGGTCAGCGATTAGGTCAAAAGAACCATCGCTGTTGCGAGACCAACCGAGGTCATATTCGCCTTCCAATACTGCAACGATGTCAGAGCGTACACGCTGACCATTGTAACCACGAACATCAGCTTCAGTTTTCACGCTGATGCCGAGGTCGCGCAGGGAAGCCTTGAGGATTTCGGCGTCGGTGATCTTGGTGCGTAGTGTGCTGAAATGAGACATTTGGGTTTCCTCCAATGAGAAGATGAAGATGAGAACAACGACAACGGTTTGTTTGAGCTTAAGCCGCGCTTAGGTCGAGGCGGCCAGTTGGTCGAAACTGCTAGCTTTGGGTGCTAGCCTTTACCCCTGGGGTGAGCAGGGGAAAGCTTTTAAAACTCCATTCGCTGATATTCAGCAACGGAGGATGCTGCGGGACGTGCGCGCTGTCTGGCCCAGTCTCTCAGAGCTGTGACCTGTTCTTGCATCGTTCTAGACAGTGGCAAAGTTGCCTTCAGCGCAGCAATAATATCTAGTTGGGTGAACTCTCGATCTTGGGCAAAAGCTTCATACATTGCCGCAACAATCGCTTGTTCAATTTCTGCTCCAGAGAAGCCATCCGACATTTTGGCTAGTTGCTCAAGGTCGAATCGAGCAATGTCTTCACGCCGCTTTTGTAGGTGAATACTGTAAATATCCTGCCGTTCTTCCGGTGTGGGCAGATCCACAAAGAAAATCTCATCAAAGCGTCCTTTCCGCAAGAACTCCCCAGGTAAGCGTTCTACTCGGTTAGCTGTTGCCATCACAAACACTGGAGATTTCTTCTCTTGCATCCAAGTCAGGAAGGAGCCGAATATCCGACTGGAAGTCCCCCCGTCTGAATCACCAGAACCAGCACTACCAGCAAAGGATTTATCTAATTCATCGATAAACAGTATTGTTGGTGATATTGATTCTGCCGTCTTCAGTGCATTACGCAGATTTGCCTCACTCCGACCCACCATTGAGCCGTCGTAGACTCGCCCCATATCTAAGCGTAATATTGGTAAACCCCACAACCGAGACGTAGTTTTGGCAATCAACGACTTACCACAACCAGGAACTCCTAAAATCAACATTCCCTTTGGTTGAGGCAAACCATACTCTCTGGCTCTTTCAGTGAAAGCATTAGAGCGCTGCTTGAGCCATTTTTTTAGCTCCTCTAACCCACCTACAGCATCAATGGTTTCATCTTCTTCGATATATTCTAGTATACCATTGCGCCGAATTAATTGCTTTTTCTCCGATAAAACTATATCTACTTCATCTTCCGTTAGACGCCCTGTTGTTACCTGCGCCTTACGATAGACTTTTTCAGCTTCATCTTTAGTTAAGCCTAAAGCTGCTCGCAGAAGTTTTTCTCTCGCTTCGGTTGTCAGCCGTCGCCCACGATTTTGATCTAAATGGTGAGTTAAAACTTTATTCAACTCAGCCATATCAGGTAATGTAAAATCTAGAACAACAACTTCTTTTTCCAGTTCAATAGGCACTTGCTGCACAGGTGACATCAAAATAATGTTTTTCTGCATACCTTTGAAGCTGGCGATCGCATCACGTAACGATCTTGTTGTCGCCGGAGCATCAATAAAAGGATGTAAATCTTTAAGTATAAATATACCGGGTTCTTTATGTCGGATGATCCACTCAATCGCCGCCTCTGGCGAAACAGTATTGTGTGTGGGGACGTTCCGAGGTTGACCATACTCCACGATGCCGTGTGTTACTGTCCAAACAAATAATCGGCGTTGGGGCTTTAACAATTGGGCGATGGTCGAGATTGCTTGCTCTGCCCGCTCTTCCTCGGAGGTCACAAGGTAGATTAGAGGGTATTGAGCTTGAATTAGAATATTGAGCTCTTCTTTCATACATCGACCTACTTGAGACCTTAGTACAGTACAAACATCTTTTTGGTAACGACAAACGAATTAATTACTCATTCATCATTCTTATCTAGCAAGGAACTAATTCTTCCTCACCCTTGGGATGGGTTTCATCTTCTTCCAACTCATTAATCGAAAGATGCTCTTGACCAATTACTCCCGGCTGATGACCTAAGGTAACTAATTCCCCATCACGCAATACCAGCGAACTTTCACAACTTGGACATGAATATACTCTATGAGTTCTTCCATAAGCAGAAGCTTCTATCTCATCCACCAATTCGGAATTAGTCAAGTAAAAAACCAGGGCACGCTCCGCAAGGTCCGACATTGGTTCCGAATCAATAGCTGATCGAATTTTCAGTCTTTTGTGTAGTTCTGGCGATAAATACAAAGTAACCTTTTGCTTAGTTTGCGTTTGCATATAACTCTTAGATGGCCTTACCCGGGTATGTATATAACTTATCGAGTCTTTTAGAGATTGTCAAGACGGTAAAGCGTTTTGATGGCAATATTGTTACATTCCTTTACATTAGCTTGGGGATTGGGAGTTGGGAGTAATGAGTAATGAGTAATGAGTCAAGAGTAAATTAATCCAATCCCCAGTCCCCAATCCCCAGTCCCCAGTCCCCAGCGATGCACTGAGCTCGCCGAAGTGTCCCCAGTCCCCAATCCCCAGTCCCCAGTCCCCAATCCCCATTTCCCAGATTACTTATGCCTATTTGCACTAAGTATTAGACATAATTAAACCTAGCCATGTTTTTTCCATGCCCAATGCCCCATGACCCATGCCCTATGCCCTATGCCCTATGCTCCATATCCTATGCGCCACATAACAATGTCTACTGCTGCGGCTAAAACTTGTAGGTTCGAGCGAAGAATTTATAGTAGTGCCCAAAGCCTTGGCGGAGCGATCGCCCTATTGATGATGCTGTGGGGGTGTACGGCGACTGGTTTTAACGCTTCTGATCTCCCTTGGAAGACTTATAAAAATTCCCGTTACGGCTTTGAGTTGACCTATCCCAGCAATTGGACTTCATTACCAGCCCCAGCAAATGGGGATGGTATTGCCTTTGTATCACCGCAAAAAAACTCTGTCGAGCTTCGTTCATGGGCTGGTAATCGTCTACCAGAATCAAACAGCAAAGACCCGGAGGCAAAAACTACCATTAATCCCAACTTTGTGACCGCCCAAGGTGTATCTGGAGTGCTGGTTGTGGAAGTTGGTCAACAAGTAAGTTCCATGACGCTAACGCTGACTCACGGCCAAATAAAATATTATTTGCAAGCACGAAGTCAAAGCCAAGAATTTCAAGATTACTATCGGTTGTTTCACTACATCGCCCAGCAGTACCGCATTCCCAAGTAGGGGACTGGGGACTGGGGACTAGGGACTGGGGAAGATGGGGAGAATAATAACTCCTAATACCATTTCACCAAAACTCTGATACATATAGATTTCCCATAAGGGCACGGCATTGTTCCCTACCAACGTATTTGTATCATACTTGAATTGTAACGGTATAACTCCTAACTCATTACTCATTACTCCTTACTCATTACTCCTTACTCCAATCCCCAATCCCCGCAAAGCCCTTTAATGACTTCTGTCCCTTTTGGTCGGTGATAGGGAACCGAAACCTGATAAATTTTAGCTATCAGCGAGTAACAACTGGTAAAAATGAAAGTCCTGGTTATTGGTGGTGATGGGTATTGTGGTTGGGCTACCGCACTTTACCTTTCTAATCGAGGTTATGAAGTTGGGATTTTAGATAGTTTGGTGCGGCGACACTGGGATAACGAATTGGGTATAGAAACCCTGACCCCAATCGCCTCAATTCACCAACGTCTCCAGCGCTGGTACGATTTGACGGGTAAATCTATTGAGCTGTACGTTGGGGATATTACGAATTATGAATTTCTCAGTCAAACCCTACAGCAATTTCAGCCAAATGCGCTAGTCCATTTTGGGGAACAGCGTTCGGCGCCGTTTTCGATGATTGACCGTGAACATGCAGTTTTGACTCAAGTCAATAATGTCGTTGGCACCTTGAATTTGCTGTATGCCATGCGGGAAGATTTTCCAGATTGTCATCTGGTCAAGTTGGGGACAATGGGTGAATACGGTACACCCAACATCGATATAGAAGAAGGCTATATCACGATTGAACACAATGGACGCAAGGATACATTGCCTTATCCCAAGCAACCTGGTTCTATGTATCACTTAAGCAAAGTCCATGACAGTCATAATATCCACTTTGCTTGTCGGATTTGGGGATTGCGGGCGACTGACTTAAATCAAGGTATAGTTTACGGCGTCTTAACTGAAGAAACGGCCTTAGACGAACTGTTGATTAATCGCCTTGATTATGATGGCGTGTTTGGGACTGCTCTCAACCGCTTTTGCATTCAAGCAGCCATTGGACACCCCCTCACCGTCTATGGTAAAGGTGGGCAAACTCGCGGATTTTTGGATATTCGGGATACAGTGCGCTGTGTTGAAATTGCGATCGCTAATCCTCCTGAACCAGGTGACTTCCGCGTATTTAATCAATTTACCGAACAATTCAGCGTTGCTGATTTGGCAATGATGGTGAAACAAGCAGGGAACGCAATGGGTTTAAATATAGAAATCAATCATCTGGATAATCCGAGAATCGAAAAAGAAGAACATTATTTTCACGCCAAAAACACTAAATTACTCGATTTAGGTTTACAGCCTCACTATCTCTCTGATTCGCTACTCGATTCCCTGTTGAATTTTGCTATCAAATATCAGCAACGAGTTGATAAAAAGCAAATTGTTCCCAAAGTTTCCTGGCACAGGAAGTAGGGCTGGTGACTGAATTCAAATAATTATCTAAATTCTTGTCATGATTAGCTGACTTGAAAATAAGACCCCACCCCTAGCCCCTAAGCGCAAGCAAGGAGGGGAATAAGAATTTTGTTCATGCGTCCTGGTGTACGCCGGGAATCGCGGCTACTTAAATCTTTGACTCTTTTAGCTTGCTGATGAGTAGTCATAAGTCAATACTGCGTAGGTTTTGGAAATAAAATAGGCTAAAACCCTGGAAATCTCCTCGTTTACAACGCCAAATGAGGCAAAACTTACGCAATATTGAGTTATGAGTAGATTTTATATAACGGTTAACACTTTATGAGAATTGCTCTATTCACTGAAACCTTTTTGCCTAAAGTTGACGGTATTGTCACTCGCTTGCGCTACACAGTTGACCATTTACAGCGTTGTGGGAACCAAGTTCTGGTAATTGCCCCGGATGGTGGCATAACTGAATACAAAGGAGCTAAAGTTTATGGTGTATCGGGCTTTCCTCTACCATTGTATCCAGAGTTAAAAATAGCTCTACCCCGGCCAGAAATTGGTTCTCTTCTCCAAAAGTTTCAGCCAGATGTGATTCATGTCGTGAATCCAGCGGTTTTGGGATTAGCTGGGATATTTTATAGCAAAATTTTGAAAATTCCTTTGGTAGCGTCTTATCATACCCATTTGCCCAAATATCTCCAGCATTACGGCTTGGAACAGCTTGAAGGGTTATTGTGGACATTACTCAAATATGGTCATAATCAAGCCGCTTTGAATCTTTGTACCTCCACGGCGATGATTGAGGAATTGACAGCACAAGGGATTGAACGGGTGCATTTGTGGCAAAGAGGGGTGGATACAGAATTATTTCACCCACAACAGGCTAGTGTGGAAATGCGATCGCGTTTATCACAGAATCATCCCCAAAGTCCCTTGCTAGTATACCTTGGTCGTCTTGGTGCTGAAAAAGAAATTGAGCGCATCAAACCAATTTTAGCGGCAATTCCTACAGCACGTTTGGCATTGATAGGGGATGGACCCCACCGCCAAGTGCTACAAGAACACTTCGATGGCACAAATACCCATTTTGTCGGGTATCTCATGGGGAATGAGTTAGCCTCAGCTTTGGCCAGTGCTGATGTCTTTATCTTTCCTTCCCGCACTGAGACTCTAGGATTAGTGCTACTCGAAGCAATGGCTGCTGGTTGTCCAGTCGTGGCCGCCCGTTCTGGTGGAATTCCAGATATTGTCACAGACGGCGTTAATGGATATCTTTTTGAGCCAACAGCAGATATTCAAGATGTCAGCGCACTAGTTCTTCGCCTGTTAGAAAATCAACAAAAAAGAGATATAATCCGGGAAAATGCCCGCCAGGAAGCCCAAAGGTGGGGATGGGCAGCGGCAACACGGCAGCTACAAGATTACTATAAGCAGGTTATATAGCAATACAGGGATGTTAGGCTCGAATGATATACACTTACGGGGCACGGCATCCAAAATTTTTTCTTCTAATGACAATTTTATTCGTGCCGTGCCCCTACTACTGTGTCAATTTTGTTTTGAGGGATTTTTGGTAGTGTGAGCGTCTCGCTCACGCGGGCAAGATGCCCGCACTACAGTCCATCATTTTTATCTTGACAGAGTACTACGAAAATTTTCCATATTTACCCAGATATACACACAATTTATCGAGCAGCCGCTAACCCTCTATTCGCCAGCAGCATCATTCAAGCAGTCGGGGAGCTTGTAGCCGTTAAAAATTAACGTGGTGGACTACCATATGATAATAATGTAGCAAATTTTGCTTAAGTATGTGCCACCCCACCCTACAGATAATTAAATTTGCTCAAAAATTAACGTAGCGCGAAAGTCCCCACCTTCAGCGTACTCGCAAGGTGGGGATGAATAGCGGGCTGCGACGATTGCATCTATGACCAAAATCGACCGCAAGGTTGATAAGGGAATGGATGTATGAGGAGTAGCCATTCATTCATTTGGGGATTCTTGAGATTGTATATATTGCTTGATTTTTTCAATTGGTGCGCCGCCAGTAGAAGAGACATAATATGAACTAGACCAAAAAACAGGTTGACGATAAAAATTAGATAGATGTTCTGAGAATTCTTTCTGAATAATTCTGCTTGATGCTGATTTTAGACTACCTACAAGAACGGATAAGTTGTTATCTGGGTGGAAATCAACTAGCAAATGAACATGATCCACTTCGCCTGAAAACTCGATTAGTCTGCACTTGGTTTTTCTACAGACATTTGCAAATATTTCTGGCAACCGTTCCAACATTGAAGCGGTTATTGTTTTGCGTCTGTACTTGGTTACAAACACAAAATGTTGGCGAATAGAGAAAACAGAATGAGAGCCTTTTCTGGGAAGAACTTGACCAAAGAGGCGGAGGGGCAGGGAGCAGGGAGCAGGGGGAGCAATCCCTGTCCCGTTCGCGGAGCGTCTCGCAGAGAAGCCGTGAAGCGGAGCGGAACATGGGTATCTTCGCGGAGCGTCTCGAAGAGAAGCCCCGCCCTTCTAGGGCGCTCTTACTGGGGCGGAGTACAAGCTCCGTCTCAGTTTTCCCCCTTGCTCCCTGCCCCCTGCTCCCCTGCCTCTTTTGACAAGCCTATAGGTCAACTGTAATATCATAGAATAAATGTAAAAAGGAGGCAAATAAATCAGTGGCTACAAGACGGATGACTTTCAGGTTATACCCAAATAAGCAGATAGAGAAGTCTTTGCGGTATCACCGAAAGCTCCATAAAGACTTGTATAATGCTGCTATTTATAACAGATTCACTCAATATCAAAAGTTCAACCACAAGGTTGATTATTTTGAACAACAGAATTGTTTGCCAGAGTTCAAAGAAGTTTGGATAGAGTATAAAGAAATCAATTCACAAGCTCTACAAGCAACTTTAAAACGTGTTGATTTTGCTTTCCAACGCTGGTTTGTAGGATTGGGTAAACGCCCTAAATACAAGTCAATTCGCCATTATTCTGGTTGGACATATCCAGCTAAAACTGGTTATTCTGTAGAATCTAATGGCGAAAATGGGTATTTGAATCTGTCTAAAATTGGACGAATTCAAATGAGGGGTAAAGCTAAGTATTGGGGTAAACCAACTACTTGCACAATTGTTTACAGAAATGGTAAATGGTACGCATCAATCACAATTGATGCTTTAGACCAAGTTCTCAAGCCAGAAATTTTACCAACGGGTGCTATTGGTATAGATTTAGGATGTAAAGCAGCATTGTCAATTACTGATGGCGAAAATCATCAACAGATTGAAGCGCCAAAGTTTTTGAGGAATGCTGAACAGAAAATAAAAAAAGCGTCTAAAGAGAAGAGACGCAAACGCGCACCAAATAGAAAGAAAAAAATTAAAGCTTCTAGAAGATGGAAAAAATCCCAAGCTAAGGTTAGCAAGATAACTCGCAAGGTTGCTAATCAAAGACAGAATTGGGTGCATCAAGTTGCAGCAGAAATAGTCAGCGGTAATAGCTTCGTTGCAACTGAAAAACTAGAAGTAAAGAAGATGACCAGCAAGGCTAAAAAAGGTAAGCGCAAGAAGCAAAAATCGGGTTTGAATAAGTCAATACTTGACGTAGGTTTTGGGATGCTACGCGATACTGTCAAATACAAAGTAGAACAAATTGGTGGTGTATTTGTAGAAGTTCCAACCCTGAAGGTAAGGCCTAGCCAAACCTGTCCAAAGTGCGGTCATCAACATAAGAAAACACTTGATATTAGAGTTCACGAGTGTGGTGTTTGTGGATACCGTCAGGACAGAGATATTGCTGCTGCCGAGGTAATGCTTTACTGGGCTAAAGGCACTCTACCGGAGTCAGGAACTGGCTTCGTAGGCGCAGAGCCATCTAGCTCTACTTCATGTACTCGCAAAAAAGCGGGAAGCATGAAGCAACTAGGGGCAAAGAAGCGTCAAAAATCTACAGAAAGCTTTGCTAGAAACGAACTGAGGGACGTAGAAACCCACAGTTCAGGCGGAGCCAACTGTGGGTAGTTCATCCCGGATTCCTATATATACTAGTTCAATATGAACTTACTGTTTCAGCAACCCCGCAAAATTTAGAATCTAAAATCTAAAATCTAAAATCTAAAATTCACATGACACTTCCCAATCCCGGTAGCGTCCTGACGACATTAACTGAACTGACACAAGTTAATCGCACCCAAGCCTTATTAAGTCGTGTTAAAGACTTTTCTGTTAACGAATTTATCTGCTTACTTGATTTTATCACGGCTGAGTTCCAGCAATTTCTCAGAGCAATTGATCTGATCAATAATGAAGCTCTAGAAACTATGTTGGAGAAGGTTCTAGAAGCTATCACTCTCAAAATTGGTCAAATTCTCCAAGCAGAACACACAGCTATTTTTTTAGTAGACTATGACAAAAATCATCTGTGGTCAAAAGTCCCCCAAGATAATACCCAAAGATCCTTAGAAATTCGCTCTCCCATTACAGTTGGCATTCCTGGACATGTTGCTAGTACAGGTCAATATCTAAATATATCAGATACCTCTACTCACCCCCTATTTAGCCCAGAATTAGAAAAGCAAATGGGCTACAAAATCCGCAATATTTTATGTATGCCGGTGATGAGTAGTAAAAATCAGACTGTCGCGGTAGTACAACTGGCAAATAAAGCTGGAAATCTGATTTTTGATGAAGATGATGAGGCACGGTTTCGAGATTTTGCTTCTTCTATTGGCATTATTCTGGAAACCTGTCAGTCTTTTTATGTAGCAGCTCGCAATCAACGAGGTGCAACGGCTCTTTTGCGAGCAACTCAGACGTTGGGGCAAAGTTTAGATTTAGAAGCAACTTTGCAGATAGTTATGGAGCAAGCCCGAATTTTAATGCAAGCAGACCGTAGCACGCTGTTTTTGTATCTTAAAGAAATGGGCGAACTTTGGACAAAGGTCGCAGCAGCGGCTGATGGTACAAACTTGAGGGAAATTCGCATTCCTTGCAACCGGGGAATTGCTGGCTATGTGGCTTCTACTGGTGAAGCTGTAAATATCTCCGATGCTTACAAAGACCCCCGTTTTGACCCCAGTACAGATAGAAAAACTGGGTATATAACTCGTAATATTCTGTGTTTACCAGTGTTTAATTCGGCAAATGAATTGATTGGGGTTACACAGTTAATTAATAAGCAAAAAGGTAGTTTTACTGCCTCAGATGAAGAATTTATGCGGGCTTTTAATATTCAAGCTGGAATTGCTTTAGAAAATGCTCGTTTGTTTGAAAATGTTTTATTAGAAAAACAATATCAAAAAGACATTCTCCAAAGTCTGTCAGATGCGGTAATTTCTACAGATATGGCAGGTCGGATTGTCACAATTAATGATGCTGCTTTGGAGTTACTTGGTTGTCCCTTGGGGGAGGCTAACACTAAAAGCCACAAGCTTTTGTGGGAACAAAATTTGATTAATCGCTTAGTTTGGGAGGTTGTGCCGATTGAAAATTTGCAAATGCGCCTGGAAGATAGTTTAAAATTTGCGGCAAAACATTATGTCCCAGAGCAAAGTTTGAATGTGGGATTGCATCAATTGAGTACTGAGTGTCTAACTGCGAATGAAACTCAGGATTCAGGACTTAATCACAGTCATAACTCTAAGTCAGCAGAGTCGCCAACTCAGCATTCAATTTTAGTAGTGCGCGATCGCACCAATCCAGATGTTTTTATCCCCTGGAATCAATCCTTGACTCCCGAATCTCAACTTTTGAGTGCTAGTGAGGTGCAAAAATTAGAACGCAGCATCAATCTCACTGTCAATCCCTTGACTAACCCAGAAGGCGGTGTACGCGGTGGTTTGGTGGTGTTGGAAGATATTAGTCAGGAAAAACGGATGAAAACTACTATGTACCGCTACCTGACCCCCCATGTCGCTGAACAAGTTATGGCTTTGGGGGAAGATGCTTTAATGGTCGGTGAGCGCAAAGAAGTTACTATCTTGTTTTCTGATATCCGAGGCTACACTACCCTTACGGAAAATCTCGGAGCGGCTGAGGTGGTATCGCTGCTTAATCAGTATTTTGAAACAATGGTGGAAGCGGTTTTTAACTACGAAGGTACCCTGGATAAGTTTATTGGTGATGCTTTGATGGCTGTATTTGGTGCCCCCCTACCGTTGATAGAAAATCATGCTTGGCGGGCTGTACAGGCGGCTTTGGATATGCGCCAACGACTCGCGGAATTTAATCGACGGCGGATTATTCAGGCGCAGCCACAAATTAATATTGGCATTGGAATTAGTTCTGGAGAAGTGGTTTCGGGTAATATCGGTTCCCAAAAACGAATGGATTACACCGTTATCGGCGACGGTGTAAATCTCAGTTCCCGATTGGAAGGAGTTACAAAAGAATATCATTGCGATATTATTTTAAGTGAATTTACTTATAAATTATGCAGCGATCGCATCTGGGTGCGTCAGTTAGATAAAATTCGCGTCAAAGGTAAACATGAAGCGGTGAATATTTACGAGTTAATTAGCGATCGCACTACTCCCCTAGACCCCACCATCGAAGAGTTTTTATCCCATTATGATATAGGACGTGCTGCTTATGTCTCTGGTGACTTTACACAAGCGATCGCCTGTTTTGAAGCCGCCAAAAACATTCGACCCCAAGACCAAGCTGTTCGTATTCATCTAGAACGCGCTCATAATTACCAGCAAACTCCACCCCCAGACTCTTGGGATGGCGTCTGGACCATGATTGCGAAGTAGTTATGTCAAACGTCAAGCGTCAAACGTCAAGCGTCAAGGGTGAATAGCGCTAAGTTAAGATACTAGGACTTACGCATTGACAAAAAACACAAAATATGAGATGCAAAAAAACCGGAGATTTCGTAGGGGTTTAGCATTGCTAAACCCCTACAACGCGGGTCTGTTTACCATCCTCAACCTTCAATTTCCCCATCGTTATCTTGAAAGGGGTCTTCGCCAATTTTTAGTTGTTTTTTTGTCCGTTTCAACTGTTTCCATAACGCCTTAATTTGTGCGTAAGCTTCCCCTGGCGGTAGTTTTCCACCTGTTTCTAAGTTACAGATGTAACTCACTCGCTGGGCAAATTCTTGTAGATTCGCATTGAAAACCAAGTTTTCTGGCTTTACTTGGCCATAGTAGCGACCACGAGGATAGAGAAAATCATCTTTATTCATTTATTTTTTTCTCCAGTTATTTAATGGTGCGATCAGGAGTAACCAACTATACCCAAATTGGAGCAATGCTGCACTTCGTGAGAATTGGGGGCAATTCGTAATAATATATACTTTACCTAATTCCGAAATTTTCTTACAGGATCAATAATTATTCATAGAACCTCGTGGGATGCGGGAAACTCAGCGTCTTTAGACCTGAGAGGGAAGCGACTCGGCGACTTTAGTCGCAGTCAATCTTGTTGATCCATTACCGCCTTGGGATTGTTTAATTTGGTGTGCTTTTGTATTGCACTTTCAATGGGACAATTACCATTTCAAATCTCCCAATCCTGTACGCATAACGGTTTTGCTCCGTTCGCGCAGCGTGGCGCAGCCAGGAGCCACCCTTTCGGGGTAAAGTTAGCTTCGACCAGTTATAAGAGCTTGTTAGGCTTGCAACACTGTTCCAGTGACCTTAGAACTGTTTAATCACAAGCGACAGAGCAGGGAACTAGCTAGCCTTCGGCAACGCCAAGGGCGAACGCATTCCGAGGTGTCGTGACTCAAATAACGGCTACCTATTGCTAGGTGGTCTGGTCAGCACAGCTTGCTTGATTTCTCTTACAAGCTCAGTCCTTTAGGACTGGGTTGCTGACACCCACGGTTGACGGTTGACTCCCCATCACCCCCTTTCCCCCTCTACTCATCGAAATATTGGGTAGAAACCCCGTCCTATAAGGACGGCTTGATCATCCCTTGCGGGATCTAGTTTTTGAGTGGAGATAATCCCAGGAACTAGAAAACCTGTTTAAGTCCCTTCGCCCAACGCAGCTAAGATGTCCTTTCTACAAGCAACCGAGCCAATCGGTTTTAAAGATAGTCCGAACTAGGGAAGTATTCGGAAGTTTGTACCAAGCTGAGTCTCAAAGGGCTATTCACTTCTTACGTTGGAATAATTGGCTATTCCAATCCCCGTTCTTTGAGGACGGGGTTAGTGAAATCTCCATCTCGCCTTGGCTTGCGGATGAGTAATAGCTAATGACGAATAACTAAAGATAAAATGGTTTAGCCTAAAAGGACAAAAGCTCCCTCTCACCTAAAACTTTATCTCTCGCCATGTCTGTTCATTCCAAGCTCTACGAAGGCAAAGCCAAAATTCTCTATACAACGGACAATCCAGAAGTATTATTGGCTGATTTCAAAGATGATGCCACTGCCTTTAATGCCCAAAAACGGGGTAGTATCGTCGGCAAAGGGCATATTAATTGTAGCATTTCCAGTAAATTATTTCAAGAACTAGAGGTGCATGGTATTAAAACTCACTTTATAGACAGCCCAGCCCCAAACCAAATGCGGGTGAAGGCTGTGACGATATTACCATTAGAAGTTGTCGTCAGAAATATTGCTGCTGGTAGTCTGTGTAAACAAACAGGATTACCACTGGGTCAGGTTCTCAAACAACCCTTGGTAGAGTTTTATTATAAAAATGACGACTTAGGCGATCCGTTATTGACACGCGATCGCCTCTACCTGATGGAACTAGCCACAGCGGAACAAGTTGACGCCATTACTCATCTAGCATTGCAAATCAATCAATTTCTCAAGGATTTTTGGCAGCGGTGCGGTATTACTTTAGTAGACTTCAAACTAGAGTTTGGTTTGGACTCACAACAGCAGTTACTCTTGGCAGATGAAATTAGCCCTGATACTTGTCGTTTATGGGACACCCTAGAAGCAGACCCTAACCGCCGAGTTATGGACAAAGACCGTTTCCGCCAGGATTTAGGAAATATTGAAAATGCCTACCAGGAGGTATTACAAAGGGTATTACAAGTTGTAGACAGTAAAAATTAAATGTCAAAGGTAACAACTAAAAAACCTCAAAAGTAAAAAATGATGTTTTTATTTTTACCTTTGATATGAGAGCATAATTGCTTTGTGATGGTGTGTGGATGTGAAGAGGAAAATAACTAAAATGCGTTTATATCCTATATTGGTGGCAGCAGTAGCAATTGCGGCCCCTGTGAGTGGCTCACTAAGTGCAAATGCACAAACCGCTGACAGTTCAAAACAGACAACAGAGGGTTTCACACTAACGACAAATCAACAGTCCCAAAAGGACAGTGATCCAGATTACTCTCATGAAAACCGAGAATCTGGCTTGCAGTCTAGGGGCGCTAGTGAACTTGAGGGTTTACAGAACCGGGCGATCGCCACCTCCCCAATAAATTCAGCAGTTGAGGGTTTACAGAACCGGGCGATCGCCACCTCCCCAATAAATTCAGCAGTTGAGGGTTTACAGATCCGGGCGATCGCCACCTCCCCAACAAATTCAGCAACGACGACGCCAACCAAAGTACAAATTTCGCAAACAACCCCAAAACCGAAACCCGTAACGCCAACAGTCCCAAAACCGGCGCCTGGAGCAAAACCCGCACCCAATCCGCCTACAGGTACTCAAAAACCAAAACCATCGCCAACACCAAGCCCCACTCCCAGTCAAGATAATCCCAACCCACCTGTAGGGACACCTGTATTCCCCACAACCCCAGAAACATCAGACACGGCCGAACCCCGCGTACTAGTATCAGAGGTAGCGGTAAAATCTGAGACAGGCCAACTTTCACGGGAACTGGAAGACCAAGTTTATAAAGTAATTCGTACCCAAGCGGGAAGGACAACCACCCGTTCTCAGCTACAAGAAGATATTAATGCTATCTTTGGCACTGGGTTCTTTTCCAATGTCCAAGCCCAACCAGAAGATACCCCATTGGGAGTGCGCGTCAGCTTTGTTGTCCAGCCTAACCCCACCCTGACCAAGGTACAAATTCAAGCCAATCCTGGCACCAGTGTTGCCTCCGTATTACCTGCCAACACAGCAGATGAAATATTTCGCGAACAGTATGGGAAAATACTTAATTTACGCGACTTACAGGAAAGCATTAAGAAATTAACTAAGCAGTATCAAGATAAAGGCTACGTATTGGCGAACGTAATTGGATCGCCGCAGGTGTCAGAGACGGGAGTTGTTACCCTCCAAGTAGCGGAAGGGGTAGTCGAAGACATTAGAATCCGGTTTCGGAATAAAGATGGACAAGAAACAGACGATAAAGGAAAACCCATCCGGGGTCGGACACAGGAATACATTATTAAACGAGAAGTGGAGTTGAAACCAGGACAAGTATTCAACCGCAACACAGTCCAAAAAGACCTGCAGCGAATATTTGGGCTGGGATTATTTGAAGATGTCAACGTCTCTCTTGACCCGGGAACTGACCCCAGCAAGGTGAATGTAGTTGTCAACGTGGCTGAACGCAACAGCGGCTCTATTGCTGCTGGGGCGGGGATTAGTTCTTCCAGTGGACTATTTGGCACCATCAGTTATCAAGAGCAAAACCTCAACGGTAGAAACCAAAAATTAGGGACAGAAATCCAGGTGGGACAACGGGAATTGCTGTTTGACCTCCGCTTTACAGATCCGTGGATTGACGGAGATATTTACAGAACTTCTTACACAACTAATCTTTTCCGCCGCAGCTCGATTTCCTTAATTTTTGATGGTAAAGATAACAACATTGAGACTTATACACCAGGTGGCACCGGGGGCGATCGCCCCCGTGTTTTGCGGTTAGGTGGCGGTGTCACCTTTACCCGTCCCCTCAGCCCCAATCCCTACCAATTTTCCGAATGGACGGCTTCAGCAGGCTTGCAGTATCAACGAGTTTCCACCCGTGATGCTGATGGTAATGTCAGAACTCAAGGAACAGTGTACCGAAATGGCGTGCCCTCACAATTAGTTCCCCTGAGTCAATCAGGCACAGGTCAAGACGATTTACTCCTATTGCAATTTGGCGCACAGCGCGATGCTCGTAATAATCCCTTGCAACCTACCAGCGGGAATTACCTCCGTTTTGGCCTCGATCAGTCTTTGCCCATAGGACAAGGTAATATTTTTCTCACTAGGTTAAAGGGTAGCTATAGCCAATATATTCCCGTACAGTTAATTAGTCTGGGCAAAGGACCACAAACCCTGGCGTTTAACATCCAAGGTGGAACTGTGTTGGGAGACTTACCCCCCTATGAAGCCTTTACCCTTGGTGGTAGCAACTCCGTTCGCGGTTATGAAGACGGAATATTAAGCAGCGGACGCAGTTATGTGCAAGCTTCATTAGAATACCGCTTCCCAGTTATCTCAATAGTCAACGGCGCACTATTTTTTGATTTTGGTAGTGATTTAGGAAGCAGTACCGCAGCCGGTGAGATACTCAACAAAAACGGTACAGGCTACGGTTATGGTGTTGGTGTTCGCGTCCAGTCGCCACTGGGGCCAATTCGCATTGACTACGGTATCAACGACGAAGGTAGTAGCCGGATCAATTTTGGTATTGGCGAAAGATTTTAAATTAGTCAAGAGTCCAAAGTCAAGAGTCCAAAGTCCAAAGTCAAGAATTTTGACTTTTGACCCTTGATTATTGACCCTTGACTTTTTACCAATCTGTTTTCCCGTTATCTTGCTAATTTTTACTTTTACCTCAATACTGGTCAGATAAAGCAATCAGTGACAGTGTTAGGTGCGGTTCTGAGGTTTTGCTAAATCTGAAGAAGATGAATAATAGTAGCCAAAATATATTGATTTTTTACCTATGCCACAACACACCTTAGCTGCAGAAATAACCCAAACTGGAGTGGGGCTGCATAGCGGTGTGAGTACCCACGTTCGGATACTACCAGCCGAGGCGGGCAAGGGGCGTTATTTTGTACGGGTGGATTTACCAGATGTGCCAATCATTCCGGCACAAGTTGCAGCTGTTAGTCAGACTTTGCTCTCGACTCAGTTGGGTAAAGATGCGGCCAGCGTTCGCACGGTCGAGCATTTGTTGGCCTCCCTTATGGGTATGGGTGTGGATAACGCCCGGATTGAAATTGATGGACCAGAAGTGCCGCTTTTGGACGGTTCGGCCAAGCTGTGGACAGAAAGCATCACAGCAGCTGGCTTAGTTTCACAACCTGTGACCGACGACGAAGTACCCCTGGCTATTTCTGAGCCAATTTGGGTCTATCAGGGTGATGCCTTTGTTTGTGCCCTCCCTGCGCCAGAAACTCGTTTTAGCTACGGTATTGACTTCGATCTGCCTGCTATTGGTAATCAATGGCACAGTTGGTCACGGGGTGCTGATCTAGAAAATGCCTCTGCTAGCTTCGCTGCAGAAATTGCTCCCGCCCGCACTTTTGGGTTACTGCATCAAATCGAACATCTACAGCAATCAGGGTTAATCAAAGGTGGTAGCTTGGATAACGCCCTGGTTTGTGGCCCTGAAGGTTGGATCAATCCATCCTTAAGATATGCAAATGAGCCAGTACGTCATAAAATCTTGGATTTAGTAGGAGATTTGAGTTTATTAGGAATTTTGCCCTGCGCTCATTTCTTAGGGTATAAAGCCAGCCATAATTTACATATTCAACTGGCTTTGAGAATTTTAGATTTGAGATGAAATCCAAAATCCTCAAGGGGCTTCAACCCCAGCCTACTGAATTTCCAGATTCAACATCAACCACACTGCCAATGTCAATCCTCACCGAACCCAATACCATCAATACGACCGCACCTGCATCTACCGAAAATCAGGCTGATGATGAAAATACTACACCAGAAACTAAAATCACTTTCACATCTGAAGAAATTCAGAAGCTTCTACCCCATCGCTATCCCTTTTTACTTGTAGACCGGATTATTGACTACGTACCAGGAAAACGAGCTGTGGGCTTGAAAAACGTCACTGTTAATGAACCCCATTTTCCCGGACATTTCCCTCAACGTCCACTGATGCCTGGTGTGCTAATTGTCGAAGCAATGGCACAAGTAGGCGGTATCGTCTTGACACAATTGCCCGAAATGGAAGGAGGATTGTTCGTGTTTGCTGGTATCGATAAAGTCCGCTTCCGTCGCCAAGTAGTACCGGGGGATCAGCTGATAATGACTGTGGAACTGTTGTGGGTTAAACAACGTCGATTCGGTAAAATGCAAGCCCGTGCTGAAGTTGACGGACAGATCGCTACTGAAGGCGAACTAATGTTTTCCCTTGTAAACTAAAATTTGCTTTAGTGGTGATTGGCACAGCCGTGAAGTGCCCTTACTGAATCCTGAAAAAAGATAGCAGTAAAACAAGTAAGCCACAATAGCATTAGCATTGTATGATTTGTTGATTTTCGCCGCCCTCACACACACACTTTGCTCTGCCCGACACTTTCGGTCACTCAATTTTGGATTTTGGATTTTGGATTTTGGATTTTGGATTGTCTCCACGGATGTAGGCGCAGCCTGGCCACAGGGCAAACTAGATTCCAATACCAGAAACATCTAAACTTGTTGCGGCCACTGAATAGTTAAAGTTCAGCACTCAAGACAGTTCTGGAGATTCACCCTTGAAGACGCTTATTCATCCAACTGCTGTAGTTCATCCTAACTCGGAACTCCATCCATCAGTGCAAGTCGGTGCCTATGCTGTGATTGGAGCGCATGTCAAAGTTGGCCCGGAAACTATTATTGGCGCTCATGTAGTGCTAGAAGGGCCATGTGAAATTGGGGCGCGAAATCAGATTTTTGCAGGAGCAGCCATCGGTATGGAACCCCAGGATCTCAAGTTTGTGGGAGAACCTAGTTGGGTCAAAATCGGCGACAATAATCAGATTCGCGAATACGTCACCATTAACCGCGCCACTGGTGCCGGGGAAGCCACGGTGATTGGTAATGGTAATCTGTTGATGGCTTATGTCCACGTAGCTCACAACTGTATAATTGAAGATCATGTTATAATTCCTAACTCCGTGGCTCTGGCGGGTCATGTCTATATAGAATCACGCGCTAGGCTGGGTGGGGTTTTAGGAGTTCATCAATTTGTACGTATTGGTAGACACGCGATGATTGGGGGGATGGCACGCATTGACCGCGATGTGCCGCCATATATGTTAGTGGAGGGGAATCCCGCGCGGGTGCGGACTCTTAACCTTGTAGGACTTAAACGTTCTGGAATGGACCTAGCCACCTTACAAACCCTGAAAAAAGCCTTCCGGATTCTCTATCGCTCTAACTTAAGCTTTAAAGAAGCTTTAGAACAGCTAGAACAGTTAGGGGATATCGAACAGCTACAACACCTGCGTCGCTTCCTACTCCTTTCTCAAATGCCCGGAAGACGTGGTTTAATTCCTGGAAAGGGGAAACCAAGCGCGAGTGATGAATGATGAGTTACGAGTTACGAGTTATAAGTTATGAGTGTTGAGTTATGAGTGTTGAGTTATGAGTTATGAGTTATGAGTTGTACAAACTCCTAACTCCTAACTCCAAAATTTAAACTCGCAATTCCCAAATGCAAACTCGAAATTCCACACTCAAAATTACCAACTTCTAACTCTTAACTCCCAACTCCTAACTCCTAACTTTTACCAAAGAAATGGGTTGAAATCCTTGCCCTAGAAGGGCGCTTTTGATATAAATATGTCAATAATTACTTACCAATTAATTATCAAATGCGGATATTTATCAGCACTGGTGAAGTGTCTGGCGATTTGCAAGGGTCGCTGCTGATAGCAGCGCTAAAGCGTCAAGCTGTTGCTGCTGGGTTGGAATTAGAAATTTTGGCTCTAGGTGGCGAAAAAATGGCTGCGGCTGGGGCAACCCTTCTGGGCAATACTAGTGGTATTAGCTCAATGGGTCTTCTAGAATCCCTGCCTTACATTGTGCCTACTCTTCTGGTACAACGACAAGCGATCGCCTCCCTCAAGCAAAATCCACCGGACTTGGTGGTGCTGATTGACTATATGGGGCCAAATCTCGGTATTGGGACTCACATGCAACAGCATCTGCCACAGGTGCCTGTAGTATATTACATAGCTCCCCAGGAATGGGTTTGGTCTTTGAGTCTGCAAAACACTACCCGAATTGTTAAGTTTACACATAAGCTTTTAGCTATTTTTCCCGAAGAAGCCCGTTATTATGGGCAGCAAGGCGCCAATGTTACCTGGGTAGGGCATCCCCTTGTTGACCGGATGCAAAACCCTCCCAGTCGCTCACAAGCCCGCGATAAATTGGGTATTTCATCCGATCAGATGGCGATCGCCCTTTTACCTGCTTCTCGTCGTCAAGAACTCAAATATCTTTTACCAGTAATTTTCCAAGCAGCCCAAACTATTCAAGCTAAATTACCTGATGTTCATTTCTGGATTCCCCTGTCTCTAGAAGTCTACCGAAAACCAATTGAGCAGGCTATTAGGCGTTACGGTTTAAAGGCTACAATTGTATCGGGTCAACAAAAAGAAGTTTTTGCCGCAGCTGATTTTGCAATTACCAAATCTGGTACCGTCAACCTGGAACTTGCTCTATTAAACGTACCGCAAGTGGTTGTTTATCGCCTCAGTCCCATTACGGCTTGGATTGGTTATAAAATCCTCAAAGGTTCTATCCCCTTTGCATCGCCAGTTAATTTGATGGTAATGAAGCCAATTGTACCAGAGTTGTTACAAGAGCAAGCCACAGTAGAAAATATTACCCAAGCCGCGATGGAATTATTGCTTAACCCTGAGCGTAAACAGCAAACCTTAACAGATTATCAGCAAATGCGGCAATCTTTGGGAGAAGTAGGGGTCTGCGATCGCGCTGCTCAAGAAATTTTGCAAATGCTACCAAATTTACCAGCATCAATTTAAAATTGTTTGGCGGTAACTAATTCAAATTAATCTCAGCATCAAGGTGTTATGACTCATCTAAAAGAAAATCAAAAAAAACGCCCTATTGCTGTCGATTTATTTGCTGGTGCTGGTGGAATGACTCTCGGCTTTGAACAAGCTGGATTTGATGTGCTTGCATCTGTGGAAATAGACCCTATTCATTGTGCAACACATGAGTTTAATTTCCCTTTTTGGCATATCTTATGTAAAAGTGTTGAGGAAACTACAAGTCAAGAAATTAGAAACACTTCAGCTATTGGTAATCAGGAAATTGATGTAGTGTTTGGCGGTCCACCATGCCAAGGATTTTCATTGATAGGTAAACGTTTTTTTGACGATCCGAGAAATTCTCTGGTATTTCATTATATTCGATTAGTATTAGAACTTCAGCCCAAATTTTTTGTCTTGGAAAATGTCAAAGGCATGACTATAGGCAAACATCAAGAATTTATCGCAGAGATTATTAATAAATTTGCAGCTAAAGGGTACAAAGTCAGGAAAAAATATCAAGTTTTAAATTCTGCCGAATTTGGAGTACCACAAAATCGTGAAAGATTATTTCTTCTAGGTTGTCGTGATGATTTTGAACTACCAAATTATCCACTTCCAATTACTAAACCTGCAAACAAAAAAAATTCGCCCGCTAGGGGTACAAGTCCTTGCGCCCCTACTGAAATTCCATCTAGTCCTACAGTTTGGGATGCACTGAAAGACTTACCAGAAATAGAAAAATATGCGGAATTATATCAACGGGATTGGGTAGTTGCAGATTTTGGTAAGCCTAGCAATTATGGTAAGATCCTTCGTGGACTTGACTCTACCGAGCATGACTATTCATATAAACGTAAGTATGACTCTAGAATACTTACATCCAGTTTAAGAACAAAGCATAATTTAGAGTCTATTAAAAGATTTGCCGCTACTCCTTATGGTAAAACTGAACCAATAAGTCGCTTTCATAAACTTGACCCTGAAGGAATTTGTAACACACTTAGGGCAGGAACTCCTAGTAATAAAGGAGCTTTTACTTCTCCTAGACCTATTCACCCTTTTATCCCAAGATGTATTACTGTACGTGAAGCTGCACGTTTGCATTCTTATCCTGACTGGTTTCGATTCCATGTAACTAAATGGCATGGATTTCGACAAATAGGAAATTCTGTTCCTCCTTTATTAGCTAAAGCAGTAGCAGCGGAAATTATCCAAAAACTTAATGTTTGTCCCTGTAAACCAGGAGATATACAAATATTAGATCATGATAATTTATTAATGTATAATATGTCAGAAGCATCTGAATATTACGGTGTTGATTCACGGACAATAGAGCCAAGAATAAGATGTATATCTAAAAGTAAAGCAATTTATTATACCTGTTCAATCTAAAAGTGGTAACGACCAGATTAGCATAGTGCAAACTAAACTAAGACCTACTCTGGGGGCACAATAATAATTGTAGGGTGCGTGACGCAGCGATAAATATTGTAGGTAGTCACAAGACTTGTGGCGTCACGCACCATTCTTTAAATGTAGTCCAAGTAAGTCCTGTAAACAAGATATTGCATACTGTACTACAAAATTTCCTGAATTAATTTGTCGCACTATATCTGCTCAATTTATAAATGTTGGTTTAATAGCAATGTTTGAATTAACCTTAAATGAAGGCGAAGTCAGATTAGTACAAGAAAAACACTATAAGCTAGTCGCAGCTAATCAAATATCTGAAGCAGATTTAGAAATCTACAGAACTTCCGAATAAATCGATTTCGCCATCAGATAAAATTACTTTGTATTTCCTTAATCATCAAAAATCCAGATACAGCAATTTTCATTTCTTTGAACCACAGATCCTTGTAGGGGCGCAAGGCCTTGCGCCCCAAAAGCGTGGTCTATTTACCTGAAAATCATTGTAATATCTGTACCTCATTTACCTGCAATCTGCTGTCATTATTTAGCTATTAGTTAAACCTACAGTAAATTGACTCAATTTTACATTTTAGATGTTGGATAATCTACTTGAATAATTCAAAAAATAAAATGGCAGAAATGGGCATACCCCCTAGGGGTGAAAGTCCTTATGACCCTAGCATCAAAAAACTTTTTGCGTAGAATTATTTAAATTTTGCCAATGATACAATCTCAAAACTAAAGTTATGGCAGTGTGAAAATAAAGCCAGCTAGAGTGTATCCCTTATGTCTCCTTCTCTTATCTACAGTCAGCAACCCTGGACGGAAACTTATAGTGAAATCATTGATGTGCGTTCACCTAGGGAATTTGCTGAAGATCACATCCCTGGAGCGATTAATTTACCAGTGCTAAATAATGCCGAACGGGCGGAAATTGGAACGATTTATAAACAAGTTTGCCCGTTTACAGCCCGTAAAATTGGCGGTGCTTTAGTATCCAGAAATATCTACCAGCATCTGAGTCAACACTTTGCTGCTAAAAATAAAGACTACCGTCCTTTGGTTTACTGCGGGCGCGGTGGACAACGTTCCGGTAGCATGGCTTTGGCGCTGGCGCAAATTGGCTGGCGCGTAACGATACTTGAAGGGGGTTACAAAACTTATCGTGCTTATATACGCCAGGAATTAGAACATCTACCACAACAATTCACTTATCAGATATTGTGTGGTCTAACGGGTAGTGGTAAAACCTATATCTTAGATAAAATGCGTCAGCGTGGCGCTCAGGTGTTAGATTTGGAAAGTTTAGCTAACCATCGAGGTTCTTTGCTGGGTCAAGAATGGTTAGGGGAACTTTCAGCCCAACCTTCACAAAAATACTTTGAAACTCTGCTAATACAACAGCTACAACAGTTTAACCCTCATCAGCCCGTATGGGTAGAATCGGAAAGTACAAAAATTGGGCGACTTTTTTTGCCTCAGTCTTTGTGGGAGAAAATGAAGTTAGCTAGCTGTGTAGAACTTGAATTAGCTGTAGGTGCTAGAGTCCAGCTACTTTTAGAGGAATATCCTCATTTGGTGACTCATACTCATATTTTAAAACGGAAGCTGGAAAAACTTAAATTTCGCTGTGGTTGGGAAAAATTAGGTCAGTGGTATAAGTTAATTGATGATGGCGAGTGGGAATTATTCGTGAAAGATATTTTGTCTTCGTACTACGATCCCATCTATAGGCAATCAATCAACCGCTATTTTAACACAGCCGAACAATTGCTATCTACCCCTGATTTATCTGATAGCAGTATTGATAATTTGTTAGATTCCTTACTCCCCAATTGTTTAGCAGTAACCTAGACACTTTGTCCAAGTATTCAAAGTAATACCAATTCAAAAAATCTTGGCAACACATCGATAATCTGTGGGGGCGCAAGGACTAGATCCCCTACCCTATCTGTCAATACGGTTCAGTTAAGGAAAATTGTAGGTTGGGTTGAGGTTTTTGGCTCTAACTGAACCGTATTGCCCTATCTGTCCCATTCTTTTTTGAAATTGGTATAATGAATGCGCCCTAGACTTAATATATCTAAGGCGCAACCAAAAATTCATGCTGAAAGTTATGTATGAGCTACTGACAAATTACAAACTATGGTAATCGGCTAAAATGCACCACTGTTTTTATTAAAAAGGATGACTATGGTTTTGAAAATAAGTTTGAAATCGTACAGCAAACTCCAGTTTTGTTGATACTGTAAATCCAAACGAATCACATCTTCAAAATTACGTACTTTAGACCGTCCATTTACTTGCCATTCTCCAGTCATCCCTGGTTTAACATCCAACCTTTGCCATTCTGGTACTTCGTATCGTTCAACCTCATCAGGGGTGGGTGGTCTAGTACCTACTAAACTCATATCTCCTTTGAGTACGTTCCAAAATTGTGGCAATTCATCGAGGCTAGTTCGCCGCAAGAAGCGTCCTACATCGGTAACTCTGGGGTCTTTATCATTCTTGAAGAATGCACCTTCGACTTGGTTTTTTACTTCGGATTTTTTCGCTTCTGCATCTACACACATTGAGCGGAATTTCCAAATTTCAAACCGTTTCCCCATCCAACCACAACGGGTTTGACTAAAGAAAAGCGGGCCAGGATCATCAATTTGAATCGCCACCGCAATGGGAATTAACAAAATTCCTGTAATTACCAAACCTATGAGAGAGCCAACAATATCTATCAATCGTTTGGGCCAAGATGCTATGGAGGGATGAGTCGTTGGTAGCTGCTCAATTTTACCGGTAGTCAACCCCTGGGTATCTGGGAGGTTGCTATCTTCTTTTGGTGATAAACTTCCAAGAGATTCAATAGAAAAAACTTGATCCAATTCTGTGAGATTTAACACTGCCATTACCGGAGGTGTAACGTTTCGCAGTATAAAATTAATCCCTTTTTCCTTGGTGATTTTGAAATTACTCACCAAGGCACCTAAACCACTACTATCTATAAAAGTAGTTTGGTGAAAGTCAATGATGATTTGTTGAGGATGTGGACTAATCTCAGTTAAATCGTGGCAGGTTTGCTTAAAGCCTACAGCCTCAAGCACGCTTAACCGCACTGGTACTTCTATGATTGCCGTTTCGTTTAGGGGAGTAACCGAAAAATCGACCTCTTTGGGTTGCCTAGTCATGAAGCTTTGCACTTTCGTTCCCATCTAAATGTAAGCTGCCAAACACTATTTTTTCCTAGTTAATTACCTAACCTCGTCTAGAATCAGTAGTAATTGGGAGTAATAACTAGTTAGTCGGGATGAGTTTGGATATTGCCAACGACGATTCACAATAGAACAAGAAGCCAAAAAACTTACTTGCTTTTGTGACTACGCGGCGCGATCGCTTTCTTATTATCCGATGACTACTAAAACTACCGTTATACCTACTGCACGCCTGGTTGAAGTCTTTTCTGCTATTCAAGGGGAAGGACTCAATGTCGGGACACGTCAGATTTTTATTCGCTTTGCTCTTTGCGACTTGCGCTGTCACTTTTGCGATAGTGCCCATACTTGGAATGCGCCCCCAACCTGCAGGATAGAGCAAACCCCTGGATTACGAGACTTTGAAATCCACTCAAATCCAGTCCCACTGCCCATTCTAGTAGAATGGGTTGAACGCCAAAATTTACCTTCATTACACGATAGCATTAGCTTAACTGGAGGCGAACCACTTCTTCATGCCCCATTCTTAGCCGAATTCCTACCGCAAGTGCGATCACTCACCAATTTACCAATCTATCTGGAGACTGGCGGGCATCGACCAGAACAACTGGCGATGATTCTGCCCTATCTAAACTCCGTAGGTATGGATTTCAAATTACCTAGCGTCACCGGCGAAAGCCATTGGCAAGAACACGCAAAATCTCTTCAAATATGTTTTAACACACATTTACAAGTTTTTGTCAAGATAATTATTTCACAAACGACAGACCCATCTGAGTTGAAACGTTCAGCTTTGTTAGTAGCAGATGTTAGTCGAGATATCCCAATATTTTTACAACCTGTCACACCTTTGTCTGAGTCTGAACAATTTACCCAAAAGCCTGTACTAGCCCCATTTCCAGACCAAATTCTGAGTTGGCAAGCTTTAATGAAGCGATTTGTTGCCCAAGTTCGCGTTGTACCCCAGACTCATAAAATGTTGAACCAGCTGTGAAGAGTGAGGAGTTAGGAGTTCACTGACAAATGACAAATGACAAATGACCGAAAACTCCTAACTCATTACAAATCGCCGTCGTCTGTAGTTCTAGATTTACTTTTTGCCTTATTGGCACTGCGTTTGAGGGCAGAAAGTCGTGCTTCGTATCTAGACCGTTGACGCTTGCTGGGTGTGTTGTCAATCAGGGTTTTTAAGGCGCTACCAAGGCTTTTGTAGGCGTTGGGGAGACTATAACCAAAGCGAGTTGCTAAGGCGATCGCTTTTTCGTCAGCATTCAACAATTCTTGTAGTTGCTTGTCCCCGTTATTCTTTTGATATAGTCGCCAGCCTGACACGCCACACAGCGCCAAAGCTAACACTAAGAGCAATCCATCCTGTACCCACAACTCACCGACAGCACCACCTAAACCAATCGCCAGTGCTGCCATTTCCCAACCATCTTTGGGAATTGTGTCATTTTGAATCCGGGCTACTTCGTGCCAGAACAGCAAATTACGCTGATCCATTGCCAAAGCATCCCATTTTACCAGGTCAATTTGAATTTCTACCTGGTCTTTACCAATTTCTTCGCTGCGGATCAGGGGTGGACTGACTTCAGTAGTGCCTTCAACCGTGACCCAGCTTTGCAATTCTGGCGGTAGTAAGCCTTTCAACCGCCGGAGTTCACTCATTTCCGCTTTGGCAGAGGAGGTTGCATAGGATGTCATAAAATCCAGCCCTAGAAAAATTCAGTATATAGTGAGGGTATCACTTTGGAGTATAGCTATTTCAGTGTTGATTCGCCTCAATCGCTAGGAAAAGTTCCTCGCTTTTTCCGCGCTTCCATTGCCTTTTCTAGTATATCTAGTAATCCCGGCGCTTCTTCCTGAATACTGAGTAACAGTCTTTCCCCAATTTCTAGATTTCCCGGATCTTCACCTGTATGCATCACTTGTTTGAGCCGAGGCATCGCTATGCTATCAACAATCTGAATTAAGCCACTCAGACAACGGTTAAATTGTTTTTCGGTGAGAATGGAGTCTTCTAGGGGAAACTCAATAATTGCGCGGATTTCGCCATCCGATGGGTCATACTCCCATTGTAGCATTTTAGTTTCCCAGGAAATTGCCAGCATGGTCTCCAGGATTGCTGCCTTGTGTGGATGCTCTTGAATCCCCGTGAGAACTTGAGGCGCAAATACCCGAAAAAACTTTCCCTCCTCATCCAGCTGGACAACGATCAGGAAATCTTCTAGGTGATCAGCTTCTACACCCGTGATAATACGATCTTCTTCATCATCCAAACGGTAGTCCCAACCAAGGTTGTCCAAGTACTTGGCTATCTGTTTCAGATTAGCTCCCATAAAAGCCTCATAACGAACGGTGGAGCGTCTATCACCAGACCTAGTTTAACCTAGTACCGCTACGCAAAATTCTAAATTCCCAATTCCCCATCCCAAATGTCAATAATCCTTGGTTTTTAATATTTAGCTATTTCTCTATTAAGCAGGTAGGCACAAATAAAATTAATTATTTAAAACCGTCTTAAATGATTATTATCAAGGATTTCGGAGATTTTCAGCTACCTTTACATAGCTCTATGTATTCTAGTCTATTTACTTGTAATCTAATTTTAGACCACAATTTTATCCATTCCTCATAGTGGTATAAATCAAATTACAATCTGATAATCAACCAAATTTAAGATAAATTTTGCATAGGAGATCACAATTTATCAAAATAAATCAAGATTTCAGATTCTACTGTTATACAAATGACTACAACACGGAAGCACAAAAAGTTTTATATTACAAGTATCTACTTGCTTTCACACATAAATTGTAGTTAAAAACACATTGTTTATCGGCAAATAACCACGATTTTATGCGTAAATCAGCTTTAATTCTAGCGATCGCCCCCCTAATATTTGCCCTGGGCGCCTGTAGTGGCCAATCAGCAAATCCGGGAAATACAGCCAGTACTCCAGGTAGCACTCCTGTACCACCAGTGAATCGAAATCTCTGGAATACCGTCAAAAACCGTGGTAAGTTAATTTGCGGTGTCAGTGGCGAAATCCCAGGGTTTAGCTTTGTCGGCACTGACGGTAAATACAGTGGTATCGATGTAGATGTCTGTCGCGCCGTAGCAGCAGCTTTATTTGACAATCCAGAAGCAGTAGAATATCGCAATCTCAGCGCCAAAGAGCGGTTTACAGCTTTGCAAACTGGGGAAGTAGATATTCTCAGCCGTAACACTACTTGGACACTTAGTCGCGCTACCTCCGTAGGTTTGGACTTTGCGCCTGTAGTTTTGTACGATGGTCAAGCCTTACTAGTTCGCAAAAATAGCGCGATTAAATCCCTAAAAGACCTAAACAACAAAGCCATCTGCGTGCAAACTGGGACTACTACCGAACAAAACTTAGCAGACCAAATGCGGAAACGGGGGATAACTTACAAACCCGTTGTTTTTGAAGACGTTAACGTGACCTTTGCTACCTATGCTCAAGGACGTTGCGACGCCGTGACCGCTGACCGTTCCGCCTTGGTGGCTCGGCGCACCAAGCTACCCAAACCAGAGGATAATGTAATTCTTAATGAAGTTCTATCTTCAGAACCCCTAGCACCAGCAGTCGCTAAAGGAGACAGCAAATGGGCTGATACTGTCAAGTGGGTGGTTTATTCTCTAATCAAAGCCGAAGAATTGGGGATTACTTCCCAAAATTTACCACAGTCGGTAACGACAAAAGACCCAGACATCAAACGCTTTTTGGGAACAGAAGGTAATCTCGGTGAGGGACTTGGCTTAACCAAGGACTTCGCGGCCAGAATAGTCAAACACGTTGGAAACTACGGCGAGATTTACGATCGCAATCTCGGCCCCAAGACCAACCTTAATCTCCCTCGCGGTCAAAATCAACTCTGGACCAAAGGCGGATTACTCTATTCTCCCCCGTTCCGCTAAAGGTGACATAGGGATTGGGGATTGGGGATTGGGGATTGGGGATTGGGGATTGGGGATTGGGGATTGGGGATTGGGGATTGGGAGACTACTAAACTATTCAGCGTTGCATAATTGCGGGATGAATTTGAAAACTCTTCCTCTTTGCGCCTTTGCGCCTTTGCGTGAGACAAAAATCATCCCATTAATCAGCAACGCCAACTATTCCTCTTGACTTTTGACCAATGACAAATCGCTTTTGGAAGATTGCTGGACAATTAATTGCCATATTTGTAACAGTAGTTATAGTAACAATACTGTGGGGGAACCTCAACCGCAATTTGCAGCAATTGGGTATTCAGTTTGGGTTTGATTTTCTCCAGCAGCAAGCGTCTTTTGACATTGGCGAAACCCCCCTTGCTTACAAACCTACTGATACCTACACTCGCGCTTTGTGGGTGGGACTAATTAACTCTTTGCGGGTGGCGATTGTGGGAATTTTTTTCGCCACAATTATCGGGATAATTGCTGGAATTGCCCGGCTTTCTGATAATTGGCTAGTGCGGAATATTACCCAAATTTATGTAGAAGTTTTCCGCAATACACCCTTATTGCTGCAATTGCTGTTTTGGTACTTTGCTGTTTTCCTCAGTTTTCCCAAAGCAGAAAATAAAATTTCCCTTTGGGGGTTGGTTTACCTCAGTCAAAATGGCTTAGAACTTCCTTGGTTGACCTTCTCACCAGAGTTTTCAGCCTTACTGCTGGGGTTGACATTTTACACAGGTGCATTTATAGCGGAAATTGTCCGAGGCGGAATTCAATCAGTAGCGAAAGGACAATGGGAAGCAGCGCGATCGCTTGGGTTAAAACCAGGCTTGGTGATGCGACTAGTCATATTACCCCAAGCTTTGCGCGTCATCATACCACCCTTGACCAGCCAATATTTAAATTTGACCAAAAATTCCAGTTTAGCGATCGCCATCGGCTACCCCGATATTTATTTTGTCGCCTCTACCACCTTTAACCAAACCGGGAGAGCCGTAGAAGTCATGTTACTAATTATGCTCACCTATCTCACCCTCAGTTTAACTATCTCCCTCATCATGAATTTATTCAATCGCAGGGTACAAATACAAGAACGGTAGCAAGGGACAAATGACAAAGAGTAATGAGTGATGAGTAATGAGTGATGAGTAATGAGTAATGAGTAATGAGTGATGAGTAATGAGTGATGAGTAATGAGTAATGAGTAATGAGTAATGAGTAATGAGTAATGAGTGATGAGTGATGAGTAATGAGTAATGAGTGATGAGTAATGAGTAATGAGTAATGAGTAATGAGTAATGAGTAATGAGTAATGAGTAATGAGTAATGAGTAATGAGTAATGAGTAATGAGTAATGAGTAATGAGTAATGAGTAATGAGTAATGAGTAATGAGTAATGACCAATGACCAATGACAAATGACAAATGACAAATGACAAATGACAAATGACAAATTTTTTGTGGCTACGTAAAAACCTCTTCAGTACTTGGTACAACAGCTTATTAACTGTTATCTGCTTGATATTACTTGCCTGGTTAGTTTGGGGAGTAATAACTTGGGCTACATTCACGGCACAATGGGCAGTAATTCAGGTTAATTTACGTTTATTTTTAGTAGGTAGGTTTCCCCAAGACCAATACTGGCGCGTTTGGATTGTTTTGGCGATCGCTACAATTTTAGGCGGTGTCACTGGGGGTGTATTCTCTAGAAAACAACAGTTAACCAGGCGTAATGTTCTTGTTTCTGCTGTGATTTTTGGCGTTTTGTTGGTTGTGGTACCTTTGGATTTTATCTCCCGTCTTTGGTTACTGTTAATTGCTATTTTTGGATTTGCTGGTTTTGGGATTGGGGGAAGATTTACTAAATTAATATCTCCCTGGCTTTCACCATTATGGTTGTTATCTTTCCCGGCTATTTGGTGGTTAATTGGCGGTGGATTTGGCTTACAATCTGTATCTACAAATTTGTGGAACGGTTTACTACTAACCCTGCTCATGGCAGCAATTAGTATTGTGCTTTCCTTTCCCATTGGAGTTTTACTAGCTTTAGGACGCACTAGCAATCTGCCTGTAGTTAGATGGTTTTCGATTCTGTATATTGAAATTATCAGGGGATTGCCGTTAATTGGAATTTTATTCCTCGCACAGGTAATGCTACCATTATTTTTGCCAGTGGAATTGCGTTTAGATCGGGTATTGCGAGCAATTGCCGGACTAGTGCTATTTAGTGCAGCTTACATGGCAGAAAACGTACGCGGCGGACTTCAATCAATTCCCAGGGGACAAATTGAAGCCGCCAAAGCATTAGGACTAAATACTCCTTTAGTCGTTATTTTAATTATTTTACCTCAAGCCTTGCGTGCCGTTATTCCAGCAATTGTCGGTCAATTTATCGGCTTATTTAAAGATACTTCACTATTATCTTTGGTCGGATTAGTAGAACTCACAGGCATTGCTCGTTCTATTTTGGCACAACCAGAGTTTATCGGACGCTATGCAGAAGTTTATCTATTTATTGGATTCATTTACTGGCTATTTTGCTACTCGATGTCTCTGGCTTCTCGGCGGTTAGAAAGGCTTTTGAGTAATTAGTCATTTGTCATTGGTCATTTGTCATTTGTCATTTGTCAGTTGTCAGTTGTCATTGGTCATTTGTCATTTGTCATTGGTCATTACTCATTACTCATTACTCATTACTCATTACTCTTTGTCATTACTTATTTCTCCCCATCCCCCTAATAATTACGAGGTGAAATACCGTGTCAGAATCAAAACCAATAATCATCGCCGAAAATGTGCAAAAGTGGTATGGTAAATTCCACGCTCTCCAAGGTGTGAGTTTGACGGTAAATCGTGGTGAAGTCGTGGTGTTGATGGGACCTTCTGGTTCAGGAAAATCGACCTTTATTCGCACATTTAACGCTTTAGAAGCATACCAAAAGGGTAAAATTATCATTGACGGTATTACCCTCAGCGACGACTTGCGAAATATTGAAACAATTCGTCGAGAAGTGGGGATGGTATTTCAGCAGTTTAATTTATTTCCGCATCTCACGGTGCTGCAAAATATCACCTTAGCGCCCATTTGGGTACGTCGGTGGACAAAAGCAAAAGCTGAACAATTAGCCATGCAACTGTTAGAAAGAGTGGGAATATTAGAACAAGCACAAAAATATCCAGGACAGTTGTCTGGTGGACAGCAGCAACGGGTAGCGATCGCCCGTGCATTAGCTATGCAACCCAAAATTATGCTGTTTGACGAACCCACCTCAGCTTTAGATCCCGAAATGGTGCGAGAAGTCTTGGATGTCATGCGAAATCTCGCCGGCGATGGGATGACAATGGTAGTCGTTACCCACGAAGTCGGATTTGCTCGTGAAGTTGCTGACCGAGTTATTCTGATGGATAGCGGTTCCCTCGTCGAGTCAGCCACCCCTGACACCTTTTTCACCAATCCCCAAGAAGAACGGACTCGCAAGTTTTTATCACAAATTCTTTAGAAAATTTTCGCCTCATCTCCACCTTTTCCCCCAAACATTCACACATATTTGCGGCAAATAGTCAATCTGCTAAAGTACCACAAAAAGAACTGTCCAGACTAACAAGTAGTTCAGCCAAAAAAAAGGTAAAACGTTTATAGTAGCGATTGCACGCTTTATCGCTACTACAAACGTAGTAGCATTTTATGTTTAATTAGGTTGGGTTACTTATTATTTCTGTGTATTAAAAGAGAACAATTTTCTACCCACATCTTCACCATTGAACCCGTTACCCCCTTGGGAAAAATGGGGGTTTCCCAGCCTCTAAGCCTTTGATAGAGCGGTTTGGAAAGAGTTTATTCGGTAAACTTTAGGACTTTTAAAACATCCTTCTAAGCTTTGTTAGGTATCACACTACAAAAACATCAATTATAAATTTGCCATAAATTTATAATTGATGTTTTTGAGATTTAACTTAAGATAAAAGCTGATTCTAAACTTAGTTGAAGTTTTGAATAATTTTCGATATAACAATGAATTTTCTCTAGTTATATAAAATACAATCATTCAATCCGGTTCAGTTAGACTCTTAAGCAATTACCCGTAAGAGCGCCACCCCAGTAAAATTATTTTCTTCTCCGAAAAATTATGGAGTTCCCTAGTACAATGTGGTTTCAATGAACCGGATTAGAATATAATTATGATGACATTTCGTCTAGAGAGTTGTTCATAGTATTTACGCAGGTGTTATTTTTTTGTATACGTTGTCCAAGATCAAAAATCAACAGTCGAAAAAACTTTAACCTAACGCCATTTGTAACACTAGTGAAACCCCCAAAACCTCACTGGTTAAGGCTGTGCGTCACGACATAAATCGCCAATATGCGGGCTATATAACCCCAGTGGCTCCCGTTTACCCTGGACTTTTAACCCCCATAACACAAGATATATGTGCCCATAGCATCAGCCCTGTTCTATAAAGTTGGGTTGAAGACTGAGGAAAGTATCTTTGAGCAATAACCATAGGGTTTTTACTTACGAAAAACCTCGTTAGTAATCATTCAGAGGCTGTTTAAGTAGTCAAAAGAATATCTAATATTACTTAAGCATCTTAGTGGAAAATTCACGCAATCTTCAAACAAAAATACCTGACATTATAAGACTATAAAGAGAGAATGAAATATACCTCATGCTCAATGCGGAAATCTCTTGAAGAGAAATATAGAAAACTCGAAAAGAGAAATATTATTGTTACTCAAAAAAGCCAGGGACTTCTGACTAATTTGTTATGCGGATTTTAATTTACTCTTACAACTACTATCCAGAACCAATTGGTATAGCTCCGTTGATGACGGAATTAGCAGAGGGACTGGTCAAAAGGGGGTATCAAGTGCGCGTAGTCACAGCTATGCCTAACTACCCTGAACGGCAAATTTATGAGGGTTATCGAGGTAAATGGTTTCTGACTGAATATAAAAATGGTGTGCAAATTCAACGCAGTTATGTTTGGATTCGTCCCCAGCCGACTCTCATAGATCGGGTACTGCTAGATGCTAGTTTTGTCGTCACCAGCTTTTTACCAGCCCTCATCGGCTGGCGTCCAGATGTGATTCTCTCAACATCGCCATCACTACCTGTTTGTGTCCCAGCAGCCCTTTTAGGCTGGTTA
Organism: Gloeotrichia echinulata CP02; assembly: GCA_038087035.1. Classification (NCBI taxonomy): domain Bacteria; kingdom Bacillati; phylum Cyanobacteriota; class Cyanophyceae; order Nostocales; family Gloeotrichiaceae; genus Gloeotrichia; species Gloeotrichia echinulata. The sequence goes on along the minus strand of CP051187.1, from coordinate 955,368 downwards.
CGTGCCTGTCCTGTGGTCTTAAATCTTCAAGATATATTACCAGAAGCAGCTATTCACGTCGGACTACTAAAAAACAAATGGCTGATTAGGGTGTTTAGGGCGTTAGAAAAATTTGCCTACCACAGCGCGACTAAAATTAGCGTTATTGCCGATGGGTTTACAGAAAACTTGCTTTCTAAGGGCGTACCATCAGACAAAATCGAGCAAATACCCAACTGGGTTGATGTCAATTTCATTCGCTCTTTACCCAAAGAAAATAACCCTTTCCGCGCTGCACATAACCTCAACGGCAAATTTGTAGTCCTATATTCTGGTAATATTGCCCTCACCCAAGGCTTAGAAACCGTTATTAAAACCGCTGCGATGTTACGCCATATCCCAGAGATTGCCTTTGTGATTGTTGGTGAATCCAAAGGCTTGCAGCGATTGCAGCAAGAGTGTCTCAACTGTGGCGCAGATAACGTTTTACTGCTACCGTTTCAACCCCGCGAACATTTACCACAGATGTTAGCTGCTGCAGATGTTGGCTTGGTGGTGCAAAAGAAAAATGTTATATCCTTTAACATGCCATCAAAAATACAGGTTCTACTTGCCAGTGGACGGGCATTGATCGCATCTGTACCCGAAAATGGCACAGCAGCTAGAGCTATTAAACAAAGTCGCGGCGGATTTGTCGTTCCCCCAGAAAATCCCCAAGCTTTAGCCAAGGCAATTTTAGACTTGTACAAACACCCAGAAAAAGTCAAAACTCTCGGTTATAACAGTCGCCAATTTGCTGTAGAACAATATGCCTTTGAGCAAGCTTTAAATAATTATGAATCACTGTTTTATTCAGTAACCGCACCTGCTCAAGCAATTAACTCTTCAATAGTATCTAAACAGGAAGTTTAACGCCAAATCCCCAACACTGCTCGCTTTTGGCAATTAGAATCGCTAAAACCCTTGGAATAGCGTTGTCTGTGGTGATCCAGCTAATCATAAGGCTCACAATACCTACCATTAGAGTACATTGAAGGCGGGGACTTCCGCGACAGGTTAAATATTCCTGATACCCCCAATCCTAACCCTAACCCCTACCCTTCACCGGGGAGGGGTATTTAAATGAAAAAGCTGCGTGTAATATTTTTTCGTAGGGATTGTCATCGCGCAGCGTGTCGCAGACAAGAGTCAAAAGCCCAAAAAATCTAGATTTTTGACCACCATAGCGGAAAATATATGTGCCCGGATAGTAGGTCTTGGGTTTAATTCAGCGCACGAGACACCTGTTTTTTTGTTAGTATTCAAAAAAAACCAATTCATACACTTGCAGTTCAATAGTTGCTTGTCAGGAATTGTAAAATGTTGTAACAAAAGGGATAAAGCACCTGAGGTTTAATGTCTGATTACTTCCAAGGAGATTTCCCAATACAATCTGTCTCTGTCACCAAGAAGGCGGTCGAAAGCTCACAAGCTCAACTTGAAGATCCCAGTGGTAAATTAGCTCTAACCATTGCCCAAGCTGCATCTGAGCGCAAAGCGGGGGAGATTTTATTGCTCAGAGTAGGAGATGTGTCTTACCTGGCCGATTACTTTGTGATGATGACGGGCTATTCGAGAGTGCAAGTAAGAGCGATCGCCGAAGCAATTGAAGCACAAGTAGAAATAGAATGGCAACGCCGCCCGTTGCGAACAGCAGGAAAGGCTGAGGGGAGTTGGGTGCTACAAGACTACGGTGATGTGATTGTTCATGTCATGATGCCCAGGGAGCGAGAGTTTTATAATTTAGAAGCGTTCTGGGGCCATGCAGAACGTCTGGAATTGCCGGAATATGATGACAGTGGGGGTAAGCCAATATGATTCAGTATTCGGTTTCAAATTGCCCAGTTCCCAGTGAACAACAACCGTTAAATGAATACGAAGAATTAAGAACCGCCTGGTTATTTCGTGATTGCACCGTCAGCTGGCGCGATTATATCACAAAAATACTTTGGATTTGGGGTTTTTCGTGGCTGGTAGCAGGACCTGTGGCAGCTGCAAGTTTTCCCCCACACAAGTATATAGGACAATTTATCCTGTGTGGTGCGGCTGGGGCGAGTGTGGGGATAGTACTGGTACTAGTGCGGTTGTATTTGGGCTGGTTCTATGTGAGCGATCGCCTCAAAAGCCCTACGGTATTTTATGAAGAATCCGGGTGGTACGACGGTCAAACTTGGACTAAGCCACAGGAAATACTCAACCGCGATCGCCTGATTGTCACCTACCAAATCAAACCGATTATCCGCAGGTTACAATTTACCTTTGCAGGCTTGGCGGGATTGTTTGTTACTGGTACGATAGTTTGGCATTTGTTGTAAATAGTCATTCGTCATGAGTCAGTGGTCAGTCGTCAAGAAACACAACTGACCACTCACAACTGACGAGGCTTGCCAGAGCAAAACATTATGCGTACAGGGTTGTGAGATTTGAATCGGTAATTGTCCCGTTGAAAGTGCAGCACAATAGCACGCCAAATTAAACAACTCCAAGGCAATAATGCGATCGCAGTTTAAATCAGTGAACAGTTATCAAGGCGTATGGTGGGGGATTTAAATCAGTGAACAGTGAACAGTTATCAAGGCGTAACGATAAACACATTACTCTTGACTGATAACTGATAACTGATAACTGACTTTGTGGGGGACTTAAACCCAACGATAAACACATCACTCTTGACTGATAACTGATAACTGATAACTGATAATATAAAGCCGTCCTAGAAGGACGGGGTTTTTACCCAAGGATTCCGATGAACCCATGACAATGGGAAAACGAACTCAAGCTACACCACTAGAAGTCAGGTTGCTGCGGGAAGGGATTATTGAATCGAGACATATAGTCCAGGCTGTTGTGTCTGACGAACGGGGACGGGTTCTGTCCGTAGCCGGTAACTCAGAAACTGCTGCATTTGTCCGTTCAGCGCTGAAACCTTTTCAAGCGCTAGCAATTACCACCACAGGGACACTCGAACGCTACGACCTCAGCGATCGCGATTTAGCAATTATCACCAGTTCCCACAAAGGCACAATCGAACAGGTCAGACAAGTATTTAACATCCTTTGGCGGGCTGATATTGACCCCACGGCACTCCAATGCCCGATTAGTGAAGGCAAGCAGAGTCCTCTAGAATACAACTGCTCTGGTAAACATGCGGGGATGTTAGCTGTCTGTCAGCAACGCCATTGGCCTTTAAATAACTACTTAGAACGCAAACACCCGGTGCAGCAGTTGATTTTGGGCAAAGTAGCAGATTTACTACGAATGCCCGCCGAGGAATTTATCAGCGCTCACGACGACTGCGGCGCACCCACCTATCTAATGCAACTTGGTCAAATGGCCTCTTTGTATGCCCTGCTAGCCTCCGGGAGTAATTTGGATATGGAGCGGATCGCCCGTGCCATGACTCATCACCCATCTATGGTCGCAGGCGATGGCGAATTTGACACAGAATTGATGCGCTTAAGCCCAGGGGAACTGCTCAGTAAAGCCGGTGCAGAAGGAGTGCAGTGCATTGCTAGACTCGGTGAGGGTATGGGATTGTCCATCAAGGTTATGGATGGGGCAAAGCGGGCAAAATATGCCGTGGCGATTCACCTGCTCCAGCAACTGGGCTGGATTACTCCCAGCGTCGCCCAAAGCCTCTCGGAAAAGTTTATGTCCTTTGGGAAATATAAGCGTTTAGAAGTAATTGGAGAATTATCGCTTTTGTAGTTGCCAAACTTTTGACTTTGAGTTATAGTAAAGAAGTCGAGAGACGGCAACGCGGGATAGAGCAGCCTGGTAGCTCGTCGGGCTCAACGGGCAAATTTAACTAGACGCTTATTAGTTAGGTTTGCTGTGGGCGGCACATAAAGAAACTTATGTGCGTTTATCTGTCAAACTCGGGGAAGCCAATAGCGCGGTAATCCCGAACCAAGCTCCAGAAATGGAGAAGGTGTAGAGACTGGAAGGCAGACACCCTAACAGTAACGCTGAGGGTGAAGGGACAGTCCAGACCACAAACCAGTTAATCTGGGCAGCGAAAGTTGTAGATGGTAAGCATAACCCGAAGGTCAGTGGTTCAAATCCACTTCCCGCCACCAAGTTAAAAAATGAAACCCTGTAATCCTTAAAGATTACAGGGTTTTGTTTTAGGGACTGAGAAAAAATAAATTATTAGGACTTACGCACTTATAGCTGGGGACTGGGGACTGGGGACTGGGGACTGGGGACTGGGGACTGGGGACTGGGGACTGGGGACTGGGGACTGGGGACTGGGGACTGGGGACTGGGGACTGGGGACTGGGGACTGGGGACTGGGTTACAAGTCTGATTGTGTCTAGGTTTTATCATCAGTTAATGTCCTAAGCACTTTGGCGGTTGCTATATGACGAAAATTGACACTCCCCCGACTGAGTAAGTTTCGCTTTGCTCACTTACTCGTAAAGTCGGGGGATTCTTCCTTCATCCTAGTAACTTGCTCTAACAGGCTTACGCCAATTAGAGTAGAGGTTACTAGTCCAGAAGCGTTACTTTGGGTATGCCCTACCCTAGCTTTTGCATCGCGGAGCGTGTCGGAGACAAGATTTAGAATATTTTTTGCAGCATTAACATCCCTCTGCAAACTGCAACCACAACTACATACATGGCTACGAGTTGAGAGGGATTTTTTGACAATTGTTCCACAATCCGAACATTTTTGAGATGTCATTCTAGGATTGACAGCAACAACAGTGCTGTTAAATTTAGCTGCAAAATATTCTAACCAACTGCGGAAAAGTGACCAAGATGCATCATTAATGCTCTTGGCTAGACAGTGATTTTTTACCATGCCTTTAATATTCAAATTTAGCCTTCGGCAACGGCTTCGCCGAACATAGGCTACTAAAGCGTTAGCTTTGCATACGTTACGCGCCAATTTAAGAGCGTGTTCTTTCCGTTGCCTACTTACTTTTAAATGTTTTCGAGCATACCTGTTTCGTGCTTTTCTTCTTTGGTTTTTGCCTTTCTCTTTTTTGTAAATCTGTCTCTGAGCGTGTTTAATTGCTTTCTCAGATTTCCTCAAAAATCTAGGGTTTTCTACATGATTACCATTAGAATCTGAGTAGAAAAACTCTAGACCAACGTCTAGACCTATTTCACCGTCAGCAATTCTAGACTCAGATTCAACATCTACATCAATGCAGAATTGACAATAGAATCCATCGGCTTTTTTGAGCAATCTAACACGCTTAATTTGCTTAACTGGGTAAGTTTCGATATCCCATTTACCAAGTAACTTTACTTCACCAATACCTTTTTTATCAGTAAATATGATGCGTCTTTTAGTTTGATTTAACGACCATCCAGAGGTTTTATATTCCACCGAACGGTTATCTTTTTGAAATCTGGGATAGCCCTTTTTACCTGCTACTACGGCAGTTGCTCCACTTGGGGAGACCCCAAGACCGCACTGCCTCTTCTTCTTACAGTTATGGTAGAACCTATCAATGGCAGACCATGCTCGTTCAGTTGCAGCTTGGCAAGCCATTGAGTTTAATTCCTCAACAAATTTAAACTCTTTGCGTAACGCTGTTGAGTAATTATTTAAAGCAATTTTATTAATTTTGGCTTCTTTTGGGGAATCCATCCAGTAGCGTATAGCTTTATTTCTGATGAATTGAGTTGTACGGATAGCCTCATTAATTGCATCGTATTGATGCTTTTTAGCTTTGACTTTGTACTCTAAAACCAGCATTACTTAATCACCTCCTTGATGATTTTGTTAACTGTATATATGATAGCATGATTGTGTACACATAAACTACATAATATGCCAAAAAAGCAATTACATATACTTTTAAGCGAACGCATAATTAATAAACTACGCTTATTAGCGGTGGAAAAAGATAAAACTATGACTCAAATCATAGAAGAATTGATTGATTCTTTACCTGAACCAAAAAGAAAAAATCACGTTTAATAAATTAAACGTTGGCGCTACATCCGGAGTCTAAAAGACACAGGGTTTTGCGCCTATCGGGTTACTTCTATAAAGCTTTGCGATGACTACGCTGCGCTCCTAATGACATAAAATCGTAGTCCGTGCGTAAGTCCTGATAGTATTTTTAGGTGGGGACTGCGCTCAACATTTCTATTGAATGGACACAAAGCTTAAAGGAGACATAGCCGAACAAGCGGCTGTTATTCACGCCTTAAAGCGTGGTTGGGGAGTTTTAAAACCTATTGGCGACAGGCTACCTTATGATTTAGCCTTTGATGTAGAAGGAACTGTGATGAAAATCCAAGTCAAATATGCTTGGTTTGATGAGCCTTCGGGGAATTATGTTGTAGATAATCGTCGCACCAAAACAAATCGCCGGCTAATGGTTAGAGAAGTATATAAGCCAGCAGACTTTGATTTTGCCCTAGTATATATAGAAAAACTCGACCTATTTTACATCTTCCCAGTCGATGTGTTCATCGGCTATGGTAGCGAAATACACCTTGTGGAAACTGAAAAGCGACAGCGTAAACCTCGTTCTGCACAATATCGCGAAGCTTGGCAATTAATCTTAACAGCGGTAAGTAAAGAAAATTGTGTTTGTTCGCCTGTCCCATTCAAAGAGGCAGGGTTTTGATCTATTCTGGAGTAGGAACCTGACAAAAAGTTCGGAGAATGATGGTTGTGAAGTTGCAGCGACCAATTTTAGTGGGAGGATTAGGACTATCCTTCTGTTTGTGGATGTTACAAACCTGGCATCATTCTATAGTGCAGGTGGGTGAATTTAGTTTATTGAGTGCTTTCGCCGTTGGTGGTGGTTTGTGGTTAATCAGGCAAAATCGCCCGAAAAATGGTTTGGAGCAGCTAGATGGTATGCTGGTAGAGCGGGAAACCGTAGAAAGTGCGATCGCCAACACTGAAGCCGTAATTAACCAACTGGCACAAGAAGCAGAACACCATCCAGCCTTAGAAACACTGCGAGAACAAGTAGCCGAGTTATTTAGGGAATTAGACAGACAAGAAATTAAACTGGTTATTACTGGTGGCAAATCCGTAGGTAAGACCACTTTAATTCAAGTTTTAGCCAAAAATGTAGATCTGTGGGATACAAAATCTGTAAATTTCCAAGAAACAGCGCCTTTGTTTCAACAAACCGGTGACAACTCAGATGCGGCGATTTTGACCCAAGTGCAAAAATCTGATTGTGTCCTGTTTGTGACCAACGGCGATTTGACAGATTCAGAATTTCAAATATTACAGCAGCTAAAGGCAAAAAATCAGCCGTTCATGGTGGTTTTTAATAAACAAGACCAATATTTGCCAGATGAACGTGCTAGCATCTTGCTGTCGTTGAAACAGCGAATCCAGGGAAATGTGGTTGCGATTGCGGCGTCTGGGATAGCTATCAAAGTCCGCAAGCATGAAGCTGATGGTTCTGTGCAAGAGTGGATGGAAGAACAAGCGCCTGATATCCAGCAGTTAACCCAGCAATTGAGTGAAATTTTGGCACAGCAAGCACAAAAGCTGGTGTGGTTAACGACGCTGCGTCAAGCTGTGTTGTTGAAAGCAGAAGCAAAACTTAGACTGAATCAAATTAGGAGCGATCGCGCCACTCCAATTATTGAACAATATCAGTGGATAGCCGCCGCTGCAGCTTTTGCTAACCCAGTTCCAGCACTAGATATTTTGGCGACTGCGGCGATTAATGCCCAGATGGTCATGGATTTAGGTAATATTTATCAGCAGAAATTTTCCCTAGAACAGGCGCAAACTGTCGCGGGGACAATGGGAAGTTTGATGCTGAAACTGGGTTTAGTGGAACTCTCGACAAAGGTTATTGGTACTGTTCTCAAAAGTAATGTCGCTACCTTCGTTGCTGGTGGGGTTGTTCAGGGTGTGAGTGCTGCTTATCTTACTAGGGTAGCAGGGTTGAGTTTGGTTGAATATTTCCAACAACAGGAAATTGCTGTAGACTCTGGAACTGGTTTGAATTTGGAGAAGTTGCGCCAAACTTTGCAAAATGTGTTTCAACAAAATCAGCAGCTGGGTTTTCTGCAAGGTTTTGTTAAACAAGGTGTCAAGCGTTTATCACCAGAAGCGCAGGCTGAAGTTCTCGGATAATTATCTCACGCATACTGGAGAGCAGAACCCGCAGGATAGACGCAAAGTTTCTCTTGGCGTCTTCTCTACGGGACGCTCCGCGTTCGCGCAGCTTATCGTAGAGAATGCTTGAGATTTGCGTTCATTAGTGGAATTGGCGATTAACCTCAAATAGACGAGTGAATCAATAGTAAAGAGGTGTAAGTAAAAATACTCACACCTCACAGGCTGGCGTTTGACTTCGCAATTTGCTAAGATTTCAAATAACAACACAAGGAATTAGGAGAGTAAAGATGGAGTTGAAAAAAAGTAAAGGAAAATATTATATATGCGAATCATTACAGAAACCAGACTCAAGAAAGCTTGTGAAAAGCACCCTGATGCTGAACCTAGCATACGAGTCTGGAAGAAGCTTGTAAAAGCGCAAGACTGGAATAGTTTTACTGATGTCAAAGCTAGTTCCGTTTTTGCACCAGACCAAGTTAAAAACTTCGTCATTTTTAATATTGGAGGGAATAAGTATAGACTAATAACCTGCATTAACTATCAAACAAAGGTTATATATATTCGTGAGTTTCTTACTCATGCAGAATACGATAAAGATAAATGGAAAAATGACGAATGGTTTGATGGCTAACTAGAATTAGAGTTGCTATCAATGAACTCAAACTAAGTTTCCACAAATCTTATTACTAATAATTAAGCAAACAATACTATAATGATGAGATGTTATCCAACAATATTACCTACACAGATTTACTCATATCTTTCCCCCCGCGCTCCATAAAATCTGAAGAAGATTTAGAAAAAACTCAAGCAGTTGTCGATAATTTACTAGATAAAGGAAAACTTACGGAGTCAGAAGAAGACTATTTGAATTTACTGGGAATTTTAATTCATGAATATGAAGAACAACAGGATTTAGTTCCCGATATTTATGGAGTAGAACTTCTCAAGGTTTTAATGGTGGAATTAAATCTTAAACAGAAAGATTTAGTGCCTATTTTTAAAACGGAATCAATTGTTTCTGATGTACTCAAAGGTAAGCGGAAATTAACGGTCGAACATATTCAAAATCTGGCGGAATTTTTCCATATTTCACCTGCTGTCTTCTTTCCTGTGAATCCATCACAGAGAGATTCCCCAGAAGTAGTTTAAAGTTTGATTATCCAAGCATTTACTGGGTGAAATGAACATTTGGTAATCAGCCAGGTTTGATATCATTAAACAAACTCTAACCGTTGCTGCGACAACGTTGTTAATAATGTAATTCCTGCTAAAGTTAATTCCCAGCGATCGCGTGGTAGGAGTACGCGGTATGGGTGAGATTTCCGTTGATTACTGGAATTAGCGCTTAACTTCAAATAGACAGTCGTTATAACGCCGAGTAATGTAAAGATTTGTAAACGGACCAGTGACTTCGTAGGGTTTCTGGTATTCTCCTAGCATATTGATGGGAGCGCCAGGAATTTTGCTCCACTCTCTGGGAGTTAAGGCCGCATCACCAGCGAGAATGCCTTGAAATTTGACTGTTGTAGTTACAGAATATTGGATAATGATTACTATGTAGTGGCGACCATCAGATGTATGGAATATTTTAACTGACCCATCGTGGCTGATGTCTACTAGATGGGGCGGAAGTTTTAAATTTTTAGTAGTATCTAATGGGAGATTTTGTGTTTTAGCAAAATCAATAATTTCTTGATATTTTGCCAGTGCGGCGCGTTTTTTGGAATTGTACCCTATTTTCAGAATTAAGGTATTTATCCAGGATATTAATTGTATTGCTATTAAGAGCGAAGTTGGGAATATTCTCTTAAATATATTCATGGCGATGAATGCTTTATTTAAAAGCTATCTAAATCATTGTCAGAGTATCCAGCACCTACAAATACAGGAGTAGCATCTGCTTGCTTATCAATAAGTTCTAGCAATGCATTATTGCAGCGTTCGGTCAGTTCTGGATATTTATTCGCTATCCATTCAAGTTCTGTGACGCCACAAGGATCACTAATATCAAAGCCGCGTTCAATCAGTTGTTCAGTGTGCTTATATGCTAGATTAAAAATTGCCTCAAAATCTATAAACTGTTCATACATAGTTACAATTATTTATTTTTGATTTTCGTTTCTGGAATATGTCTTAATCAAGTCTTTAAACGCTATTATAGTATATAAATCATTACTGGCGGGCTAAACTCTGAATATAAGCTATTATTTCCTCTTTGGTGATTATGATATCTGGCGGCACAAGCCAGCTTGGATAAAGGTATACCGTATAACTTAACTGACTCGTTTTGCGCTTATCTACTATCTTCCCCCAACGCTCAGGAAAAATAAACCAACGGGTACTTAGCCGTTGAGGAGGAATAGCACCCCACGCCATACCATTAGTTAAACAATACCAGATAATCACAGATGGGGGGTTGACCCATTGCTTGCTTTCAACTTCGCCACACATCCAGCCTTGATAACCAACAGGTAGAATACGGGGATTTTCAACTCGCCCGGAAACACTTTTAACTGATATCCAAAATAACTTGCGCTGATTATCTTTATTATACACAGGAATATCTTCATCATTACCAAATTCAGTAATTATAGACTCTCCCGCATTGATACCGCGATTTCTTAACCCCCTGCGAACTATTTCAACTGCGCGGTTTCCTTCAGCTAATAACTTTTCCCAGTCAGATGATGGCATAATAAAAATCAACTTATTTTTTTATACAAGCAATTATTAATTATTAAACAACAGCGATTGTATATTTAAGGATATTTTAATATATTTGGACTACTATATTCTGTTTTTTATGATTTTTCGCCCTGCTATATTCTCCTTCTTCTCCGGCGCCGGTTTCCTGGATTTAGGCTTTGAAACCAGCGGTTTTAATATTGTCTACGTCAATGAAATCTTCTCCCCGTTCATGTCAGCTTACCGCTATTCACGGGAAGTTCTTAACCTATCATTACCTGAATATGGATATCATGAGGGGGAAGCTGCAGACGTAACCAAACTTACCGAAGGAATCGCCGCACAACGCCTCTGGGAGTTAGTCAACGATTGTCGCAAATCTGATAATATTGTTGGCTTTATTGGTGGTCCTCCCTGTCCTGATTTCTCTATTGGGGGCAAAAATAGAGGACGCTTAGGTGATAATGGTAAACTGTCGGGTGCTTATGTTGAATTAATTTGTCAGAATATCCCAGATTTCTTTTTATTTGAAAATGTCAATGGTTTGTGGAGGACGACAAAACATCGTTTATTTTATGAAGCTTTAAAAGTACAGTTACAGGAAGCAGGATATATTTTAACTGAGCGCTTAATTAATGCTATTGAATATGGTGTACCTCAAGATAGAGATAGAATTATTCTTGTTGGTTTCCACAAGAATTTAATTCAAGATATGGGCGGTCAATTATTACCTGAAGGTGTGTTTCCTTGGAATAATTATATTTTATATCCTCAAGCCAAGGTTTTTGATTACCCTTGGCGTAAATGTGAACCATTTCAAGCAGATTCTATATTGCTTTGTCCTGATGATATTCCTGAAGAATTAACTGTAGAATATTGGTTTAGAAAAAATGATGTGTTGCATCATCCCAACGCTGAGGATTATTTCCAACCAAGAGCAGGTATTACCAGATTTGCGGCTGTAGATGAAGGCGATGATTCTAAAAAGTCTTTCAAACGTCTGCACCGATGGCGTTATTCTCCTACCGCTTGTTATGGCAATAATGAAGTACATTTACATCCCTATAAAATTCGGCGAATTTCTGCTGCGGAAGCTTTAGCAATACAATCTATGCCGGCAAATTTCGTGCTTCCAGATAATATGTCACTTACTAATATGTTTAAAACTATTGGTAATGGTGTCCCGTATTTGGCGTCAAAGGGTTTAGCTCAAACTATTCTTGACTTTTTAGCCACTGGTGTGAGGACTTTGGTGCAAAATCCTGGTCATCAGGTTAAGACTAGCTGATGTAAATTTAAATACTTAATAAAATTCAGGGTCAGCTATCAAGCTGGCATACCAGATCCAGCAATTAGCCTGTCTTGAAGATAAATTTGTCATAAATATGGTTTAATTTAAAAATAATGTCTTAATTTTTTATAAACTTTAATAATAACTCATGGGCATAATATAGCAATGGCAGCAGACTATCCAGATATTGATATTGCGCCATTTATCGATCACGCTCTGCTAATGCCAACTGCTACCCCAGAGCAGGTTGAGCAATGGTGTGAAGAAGCATACAGGTTTAATTTTGCGGCGGTTTGTGTGTATCCCGCCTATGTGAAGCAGGCGACGGAACTGCTCCACGGTAAGAATCCTAAAGTCTGTACGGTGATTGGCTTTCCGACTGGGGCGACGACTTCAGCAGTGAAGCTCTATGAGGCGCAAGAGGCGGCGGAAAATGGCGCTACGGAGTTGGATGTGGTCATCAACTTAGGTTGGTTGAAGGCTGGGAACACGGAAGCTGTCCACCGAGAAATTGCCGAAATTTGCGAGGAGACTGGACAGACTGTCAAGGTAATTTTAGAAACCAACCTGCTAACAGATGCTCAGAAGAAACTCGCAGCAGAAATCTCTATGGAAGCTGGTGCAGCATTCTTAAAAACCAGTACTGGTTGGAGTGGTGGCGCAACAGTGGCGGATGTGCGATTTTTGAAGGAAATGGCACGGGACAGGGTGGGAATTAAAGCATCGGGCGGAATTACCACTATAAATCAAGCCCTAGATTTAATTTTGGCAGGCGCTACTCGATTAGGCACATCTCGCAGTGTCGATTTAATCCGCCAGCGCGATAACCTAGGAAAGAAAGAGTAGTCCAGAGTCCAAAGTCCAGAGTCCAAATGTTGACCCTTGACCCTTGACTCTTGACCCTTGACTCTTGACCCTTGACCCTTGACCCTTGACTAATGACTAGAACCTATCAAGCAACTGGAATTAATCTGAAAGCCCAGGCGCTGGGAGAATCGGATAGAATAGTGACAATTTTAACACGCGAGTTTGGTTTGATTCGAGCAGTTGCCCCTGGGGCACGCAAGCACAACTCCAGCCTAGGTGGCAGGAGTGGGGTGTTTGTGGTGAATGAATTACTGATAGCTAAAGGGCGATCGCTCGATAAAATTACGCAAGCACAAACGTTAAAAACTTATCCGGGTCTGGCGAAAGATTTGGGGAAACTGGCCGCTAGCCAGTATTTAGCAGAAATAGCCCTGTATCAGGCTTTAAGTGAACAACCCCAAGAAGAGCTTTATGAGTTACTCAATGAACATCTTCGTCGGTTGGAGGAATTACCGAATACCGAGGCTGCAAGTATTTTCGCTCATTTGGCTCATGGGGTGTTTCACCTTTTAGCTTTGGGAGGACTGACTCCTCAGGTACAAGTTTGTTGTTTAAGTCAGCGTCCCCTAATCCCAAATTTTCAGGACTCCCAGCCGAAAGTAGGATTTAGCATCACGACAGGGGGAACGATTTGTTTAGAAGCTTGGGAAGCTTTACGGAAAGGGGGAGAAAATCCCATTTCCCCAAATTCACCCAGCACTGGCTACCAAACTGTTCTGCATCGTCAAGATATACCAGTTATCACTACTCGCCTGAGTGCTATAGAACTTGCTATACTCCAGCAGCTGTCCCAACCAGAGATAATGCCAATTAATATTGCTAAAAATCATGATTGGTTATCTGTTGAGCAGATTTTGCGCCAGTATACTCAGTATCATTTAGGTCGCCCTATTCGCTCCGCTACCTTAATAGATTCTTATTTTACTGCTAACTATGATGCAACCTTCTGATTTGGATACCAAAATCCTATCTATATCACCAAGCTACGCCAAAAAACAGAATAGGGCATCAGATTCTACAGTACCAAATTACCTGAGTGCTGTTCCTCGGTCTCAACCCAGTCAAATCAATAGTGAAGAAATTTCGCCAAAGGAGGTTTCTCAAAACCATCACAATGGGACATCAGAAATAACAAAAGCTGATGTTACAGAAAAATCAGAAACACAAGCCGATAAATCAACCACTGCTGAGGGAAATGGTACTGGTGGACCGACTGACAATAATTTCCCATCAGCGTCTACCCCAGGGAAAGAACCGCCTGATTTAAACATGTCTGATGAGGATGGGAAAACACCATTTGATGATCCACAACAACAGGGATTTTGGCCTGTATTAAAAAACCCAAATTTCCTAGCACTTTGGGGTGGTCAAGTCTTCTGTCAAATGGCAGATAAAGTTTATCTGGTGCTGATGATTGGTTTGATTAATACTCAGTTCCAAGCGGGTGGTCAGAGTATTAGTGGTTGGGTGTCAGCTTTGATGATGGCTTTTACTATTCCAGCGGTGTTATTTGGTTCTGTGGCTGGTGTATATGTGGATCGCTGGCCGAAAAAGGCGGTGTTGGTATCGACGAATGTTTGGCGAGGAATTCTGGTTTTGGCAATTCCGCTGCTGCTGTGGTTGACTCACGATTGGAAACCTTTAGGGATGTTACCGGTCGGTTTTTTGATCATCCTGGGTGTGACGTTTTTAGTCTCTACTCTAACACAATTTTTTGCCCCGGCAGAACAGGCGGCGATTCCCTTGGTGGTACAAGAACAGCATTTACTCTCGGCTAACTCTTTGTATACGACAACGATGATGGCGTCGGTAATTATTGGGTTTGCTGTTGGTCAACCTCTGTTAGCATTTGCTGATCAACTTTGGTTACAACTTGGTGGTAGTGGTGCTGGTTTGGGTAAGGAATTAGTAGTTGGTGGAAGTTATGCGATCGCGGGGATAATTTTATTATTCTTGATCACTAACGAAAAACCCCACGCACCCGAAACAGAATTCCCCCACGTTTTCGCCGATCTGCGTGATGGTCTGCGCTACCTTAAGGCTAATAGTCGCGTCCGCAATGCTTTAGTGCAACTGACTATATTATTTTCCATTTTTGCCGCCTTAACTGTTCTCGCCGTTCGCATGGCAGAAATAATTCCCCATTTGAAAGCTTCCCAATTCGGCTTTTTATTAGCCGCTGGTGGTGTTGGAATCGCTGTAGGGGCGACGCTTCTGGGTCAGTTTGGTCAACGTTTCTCCTATACTAATCTTAGTCTATGCGGTTGTATAGGTATGGCAGCTTCTCTGATTGGTTTGTCTGTATTCACCACCCAGCTATGGATCATTCTGATGTTCATCGCCCTATTGGGTGTCTTTGGTGCCCTGGTGGGTATCCCCATGCAAACCGCAATTCAAACCGAAACCCCAGCAGAAATGCGGGGTAAAGTATTTGGTCTGCAAAATAATGTGATTAATATTGCTCTTTCTTTGCCCTTAGCTTTAGCAGGGGTCGCAGAAACCTTTATTGGACTAAAAGCTGTCTTTTTAGGATTAGCAGCTATCGTCTTCTCTGTAGGCATATTAACTTGGTATAACTCCCATGAGTAATTATTAGCTAAAAGGGTGCATGGAGCAGTAAGAATAAATGACAAATGAAAAATGACAAATGACGACCATAAATCGTTAAGTTTATTTGCGCCGACCTACTGAATGTGCTTGTTTTCATGCTAAAGTAAATCTATTGATATTTTATCTCTAGAATTGCTGGGGATCAATCTGAGCTTTAGGTAGAATAAGTTGCAATATGGTGTTATGAATGTATAGCCATTAACAACTTATAAGTAGAATAAATAGAGCCTAAATTCCCTGGTATAATCAGCTAAAAGTTTAGCTTGTGGACTAGGGGAAGCTGGAATATATTGATAAATACAAAGCCAGTAAAACAGGATAAAAGACCAACAACAAAGGACAGAAAACTGATATATCAAACCCGCTTTTGTTTTACTAAATAAAGAATGCGTATAGCTTGGATTGGAAAAAAATCACCCTTTTGTGGTAATGTTACCTATAGTCGAGAAATTACCAATGCCCTACTAGACCGGGGACATCAAGTTAGCTTTCTCCACTTTGCCGAAGAAGAATCTGAACCTGACAACTGGCCGAATTTTCAAGAAGTTTCGCTTCCCTTTATTTATAAGTCCCAGGTTTACACAATTCCCACATTTAAAGCGACGAAAGTATTAACTGACGCGCTACGGGAAATCAAGCCAGATATAGTCCATGCTTCGTTGACTCTATCTCCCCTTGATTTTGTTTTACCAGAAATTTGTGAACAACTGAATTTGCCCCTGATAGCCACTTTTCACACACCATTTGCGGGTAAAGGGGCAAAACTGATATCGGGAACCCAACTTTTGGCTTATCAACTCTACGCGCCTTTTTTGGGTCACTACAATCGCGTGATTGTATTTTCGCAAATTCAGCGCGACTTGTTGGCGCGGATGGGTGTGCGAGAAAAAAATATCGCCGTGATTCCCAACGGGGTTGATACTTCTAAATATTCTCCTGGTGTATCTCAAGTCAAAACGGAATTTTCTTGCGAACGCTTGTTTGTTTATCAAGGTCGCATCGCTCCGGAAAAAAATATTGAACCTCTATTACGGGCTTGGAAGCAGTCGGAAATGGGGGCTGATAGTAAGTTGCTAATTGTGGGCGATGGTCCTTTGAAGCCTTCTTTACAGCCGTTTTATGGTTTGGAATCTGGGATTATTTGGTTAGGATTTATTGCTGAGGAAGAACGACGCATCGAAATATTACGGGGAGGAGATGTATTTATTTTGCCTTCATTGGTAGAAGGTTTGTCACTATCTCTATTAGAGGCAATGGCATGTGGACTGGCTTGTTTAGCCACAGATGTCGGTGCAGATGGGGAAGTGTTAGAAAAAGGTGCGGGTGTCATTCTTAGCTCCAAAACCGTGCGATCGCAATTAAAAACCCTGTTACCTTTATTCCAAGATCATCCAGAATTAACAACCGTCCTAGGGCAGAAAGCAAGAAAGCGTGTATTAGAGCGCTATACCCTCAACGATAATATTACACGCCTAGAACAACTTTATCAAGAAGTTTTAACACAGCGACCGATGCATTTAAGTCGTTGAGTTGAGATTGTGTTGTAAAAATTGTCAGACCTCATAACCCCACTTTCTTTAAGAAAGTGGGGTTTTTGATATTCATGAATAATATGGAAAAATGACCATTACTTTTAATTCAGATAAATATAAAGAGTTATTATGTCAGTATCCGCCAAAACTGATTAGAAATGAAGCTGAAAATGAACAAGCTTTAGCAATTGTCGAAGAATTAATGCATCGTTCTAACCGTAGCCCTGAAGAAGATGAACTTTATGAGTTGCTAATTATTTTAATTGAAAAGTTTGAAGAAGAATACTATTCACCTGGAAAAGGTTCTGAACCTCGCTCTATGTTACTGTTTTTGATGGAACAAAGAGATATTAAAGAGGCAGATTTAGTGGGTGTTATTGGCTCTGAAGAAGTTGTGTTGGAAGTGGTTCATGGTAAGGGAGAAATTAGCAAAGCTCAAGCTAAGACTTTGGGAGATTTTTTTCACGTTGACCCTGGTTTGTTTATTTAACTGCATTCAAAAGTGCGCTGTCTAGGACGGGCTACGCCTACGCATCAGCAACGCCTGAAATTAGGATAAATAAAAATGAAAACAGCACAAGAAAGAAAAGAAATAATCGACGCAATCAATGTACTGCTAAATCAAGCTTACGACAGTACTTTAGATGAAATTTACGCATTATTAAAGCGGATAGAATCATCAGAAGATGAGAACGATTTAAAAGCATATTATGCAGCTAAAAGTGATGTAGAAAATAATATTACTATCTCATGGGAAGACATTAAACAAGAAATTGCTGTATAACGATTAGATAGTCAAAGCTTGACTACCACCAATACCTTTGGCATATTTTGATTGCAAAACTTTTGCGATGTATTCATTCAAAGTCAATGCATCATTAAACTCTTTTGATTCCTTTAGTGCTTCATATAGTGAGCGGATCTCTATTTCTTGTGGTGAAATTTTTGTAAATGTCCGTAACTCGGTAATATCTAATCTCCGGTTGAATTCGTTGACAGTATGTCGCCATTGATGTAAAAGCGAAAACAACTCACTATCTTTTCTTTTTGCAAAGACACCAGATGCGATCGCAGTTTCATTCACTGACATAATTAATCTGGGAAACACTAACGGGCGTCCTGGCTGATGTGAGTTTGGGTTGAATCGGCTATCAGATAGAATTGACTTATTTGATATACTTTCATTGAGTAAGGCACGTAACAATTCTCTTCTGTTTTCGTAAGCTGATGCCCATCGTTCGCCAAAAATACCTGTAATTGTTGCCAATATTCCCAGGGCTGATAGTAGTGCATCAAAATCTGGTTTCTTAGTCAACCAGACGATAGCTAAAATAAATCCTAGAAGGAGAGGGAAAAACGTGACAAATGTCGCTATACTTTTCATATTTACATCTTTTGTTCTTCTGCAAATCTGATATCCACTAGTTTTTTGGTGTCCATATATTATTATCTTTGACTGGAGTTGGGGAAGATTGAGGGGCAAGCAAAATTAAATCCATACCAAATCCGTTTTTATAACGCGGTTCCCAGGGGGTGTTTAGACTATCAACAAGGAATAAGTTGCTATCTGATATGCTTTTTTTGATACTATGAGAACTATACTTGCGAGTCAGAAGCAAACGAATCGTATCTTTGTCTTCAAAATCCATAATTGAACGGTCAGGTAAAGTCACAAAAATTTTATTTCCAGTTAAATTACGATACAGAATTTTTATCAATATTGCTTTATCTCCCTCTATAGAACCTTCAAAGAACACACTATTCAAGTCAATGTGTAAATCAGTATTTTGCAGCAAAGCACTGGTAACAAACTCTGTAAAAGACCTAGTTTTTGCATACTCTTGTGCTGCCTTTTGCGCTGCTTCTTCGCTGAGGTTTTCAGTTGTCGCTACTTCTATGATTAGCTGATCATCACGTCGCATTAGTTGAGAAAGAGTTTGCAGCAATTCTGTATCTCTTTGAAAATTAGCTAATGTGTTTCCTAGCAAAGAAAACAGAATAGGACTATCATTCACAACTCGGTCAAGCAGTTTGCGTAACTCGCTGACATTTCTCTCGATTGAGAAGTCGATTTGAATTGGTAACACATGGCTACCTTTTAATTGCAGTCCTTGAGTTGCCTTTTTAACACCTAGCCTCAACATCTCTGAACTCATATCAACTGGAAAATAGAGTATATCGGGATTGGCGTTGAGCAATAAACTCAAAATCTGTTGGTCTTTTTCTCCTGTACCTACACCTAAACTGACGTAGTGATATTTTTGATTTTTTATATTATTGGAATGAATTTGATGCCATCGATATCTAAAAGATTGTATGCTCTCTTTCATCACGAGATAAAATCGATCATTGCAAGCATGATCCCACGCTATTGTTGGACCTATTCCCCAATAGGAAAAACCAGATAAAATCTCTTTTCCATCACCTGTCGTGGAAAATCCTTCTCTCAATCCCTGGGTAAGTTCTGCCAGCTTGTTCGATTGGTCTTCTCCGATAAAGCAGAGAGTCCAGCCTAAGTCCGGTTCATTGATCGAATTCTCTAGTAGTTTCGGAAAATCAAAAGCTCCCACCTTAAACCTCCTTTCTTGAGCAGTCTATTTAATTAATCTTATACAAGCGCCTATAAGCTATTACGGAAGAGTTAAGAACAAAAAGTTTTTCCCAAAAGGGCTAATACCAAAGGAAAATACAACATCTTCTAGGTATAGAAGTTGCTGTGGGAGATGTGTACATTAATCGAAAAATAGGCAAATTACCTAACATTATAGAGTATTTAGTTGAAGATTGCTAATTAACTCTCAATAAATGTATTTATTTGCTTTTTTATTCCATTTTTATGGCAATGACTCCTTCCCAGTTTCCGGCTGGGAATACCTATAGGTGGGCGACTCTGTATAAACGCCACAGCCGCTGTTTCCCGATTGCCAAGTATCAGGCATTTGTGTTATTATACAAAGTTATCAAATTACAAAAAATATCCAATCAACTTGATATATTTAGTTAACATTAAAGAATAGATTATACAAAATAAAACCTACAAAACCAACAAATGACTGCTATCATCGACATGAAAACATTATATGAATCCAATTACCTGCAATGGTTAGAGGAGACTATTACATGTCTCAAAGCTCGACAATTGGCAGACATTGACTATGAAAACTTAATAGAAGAACTGGAAGATTTGGCTAAAAACGAAAAAAGGCGAGTAAGAAGTCTGTTAGAACAGATTATTCGACACTTACTGCTTTATCAATATTGGGATTTAGAAAAGCCCAGAAATGCTAATCATTGGGCTGCAGAAATTATTGGTTTTCGTAATCAACTCAATGATGATTTAACTGCCAATTTACGCAACCATTTAGACGAGAACTTTAATCTAATTTATACTAATGCCTTAGATTATGTTAAGGCTAAAACAAAGCTAACCAATTTACCTGAATTATCTCCTTATAGCTTAGAGCAAATTTTAGATAAAAATTGGTTGCCTTAATTGTAACCTTTTAATTTTCGACTACACTCCACCCCAAATTACCTTCCATGAAGATGATAAGTAATAGACCAAGAAAATAGTTACAGTTTTATTATTCATCTACGAACAAAGATTCTAAATCTCGATAACCACTGGAAACACGAGCAACACTAATTCCGTCTTCTCTGGGATAGTAAAATATAATGTAATCATCCACAACAAAACCACGCAGGTTTGGTACAAGCTTTTCATAACTTTTCCCCATATTGGGAAAACTAGCTACTAATTTACACTTGGAGCGTATGTCATCAAAAAGCTTAGAGGCGGCTTTTGGGTTAATGCGGGCAATATATTCACAAATTTCATCCAAATCTCGAATTGCTGCCTCAGAAAGTGAATAATTATTCATTCAGAGGACTCCTCAGCAATTAGACGAATTTTTTCTTGTAATCTGGCAAATACAACTTCGCCATCAGTTACTTTTTTCTGAGCAATTTCTTCAGTTCCTACAGCAATTTTTTGTCGTAATTCTTCAAATCGCTGCTCTCTTTCTTGTAGCAGTTTAAAGGCTTCATTGATGACATCATCTGCACTAGCAAATCTACCACTTGCAAGCTGTGCCTGAATAAATTGCTCTAGTTCTGGTTTAATTTGGATGTACATATTGTCTAACTCTATATAATCAATACTGTTATCGAGGAACGTCCCAGTTTTTAATTCTCCACTACACTCCACCCCAAACTAGTTGGCTGCTCATAAACGCGCTTCAAAGTATTTACATCCCTCACAGAAATTAGCGCTGGATTGCGGACTTGGGAAAAAT
This sequence comes from Gloeotrichia echinulata CP02, assembly GCA_038087035.1. Lineage (NCBI taxonomy): Bacteria > Bacillati > Cyanobacteriota > Cyanophyceae > Nostocales > Gloeotrichiaceae > Gloeotrichia > Gloeotrichia echinulata. The sequence continues at coordinate 934,002 of CP051187.1, read as the reverse complement.
ATAAAGCATCGGTTTGTAACGGACTATGACCCCAAATTCCCAAAGCGTGACCAAGTTCATGGCGGATAGCTGCTTGGACATACTCGCCTGTTTGACTAGGACTCAGCAAAATCGTGAAGCGGTGGAATAAAATATGATTGCTGGTGTATAACTCGTAGCGAGTTTCTGCAGAACGCGCACGGGGAGGCTTACCCTGTAACGGTGGCGCTTTGCGGATAATGGTAATATCGGCTACATCTGGCTGCTCAACTACCTGCAAAGGTAAATAAACATTCCACTCTTGCACAGCCTGTAAAACGCTATTCACCCAAGCTTGCGCCTGTTGTTCGCTAACTGCTTTCGGTGGTTCTACGTAAACGCGAACGGGAAACTGTGACCAAACTAAATAACCTACTTTGGTGGGTGTGATTTGAGCAAAGTAATCACCACTGTTGGTGCTATCTTGCCATTGCGCCAGTGTCGGGGGGAGGGGGTGGGGAGATGGGGGGAGAGGGAGAGAAATTATTTGTTTTAATCCATATTGTGGTGATTTTGTCAAGAAAGCTGGAGATGGGAGATTTGTGAAAACGACAAGCAGCCCTGTGCCAATAAATAAGGACAGGGCTGTAATTAATCGCCGTAAAACTAGATTTTTGGGAATTTTAAGTGTTGGGTGTTGGGATTTTATCCCCATACTTCGGCTCCGCTCAGTACAAGTCTCCCCTACGCTCCATTTTTATTTGGGGAGCCAACCGGCACTTAAAACCACTGTTAAACCGAGAAAAATTACTGTCAGCGCCCAAGTAACTCGGTTCAATGTGTTTTCTGCACTTTTGGTGCTGCTAAATAATTGGGCTTGTCCACCAATGGCGCCAATTCCATCACCTTTGGGGCTATGCAGCAATACTAATATAATCAAACCAAGGGCGGAAAGTGCCCAAATGCCTTGTACAAGGTTAGAAACTGTCATGGTAATAATCTCAATAGAAGGGGATTGATACTCCCCACGTCTAAAGCCGGGGGATTCTTAAAGAGTCCATAAACGAACTTTTAATGGTGCTATCAAAGACACCCTAGACGCTCATAACAACTACCACGTTTGTGCTGCAATTGCGCTTACTTTTCATTTTTTTTTCGTTTTCCGAGTCCATCACAACGCCAGTTAGGTACGCTCAACATCCTGCCATTATTTGCCCTTTAATTATTCTAAATCAAGTTGGATATGTCCGTTGCCGGGATTGCTCCGTACTAGGATGAATCAACGCGCAGATGGTTGTTCTTACTCACAATTTGCCGTTCAATTATACCACTGTGGCCCAAGCCACACAATCGTTTCACGGAAGTTAAAAGTTCCTATAGCGTTTCTCGCCCTAGTGAGGTACATCGGTAAGGGCACGGCAGTGCCGTGCCCCTACATCGCGTGATACAATTTTGTACCTCATCTGAATAGGAAGTGCTATACCGACTTATCCCCATGTCTAAAGCCAGGGGCTTGCGTCTCGCTTTTTGGTCATAATTAGATGAGATTTATTTTTAATGTATGCCCGGTTGATAGCCGGGTTTTTTGTTGTCCGCATAATTATAATACCAAGTGTACCTGGTATTAGCAATAGGTCATTGATAAAATTTACTTATGATTTGTGCTATCATTTACCCGGTAGACTTGGTAAAAACAATGGGAAATCCAAAGGCCTTTGAAGGAAAAAGAGAAGCTACGCAGTACAAAGCGGCTGGGGATGAGCCATTAGTGGCGAAGGTTGACTTAAAGCTTACAGAGACAATGAAGCAGCAACTAAAGTCAATTCCTGGTTGGCAAGGAAAACTCAGAGATGCGATCGCTGACTTGATTGAAGCTGAAAAACAAATGTGAAGAAATTATAAAGAAGTGTAAAAAGACTTACAAACACCAAGTAGGTATTGAGCCGAGATAGACGAAAAAACCTGCAAGATGACCTCAAAAGGCTTGATTTTGCGTTGTAAATAACGACTTTTTTGACTATCATGTAGCAAATTTTCAATCCCTTGCAGGATAAGGGTTAAGAGACCATCTTGCAGGAAATTACTCGGATCTCGGCTCAATACCATCATCCTCAGCACCTGTTGGTAATGCCTGTATAGGCAGTGGAAGCTTCGTAACAACAAACAGGTTCAAGATGTCGTCCCGATCCATAAACATAATTTGGCTTCGTTTTGTGGCATCGAGTTTATTACCTAACCAATTCCTGGCAGCTTTGGTAATCTCACCACCCGCGACAATAAAGGCATGATCTACCAAAACACGCTTACTTGTTTCGGGGTCAAAAATCTCATGACCAAGCATCATAGTTACCTGATTATGAATCTCCGCTACATTGGCATTTGAACCCTTGGTAGTGCCTGCTGAGTCCAATTTACCTTTTTTTACTTGAATACCAAAATAGAGAATGTGCTGGGTTGGCAAGGTATGCTTCATCCATATATCTTTGCCATACTCCAACGCTTTGTCGGTATGACCAGCAGCAGTTACACGGTGAAAACCAAGCTGCCGAAACAGGGGTAATAATATGTCCTCTATGAGCCTATCCTCAGATGCTTCATTGAGATAGGTAATAAGTTGCTCGCGCCGTTTTAGTTCCGACACTGAAAATGGGCGATGCGGATTAGGTGAAGCTGTTGCAATCGTATTGGTTGGGAGATGCCTAAGATAGCACTGCTTGTCATCTGCATAAAATGCTTCAAACCCTTCTCGATCAAGTTCTGAATTCAAGAGGGCTAATGCTCCTATTCTATTTGAATCCTCATTGCAGGCATTTCCTTGTTCCATCAAATTGCGAATGACACGCAAAAAAGTTTCTGGAGGTGTATTTGCATTTTGCTGTGGTTCAGTAAGAATTTCTTTGAGAACTGAAGAAACCCATACTTTGCGCGTTGAACCATCATGCTTATACTCAGTATCACAATCCTGAAAAAACTTAGTTATATATGAACTTGATTTATAAGGAAAGAAACTTTCTTCGGATTTAGATTCAGAATTACCACAAATCATATCAGCAATTCGATCAAGAGTACGTTGTTTAAATTTCATATCTTCTCCCTAATAGTAGATTGCGTATTGTTCCTCAGTACCATTGCCGTTGGTTTGCAGTAGGCACACCTCGTGCATTAAGTAGGTATTGAGCCGAGATAGACGAAAAAACCTGCAAGATGACCTCAAAAGGCTTGATTTTGCGTTGTAAATAACGACTTTTTTGACTATCATGTAGCAAATTTTCAATCCCTTGCAGGATAAGGGTTAAGACACCATCTTGCAGGAAATCACTCGGATCTCGGCTCAATACGTAGTACTCTGTCAAGATAAAAATGATGGACTGTAGTGCGGGCATCTTGCCCGCGTGAGCGAGACGCTCACACTACCAAAAATCCCTCAAAACAAAATTGACAGACTACTAGTAGTTTACCTAACTGTTCAGATGTTTACTTTGTGACAGATCTTAACAATGTTATTTACATTGGCAAAGCTCAAAACCTTGCTGCTAGATGGGTAAATTGATATCAATTTTGATATCGACTAGCTAATTGCGCTCTAATATCTAATATATATAGGACTAATATTTGATTTTTGAAATATACGTAGGTAGGGCTAGGGCGTGTTTTCAAAGTCTTATACAATACCACTAAAACGCTGACACATGTAGATTTCGCGTAGGGGCACGGCAATGCCGTGCCCCTACAGCTGGTATCATATCGTGTGGATTTAGGGGTATCTAAAAATTGATCCGGCTAAACAAATAGTTTGAAAACACGCCCTATGCCTTACAAAACCTTGATGTACTTGGCATTGCCTAGCCTACAGATACTGAGATTTTTTCAGAAATCAAATATGATTACTATATAGATATTACTATCAGTAGGAGTCAGCCATGACCGAAGCAAAACCGACCCGTGTAAAAAGTCGAGGACGCATTTTTCCCGAAATTCAATGGACCTCGGAACAACTTTCCCTGCCAGAGCAGGGTTTATTTTTGACGGGTCAAAAGTCAAGAGTTAGGAGTTGGGAGTGAGAAAACTTTTATTCATAACTCCTAACTCCTAACTCCTAACTCCTAACTCCTAACTCATTACTCCTAACTCCTAACTCCTAACTCCTAACTCCTAATTCCTAACTCCTAATTCCTAACTATTTTACAGGCCAATTTGGGCGGGTGTGCGGGGGCGTTGCACGTCATATTCTGCTGTTTTTAGGAGCGATCGCCCGGTCATTTCCACTGGCTGGGGTAGTTGTAAAATATCCAGAATGGTGGGGGCGATGTCGGCTAGCTTGCCATCGCTTCGCAATATGACATTTGTACCATGTCCGGGGATTTTTACTCGCTCTCCTTCCACCAAAATTAATGGGACTGGGTTGGTGGTGTGGGCTGTCCAGGGATTACCTGCTTCATCTAGCATGTATTCGGCGTTACCGTGGTCGGCGGTAATAATTGTTGTACCTCCGACTTTGGTGATGCTGGCGAGTAGGCGACCCAAACAGCGGTCAACTGTTTGTAGGGCTGTAATTGTCGGTTCTATCTGACCAGTATGCCCTACCATGTCTGGGTTGGCATAGTTAATTACAACTAGGGAGTAGGTACACTTTTCAATAGCGGCGATCGCTACGTCTGTAACGGCGGCCGCTGACATCGCTGGGGCTTGGTCGTAAGTCGCTACCATTGGACTACTGACTAATTCTCTGTCTTCCCCAACAAAAGGTTCCTCAAGACCGCCATTAAAGAAGTAGGTAACGTGGGCGTATTTTTCGGTTTCGGCGGTACGAAATTGCATAAGACCGCGATTGGCGATGACTTCCCCTAAAATATTACTCAGATTCTGCGGTTCAAAGGCTACAGCTACTGCTAAATCTGGATCGTATTGGGTAAAGGTCGCAAAGGATAGTGGTTTAATTTGTTCTCTGTCAAAGCCGTCAAATTTGGGGCTGACAAAAGCTTGAGTCAGTTGTCTGGCGCGGTCGGGGCGGAAATTGAAAAATATCACTCCATCCCCTGGTTCGATCGCGCCTGGGGCAATGCGTAATGGGACAATGAACTCGTCTGTCACCCCTTGGGTATAAGCTGCTTGCAAAACTTCTACCGCCTGACGACCGTCGATATCGCCATCTTGTGTCATCACGTCGTAGGCGCGTTTGACTCGATCCCAACGGTGATCGCGATCAAGAGCGTAGTAGCGACCGCTGAGGGTGGCTATCCGCCCAACTCCTACTTTGTCGAGATAGTCTTGCAGTTGTCCAATGGCTTTGACACCCTCGATTGGTGCGGTGTCACGTCCATCGGTGATGGCGTGGATACAAACTTCGGAAATTTGCTCTTGCTTGGCTAAGTCTACTAGTCCGAATAGATGGGTGATATGGGAATGTACTCCACCCTCAGAACAAAGCCCTACTAGATGTAGTTTGCCATTGCGATCGCGGACTTCTTGGCAAATTTTGACTAGTGCTGGGTTTTTCAGGATAGAACCGTCTTCGACTGCATCCGAGATGCGGACTAATTCTTGTGGTACTACTCGCCCAGCGCCAATGTTCAAATGACCAACTTCTGAGTTGCCCATCTGACCTTCTGGCAAACCCACAGCTTTTCCTGATGTGTGGATAAGGGTATGCGGATAAGCTGCCCATAAACTGTCCATCACTGGCGTTTTGGCAGCAGCAATAGCGTTTCCTCGCGTCTGTTCGCAGTAGCCCCATCCGTCTAAAATGACTAGCACCACAGGAGCAACAGGTGCCTTGGTCATAATGAAATAGCCCTTTACTTTTTGTAATATCCGAATGATACCACTGCTCATCACCAAAGCAAGTGCATTTCTGCTTATTAACTTCTGCTTATAACTAATTTAAATATTTTTTAGCTTTTGTTTAATTTTTCCAGCTTATTGCGAATTTTTTTTAATATTTGCCATGTGGGCATTGGGGATTGGGGGTTGCACTTCTCTGCGAGACGCTACGCGAACGGCTCCGCTCAGTGACCAGGGGTTGGGGATTGGAGATTGGGGATTCTTGCCATATACCCTATACCCTATACCCTATACTCCATGCCCCATGCCCCATGCCCCATGCCCCATGCCCCATGCCCTATGCCCCATTCCCTTCGTGGAGTTTTTTATTTGTGTTTGGTAGCGGTTTTGGCGGCTTTAGCAGCTTTTTTAGCTGCTTTTTCTGCCTCTATTGCTGCTAACTTTGCCTGTTCTTTTTCTTCGGCAATTTTATCGAGATAGTAATGATAATTCCCTAAATAAATGCGGAATTCACCGTCACGAATTTCCACGATTTTGTTAGCTACCTGTGAGATAAAATAACGGTCGTGGGAAACTACAATTGCTGTCCCATCGTAGTTTTGCAATGATTCTTCCAGCATTTCTTTGGCGGGAATATCTAGGTGGTTTGTCGGCTCATCTAGAATCAATAGGTTTGCTGGACGTAAGAGCATTTTTGCTAAAGCCAGACGGGCTTTTTCTCCCCCACTCAAGGCGATAACCTTTTTAAAGACTGTATCACCAGTGAATAAAAAGCTACCCAAAAGCGTGCGGACTTCTTCGTTTTTCCAGTCGGGAACTTCATCATGGATAGTTTCCATGACGGTTTTTTGCAAGTCCAAAGCTTCCGCCTGATTTTGTTCAAAGTAACCAGGGATAACGTTGTGTTCGCCTAAACTGACATGGCCTTCTGTGGGGATTTCTTTACCCATAATTAGCCGCAATAGCGTAGATTTACCGGCACCGTTGGGCGCAATAAACGCAATGCGATCGCCTCTTTCAATTAAAAGATTGGCTGATAAAAACAAGATTTTATCATCATATGTGTGAGTTAAATCTTTAATTTTTATTACTTCTCGACCGCTGCGGGGTGCTGGGGGAAAGCGGAAATGCAGGGTTCTGACGCCAGCGATGGGTGCTTCGATGCGTTCAATTTTGTCTAGTTGTTTTTCGCGGCTTTTCGCTTGGGTGCTGCGGGTAGCACTGGCGCGGAATTTGTCTACAAACGCTTGCTGTTTCTCTAGTTCTTTTTGCTGGCGTTCGTAAGCATTCAGTTGGGCTGATTGATTTTCGGCTTTTTGCAGGAGGTAGGCTGAGTAATTACCGAGGTAGCTACTGGAAACACCGCGTTCGGTTTCGACAATTTGGTTACAGAGGCGGTCTAGGAACTCCCGGTCATGGGAGACTATCACCATTGGGGTAATCAATCCTCGCAGGTAATTTTCTAACCACTCGATGGTTTCTAAGTCCAGGTGGTTCGTAGGTTCGTCCAGCAGTAATAAATCAGGTTTTTGTAAGAGAATTTTACCCAAACTCATCCGCATCTGCCAACCACCAGAGAAAGCACTGACGAGGCGATCGCCATCTTCTGGGTCAAACCCCATTTCTGGTAAAATCTTACCGATGCGTGCGTCTAAGCCGTAACCATCCAAGGCTTCAAATTGGCGCTGCAAACGATCCATTTTGTTGATTAGCTGATCCAGTTCCTCTGGGTTAGCCGTTTCCATGTCTCGCGTCACCTGGGTCAGCGATAGCTGTACTTGGTTGGCTTCTTTGAAAACAGTCCAGAATTCTTCTCTGACGGTGCGGGTGGGGTCTACTTCAAACTCTTGATTGAGATAGGCTATATGTAAGCTTGCAGGACGGATAATTTCACCGGCGGTAGGTTCAATTTCTCCAGAGATGATTTTCAGTTGGGTAGATTTACCAGCACCGTTCACACCGACTAAGCCAATGCGATCGCCTGGTTTGACTTCCCAGTTGATATCTTTAAGAACTTCGCCTGTAGGATAAATTTTACTAATATGTTCTAGTCGTAGCATCCAGTTTCTCTTGGGGTAGGGAGTGGGTGGTTGGGTAAGAAGTACTAACGCCGAGTCCAATCTTAACAAAATTTAACTCAAAATTTCTATTGGGAAGTTCTTGGAGGACACATTATTGAAGATTTTGGCTTACTTAGTCCAAAATTTGGCAATATCACGCTGAAAACTGATTTTCTGCGGCTTGCCTGACTTGCTCTATACTCAAATCCAGCGCCTGTGCTATTTGTTCTAGGGTTAACCCTGCAGCTAACATTGGTAGTACTGCTTTTAACTTACCTCTAAGTTCTCCTTCTTCTAGAGCTTCCTGATAAACTCGTATTTTCTTTAACTCACTTAATCCAAACATTGCTTCTATCTCCTCCGCTTCTAAAAATCTAGGAAAACCTAGACATAAGCCCACGGTGTAACTTTACGTCAAGATGTTTTAACGCTTACGCTTGACACACGCTCGGCTAACACCTGTATTACTACTAGATACCTGCTCAACGTGTGTCTTAACCAAAACACTCCAGTTAGGAACGTTGTAATAGTCATGTCTAGACTTGACATCAACGCCTTGACGAATTACGTTATTTAGTTTTGACCAACTGCTCCACATGTGTTTTCTAGACCTCACATCTAGATAAGCTTGCGTGGATGCAGGTAATCTTTCTGATAAGTTCATACCACGTCTGGCAATGACTAACGCTGCTGCAATGTCACTACTGAGACCATACATTCTTGAGTATTTTACCAACCCAATTAAACTTGTGTAGGCTGGGTTTCTCTTGTAAATAGTTATACCTCTGTTTGAGAATATCGATTCTAATAGTCGATATAATTTACTATAAGCAAAACCAGAAAGCATTCTGGCATATTTTCTACCTTTCTCCCTCAAAGTCTGTTTTTTAGTGGTAAAATCTAGTTCTTCACAGACTACTGGACAGGCGTATTTACTAGCAAGAACCGCTAATTCAAGACAAGCATTCACTAACTGCTGCTCGTGAGAATTACTTGACAGTCCTGTTAACAGCGGGATAGTACCACTATCTTGTAGATTACCTTGATAATCTACATAAGCCCATCCGATAGATTTAGGGTTAATGTCAATCCCAATCGCTCCATACTGGATAGGTCTACTGATTTTTTCAACAGTTGTAGGTGTGAACTGAACAGCAACGACCCATCTACTATTTTTTCTATAGAAGTGCCATGTCTTTGCTCCATCGGATGGTAACCTATTTATATTTCTGTCAAAACTACCTAATGTAGTTTCGATATTCAAGCCAAACTTGTATTCCAGAAAATACGGTACTCTAAAAGTTAGTTTTGAACCATCGTACTGGCAGACTTGATTGCCAAAAGATTCATCTTTAGAACCTACGATAAAAATTTCGTTATTTGATAATTTTACTTTTATAGTCGCTGACTTTAAATGATGTATTTTTTTCTCTAACTGGTAGACATATCTTTTTTTATTATGGATCTGTGCTTTTAACCTATGCCAGTTAGAACGACCTGTCTCTAAATCACAAGCAAGCGGTAACTTACAACCAGATTTAGAGCTTTGCCAGTTCTTTTTACTATAAAACTTCTGACTATTTTTTCGCAATTTTTCGGAATTTTTTATCCAGAGTAACGCTGATTTTAATTTACCCTCAAGCTGCTTTATATGATTTTTTCTGCACAGAACAGCAGAATCTACTTTGGCTTTAGCTAAAGCTATTATACCGTTTACTTGTCTTTTATTTAGATTGAATTCACCCTGGATTTGACTGTTGACCTTACTCTTAATTTTCTCAAAATTCTGCGAGGACAGTATTATGTCAACTACCTTACTAGTAGCTTTTTTAAAGACAGGGGCAAACTCATTGAGAAACATCTCAAATTGAGTAAAACCAAGACTATTCATTTCTACTATTGGTGTGGGTAATCCTTTAACGTAAGTTATCGTTGACATGGTAAAATCTTATATAAACTCTGTTTGTAAACTAAGATAGTCTCTATTAATTGTAATATTTGCTGCTGTTGCAATTGGGAATTGATTTGTTGTTTGGTTCTGTCGATCAACTTCCTTGCTTGGACAATCGCGCTATCTTCACTTTCAATTACTAATTTAACTGTTGCAATCCCAATTGGAACAGATGCTGCTTCACCTAATTCATCCAGATAAATGCGTCTGACTCTTTGACTTGCAAAGAACTCACGGTAATGTTTGATATCTCCTGTATCTAGACTGCGAGTAGGGTATACAACCACAGCACCCCAGTCATTTGCTGGTTTGTTTTGACGGAGGTATAGAGATACTTCTGCAATTAGTCGCGAGTAAATTTCGCTATCTGGTTGAAATTGCACTTCAGCAAAGTAAATCGGGTTTTCGTCTCCTTGTGTCGGGAGAAATACACCATCGATTCTGAATGCTGTTTGTTTGATTTCCACAGATGCAAATTGGTAAACATTGGCTACTTCAGGTGAATTACCAATCAGTTCAAAGAAGATGCTGGGAAATTCTTGGAATAGGCGATAAAAAATGCTGTCGGTTTTCACGAGTCAGTTAGGGTTGAGTTTGAAACGCAGAGGGACGCTGAGTTAAGCGCAAAGGTACGCTGAGGTTTATTTGAGTATTTATTTTGGTGTCCAAGGTCCAATAATATGGATACCTTGTTTTTCTTTTTCTACTAAGTCTAAATTTAATTGCAGCAGTTTCTCTAAAATGTCTTCGTGAGGATGAAAGTTATAGGCTTCCATCGCTAGTTTATCTAATTGTTCATGCAGTTTTCCCATGTTATCCATTGTGGGAGAAAACCTACCTAAATATCCTCAAATAGGTAGGGCGATCGCTCCCTACCTACCAGACAAATATTCAACTCGCTTTTACTTCATCTTCTGACGACTCAGCAGCTGCAGCAAATCTATCCATAACTGCTCTACCAATAATCGCCAATTCATTCAAGGGCATAGATTTGATTTGTCTCAGAATCAGGCTTAAATCGGTAGCTTCTGCTATTGGCTTACCGTCCAAACAGCTAAGTAGCTCTTCCATTGTGTAGCCTGCTCTCGATGCGATTTGAGCCAAATTCTCCGTATCGGGCACTTTGACGCCTTTTTCCCACATCTGAACAGCAGTAGCAGAAACGCCTAAAACTTTACCGAATGCCCTCTGGCTCATTGAACCACGGGCTAATTTAATGATTTCAATCAGTTTTTGTCTGCTTTCAATGTTCACTGCTTGTTTATTTAGCCAACTGTGTTTACAAGTTTTAGTTGCAATATTACAAGTTTACTTTTAGATTGACAGTTTTGTCTTTAAGCGGTAAACTATATCTTATGTTGCAGTTAGGCAACTTTAGTGATAAAAATTATACCTGAGCAATATTATATATATTAAGGTATTAAGGGCGGAAAACTGGATTTGTTAAGGCTGCAAAGCCAAAGAGTTTGACATCAAGGGTGCATCATGTTTCGCAAGTCACGCAAAAGTAACCAATATCGCCGCCAAGGCAAAAACCTGATCAGCGCTAATAAAATTAAACCAGATCAGTGGCACATTTCCCACGCCGAAGCCAAAGAAGCTCTCAAGGCCAAAGGCTACCAGGTTCAGCAAATTAAGAAAATCCACTGTCTCAAGCATCAGGTCTGTATTTCCTACTGGGATACAAAAGGCAACATTTGCAGCAGCTTTTTCAGCTACCGCATTTTTGCCCGTTGGCAACAGGAAGTAGAAAAGTTAATTTATAACTGCCAAACCCTCCAAGATTGGACGAAGTTAAATCACATCATGCGGTATGAATTTGCTTATTACAATTATCTCAGAGAAATGGAAGATGCACTCCATATAGCATTAGAAAACCGCCTGTGTGTCTTAAATGCAACATCCAGACAAGCGGTTTTCTCGGTTGCTTAACAGCGAGATTAGTTGGTAGCACCAGAAGCAGCGAGTTCTGCTAACCGTTCCTGTTGGTCTTGGGAGATACAAGATTGGATAACTGTCTCTAAATCGCCTTCTAATACAGGATTAAGGGAATAGTTCTGACCTAGACGGTGGTCAGTCACCCGGTTATCTTTATAATTATAGGTGCGAATTTTTTCTGAGCGCGATCCTGTACCCACTTGCGATCGCCGCATCGAAGTTACAGCTTCTTGTTGTTCACGCAACTTGATTTCGTACAGTTTCGCCCGCAAAATTTGCATCGCCCGTTCTTTGTTCTGTAACTGGCTGCGTTCTTCTGTACAGAAAATGCGGATACCTGTAGGCTTGTGCATCAAGTCAACAGCAGTTTCCACCTTGTTGACGTTTTGACCACCAGCACCCCCAGAACGAGCCGTAGTCATTTCAATATCCTTGGGATCAATGTGGATTTCCACGTCATCCACCTCTGGCATGATTGCTATTGTAGCTGTCGAGGTGTGAACCCGTCCCCCAGCTTCAGTAGCCGGTACGCGCTGTACGCGATGCACTCCAGCTTCAAACTTCAGCTTGCTGTAAACGCTGTCACCTTGAATTTCCAGAATCACCTCTTTGAAGCCGCCCATTTCACCCAGAGATTCACTGACTAGCTTCACTCTCCAACCCTGAACATCAGCATAGCGGGAATACATCCGCAGCAAATCGCCAGCCCAGATACTCGCCTCATCACCGCCAGTACCAGCGCGAATTTCCAACATAATGTTTTTATCATCATTGGGATCGCGGGGTAGCAGTAAAACCTTCAAGCGAGTTTCTAAGTAATCCAGCTTCTGCTCTAGTTCCTCGACTTCCAGGGCTGCTATTTCTTGCAACTCAGGATCGCTATTTGCTTCTTTGAGTACCTGACGCGCCCCTACCAATTCTTCCTGGGCTATTTTCCAAGTTTCATAGGTATTGACTACCTCTTCAAAAGAAGAACGAGCCTTGGCGATTGTTTGATACTCATCGGGGTTTTTAGCAGTATCAGGGTCAGCCAGGCGACGAGTCAATTCATTAAAGGTTTGTTCAACAGATTTAAGTTTCTCCAGCAGGTATGTTTCAGCCATAATGAGTGCAACGCTCCTTAAAATAACAAATTGGCTCAAGCATTACATGACAATCGACCCAGCAGATGCAGGGCCGTCGTTAACAGCAGAGCCAACCCGCTACCTTTTCTTTTTACCGCCAGTAGGTTGCTCGCCAGACATACCGTATTTGCGGAGGAAGCGTTCAACTCGACCCTCAGTGTCAATAATCTTCTGAGTGCCAGTATAGAATGGGTGATTTCCAGACCAAACATCTACGTGCAATTCTGGCTTGGTGGAGCCTACAGTCATCACAACTTGACCGTTGCAGTACACTTTAGCTTCTGGATACCACTTGGGATGGATATCAGGTTTTGCCATTGTTTTTTTCGTGGTGAATCTATGAAAAATTATAACTTTCAGTTGCCGATCCAAAAAAGCTAACAAATGCTAACAAATGTCCGCTTTTTCTTCCTGCAACGACTAGGAAGTGTCGGCACTATCCAGTCCACAGGCTAACACGGTCAATCTGACCGCTTCTTTGTTTCTTGTTCAGAAGTCGAAGTTTCTTGTTCAGAAGTCGAAGTTTCTTGTTCGGAAGTCAAAGTTTTGAGTTCGGAAGTCGAAGTTTTGAGTTCGGAAGTCGAAGTTTTGAGTTCGGAAGCTAAAACTTCTCCCCCAATCCCCAATTCCCAATTCCCAATCCCCAATTCCCAATCCCCAATCCCCAATTCCCAATTCCCAATCCCCAATTCCCAATCCCCAATTCCCAATCCCCAATCCCCAATTCCCAATCCCCAATCGCTTATCTTTTCGAGTACTGAGGAGCTTTGCGGGCTTTGTGTAAACCGTACTTTTTCCGTTCTTTGGCGCGAGGATCGCGAGTTAGGTAGCCTTCGGTTTTCAAAGGTGGACGGTTATCTGGGTCTAGTTGACACAAGGCGCGGGCGACTCCCAGACGAATAGAATCAGCCTGACCGGTCAAGCCACCGCCTTCAGCTTTTACCAAAATGTCGTATTCGTTTTCTAGTCCCAGAGTTTCTAGAGGACCTCTGATTACTCCGAGGTAGTTGGCGTTGAATTGGAAGTACAATTCTCCGTCCTTATCATTGACAATTAGCTTACCTTCACCTGGAACCAGGCGTACCCGTGCAACTGCGGACTTGCGACGACCAGTCCCCCAGTAAACAGCGCGCCCGCTATTGCTTTCTACTACTGCTACCATTAGCTTTCTGCTCCCGGAATTGTATTAATGTTGAGTTCTTTGGGTTTTTGAGCTTCGTGGGGATGGGTAGGACCTGCGTAGACTTTCAGCTTAGTAAACAATTGCCTACCCAGGCTATTTTTAGGTAGCATCCCTTTGATAGCCTGTTCTAAAATCCTTTCTGGTACGCGATCTAACAGCTTGCTGAAGGTTTCTGTTTTCATCCCACCGGGACGCCCAGAATGGCGACGGTAGAGTTTTTGGGTACGTTTTTTGCCTGTGACTGCCACTTTCTCGGCATTGATGACAATCACGAAGTCACCGGTATCGAGGTGTGGAGTATATTCTGCCTTATTTTTGCCTCGCAGGATCATGGCGATTTCGCTGGCGAGGCGACCGAGGCGTTTGTCGGTGGCGTCTACTATGTACCACTCACGCTCAAGGGATTCTTGAGGAGGAACGTATGTTTTGTTCATTAGTTATTTTGTCCTTTGTTATTTGTCCTTTGTCCTTTGTCATTAGTGATTTGTCCAAAGTCTTTACTAATGACCAATGACTATTGACTAATGTGGAACTTTGGTAGGGTGTCGTACCAAATCTCTCTAGGAAAGGGAAATTCTGGATAGCCGACTCGCAATAAGCATAAGCCTTGGGGAGGTGCGGCGTGTTTGACTTCTTCCCGGCGTTGTTCTTTCCAGAGTTCTGTAAAGCTAGCCAAAGGGCGCTGTCCTGAACCTACTTGTACCAACATCCCTACCAAGAGTCGCACCATGCCATACAAAAATCCATCTGCTTGAATTTCAATATGGATGAATGGCCCACTGCGATAACACTCTGCTGCTTGCACTTGAACCCAAGAATGCGATCGCTTTGAGCCGGCGCGATGAAAAGCAGCTAAATCATGCAATCCCTGCAGAGGTGTCAAGGCAGCTTGGATTAAGGATTCATCCAGGGGTGCATAATAATAATGCCAACTGAAGGGTATAACGAACAAGTTCGGTTTATCTTCAGTGTAGAGTGTATAACGATACCGTCGATAGGCGGCGCTAAAGCGAGCGTGCCAACGGTCACTAACACCAGCCGAAGCCCTGATTAATATATCTTTGGGGAGATAGCTATTAAGAATCGTTGCCCATTTATCAGATGGAATTAAACCCGTGGCTTCAAAATGGGCTACTTGAGCAGCGGCGTGAACTCCGGCATCGGTACGCCCGGCACCGTGTAGTGTCACATGATACCCAAGGTTTTTGGCGATCGCTATTTCTATCTCTTCTTGGACTGTCCGCTGGTGTTTTTGCCTTTGCCAGCCATGAAAACCAGTACCCTGGTATTGAATTACCAGGGCTACTCTGTGAGTTTCCGTAGACTGGTGGCTTTCTATCATAGAGATTTGCCCTTTGTCATTTGTCCTTTGTCCTTTGTCATTTGTCCTTTGTCCTTTGTCCTTTGTCATTTACTAATGACCAATAACTAATGACCAATGACCAATGACTAATGACCAATGACCCTTGACTTAAACCAATTCAATTATGGCCATTTCAGCATGATCACCGCGACGCGGTACGGTATGCAGGATGCGAGTATAACCCCCTTGGCGATTAGCATACCGAGTGGGAGCTTGCTCAAACAATGCATGAACGAGGGTTTTGTCATAGATGTAGCCTAAAGCTTCTCGGCGTGCTGCTAAGGAGCCATTTTTGGCTAGGGTAATCATTTTTTCCACTTCACTGCGCAATACTTTTGCTCTGATTAAAGTGGTGGTGATCCGGCCATGACGGATCACCTCGGTGGTGAGTGCGCGTAACAAAGCGCGACGCTGGTCAGTTGGTTTACTGAGTTTTTTGATCCGATTACGGTGACGCATAATGATGGACTATGAATTACAAACGGTTTTGGCTTAACTGTGTTTCGAGCTTCTTTCTTGGGGTAGGGTAATGCCTAAGCGGCGCTGTAAAGCTTCTACTACCTCTTCAGCCGACTTCTGACCAAAGTTTTTAATTTCTAACAGGTCTTCTTGGGTGTAATCCAACAAGTCGGCGACAGAGTTAACTTGTGCCCGCTTGAGACAGTTATAAGCCCGTACAGAAAGTTGTAATTCTTCGATGGGAATTTGGGCGGTGGGGTCGTCGGGAAGATCCGAGCCGAGATCTGTTGGTTCTAGGGAGATATCTTTCAAGGGGTTGAATAAATCTACCAGAATTCCTGCCGCCGAGGATAGTGCTTCTTGGGGTGAGATGCTACCATTTGTCCAAACTTCTAACAATAGTCTGTCTTTGGTGATGGAGCCATCCCCACGGGCTTCCTCGACGCTATAGTTAACTTTTCTCACCGGCATAAATACGGAGTCGATTTGCAGAAAGTCCAATGATGTGGCTTCCTCGCGTCCTCGCTCTACCGTGCGATACCCTTTACCTTTCTCAATCCGAAATTCCATTTCCAGTTTGCCGCCCTCTGCTAGGGTGGCTACATACTGGGTGGGATCGATGATTTCTACTTCACTTGGTAAATCAAAGTGTGCTGCTGTGACGGTCGAAGGTCCATTAACGAGTAATCGACCTATTTGGGGTTGGGAGGAATAGCTTTTGAGGATGACTTCCTTCATTTTCATGAGGATTTCTAGCACATCTTCCCGCACACCTGGAACTGTGGCAAATTCGTGGGAAACGCCGGCAATTCTTACTGCTGTTACGGCTGTCCCTTCGAGATTGGACAATAAAACCCGCCGCAAAGCGTTACCCACTGTTGTTCCTTGACCGCGTTCCAGAGGTTCTAGGACAAATTTACTGTAATGACTCCGACTTTCCTCGGTATTAGACTCTACACATTCAATCTGAAACTGCGCCACGGAGTAGCCTCCCTTGCTTTAAGGTGCTGCTAGCAGGCAAATCAATGCCTCCCTAATTTACTTAATGCGCTGAGAGCTTCATTGAGGTCAATCTAACTGCCAAGATGCAACGTTGGTAAAGTTGGATGCCCCTATTTAGCCCACAGGCGCTGATAATATTTTGTTTTGGTTTTGGTTTTGGTTTTCTTTGGGGTTGTGGGAAGTTTACCGGTCTTCCCCCGTAAGCTAAAGCTGATACCCAAGAGGGGCTGCTGTAGCTAAAACTTCTGACCCTGTCCCCGAATTTTGTTTAAACTCGGCGGCGCTTGGGCGGACGACAACCATTGTGAGGAATTGGGGTAATATCCCTAATCAGTGTAATTTCTAGTCCTGCCCCTTGGAGTGCCCGAATGGCAGTTTCTCTACCAGCTCCAGGTCCACTGACCATGACCTCAATTTGGCGCATACCTTGGTCGATAGCTCGACGGGCGGCGCTTTCAGCAGCGGTTTGAGCTGCAAAGGGGGTTCCCTTTTTTGCCCCTTTAAAACCGCTAGAACCGGCACTAGCCCAAGAGATGACATCGCCGTTTTGATCGGTAATGGTGACAATGCTATTGTTGAAAGTAGACTGGATGTAAGCCAGTCCGTTAGGTACGTTTCGTTTTTGCTTTTTGCTGCCGGTCTTTTTAGTTGGTTGTCTGGCCATATTTGTGTAGTGATTTTAGGGTAGAACTTGCTCAGTGCAAGCAAAGAGTGTTTATTTACCTGGGGCTTTCTTCTTCCCAGCCACTGTCTGCCTTCTACCGCGCCGGGTTCTGGCATTAGTGCGAGTTCTTTGTCCTCTGACTGGTAAGCCCATGCGATGACGACGACCCCTGTAGGTGCCAATGTCAATCAATCGCTTGATGTTCATTGCTTCCCAGCGCCGCAAGTCGCCTTCAACTTCATAGTTGGTTTCTATTTCGCCGCGTAGGGCTGCGACATCGGCATCACTTAAGTCTTTAACTCTGGTGTCTGGGTTGACACCTGTAGTCGCTAAAATGTCTTGCGACCGAGATAACCCAATTCCGTAGATGTATGTTAGACCAATCTCAACGCGCTTATCGCGTGGCAGGTCTACTCCGGCAATACGTGCCACAATGAATCTCTCCCTCTTGTGCTGGCAATTGGTGTTGACAAAATGCGATTAATCGCATTTCTTTAGATTGTGTATGGTGTGTGTTTGTGTCGCACTACACTAGGTTTGGTCAGAGTGCTATCCTTGACGTTGTTTGTGCTTGGGGTTAACACAAATCACCATGACGCGACCACGACGTTTGATCACGTTACACTTTTCACAGATTTTTTTGACTGATGCTCGGACTTTCATACCTTCGGCACTTGACTCCAAATAGTGAATTATAGCATTTCCAGGGAAAATAGTCAGTTAAAATGACTAGGGAACACCCAAAAAAGTTATTTTGTGGTAAAATTCTCTACATAAGCTTACTTCTTTCGCAATCGATAGGTAATTCTACCCTTTGTCAGGTCGTAGGGGGTTAACTCAACTTTGACGCGATCGCCAGGTAAAATCTTAATGTAGTTGCGGCGAATTTTACCAGAAATGTGTGCTAGGACGTTAAAGCCATTATCCAAGTCAACGCGAAACATCGCATTGGGTAATGACTCTGTTACCGTACCTTCCATCTCAATCAAATCTTGCTTAGACAATTTATTTTTTCCTCAACTCAACAATCTCCAATTCTTTTGCAGTACCTTCACCTGCAAGAGAACACATTTTACAAAAAATATCAACAGGTTATTAATATATCTTAGCGAAAATTTTGATTCATTCTCTCTAGAGGGAGAGTGGGGAAAGCGTTAGGAGTTAGGAGTTAGGAGTTAGGAGTTAGGAGTTAGGAGTTGAATAATTGTTCATGCACAACCAATACTCAAAATTCACAACTTTGCTACTCCCGACTCCCAAATCAAGCTACGAGGCGATGACGTTTTTCAGTTCGCTTGTGACATCTTCTGGGGATTGATTACCATTAACCGTAAGCAGGTTTTGGCGGTGGCGATAATAATCAATCAAGGGTGCTGTTTCATCGCGGTAAACTTCTAAACGACGACGAATCACCTCTTCGCTGTCGTCTTTTCGGCCTCTGGCGAGTAACCGTTCTACCACAATCTCATCTGGAGCATCAAGATTAACTACCCTTTCACCACCTTGATTGGTTTTTTGCAATAGTGACTCCAGAAAAGTTGCTTGAGTCACTTTGCGTGGAAAGCCATCGAGAATCCAGCCAGATTGTGCATCTGGTTGACTCAGACGCTCCTGAACCAAGTCTTGCACTAGCTGGTCAGGAACTAACTCACCGCTATCAACATAACTTTGAGCTTTAATTCCCAAAGCAGTTTGGTCAATCATTGCTTGTCTTAATATCTCACCCGTAGAAATATGGGGAATATTCAAGTAAAGAGCCAAGATTTGAGATTGCGTTCCTTTACCAGATCCAGGTGGTCCCAAGAAGATTAATCGGGTCACTATTGTTTCACCATTCCTTCGTAGCGCTGAGAAATAACGTAGGTTTGGACTTGTTTAGCTGTATCAATTGCCACACCAACTAGAATTAACAAAGAGGTAGCACCCAATCCTTTAAAAGTTGGGACTCCCAATGCACTTTCGACAGCGGTGGGGATAATAGCCACAAAGCCCAAAAAGATTGCACCCAAGAAAGTCAATCGATTGATCACGCGCTCGATATACTCACTGGTTGCTTTACCAGGACGAATCCCGGGAATACTCGAACCCATTTTCTTCAAGTTTTGCGCCACATCCACGGGGTTGACAATCAACGAAGAATAGAAGTAGCTGAAGAAAACAATGGAAACCAAGTACACCAAAGCATAAGCCCAAGCCTGAGAGCCACCGGGACTCAGATAAGTGTTAACGATATTCGCCACTTCGGGATTTTTGGTAAAATTGGCGATTAAAAGTGGCAAACTGAGGATGGCTGCTGCAAAAATAATTGGCATCACACCACCAGAATTGAGCCGTAGTGGGAGGTAGCTACGTTGTTCAGCCAAAACGCGGCGACCAACTTGGCGACGAGCTGAAATAATGGGGATACGGCGGATACCTTCTTGGACAAAGACAATCCCGACAATTGTCGCCAGGAAGACCAATACCAGGACAACTACACGACCCACTGTTTCCCGACCGCCAACTTGCACCAAATCGATAGTATCGCCCAAAGATTTTGGGAGGGAAGCGACAATATTGACAAAAATCAACAATGATGCTCCATTACCAATACCACGTTCTGTAATCAGTTCCGATGCCCACATAACGAACATGGAACCAGCAGTCAGAGCGATCGCCGTTTCGGCTACAAATAACGGACCTGGTGTCTTAGCAAATTGCTGTAAGAACAAAGCCGAAAAAGCCACACTTTGAATGACAGCCCAACCAGCAGAGACATAGCGAGTAATTTGGGAAATTTTCCGCCGACCTGCTTCGCCCTCATTTTTTTGTAAATTTTCTAAAGATGGGATGGCCGCCGTGAGCAATTGGATGATAATAGACGCATTAATGAAGGGCAAAATCCCCAAAGCAAAGACTCCCAAAGTCGAAAGTCCCCGCCCGGAAAATATATCCAATAAACCGAATATGGAATTATTGCCTGAGATGGCTTCTGCAAACCTAGGTCTATCAATCCCTGGTACAGGCAAAAAGATGCCCAAGCGAACCAAAATTAAAATACCCACAGTGACAAGCAGCCTACCTCTCAGTCCAGCTGCTTGCGCCATCTGCATAAAAGTTTCTTGAGCCGTTGGGGCTTTGTCTCGACTGATCATAAAGTGCTACCTTTATAGTGAACCAGGCACTGGAAGCAAGTTGGCTGACATTTAAGTGCGCTGTTGTTGCTCCACTATACGACTTCGCAACTACCTCCAGCCGCCTCTATTTTGCTACGAGCTTGACCTGTGAAAGCTGCTGCTTGCACCTTGAGTGGAACACTCAATTCCCCATTACCCAAAATTTTCAATGGACCCTTGCTAGCAGTGAGGATACCTGCTGTTTTTAAGGAATCCAAAGTTACTTCTGTATTAGGAGACAGGGAAGCTAACTTCTCTACATTAATCGTAGTGTAAATCTTCCGATTCACAACCGGAAAGCCTTTCAACTTCGGGAGGCGGCGGTACAATGGCTGTTGACCACCTTCAAACCCAGGACGAGTACCGCTACCAGAACGAGATTTTTGACCGCGCATACCTAGACCTGCGCTTGCACCTTGACCGGCAGAAATACCTCTACCTACACGGCGCCGGCGTTTTTTTGAGCCTTTTTGGGGCTTGGCATCTTCAAGTCTCATAAGTTAATGTGTCCTTTGTCATTTGTCATTTGTCATTTGTCAGTTGTCAGTTGTCGGTTGTCGGTTGTCGGTTGTCGGTTGTCAGTTGTCAGTTGTCGGTTGTCAGTTGTCGGTTGTCAGTTGTCAGTTGTCGGTTGTCATTGGTAACTACTTTTGACCCTTGACTCTTGACCCTTGACTCTTGACCCTTGACTCTTGACCCTTGACCCTTGACTCTTGACCCTTGACTCTTGACCCTTGACTCTTGTCATTTGTCATTACTGAGAACAAAGGACTACTGACTTGGGACAAATGACTAGTTAAATGTACAGATTTTCAATGGGAATGCCTCGGTCTTCAGCGACTTCGCTCAAGGTACGCAAGGTAGATAGGGCGTTGACTGCGGCTCTAGCATTGTTGAGCGGATTGTTGGAGCCGAGTTGCTTGGCTAAAATGTTACGGACTCCGGCTAATTCCAATACAGTCCGCACAGCGCCACCGGCAATTACACCAGTACCTGGTGCAGCTGGTCGCATCATGACCTTAGCACCACCACCGGTACCATCAATGGGGTGGGGGATGGAGTTAGATTTGGTGATGGGGATATCAATGAGATGTTTTTTGCCATCGGCTACGCCTTTTTTGACGGCACCAATTACATCCGAGGCTTTACCTACACCAACTCCAACTTGACCGCGTTCGTTACCGACGACAACGATCGCACGGAAGCTGAGTTTTTTACCTCCCTTGACGACCTTACTCACCCGTCGGATCTGAATCACCCGTTCTTGCCAGGTTGTTTCTTCTTTCTTTGCCCGGTTAGCTTTACGACGACCAGTTGCCATAATTATCTCTCATTTGTCAGTTGTCAGTTGTCCTTTGTCCTTTGTCCTTTGTCCTTTGTCAGTTGTCCTTTGTCAGTTGTCCTTTGTCAGTTGTCCTTTGTCAGTTGTCGTTGAACTAATGACCAATGACTAATGACCAATGACTAATGACTAATGACCAATGACCAATAACTAATGACTAATGACCAATGACTAATGACTTTAGAACTCTAAACCAGCTTCACGTGCTGCATCAGCCAGGGCTTGGATGCGACCGTGATATAAATTGCCACCACGATCAAATACTACTTTGGTGATGCCTTTTTCGAGCGATCGCGCCGCAATTAACTTACCGACTTGTGCTGATGCATCGCGGTTAGCCCCGGAGGCTAAACTAGATTTCAAATCTGGCTCTAAGGTTGAGGCTGAGACGATGGTTTGATGCTGGGTATCATCAATTACCTGAGCATAAATATGCTGATTAGAGCGAAATACAGCTAACCGTGGACGTTCTGGGGAACCGTTTACTTTACCACGCACGCGCCGATGGCGGCGATATTTTGATTCTCTACGAGTAAGTTTCATGTTTATTTCTTACCACTCTTACCAGTCTTACCAGCTTTACGTCTGACCACTTCACCGGCGTAGCGAATACCCTTGCCTTTATAAGGTTCTGGTGGACGAACGGCGCGAATTTTCGCGGCTGTGTTACCTACTACTTCTTTGTCATAGCCACTGACTATAACGTTAGTGTTATTTTCTACGGCAAATTGAATTCCTTCTGGTGGCTCAATTTGTACCTGATGGCTGTAACCCATATTCAAAACTAGGTTACGCCCTTGTAGTTGTGCCCGATAACCAACCCCTTGAATTTCCAACCGACGTTGAAAACCTTGGGACACGCCCTCTACCATGTTGGCTACTAAGGTACGGCTCAAACCGTGCAGTTGTCTAGATGTGCGAGTTTCATCGCGACGGGTTACCTGTAATATCTCTCCTTCTTGGGAGACGATGACATTAGTAGCTAGAACGCGAGAAAGTTCGCCTTTTGGGCCTTTGACTACAATCTTTGTCCCATCAATCGCCACTTGGACTTTGGCGGGAATTGTAATTGGACGTTTACCAATACGAGACATGATTTTTTGTCCTTTGTGATTTGTCCTTTGTGATTTGTCCTTTGTCCTTTGTCATTTACTAAGGACAAATGACTAATGACAAATGACTAATAACTACCAAACATAGCAAAGCACTTCACCACCCAAGTTCTGACGCCGTGCTTCGCGGTCGGTCATGATCCCACTGGATGTAGAAATAATGGCAATGCCGATGCCACCCAGGACTCTGGGTAGTTCTTTTCGATTAGAATAAACACGCAAACCTGGTTTACTGACCCGCTTGAGAGCAGTGATTAAAGGCTGACGATTTTTACCCTTATATTTAAGGGCAATCACCAGATTGCACTGTATCCCTTCTCCTGATTCTTCAACTTCAGCAATAAACCCCTCTTCCCGCAACACTTTAGCAATACTACGGGTGAGTTTTGTCGCAGGCACTAGTGTGGTTTGATGCCTCGCCAAATTGGCATTGCGGATGCGCGTCAGCATATCTGCAATTGTATCGTTAGCCGCCATCGTTCCCTCTTTAGATGAACTTATTGATCGCGAAAGGGCATACCCAATTCTTTAAGTAAGGCGCGGCCCTCTTCGTCGGTTTTCGCTGTGGTGATGATGGAAATATCTAGACCACGGACTTGATCGATGTTGTCGTACTCGATTTCTGGAAAAATGAGCTGTTCTCTGACACCGAGAGTATAGTTTCCGCGACCGTCAAAGCTTTTAGGGCTAACGCCGCGAAAGTCTCGAATTCTGGGTAGTGTTAAGCTCACAAGTCGGTCGAGAAAGGCATACATCCGTTCCCCTCTGAGGGTTACCATGATGCCAACCGGCATACCTTGACGAATTTTAAAGCCAGCGATCGCCTTTTTCGCCCGCGTAACTAATGGTTTTTGACCAGTAATTACAGCGATTTCGTTTAGAGACGCTTCCAGCGACTTAGCATTTTGAGCCGCTTCTCCCAAACCTCGGTTAACAGAGATTTTGACCACCTTCGGTACTTGATGAACGTTGGTGTAATTAAACTGATTTGTCAGTTTGGGGACGATTGTCTCTTGGTATAAATTTTTGAGTCTTGTTGTGGCCATAGTTTTTTGTCCTGATTATCCCTGGGCTTGGTCAGGGAACAAATTTTGTCCTTTGTCTTTTGTCTTTTGTCATTTATATAACTATTCATAACAAATGACTAATGACCAATGACTATTTATCGAGAATTTCGCCAGTTTTTTTGAGCTTCCGCACTTTCTTGCCTTCTGCTGTGAAGGTATAGCATACGCGACTGGCGACGTTTTGCTTGGTGGAATATAGCATGACATTGGAACTATGGATCGGGTATTCTTGGTTGACGATCCGTCCTGATTCCCCTTCTTGTTGGGGTTTCATGTGCTTAGTTTTTATATTGACACCTTTGACAATGACTTTACTTACTTGGGGAAGTGCTTTGATGACTTCACCAACTTTACCTTTGTCTTTGCCAGCAATCACTTGCACTGTGTCGCCAGTTTTGACGTGCATTTTATAAAATACTTTGGGTAGCGGCTGTTTTGCCATTACAGCACCTCCGGCGCGAGGGAAACAATTTTGGTGAAGTTTTTATCGCGCAGTTCCCGTGCTATTGGTCCAAAGACGCGTGTTCCTCTGGGGTTTCCGTCTTTGTTGATGATGACTGCGGCGTTATCGTCAAAGCGAATGGTCATCCCACTGTCTCTACGGATATTGTGGCGTGTACGCACAATTACCGCTTCGACCACATCGGATTTTTTTACTGCCATGTTAGGTGTAGCATCTTTAACGACGGCAATAATGCGATCGCCGATAAATCCATAACGGCTGTTACCTGCGCCTAATACGCGGATGCACATCAGTTTGCGGGCACCGCTATTATCTGCGACATTCAGGTAGGATTGGGGTTGTATCACAATTTATCTCCCTTGGAAAGTTGTTATTTGGTTAACAACTATTAACTTGTAGCTTTGACGTTGAGGATTTCGATAATTTGCCAGCGTTTGGTTTTACTCAGGGGTCTGGTTTCCTGAATCCGAACGCGATCGCCTACTTTCGATTTATTTTCTTCGTCGTGGACTTTATAGCGTTGGGTTTTAACGACAATTTTGCCGTATTTGGGATGAGGAGCGCGGTTTTCGATAGCGACGACCACGGTTTTTTGCATTTTGTCGCTCACTACCAAGCCGACTCGTTCTTTGATTGCCATAATCTCCTACTTTTGTTCTTGGTCTGATTGACTAGTCGCCAGTTTGCGTTCTGTTTCTACGGTCAACAATTGGGCGAGGCGATGTTTTGCGTGTTTAAACTGGTGAGGTTTTTCTAGTTGTCTGGTGGCTTTTTGCAAGCGCAACTGAAATAGTTGTCTTTTAACACCAACAATTTCCTGAGCCAGTTTTTCGTCACTTAATTCTCTAGCTTCTGCAATTTTAGAAAGAGCCATAACCTACTCCTGTTCCTGTTCCTGTTCCTGTTCCTGCTCTTGTGGTTGAGAGCGGACAATAAATTTGGTTTTAATCGGTAGCTTGTACGCAGCCAGGCGCATAGCTTCACGGGCGATTTCTTCACTTACGCCACCGATTTCAAACATAATGCGTCCTGGCTTGACTACCGCTACCCAAAACTCTGGGGAACCTTTACCGGAACCCATCCGAGTTTCAGCGGGACGCATGGTTACAGGTTTATCAGGGAAAATCCGAATCCAGATTTGTCCACCCCGGCGGATATAACGGGTCATGGCTCGACGGGAAGCCTCAATTTGACGGGAGGTAATCCAAGCAGGTTCTTGAGCTTGGAGGGCAAAATCGCCAAAATTCAGTGAGCTACCACGGGAGGCTAGACCCTCCATCCGTCCGCGCTGTTGTTTGCGGAATTTAGTTCTTCTAGGACTTAACATGATTTGTCACTTGTCATTTGTCATTAGTCATTTGTCACTTGTCATTTGTCATTTGTCACTTGTCATCTGCCATTTACTAATGACTAATGACTAATGACTAATGACCAATAACTGTTTATCCTTCATTGGAGCGGTCTTCAAATTGCTGACGACGGCGTTGTTGTTGACGACGACGAGGTTCGCGGTCACGGTCTCCACGGTCACGGTCTCCACGGTCGCGATCGCGTGATGTTGGTGGTGGTGCTATTTCTTCCTGTCCGGGGATGATTTCTCCCTTAAACACCCACACTTTGATCCCCAGAATGCCGTAAACGGTTTTGGCTGTGCAGTAAGAGTAGTCAATGTCAGCCCGTAAGGTGTGTAGAGGTACTCTACCTTCACGTGTCCACTCTGTCCGGGCGATTTCTGCACCGTTGAGCCGTCCACTGACTTGGATTTTAATCCCTTGAATACCCGCACGTTGGGCACGTTGAATAGCTTGGCGCACGACCCGGCGGAAGGAAACGCGGCGTTCCAATTGTTGAGCGATGTACTCAGCAATCAAGTAAGCATCGGCATCAACTCGTTGGACTTCAACTACGTTAATCCGAATTTGGCGATTGCTACCCAACAATTCTTGGAGTCCGGTACGTAATGATTCGATACCTTGTCCACCACGACCTACGACTACCCCTGGTCTAGCTGTGCGTACTTCTAGGTCGATTTGGTCGGCTTTGCGCTCAATCCGCACTTCGGAAATGCCGGCGTTGTTTTGCGCGAGTCTACCGAGTTTTTTTTCTATGTATTGACGGAGTTTGTGGTCTTCTTGGAGAAGCTCTGGATAGCGTGCAGGAACAGCAAACCAACGGGATTGATGCTCTTGCGTAATACCCAGGCGAAAACCAACTGGATGTATCTTCTGTCCCACAAATGCTGCCTCTAAAATTTCTTACTTTACGCAATTTTCCTGTGTCTGTGCCTATTTAGCGGCGGCGCCAACGGCGACGGTGATATGACACGTCGGCTTGCGAATTTGGTAAGCTCGCCCCTGTGCCCTGGGTTGGAACCGTTTTAATACCGGACCTTGATCCGCATATGCCTGAGTAATTATCAAGTCAGCCCTGTCTAATCCAGCGTTATGCTCGGCATTAGCCGCCGCACTTCTGAGAACCTTCAATATTGGTTCGGTAGCTCGATAGGGCAAGAATTGCAAGACAATTAGCGCTTCTCTGTACGACCGCCCCCGAATTTGATCGAGTACGCGACGCACTTTATAGGGAGAAATGCGGATAAAACGAGCTATCGCTTTGACTTCAGTAGTATCAGTTGCCATATTTTTCTCCAATTTTGTCATTCGTCCTTTGTCATTTGTCATTTGTCCAAAGTCCATAACTAATGACCAATGACTAATGACTAATGACTAATTACTAATGACTACCTACCTGATTTTTTGTCACTTTTCCCATGACCCCTGTAGGTGCGGGTGGGAGCAAATTCTCCCAATTTGTGTCCGACCATTTGCTCGTTGACAAAAACTGGAACGTGTTGGCGTCCGTTGTGAACAGCGATAGTATGACCTACCATGAGTGGCAAAATTGTCGAAGCTCTCGACCAAGTTTTAATAACTTGTTTTTCGTTTTTAGCGTTCAGCTTTTCCAGCTTGGTAAGCAAATGATCGGCGACAAAAGGACCTTTTTTTAGTGAACGACCCATAGTTTTTGGATTTTGGATTTAATAATTAGCAGTTAGGAGTGAGTAGTTGGGAGTTAGAAATAACTAATAACTCCTAACTCCTAACTCTTTAATTAAGATTCACGTCCACCGCGACCGCGTTTAGAAGATTTGCGACGACGACGTACAATCAATTTGCTGCTGGCTTTCTTGGGTTTGCGTGTTTTTGCACCCAAAGTAGGTTTACCCCAAGGTGTCACAGGGCCTGGTCTACCGATGGGCGCCCGACCTTCACCACCGCCGTGTGGGTGGTCTACAGGGTTCATCACACTACCTCTGACCTTGGGACGGCGACCTTTCCAGCGATTACGTCCGGCTTTACCTGCACTCAGGTTTCTGGCGTCGGTGTTTCCTACTTGGCCGATGGTGGCGTAGCATTCACGCCGAATCATGCGGACTTCTCCGGAAGGTAACTTGAGTGTGACGTAACTACCTTCTTTTGCCACAACTTGGGCGGTCGCACCAGCAGAACGGACAATTTGACCGCCTTTACCTGGCTTGAGTTCGACGTTGTGAACACTAGTACCCAGGGGAATATTAGACAGAGGTAAGGCGTTACCATCTTCAAAAGGCGAATTTGGTCCTGCAATGACTGTAGCGCCAACTTTCAACCCGTTTGGGTGGAGAATGTAGCGTTTTTCACCATCTTCATAAAACAATAGGGCAATCCGCGCATTGCGATTGGGATCGTATTCAATTGCCGCTACTTTAGCAGGAATATCGCGCTTATCTCTTTTAAAGTCGATAATCCGATAAAGCTGTTTGTGGCCGCCACCCCGACGACGGCTGGTTATCCGCCCTTGATTATTCCGACCTTTGGGACGATGTACGTATTCCGTGAGGGATTTTTCCGGCTCGGTTTTAGTAATTTCCGCAAAGTCAGAGATTGTAACTTGGCGAGTACTGGGGGTATAGGGGCGATAAGAACGAGTACCCATAATTTAGAGTTAGGAGTTAGGAATTGGGAGTTGGGAGTTAAACTAAAGCTCTGGGAATAGGACTTGTCTAACCTTGTCTACGTCCCCTGGGGCGATGGTAACAATGGCTCGCTTATATTGCGGCTTGTAACCAATAAATCTACCAACGCGCTTTTTTTTACGGGGCGGATTGGCGGTATTTATTTTGACAACCTTGACTTGAAATAAGTCTTCGATTGCTGCTTTGATTTGTGTTTTGGTGGCCTTTGGGATGACTTCAAAGGTGTATTTATTCTGCTCCATGAGGATGGTCGCCTTTTCGGTGACAATTGGGCGACGTACTAAGTCAGCGAGGTTACGGGGGTCAAAGTTAGGCACTGTAGACCTCCTGAATTTTTTCTAGGGCTGATGTTGTAATTACAATTTTGTCAGCGTGCAGCAAATCGTAAACATTTAGCTGGTCAGCTGCTATTAGTTTTAAATTTTCTACGTTGCGGGCTGACAAATAAACATTAGAATTATCTGCCAAAGCAGGCAATATTAACAATGTTTTGCTTTGTGGTTCTACTCCCCAACGAGTCATAGCTCCCACTAACTCTTTGGTTTTCGGGCGTGATAGTTGTTCGTTAAATTCTTCTACGACAATCAAATCATCAATCCGACTTACAAAGGCTGTCCGCAGTGCTAATCTTCTCTCTTTGCGGTTTAATTTCAGGTTAAAGTCTCTGGGTTTGGGTCCAAAGATGACACCGCCCCCACGCCACAGTGGTGAACGAATCGACCCAGCCCGGGCGCGACCAGTACCTTTTTGTCGCCAAGGTTTGCGACCACCGCCTCTTACTTCTGAACGAGTTTTGGTGCTGGCGGTTCCTTGACGAGAATTGGTCAATTGTCTGATCAGGGCGCGGTGTACAATATGCGCCGCTGTTTCTTCTTTAGCAACTCGCAATTCAAAGGTCGTCTGTGCGACTTGCTCTCCTTGCCAATTTTTTACTGCACTTTCAACCATTTTTGTCTCTTGTCCTTTGTCATTTGTCTTTTGTCATTTGTCTTTTGCCATTTGTCCTTAGCTAATGACTAATGACTAATGACTAATGACTAATGACTATTTACCAACTATTTTTGCAGGCAAAACGTTCACTAAAGACCCCGGCTTACCTGGAATGGCTCCCTTAATTAGCAATAAATTGCGTTCTAGGTCTACTCGCACTATGGTCAATTTGCGAATTGTGACGCGGGTACCACCTAAACGTCCAGCCATCCGCTTACCGGGATAGACACGTCCTGGTGTTGTACCTGCACCAATGGAACCGGGCGCTCGATGGTTTTTGGAACCATGTGACATGGGTCCTCGGCCAAAGTTGTTGCGCTTTTGGTTACCGGCAAAACCGCGTCCGATACTTGTACCGACTACATCGACAATTTGACCAACAGTAAAAAGATCTGCTTTAATCTCTTGTCCTAAAGCATAATCATTTGGAGTATCAGTGTGGTACTCATTTAAGTGACGTAATGCTGGGGCTGAGGATTTGGCCAAGTGACCCAGCAGTGGTCTGTTTAACGCCTTCGGTTTGACTGCGCCAAATCCAACTTGAATGGCGGCGTAACCGTCGGTCTGTTTCGTTTTAATTTGGGTAACGGTGCATGGTCCAGCTTGAATAACTGTGACAGGAATTGCTACTCCTGCTTCGTCAAATACTTGGGTCATGCCCAGCTTGGTGCCGAGAATACCTACAGACACAGTAACTGGTTCTCCTTAATCTACTTGCTGACCTTTGGTACGTACTCATGAAAACAGGCTTGATTGACCAAGGTTGAGGCTGGACGAGCCTATCTTGGACTGGTGTCACCCACTCCAAATTCTCGGTCACACAATAAGTTTTCTGTTAACTGTTTGGTGAATCCGCTGACTTTCAGTTCTTCACCACAATAGCCACAAGCGCCTTCCCAATGGGAAGGAAATACTTCTGGATGGAACCTCACACTACTACTAAGTTGTGTGATTCCTGTTTTAACGATCTTCACCTGGGGTAATCCAGGACTTACAAGTTCTTCACAGGCGTTTATAGCATCCGGCGCACCGACGGCTGCTTAAATGTGTTGAACACACTTCAATTGTCATTTCACACAAAATTCATTTATGGAAATGTAGAGAAACCAAACTCCTAACTAGAAGTTACGAGTGGCATAGGGCAGAAATCAAGGCAAGGCTTAATAGCTCTGCGCTTCGTGCAGCAATGCTTTCGTCCAAGCTATTGCTAAGGCACTTTCTGGAGGCAGCGCTGTGGGCGACTGCCGTGTTGTAGTTGGACTTAAGCGGCTGCTTTCCGCCCAGTATCCATTAACCGAGGCTGATGTAATGCCATGAACCAACATTACTGCTCAGTTTCTACTTCACCTTAAACTATAAACTATAGCTTCAGGTTTTGCCTGGTTTGCAGGGGCTACATGAGTGATCTTTTTCTGGAGCTTAGGATTGGCTTGATTTTTTGTCAGCCATAAGCGCCTGATTGACATGAAAGCTTTTTTAGTTTACCAGTCTGTGGTCATTCTGGACTAGACTTATCTGCTTTGGAGTCAACTAAACCCGCAAGGAGTTCCACACCGTAATCTTTGATTCGGTGTCGGGAGGAATTGCGGGGTTGTTTTGTCGCTTCCTGTGACCATTTTCTTGCACAGCAAGAAGAGGGAGGAGGACAGCGACAAAACAACCAATCTTTTATACACGAATCATGGAGATAATCCTTTCGTGCAAGTTGTAAGTCCCTTAGCTCACCACTACCAAAATGTCCTTTCTGCAAGCACTACTAATCAGGTAGTTTGTAAATAGTCCAGACTAGGGAAACATCTGGAAGTACGTGTCAGGTAATGGTTTGTGAGCTAGTCATCTCTTAGTTACAAGCTGATTCTTGTAAGCCTACACACAACCATTGGTCAGTGTAGGTAGTTGACGTTATCAGCCGTTGATGGTGATACCGACTCAGAATGAGATTAAAAGGGCAATCTAATTTGCACACATGGTCACAATCTAATAATATAAGTTATCTATTTATTTTTGTCAAGTATTTTTTACAGAGCGGGCAGAACTCCCAAGGACCAATGCCCTGGAATCTAATCTATATAAGTTATAAGTTAGTGGTTGAACTTAATCTATCGTTTGACAGTAAATAATAGATATATATTAAGTAAGATAAGACGGAAATCTATGGCACTAATAACCACTGGCAACACCTTCATTCGCGAATTGGAAAAATTGGGGTCATTAGGTGTATACGTACCCTTGGAAGGGGGGTATGAAGGTCGGTATCGCCGCCGACTACGTGCAGCTGGCTATGTCTCTCTCCACATTACGGCTAGGGGACTAGGGGATGTGGCTGCCTATCTTACTGGTGTACATGGAGTCAGACCGCCTCATTTGGGTAAAAAGAGTACGGGTGGTGCGGCAGTAGGTTCTGTCTACTATGTGCCACCGATTCTCAACTATAACCTAGAACAGCTACCACCAAAATCAAAGGGGCTAGTGTTGTGGATTATTGAGGGACATATTCTTTCTGATGAGGAAATTGAGTACTTAGCGACTTTGCCCAAATTGGAACCGCGTGTGAAAGTAGTAATTGAAAGAGGAGGCGATCGCACTTTCCGTTGGACTCCTCTAGAAAAAACTCTGTTAGCTAGTTAGGAGTCAAGAGTCCCATCTTGAGCCTTGACTCTTGACCCTCCGAATTTTAGATTTGGGATACTTCGACTTCGCTCAGTATCCCAAATCTAAAATTGTTTGCCCCTTGTGGTCGGGGTCAATCCAAAAGACGCTCGTACGTCGCTTTACGCTACGCTATGCCGTAGGCTTTACGCTACGAAGCACGTCAATATTGATTAAATTCCATCAGCATTTCTACAGTGCTGATGCGAAAACCACAGGATGCAAACAACCGCCGCGCCGCTTCGTTAACCGCTGCGGTATCGAGCCGAATTTGTGGAACACCTATTTGTTGACAGCGTTCAACAGTAAGCATTACCATCTGCTTTGCTACTCCTTGTTGGCGATATTCTGGCTCGACCCAGATATCCTGAATAAAAGCAAATTCCTGTAATCGGTAGATTGGTATTTCTCGCTCAACTGTCGCCACGATAAACCCCACAAGTAGCCCTTGATCTTCAGCGACGACAAACACACTACGATCATTATGTACCAATCGCCCCAACCAATTTTCATAACGCTGTTCAAGATGGGGAATAAAGCCATACTTGGCAGAATCCCAAGTTTCATGCAAAGCACAAATCTTGGCAACCATTGGTAAAACTGCCGGTACGTCAGCTAGTGTAGCAGAACGGATTAACATAAATAGCTAGTTCACTTATGCAACAAGTTTAATATTGACCAGAAAGTTGCGGGCAATTCCAGTCAATTCTAGGCATACTTAAAAGGGGAGAGCAGTTTCAACGACTCCCTAGTAGTCTGTCAATTTTGTTTTGAGGGATTTTTGGTAGTGTGAGCGTCTCGCTCACGCGGGCAAGATGCCCGCACTACAGTCCATCATTTTTATCTTGACAGAGTACTAGTATCTGAGACATGAAGGTAATCAAGGGATATGAGACGTACATCAACTGGTAGAACGGCTAATACTTCTAGACCCTCTGGCTTCCAATCTCCGATGTTTAATTTCACCACTATGGCAATTTTAGGGGGGGTGTTAATCTTGGGAATTGGAATTGGCATTGCTTTTAGCTCTACAACTACGTTATCTCCATCAAATGTGGCTTCTCGTGAATTCATTGACACCAAAGCACCAAACCCGGAAATTTGCGTGCAGTATGGAGCCAGCGCTATGGTGATGGATGCGAGACTATTTGTGACTCTTAACCCCTTCAATGTCTATGTTGCTCAACCGAGTATGCGTCCTGGTTGTGTTCTGCGTCAAAATAACTGGGCACTTTTAGAGCAAAAAAAGCTGGTGACATCTGACCAGGTAAGAGAATGTAAAAATCGCCTCAATACCTTTGGCTTTACAGGTAGCTTGGACAGTGAAAAGCCTGATATTAGGTGTATTTACCAAAATGAGGCGGCGCAAAATTTCTTTACATCTCAACCTGGAGCAGTCGCACCGGGAGGGGAGACTGAGAGGTTTTAGTGTTGTTTGTCATTTGTCATTTGTCATTTGTCATTGGTCATTTGTCATTGGTCATTTGTCATTGGTCATTTGTCATTTGTCATTTGTTATTTGTCATTGGTCATTTGTCATTCGTTATTTGTCATTCGTTATTTGTCATTCGTATGTGGAACAATCTGAGTTTTTACTTAGAGCTTGTTTGAAAAGTTGTTGGCGGTATCTTTCCACTTATTGATCCCCCCTAACATCAAATCCGGTTGATTGCATATGGTATATGTAGGGGCACAGCAATGTTCCCTACCCTTTGTGTGACCGTAACTGGATTTGATATAACGCCCCTTAAAAAGGGGGGAAATGGAATCAAAGTCCCCCTTTTTAAGGGGGATTTAGGGGGAGCTAAAAGTATTTGATACATCACTAAGTACTTTTCAAGCATTCTCTTTGGTTGTATAATACCAAACAAGGGTTTTGCCCGGTGCGAAGAGTCTGAATGAGTCAGGACACAAATGATGAAAGAAAAACAATTAGCTCAATTTTCCCTATCGGATGGAACAACATTTCTGGTGGAAGTCGATGAACCAGAAAGGAACGCCATTCAGCGAGTTACTCTCCCATCAGGAAAACAAATCCTCAAGGCGCAGCAGACATTTGAAGAAGCCCTAGATAAAATCAAACCCGTAGCATCTGCAATTATCTCTAAATTGCGCGACCTCAACCAGCCTGCTGATGAAGTGGAGGTTAAATTTGGGCTGAAGTTGACTGCAGATGCTGGAGCAATCTTTGCGTCTGTTGGTGGCGAAGTTAGCTATGAAATTACTTTGAAATGGACTAATAATAGTGAGGGAAAATAGTTAATGAATGCCATTGATTTTCCCAACCATAAAAAATCAATTATTCGGATATTTTCTCAAGAAGAAGTCGTTGGAATTGGCTTTCTGGTAGCAGAAAAATATGCTTTGACTTGCGCTCATGTTGTGGCTCAAGCATTGTCAATTTCTAGCTCAATACCGGACATTCCTGATGGAGAAATTAGGATTGATTTTCCTCTAGCTAATTCAACTGAGAAAATCAAAGCAACGGTTGTTTATTGGTGTCCCACATCTGACTTAGATGCGAATGCAGCAATTGAAGATATTGCTGTTTTAAAGCTTGAACACCTTCCTTCTCAAGCCAAAGAAACTCGTCTGACTTTATCAGAAAATCTTTCCAAGAATCCATTTAAAGTGTTTGGGTGTCCGAGGGGAGTTCCTTTTGGGGTTTGGGCTACTGGGGTTTTGTCAGAGCAAAATGCTAAACAGTGGATGCAACTGGAAGATACTAAGGTGACTGGATACTCGATTGAAGCGGGATTTAGTGGTTCTCCAGTTTGGGATGAACAATTACAGGGAGTAGTTGGGATGGTGGTCGCAGCAGATAGCAAGCGAGAAGTAGCAAAAGTTGCATTTATGATTCCGATGCAAACTTTAGTAAAAGCTTGGCAATATTTGGAGTCAATTGTTATCCGAATTCAGCCAATAGAAAAGCGAGTTAAACCAGTTTTATTACCAGCAAAGAAAAGGTTTCTTGAACAACAGAAACAGCAGCTTGAAGGAAATGTTGAAGCCGTTAGCAAGCAAATGGGTTTTGAGTCGAATTTATCTGATTATCTAAATTTGGAAAGACAAGTAACTGTTTATTTTGAAATGCTCGATGAAATTGAACGAGAAATTTCGGACTTTTAGATAATCATATTAATTGAAAATGACAGACTATATAGAAACTAAAATTCAATTTTTGGAACAGAGAAAGAAAGTACTTGAAAAAAATATTGAAGCATCTGGTGCTCAATACAATTACACCTCAAACCTTGCTGAACGTGAAAATTTAGACAGACAGGCTGAAGAATTATTTAAAGAGCTTGAACAAGTAACAAACGAAATCGAGATATTAAAAAGTAAGATTAATTCATCTGTTAGACCTAATCAACAACATACTATTTCTCAAAATTTATCTAAAATTAACTTTCGTGAAGCAAAAACTCTCGTCAATGATATCTTAGAAAAATGTTTGAATAGTCAAGGAGGAACGGCTTTATTTTTACTACAAAATACCTCTTTGATGCGAGGAGATTTATGCATAGCAGATATTCAATACTCTCTTAGTAGTAAGAGCTATGGTAGGTTTAAGTATTGTCCTATCGACCCCTTATTAAGACCTGATATTTCCGATGAGCGAAGTTTACTAAATGCGATCGCTGATTATTTTAAGCCAGTTGAATCCCATCCTAATGACCAAGAATACATTCAGAATATTATTGATCAAATCAGTGCCAGTGTACAGGGAAACAGCATTGTTTTTTTTGATTTTACCAACTGGGATTCTCTTCTAGAAAATGACGATAAACTTTTATCTTGGTTTATTGAGTATTTTTGGCGTCCCTTAAACATAAAACATCAAGAGATTTCTCAGGATTACTCTTGGGTAAAATTTATTTTGTTTATTTCTCTAAGTTCAATAGCTTCTGAATCTTATAGCCATCTAAACTATTGTTGTAATTACAACGATTTTGATAGTCTAAAAATCCTAAAGTTACCGTTGCAAAACTGGACTGAACGTGATATTAATGATTGGCTGCAAGAAGTATATGGATTACGCAAGGATAAAAGTCAAGAAATAGCTAAAAAAATTTATAGATTATCCAATCCTGGTATTCCCTCTACAGTTTGCTTAAAATTAGAAGAATCTTTACATCGTTACATTAATTAATAGAGGCATAATGAATTCTCCTAAATATATCTTCAAATGCGACCCTAAAGCACAACCGAAAAAACCTCATCCTGATTCTCCTACAGAATTAGAACCTTATATTGCGGATGAAGAATTAATCGAAGCAGTTAATTTGGCAATTTTTCTGCAAAGACCCCTATTAATTGAAGGGGAAGCGGGATGTGGTAAAACTAGATTAGCAGTTGCACTTGCTCATGAATTAGGATTACCATTTTATCGCTGGGATATTCGCTCAACTACGAAAGTTCAAGAGGGATTATATGAATATGATGCTATTTTACGTTTGCATGATGTCCAAACCCAAAACGTAACCCCATCAATTAATCCTAAAACTCGACAACCCAGAAATCCTCAAAATCCCAAAGACTACTGCGAATTAGGACCTCTAGGTAAAGCATTTCAATCCCATGACTATCCCGCAGTTTTGTTAATTGATGAAATTGATAAGGCTGATGTAGATTTCCCCAATGATTTACTTTCGATATTAGAAAAGCCTTGGAAATTCTTTATTCGAGAAACGGGAGAAGAAATCCAAGCGAATCCAGAACGACTACCAATTATTATCATTACCAGTAATAAAGAAAAAGGCAGTTTACCATCTCCATTTTTACGACGCTGTTTATATCACTATGTGCGATTTCCTAATCAACTAGAAGAGTTAGAGAAAATTGTCAATGCTCACTATGCACAAAAACAGAAAACAGATAAAATTGAAATACCTAAATCAGATTTAGTAACGACTGCCATTACTAAATTTTTAAAGATTCGAGAAGATAAAAGCCTGTTTAAACTCCCTGGAACTAGTGAATTTCTCGATTGGCTGGCTGCTTTACATCACTTTAAATCAGATCCCTATCCTGTAGACAAACTCCAGGAAGAAAAGATCATCCCTTATCGAGACTTAATCTTTAAATTGCGGCAAGACTGGCAAAATCCTAATTATGCATCATCATGAGTGACTTTAACCCCCGACCTCTCTTGAATCGCCTGTTTTACCGTTTGCGACGGGATGGGTTTTCTTTGGGAGTCAATGAATATTTAGTGGCGCTAGAAGCCATTGACGGTGGTTGGGGAACTCAAGATGCAAATGGGCTGAAAAAACTTTTGCGATCGCTATGGTGTCATTCCTTAGCACAACAGGATCATTTAGAGGTGATTTTTCGGGCTATTAGTGCAGAAGAACGGCAAAATGAAGTAAAATCACCGGAAAGTCCCTCAGAATCATCTGAATTTTCTTCCTCATCTTCAAATCCCTCCCCTTTATCTTTTGGGGAGCAAATTCCTGCTGTGGGAGAATCTTTCAACCCAGCCCCTGAATTATCCTTACTTCCCGTCAAATCCCCCATCAACTTATTAGAACAGCAGACAGAAGATAGGGATTTCCGAGCTTATTATCCCATTTCTCGACGGTATATGGTCTATAGCTGGCGGTATTTGCGGCGAATGGTAGCAGATGGTAGAGAGGATGTTTTAGATGTAACAGCGACGATTACGGAAGTCTGCAAACAAAGATTTTTCTTAGCGCCAAAATACTGTCGAAGAGAACAAAATCACGCTGATTTGCTGCTGTTACTCGACCAGGAAGGCTCTATGATTCCCTTTCACCGCTTTACGCGAGATTT
Organism: Gloeotrichia echinulata CP02; assembly: GCA_038087035.1. NCBI lineage: Bacteria > Bacillati > Cyanobacteriota > Cyanophyceae > Nostocales > Gloeotrichiaceae > Gloeotrichia > Gloeotrichia echinulata. The sequence goes on along the minus strand of CP051187.1, from coordinate 895,930 downwards.
GGTTGAAACCGCCCAATACGAAAGTAACATCCAGCAGTTGCGCGTGGGCTATTTCCACAACCTGCCGGCACAGTATATTTATTTAGACCCTTATTTGACAGAAAAGGTTTTATTTGAGTCAATTTTAGCAGCAGGCGACAGCAATACCAGTGTATTAATTGTCAGCGATGGGGGAGCAGCGCGGGGCGATCGCCGTTCCGAAAGATTTTCGGCTACTGCTGAAGTTTTGTGGCAAATTAAACAGCATACCAAGTTAATTGCTTGGTTGAATCCCATGCCCCCAGAACGCTGGCAAGGAACTACTGCCCAATTTATCACGAATTTAGTACCAATGTATCCCCTTGATCCGCAGGGATTAAATCAGGCGATCGCACAGATTCGTTAATTTTCAAACAACTTCTGAGTAATGAGTAATGAGTAATGAGTAATGAGTAATGAGTTAGGAGTTAGGAGTTAGGAGTTAGGAGTAATGAGTAATGAGTAATGAGTAATGAGTTAGGAGTTAGGAGTTAGGAGTTAGGAGTTAGGAGTTAGGAGTAATGAGTAATGAGTAATGAGTAATGAGTAATGAGTAATGAGTAATGAGTAATGAGTAATGAGTAATGAGTAATGAGTAATGAGTAATGAGTAATGAGTAATGAGTAATGAGTAATGAGTAATGAGTAATGAGTAATGAGTTAGGAGTAATGAGTAATGAGTAATGAGTAATGAGTAATGAGTAATGAGTAATGAGTAATGAGTAATGAGTAATGAGTAATGAGTTAGGAGTAATGAGTAATGAGTAATGAGTAATGAGTAATGAGTAATGAGTAATGAGTAATGAGTTAGGAGTAATGAGTTAGGAGTAATGAGTAATGAGTAATGAGTTAGGAGTAATGAGTAATGAGTTAGGAGTAATGAGTAATGAGTAATGAGTAATGAGTAATGAGTTAGGAGTAATGAGTAATGACAAATGACAAATGACAAATGAACCCATTATCTGATGAATTAACGCAAGAATTAGCCCAGCAGCAGATTAATCGCTTTGTAGGACGGTTTGAGCCATCCTATGAATATTTAGCTGCTCACTGCGCCTTACCCTTGGTTTTAACTCCCGAATTAGTCAATTATATCCGAGTGCAATTTTTACTTAGAGAAGAAGTTCCTTGGATAGCGGAAGCGGATTTGTTGTTGTCCCAATTGTGTCGTCCAGTCGGCTATGAATTGTACGCCATGACTCCAGCAGTACGAGCTAATTTATTGGACAAATTTCACAAAAAAGAATGGGAGCAGAAATTTGGTGCAAATCGCCTCAAATCTGTAGCACAATTGTTGATGGATTACGTAACCTATTTAATGCGAACCCATCCCAATATCCAAGCTCAATTGCAACCACAACAATGGGCTGCAATGGTTTATTTAGATGAACATCGCACTCAAGCAGAACAGGAGATTGCTAATGCTCTACAAGCCTTAGTCAACCGAGGGAAAAATGGACAGGCGGAATTAGCTAGATTACAGCGTCTCATTGAAGAATTTAGACCGCAATTAAGTCAGTATAACTCATTAAGAGAATTTGCTGTATCGCTTGGCATTTGGCTCAAAGGTGAAATTTCTGCTAATGCTAGTCAATCCCATACTGTTCATGGAGTTAAACTGCAACTTCCGCAAGAAAGTTTTCGCTTAAACCTTCAGGATTTTGAATATCAAACACCCACTGTCAACCGTCGTGGCGAAATTATCAAGCAAGACACCAAAATTGCCCAATATTACACCGAAAACCTGGGTAATAATGTCACTCTCGAAATGATCGCCATCCCCAGCGGTAAATTTATGATGGGTTCCCCAAAAACTGAAGCTGAACGTTATGATGACGAAAGCCCCCAGCACGAAGTCACAGTTAGTTCCTTCTTCATGGGTAAGTACCCTGTCACCCAAGCACAATGGCGGGTTGTAGCGGCTCTCCCGCAAGTTAAAAGGGAACTTAAACCTGACCCATCATACTTTAAAGGTGATAATTTACCAGTAGAGCAAATTTCTTGGTATGAAGCGGTAGAGTTTTGTGATAGACTATCTAAAAGTACAGGACGAAACTATCGGCTGCCTAGCGAAGCTGAGTGGGAGTACGCTTGTAGAGCAGGCACGACAACTCCGTTCTACTTTGGCGAAACTATCACAGCGGATTTAGCTAACTACTATGCTGAAGTCAGCTATGGTGATGCCCCTAAAGGTAAACCTGTAGGACAAACAACCCCTGTAGGTAGCTATCCACCCAACGCCTTCGGCTTGTATGACGTGCACGGCAATGTCTGGGAATGGTGCTATGACGACTGGCATAGCAACTACGAATTAGCTCCATCCGATGGCAGCCCGTGGTTAAATAAACAACAAAAAGATAATGAGAATGATAATCCAAAGCTGCTGCGTGGTGGCTCCTGGGGCTACTATCCTAGGAATTGTCGTTGTGCGTCTCGCCTCCACCTCGTGCTGGACTACAGGAGCCACGACAGGGGTTTTCGTGTTGTTGTTTCCCCCGCGAGGACTTAGTTCTTTACACTTTTATCCTTTATCCTCTGCGCTTTTTCTTTTTCCCTTACCCCCCGCCGAAGGCGGTCGATATTTTTTTTTAGATTTGCACGACTTTGACAACTCCCCCTACTTAAGGCGTGGGGATTCTTCCTTCACAGAAAAACGCCTTGTAAAAGCAGTGCCTTTACTTGGTCTTACTCTTTCTCCAGAAGCGGTAGCGAGATGCCCTCCCGCCAAAAGTCGTAAACCTTCATCTCTGATATTCACGGCTGCATTAATGTCCCTGTCATGTATTGTGTGACATTTAGGGCATTGCCAACTGCGAATGTCTAAACTGAGATTATCACTCTTGTGCAAGCAGTTACTACAAGTTTTGGAACTAGGGAAAAATCTGTCTACTTCGATGTAGACTTTTCCCTCCCATTCTGCCTTGTATTTCAACATAGTACAGAATTGACCCCAGCCAGCATCACTAATAGATTTAGCTAGTTTGTGGTTTTTGATCATGTTCTTAACTGCCAAATTTTCTACAACTATGACTTGGTTCTCGTCAACTAATTTACGACTTAGTTTGTGTAGAAAATCTTCTCGGCATCTGGTAATTTTTGCGTGAACTTTAGCAACTTTAATCCGCGCTTTGTTGCGATTACTAGACCCTTTCTGCTTGCGGCTAAGTTGTTTTTGTTTCTTGGCTAGTTTGACTTCATATTTCCGGTAATACTTAGGGTTGCCATGTTTAGTCCCATCGGACGTAATAACGTAATGGTTAATTCCCATGTCCACACCAATAGCTTTGCCTTCTGATGTTGAAGCAGGTTTATCATTACCATCATCGTAAAGGCAAGCAGCATGGTATTCACCAGATGGAGTTAATGAAACAGTAACAGACTTTAACTTGCCTTCAGGTAGGCGCGATACTTTACAGTAAACTTTACCTAATTTTGGCAGTGTTAATTCGTCACCATTTAGCTTGATTTCTTGTGGAAGACGAATAGATTGTTTTTGTCCTTTCTTTTTGAAATTGGGGTACTTAGCCCGTTTTTCAAAGAAATTCAAAAACGCACTAGACAAGTCCAAAGCTACTTGTTGTAAACATTGAGAGGGGGGTTCTGTTAACCATTCATGTTCTTTTTTCAATGACGGTAACAGATTAATGATGTCATTACGACTTAACCCCTTACCTGTTGCTTTATATGTTTCGCTAGTTAAGTTAAGCGCATAGTTGTAAAACCAGCGTACACATCCAAACGACTTGGCAAGCAATATCGCTTGCTCACTGGTTGGATAGATTCTGTACTTGTAGGCTTTTAACATTGTGCTTACCAAACTACATTGACTATGGTAAGCTAAAGCCGTACTAATGTAAAGTCCCCTAGAAGGGGGAGGTTTTCAACCCATTTTTTTGATAAAAAGTATCCAGGAAATGGTAGATTTTGTCAAGTAGCTGTAGGGTGGGCATTGCCCACCACATCGAGGTTTTGGTGGGCAATGCCCACCCTAAGTTTTAAAGATAAAATATTACTCCCTTCCCGGTCTAAGATTACCTATAATTTTCCTTCTTCTCTGCGAGACGCTCCGCGAATGCGCCTTTGCGCCTTTGCGTGAGCTAAAAATTATTTCCCTACGGGACGCTCCGCGAACGGTAATCTTCCAGCGGGAAGGGAGTAGTCTCATAACTAAAAACTTACGTTAATTGGGAAAAGGTTGACCAAATTCAACTACCCCAGTATTGGGGTTATTAGCCGGATAATTGGGGACTGTGGGGACGGGAAAATTAGGATTGACCGATGGAGGAAGGCTGTTAAGATTACCTGGTTGATTGGGGAAACTAGCTGGGGGAAGAATTAAATTAGGTATTTGAATCGGGTTTTTCGGCGCGAGGGGAGGTACGGTGACAAAGGGTTGCTGTAGGTTAGGATTTGTTGGCGCCAGATTGGTGGATGATGGCGGTAGGCTGAAAAATGGCTGTTGTGGGTTATTTGTTGTTGGTGGTAAGTTATTGGGCGCTTGGGGATAGTTATAGGGATTTGGCGCTAAGTTATTGGGCGCCTGGGGATAATTATAGGGATTTGGCGCTAAGTTATTGGGTGATTGCGGATAGTTAGAAATTGGCGGTAAGTTATTCGGCGACTGCGGATAATAATTAGAAGGATTTGGTGGTAAGTTATTGGGCGATTGTCGGTAAATTTCCGGTTGTGTAGAGGGACTATAACCAGATATAAATAGACTTAACACCCAGCGAGTGGGGTTTTGTCTGGATACAGGTTGGAGTTGCACTTGGTTGGGAGTGAAAAAATTTCCTGGTGCTAAATCCAGAACAATGCGCGTGACGCCTGCTTTTAATTGGGAGACGCGAATTTTTTGGATGGCTCCAGAATAGTTTTCTTGGGTGGAAACATAGCCTAATTTGGTATCTGGTAAATCGACGACAATTCGCGGTGGTTGGGAAAGGTAGAAGTAGCGGGGAGTTATACCTGTTGAGAGGGTAAATTCCAGTTGCAGAACTTCTGGGTAAAAGCGCCAATCATCTAATCTGGCTACTTGTTGGGCAAAACTGGTGGTAGTTGGCGGTGGTAAAATTGGATGATGATGATTTTGTGGCTTTTTTGTGACTGGCTTGGCTTGACTGCTACCTGCTTCTAATATTGTGACTGCGTATAAGCTCAAGACAATTATGCCAAAAAGCTGCTGGGATAATTGAAAAAATTTGTTAGTTTTTAATTTATTGTTCATTACTCACTCCTCACTCAGATATGAACTACCCACAGTTGGCTCCGCCTGAACTGTGGGTTTCTACATCCCTCAGTTCGTTATTAGCGGAGACTTCCACAGATTTTTGACGCTTCTTCGCCCCTAGTTGCTTCATGCTTCCAGCTTGCTTACGCGCCTTGGTGCATGAAGTAGAGCCAGACGACTCTGCGTCTACGAGGCTAGTTCCTAACCCCGGTAGAGTGCCTTTTGCCCAGTAAAGCATTACCTCGGCAGCAGCAATATCTCTGTCCTGACGGTATCCACAAACACCACACTCGTGAACTCTAATATCAAGTGTTTTCTTATGTTGATGACCGCACTTTGGACAGGTTTGGCTAGGCCTTACCTTCAGGGTTGGAACTTCTACAAATACACCACCAATTTGTTCTACTTTGTATTTGACAGTATCGCGTAGCATCCCAAAACCTACGTCAAGTATTGACTTATTCAAACCCGATTTTTGCTTCTTGCGCTTACCTTTTTTAGCCTTGCTGGTCATCTTCTTTACTTCTAGTTTTTCAGTTGCAATGAAGCTATTACCGCTGACTATTTCTGCTGCAACTTGATGCACCCAATTCTGTCTTTGATTAGCAACCTTGCGAGTTATCTTGCTAACCTTAGCTTGGGATTTTTTCCATCTTCTAGAAGCTTTAATTTTTTTCTTTCTATTTGGTGCGCGTTTGCGTCTCTTCTCTTTAGACGCTTTTTTTATTTTCTGTTCAGCACTCCTCAAAAACTTTGGCGCTTCAATCTGTTGATGATTTTCGCCATCAGTAATTGACAATGCTGCTTTACATCCTAAATCTATACCAATAGCACCCGTTGGTAAAATTTCTGGCTTGAGAACTTGGTCTAAAGCATCAATTGTGATTGATGCGTACCATTTACCATCTCTGTAAACAATTGTGCAAGTAGTTGGTTTACCCCAATACTTAGCTTTACCCCTCATTTGAATTCGTCCAATTTTAGACAGATTCAAATACCCATTTTCGCCATTAGATTCTACAGAATAACCAGTTTTAGCTGGATATGTCCAACCAGAATAATGGCGAATTGACTTGTATTTAGGGCGTTTACCCAATCCTAAAAACCAGCGTTGGAAAGCAAAATCAACACGTTTTAAAGTTGCTTGTAGAGCTTGTGAATTGATTTCTTTATACTCTATCCAAACTTCTTTCAACTCTGGCAAACAATTCTGTTGTTCAAAATAATCAACCTTGTGGTTGAACTTTTGATATTGAGTGAATCTGTTATAAATAGCAGCATTATACAAGTCTTTATGGAGCTTTCGGTGATACCGCAAAGACTGCTCTATCTGCTTATTTGGGTATAACCTGAAAGTCATCCGTCTTGTAGCCACTGATTTATTTGCCTCCTTTTTACATTTATTCTAAGATATTACAGTTGACCTATAGGCTTGTCAAGTGGTTCCCAGAAAAGGCTCTCATTCTGTTTTCTCTATTCGCCAACATTTTGTGTTTGTAACCAAGTACAGACGCAAAACAATAACCGCTTCAATGTTGGAACGGTTGCCAGAAATATTTGCAAATGTCTGTAGAAAAACCAAGTGCAGACTAATCGAGTTTTCAGGCGAAGTGGATCATGTTCATTTGCTAGTTGATTTCCACCCAGATAACAACTTATCCGTTCTTGTAGGTAGTCTAAAATCAGCATCAAGCAGAATTATTCAGAAAGAATTCTCAGAACATCTATCTAATTTTTATCGTCAACCTGTTTTTTGGTCTAGTTCATATTATGTCTCTTCTACTGGTGGCGCACCAATTGAAAAAATCAAGCAATATATACAATCTCAAGAATCCCCAAATGAATGAATGGCTACTCCTCATACATCCATTCCCTTATCAACCTTGCGGTCGATTTTGGTCATAGATGCAATCGTCGCAGCCCGCTATTCATCCCCACCTTGCGAGTACGCTGAAGGTGGGGACTTTCGCGCTACGTTAAAGAATGGTGCGTGACGCTACAAGTTAAGTAAGCTGGGTACAATGTTGATCGCAGTGTTACGCACCCGACGATTGTTACATTTAAGGAATGTAGGACTTACTCATTGACAAAAAACACAAAATATGGATTGCAAAAAACCAGAGATGTCGTAGGGGTTTAGCATTGCTCATTGGTGTCAACTTAACGCGAAACCCATAGCCCGACTCAGAATGAATTCTGAGTCTCATAGCAGAAGTCATCTAAAGATGACTAAATACCCCCGCGAAATCTTGAGTCTACTTCAGTAGACTTTAGCTATTAGCCTTGGAATTCATTCCAAGGTGGGTAGGTAAGCCTTGCGATCAGCTATCTGTGGCTTAAGTTGATACCACTGAGCATTGCTAAACCCCTACAACGCGGGTCTGTTTACCATCAAAGTAATAATTAATCAAAGCCTGAAACAACTTATTTTGGTAAAATCATACCATGCCAAATTTGTACAGTGCGTAAGTCCTAGAATGGTGCGTGACGCTACAGGTTAACTGACGGGGGGACAATATTTATCGCAGCGTCACGCACCCTACGATTCCTCACCGAATTTTAGATTTTAGATTTTAAATTTTGGATTGAAGATTCAAAATTTAAAATCTAAACTGGTCTGAAGCCCCCGAATTTATTCGTGGAATAAATCCAAAATCCAAAATCCAAAATTGATTCACTGCGTGGTCTATTTACTTGTGTGATTCTTGCTCTGCTTTTTGTGCTAAAGCTGTAAATTCCCAAGGTTGGGGGATGGTACTTAAGGTTAGTTGACCTGTAAGATTGCCTTTATCGACTATTTTCATTTGAATTGTGACTAAGTGAGTTGAGGTATGTGCCTGATTTGGTGTATTACAAAGCATTGAACTGTCGATATTGCCTGATAAACTCAATTGTTGATTTTTCAGCATCCCTGTGAGGGAATGCTTTTTTTCGTCGCTTGCAGATATTTTGGTGTTGAGTTTAGCTGGTAACAAAAAGGCATTGAAGTAAATACCTGATTGCTGCAGATTCAACATTAAAGGCTCTGATTGTTGACAGTTGGATGAGTTTTTAGCCAGGTTAAGACGATAGGCGCCGTTAATTACGGTAGGAGCTTTAAGATTGCTTTCTCCATAGGCAGTTACGGTTTTAAACAGGAGTAAAACTGAAGTTATAGCTATACCATAAAAAGCTAAGGATTTCAAGTTGAAATGATTCATGGTTTTAGTTCCTCATTGCTGATTCTGGACTGTTAACTTCAGGAAGTATTGAGATGAGATGAGAGGTAACTTGGCTGTAGCGACGGGTAATCAGCAATGAAGAACGACATTGGATGGCTAGTTGATCTGTGTATCTTCCTAAAGTTTGACGTTCAATACCCCAGGTGCGGCTGGTACCTGCGATAGTGAGGTCAACTGCTTCTGAGGCTGCGACTACGGCTTGGATGGGGTCTGAGGCTTGTATCGTGTTGATTTGAATGCGATCGCGTACATTGGGGGGTAATTGCCCTAATATCTTGTCAAGTTCATAACTCAATTCATCCTGGATTTCATTTTCTGATACTACCTGTAAAATCTGCAACATACAAGTATCCCGATTGATCAGCAGTCTCAAAGCTAATATCAGTGCTAAATCATCATGAATATTTGCTGAGTAAGGAACTAACAAGTTTTCTAATCGCTCTCCTCCGCGATCAATAAACACTGCTACATCCACGGGTACAGAGGTGAGAATTTGTCCAACTCTTCCACCTAAACGATTGTTACTAAAAGCTGGGCGGTGCCATCCCACGAGAATTAAATTGGGTGGCTCAATTTTGGCGATCTGTGCAGTTTCTCTGGCGACGTTGCTCGATATGCGAATGATGGGATGGACATAAGAGCGTGTTGTCGGTTCGAGTGTATTAATCAATTCTTCTAACTGCAGACGACGCTGGGCGATTAATCGGTTGGCTTCTATGGGGGTACTTTCAAAGGCGTAGTCTTCTTCAAATTCAATCAGGCTGAGGGGATTAACCACTGCGGGTTGTCGGTCATTGAGAGCTATGGCTACGGCTAATTGTACCAATCCTTTTTGCGTGCTAGGATTAGCGACGGGCACCAAAATTCGGTAAGGACGCTGGGAAGATTCCTGAGCAGAAGTAACTTCTGTATCGGTTTCTTCTGGCAAATCTGGTTCGACTACATCTAATCTGATCAGTCTTTTCGGATATGTCCATTCTAGCAGTGGTGAGGTCATAAATGTCGTTACCAATGCCATAATCACCAACATGGTAAAGAGTAAGGGCGAAATCACGCCTAACTCCAGACCAATATTTAAGACGATTAGTTCAGTCAAACCGCGAGTATTCATTAACCAACCCAGGGCTGAGGCTTCGCGTTTCTCAATACCACTGACGCGGGCTGCTACATAAGTGCCAAAATACTTACCTGAGATTGCTACTCCTAAGACTAATGCACATAATAGCCATAATTCAGGACGATTGAGTAAGCCAATTTGCGTCCGTAAGCCGCTGAAGGCGAAAAATATGGGTAAGAGGAATATCAAAACAAAATCTTCGGTTTTTTCAGCTAATTCCCGGACTAAATCTTCATCTTTGGGCATAGCTGCGCCGAGTAAGAAGGCGCCGAAAATGAGGTGAATCCCAATTAGTTCGGTAATCAAAGCCGAAGCCACGACTCCCATGTAAATTCCCGCCAGAACTAATTGGCTTAGGCGTCCGGTGCGCTGGTGGTAAGTTGCAAGCCGCTGGAGGAACCAACGCCCTGCTGTTAACATGAAGGTGATGTAGAGTAAGCTTTCGATAATTGTGGGGATTGCACCAAGGATACTACCTTCCCTAGCCACGGCGATCGCTACTGCTAACAAACACCAAGCTGTGACATCATCCACAGCTGCACAAGTCAATGCTAATGTTCCTAAACGTGTTCCTTGCAAATTATTTTCCGTAATAATTCGCGCCAATACGGGAAAAGCAGTAATCGACATCGCTGCTCCCAAAAATAGGGAAAAAGCGGTAAAAGAAACACTAGCATTAGAAACTAGAGGATAAAGCACCAGCGCTGCTAGCGCTCCTAAGGAAAACGGCACCAAAATACTCACATGAGAAGTCAAAACTGCGACTTCTAACTGGCTGCTGAGGTATTTGGGATTTAACTCTAACCCAATCAAAAACATGAAAAATATTAATCCCACCTGAGATAGAACATTGAGGAATGGTACCGCTTCAGGGGGGAATACACTAGCAGCTAGATCGGGAGCCAGTAAACCAAATAGAGATGGTCCGAGCATAATCCCGGCGACTATTTCACCAATTACGAGTGGCTGTTTAATAGACTTAAATCCCAGACCTACTAGCCGTGAAAGTCCAATAACAATCAGCACCTCAAACAAAACAAGAACAATTGTGTGCATGGTTCCCTCGAAAGTGACTATCCGGTTTTTCTAAGATGATTCTTTAAATCTCTAGAAAATGTCAACCTTTTTTGCTACACCCATGCTTCATTCACTCTAGATTGTGATGTAAATTGTTGTGACAACACAGTAATAGTAGTTAAAAATGAACTGGGATGAATTTTTAAGTTTACGGTAAACAGACTGAGTAATTTGCACTAGCCCTATGTAATTCATCTCAATTGATTAGCTACTCCATTTTATACCCAACTTTGCTTAAGTGGGGGAATTTTCATAAGTTGTGCCGCGCAACAAAAAACCAACCAGTGGTGATGCCATGAGTGTAGTTACAATGGCCATAATCACCATGATAGTAAATAAAGTTGGAGTAATTATACCTTGTTCCAAACCGATGTTGAGGATAATTAGCTCCATTAAACCGCGAGCATTCATTAAAGAGCCAATAGTTGCTGATTCTCGCCAATTTTCGCCGGCGAATTTTGCTGCTAGTGTACAAGCAATGCCTTTACCGAGAATAGCAATTACCAAAATTAAAGCTGTAATTCCCCACAAAGCTGGGGTGTTCACCAGTCCGATTTGAGTATTCAAACCGGAGAATACAAAGAAAAATGGCAATAAAAACGAAGTGGTAAAAAACTCAGTTTGTTGACGAATTTTTTCGGCGAATTCGCCACGTGGCATAGCTGCACCCAAGACAAAGGCGCCAAATATGGCATAGATACCTGTGACATCGGTAAACCAGGCACAGAACGATATAATTATCAATAATAAGGTGAGGGTTTCTCTGCTGACACCGGCATCGCGTTTTGTCAGCCGCGTAAATATTTTTAGTAAAGGTTGTCCGAGAAATATTGCCAAAATCACATAGATAATACCACCACCAATTGCTAAAATAGCAATGGTGAGAGAATTTTTAACACTAGCAAGAACAATTGCTAGTAAACACCAAGCCACAGCATCATCCATTGCAGCTGCGCCGAGGGCTAATGTACCAAAACGAGTTTTTGTCAGTCCGCGTTCGTAGATAATGCGAGCTAACATAGGAAAAGCTGTGATTGTCATTGATGCACCTAGATACAAGGCTGCAGCCCAAGAGGTGACATTTGGTTGGAAAAAAGCCCCATTTTGGTGTAAACCAAAAGATGCGATCGCACCTAAAATAAATGGTGTGATGATTCCCGCTGCAGATAGCAATCCTGCGCTTTTGATATGGTGTCTTAAGAGTTTGGTATTGAACTCTAACCCAATCAAAAACATATAAATTACTAACCCAATTTGGCTGATGGCATATAAAATTGACATGGATGGGTGAGGAATTTTTTCCCCTCCCAAAATCAAGATAGGAAGCTTAGGAAATAGCCATTGTTGCAAATCTGGTGCTATCAAGCCGAATAGTGAAGGACCGAGCATGACACCTGCGATCATTTCGCAAACAACACCGGTTTGTCCAAGATAACGTCGTCCTAGAATGGTAGCGATGCGACAAGTCGTTAAAATCACAGTGATTTGCAGAAATAGCTTAATTACCAGTTCAAAGTTTGACATTTGATTTCTTTGATTGAATCAATGGCGAGATTACAGCACCTGAGATTAAATGAACCACATTTTTATATCTCACGCATTCGCGCAGCGTCCCGTAGGGAAGGCGCAAAGGCGCAAAGGAACAAAGGAACAAAGGAACAAAGGAACAAAGGAACAAAAGAACAAAGAAGTACAGATATCAGTGTGTGGTCTAAATATATGAAAACTGCTGTAAGTAAGTAGGCAGAAATAAACCAAACTATGTTAAGAAAAGTAAACAAGCCTGAAACTCTTACCAATGACCAATGACAAAGGACAAATGACGACCCTCGACCGTACGGTTTATTTGCGCCGACCTACTTAAGTTCTGAGTGATTTGTTATAGCCATTCGCCACCCCGGAAACGCCAACGGGGAAAGATAATTCTCATGAGGCTTTGGGATGTAATAAAAACTGCTAGCCACACAAGGCTATAGTGCAATAAGAAAACTTGAGGTGGTAAAAGGTCTTTGGGTACAGGTATTGGTAAAAAACCAAAAAGTTTTACGCCACAGAAAACAAATATTAATTCCCAAATACCAGCACCTAGTTGAAAAGCTGCTGGCCAGTCTCTGTCCCAGCGATATTTTTGGAGTTTGTCATAAACGAAATCCCAGCCTAAGCCAAAGATGGCGACATAGCCAAGTATCCAGAAATAAACGGAGTTAGGATTAGAAGCAATTAGACCGGTTGCAAAGGGTAAGGATACTAATACGCCTACAGTTGCAAGTAATAATAATCGAGTTTGCCAGCGACCTAATAAAGTTGGAGTCATAACAAAGAGATTATAATTAGGAGTTGGGAGTGGTTCGGGGCGCAAGGCGTTGTGTGGGCGCAAGGCCTTGTGTGGGCGTAAGGCCTTGTGTGGGCGCAAGGCCTTGCGCCCCTACGTTGGTCTGGGGTTCAAATCAATGAATTTTGTTGTAATCCCTTATTTGTGGAGCATGATATTTAGCTAGGGGTTCCCAGTTAATTACATCTGCTAATAAGGCTTGATAGCCTAGTGTGTTAGGATGAAGACCATCTTGGCTGATATGTTTGTGCCTCCAAGTTTCACCCCGCGCCATCCATTGCTGGAAAATATCGAGATAGGGAATTTGTCTTTGGCTACAAGCAATGCATGTAGCTTCTTTGTAGCGGTGCTGGTCGGTATGATTGAAGTAGAAGCAATCGAGGAATGGCATTTTGGCTTCATCAACTGGTACCATACCTACAAATAGTACGGGACAGAGTTGCTGTGCTTGGTCTAGTAATGCGGCAATTTCTGATTCAAATAAAGTAAAGTCGGTGTGATTTCGACCATTGGGACGAGCTAGCCTGGCGGAATCATTTACCCCGACTGACAAAATAATCAAGTCGGGAACACGATTTCGCAGTTCACCCCGATGACGAAATTCTACTTCTAGTCTTTGTGCTACTTGTTGTGTGCGATCGCCTCGCACTCCCAAATTATAAAGTATGTGACCGGCGCTATTTGGTAACATCCAAGAACGCCGCAGTTGTTCAACCCAGCCTCCTGTTTCGGGATCGCCGAATCCATAAATTAAGCTATCCCCCAGCGCGATAATCTTCAAAGGCTGACATTGGTTTGGTGCTAAAGACAGCTGCATTGAGGAAGGAGGTAGAAATGTTTGCATTTAAAAGACTATATTTTATATTTTGACAAGTTTCTATACATTTCTATACCATTAATCGCTATCTTTTGACTCTCGCTTGTTAGTTGTCAGTCAATACAGTTCAGTTAACGAAAATTGTCGTAGGGGCACGGCACGAATAAAATTGTCATTAGAAGAAAAGATTTTGGATGTTCCCTACACTGTATACCATTGGAGTCTAACATCCTTGTATTGAGTTATCAGTTGTTTTTACACGAATCTAGGGGTGGGGTTGATAACTAGTTGTGGTTCTATCTGCGAGGACGATTGATGGGTAGGGGCGCAAGGCCTTGCGCCCCTACAGATCATCAAACGACTCCAAAAACCCTGATTTGACGGTGCGATGAGGGGTTAAACCTACCATTTGCCAGTGGTATCCTTCTAGAGGTGGGAGTGTCACGAAGGGGATTGATTGAATACCCACTTCAACCATTGTCCTATGGAACTGAGGGTATTTAAACGATGTACTCCAGTAGCACGGGCGCTGACGAGTCCATCGACGGCGACTAATGCAGCATACTGTAAACCGAGGAAACTATCGACGGCTGCATAGGGACCACCCAGGGTAATTGCCCCTGCGGCATAGATTTGACCTTTGCCGTTACGCATTTCTACTAACTCAAAGTTATTGGCTACTACGAGCCGTCCCAGGTGATTTAGCGGCAGGTTATAATGTTTCACCAAATCTTCTAGTAGGGGACTGGCATTGACTTTGGCATCTAAACCAGTAGCATCAACAATAAAATCAGCTGCCAGTTTCATTTCCCCAAAGCCTGTTTCTTGGATATGGGTAATGGTGCGATTTTGGGCATCCCGTTCTACACGCAGCACTTCGCCGAAGGTAATTTGATACCAGCCTTCTTTTAAACCTTGTTCAGTAATTTGCTGCCAGTCTTGACGGTCGGCGGTGGTGGTACCGCCCCAGTCTGCGAGTAAGCTTTTACGTTCATCGGGAGTAGCTTTTTCTAACATTACCCGAAGTTCACCACCCCAACAAGCTTTGGGCCAGTTAAAGGGTTGAAATTCGTAATGATTTTTGACGAGACGGGTGGCTTTTTGGAATGTGTTGCCTTGGGGTTTAGGCGATCGCATTAAATGCAATACTGTAATATTACGATTTTTCTTTCTAGCTTCAAAAATTCGCTGCACAATCCGCGAAGCCACAATTCCCCGTCCGCGAATTAATACAGTACCACCAAGTCTTTCTAACTGTTCATAAACATGATCATGTGCTTCATAAGCATTGACAACAGACTTAAAATCTTGATATTTTTCTCTATAAGCTTGCAAATCTGGCAAAAACTGAATGGCTGGATACCCAGTAGATAAATGTAAATAACGTGTAACGACAAAAGCATAATCCCCACGTCCGCGAGAATAAGCTACACAATATCTACCATCATCAGTTTTGCGAATAGCCCTAACTCGCCCATAGCGATAAATTTGCTCCCAGCCAATGCGCTTGGCTTCGCGATCTATAGAATCAAAGACATTACTGGCACGGGGTGTATAAGTTTCTGCTAAGGTAGGTTCAGCAAACACCTGCCATAAATACTTGAATGCGGTGTTCAGCTTACCTGTGGTGAAATCATGCCAAAATTCCCGTAAAGCATAACTAGGCCAGCCCCAAATATTATCAGGACAGGAGTCAGAATTAGATCGTAGTCTTTCATATAAAGGAATTTGGGAATTTAGACACAGACGCTTATAACGAGCATAGGGTTCTGGTTCTAATCCCAAAGCCAAAATTTTATCAGCACGGACACCGCTAATTCGTAGCAAATCAGTCCAAATAAAACTACCTAGTCCAGCCCCAATCGCGAGATAATCACGTTCATCTACTGGTAAACCTGTAGCATGAAGGGCTTGGACGGCGACCTGTTGCGCCCCAAAGGCTGGCGGTGGGAAATTGCTCCCCAAGGGTGTTACAGGTCGGGCGGCTGGGATGCTGGGGTCTGGTAAGTTGGTATTCGGGTTAAAATGAATTGCGGAAATGGGATTAGGCGATGGTGCTGGTGTGTTGACACCAAATGTCACCGTCATCATATAAGGCCCAATTTGCAACGTATCGCCATTAGCCAGAACACTGCGCGTTTGACGTTGACCGTTGACAGATATACCATTAACACTGCCTTGGTCAATCACTACCACCTGATTTTGTTCCCAGTCAATGAGGGCATGGTAGCGAGAAACTTCGTTACTATTCAACACCTTGCGCGAAACACGTTGTCCCCCTACTTCCGCCGGTAAGCGGGCGAATTCTCGACCAAAGGCGATAGGTAAACTATACCTTGGTTCTTGCCGTTCTCCCGTAGCGGGGTCATCCCAACTCAATTGAATTTGTAGGTTTGTCATTGGTCATTTGTTATTGGTTATTGGTTATTGGTTATTTGTCATTTGTCATTGGTCATTAGTTATTGGTCATTGGTCATTAGTTATTGGTCATTGGTCATTGGTCATTGGTCATTGGTCATTTGTTATTGGTTATTGGTTATTGGTCATTTGTTATTGGTTATTGGTCATTTGTTATTGGTTATTGGTTATTGGTCATTTGTTATTGGTTATTGGTTATTGGTCATTAGTCATTAGTTATTGGTCATTGGTCATTGGTCATTAGAAAATAAACAAATGACAAATGACAACTGACAACTGACAATCTAATTATTCGGTGCTACCAACACACTTACTGCTGCGGCTAAAGATGTACCACACCAGGGACAGCCAATTTGCAGGTTTTGTGGTGGAGAGACTTTATGACATTTGGGACACTCTAAGCCATAAACTCCTGGTGAGGATGGCTGGGTTTTCGGTAAATGGTGGTGATGTGGTGGTTGTATTGGCGGTGTATGTGGTTGTGGTGGTTCTAAAATTGTTGGCGGAATGGTGTTAATCAATACACTAGTAACTTTGAGTTCCATTTGTCCCAAATAAATAGTGCTATCGTCGCTTAAAGGAGCTTCGCCTTGAGGGAGTTTTTGTTGATCTATGACAGGGGGATTTTGATCCCCGCGCAGGTTTCTGATATAAAAGCGTTGCTGCTGGGGGTGAAAAAATATTTCTACGTGCAGACCGGATACAGTAGGATTACTCAGAACAATGTCGCACAGTCGTGGATCTCGACCGATGCGGACTGTTCCCGGATTTTTGCTTGGTTGTTGATCGGAAATTTGCTGTGTTTTATCTTGACCTGCATCGTGCCACTGTAAAGTTAGTGCGTTCATATATTTTTACTGACCGTAACTTTTATTGAGTTACTACAACTCCTTACTGTGGGATTACTAACATGATTGGGCAGGAGCAAGCAAGTATTGAGAAAAAACTTCTCAAAAAAATAATCAGCTTACTTACAGCAGATTGCAAGTTGGTGAGGTACAGATAATTGTAGGGGCGCAAGGCCTTGCGCCCCTACCGGCGTACCTCATTTACCTGAAATATGCTGTATATGAGATATTTTTATTTGTGAG
Source organism: Gloeotrichia echinulata CP02 (assembly GCA_038087035.1). NCBI lineage: Bacteria > Bacillati > Cyanobacteriota > Cyanophyceae > Nostocales > Gloeotrichiaceae > Gloeotrichia > Gloeotrichia echinulata. Next base: position 878,613 of record CP051187.1, on the reverse strand, counting down.
TCGCTGATCTTGCAGATGCTAATTTATCAGCAATGCGGGTAGTTTCGGGTAGTCGATATTTTGGTGTGCAGCGTAGTACGTAGTCAATTGCTGTAGGTAAACTGATGCGATGACCACTGGAGACGTACAGAGGTTTTACTCCTGTGCGCGATCGCAAAACTGCTCCAATGGTTTCACCATGATGTATCAATGGTTGCCAGCTACCTTTTGTTTCTGGTAATTTCTCATGCTCACCAATAAATAAGGATTTTGCTACACCGATGGTTGGTATTACCTATAATTCTTTCCTTATTACTTATTTAGCGGTTGGAGAAATCTGCTCCTCTGTCAATACTGCGTAGGTTTTGGAAATCAAGTATGCTGAAATCCTTGAAATATCGTTGTCTATGATGCCAAAAAATAGCTTAACCAAGCAGTATTAAATGCTCTATAGGAAGGAAAAAATTAGCTAAAAATGTATATTTTTGATGTTGTAAATATTTGTTTCTCTTGTATGATTACTTAGGCAAAGCTAATATATCTTCGTAGGGGCGTAAGTCCTTGCGCCCCAAAAGCGTCGTCTATTTACCTGAAAATGGCTGTATTTGTCAAACTTTTTGAACAAAAATGTTTCGCGCAGTCCCCACCTAAAAATACTATAAAAATATCTACATTTTAGGTGGGGTAAGCGAAACCAGTATAAAACGCGCAGCAACAATTATTCTTTCATGCTATAATTCTGATAATTAGTTTTTGCGGTACTGTAAAAGCTTTACAGCCGGAGACATAGACCAATTTCACTAATTGTTTATAACGAGTAAAAAGTCATTATATTAATAATACTTTTTACTAGGGTGTTCGTAAGCGAAAGTTCTAACGACACACTGAGAACGCCAGTAACCCTGGTAACGCTCAAGAAGTATTACAGCTTCTTAGCGCACGAATCCCCATCTATAATCTTTGATTTAGATGGGGTGCGTTCAACATCATGGGTATTGAAGAAATACTCAAAAATAACTTTGCAAACAAAACAATCATTAATAATGAATAATACTGAACAGCTATTTATCAATAATCAACTTATTTTTGATTCAGACCACAAAGCCTGGTATTGGCAAAAAAATAGCACCTATCAAATTTTGGAATTAGCAATATTGTCTGCTCCTTTGGTGGAAGATTGTTATGTAATGGAACGAGATGGTAGGCTAGTGGCTTATGTAGTTCCTGTTGGTAAATGGAGGTTGCAGCAGCTACATAAACATTTACAATCTCAATTACCAGATCATCTTTTGCCCTCAGTTTATGTGCCTATTACTACATTACCCATGACTGCAAAAGGTGATGTCGATGAAGAAACTTTAAATCAAATACCAGTAATTGATAGCGCTTTAGTGCAACGCTGGGAGGAGCAACTCAAGTCAAAATCAGAAATAGAACAGGTAGCGGTGGTAGCGCAAAGCCAAGTGGAGAATATTCCGCCTCTACATCTTCAGGACTTGCTACCGGCGAAGACAATGATAACGGCTAAGAATGCTAATCAGGGAAATATCTCCTCTTTAGATAGCTGTCTATCGACAGCAGAAGATATAGCACAAACCACTCAGAGAAAACTTGCGATCAGCAGCGGTAAACTTGTGCAATGGGAAGATTCTGTCCCAACAACTTTGGTAGAGGTTTTGCAACTTACCGCCCAAAAACTATTAACTAAAGGAATAACTTATATTCGTGCGGATGGTTCAGAATTTTGGCAATCTTATAGGGATTTACTCGAAAATGCTCAAAAAATTCTGACACTTTTGCGACAACAAGGACTTAAACCCCAAGACAAGGTAATTTTTCAGTTATCAAACAATTGTGATATTATTTCGGCTTTTTGGGGTTGTATATTAGGTGGATTTATTCCTGTGATTATTACACCGCCATCTAGCTATGAAGATGGTAATAAGGAAACAGAAAAAATTTGTCATATTTGGCAATTTTTAGAACAGCCGTTAATTCTGACTAATGCAGCACTGCAAGAGGATATAAAATCTTTAGCGCCCAGGTTAAAAAGTCAAGTATTGAAAGTGTGTGTAATTGAAGAAATCAGCACCTGCTCACCAGATTTAGATTATCACCAAAGTCAAACCGATGACATTGCTTTTTTCAGTTTGACATCTGGTAGCACAGGTATCCCAAAATGTATTGCTTTAACTCATAAAAATCTGCTCTCGCGTGCTAGAGGAACCAACATACTCTGCCAAAATAGTCAAGAAGATAGAATTCTCAATTGGCTACCATTTGACCATATTGGTAGTATTTCTGATTGGCATATCCGCTGTGTTGATTTGGGATGTCAGTTGGTGTATGTACAAACAGAATATATCTTAAGTCGTCCTCTCAATTGGCTAGATTTAATTGATCAGTATCGCATCACCCATAGTTGGGCACCTAACTTTGCCTACAATCTGATCAATGATGCTCTTAAACAAGAGTCATTACAGCAATGGAATTTAGATTGTGTGCAAACTTTCTTGACAGCCGGGGAAGCAGTATCTAATCAAGCAGTGGTGGAGTTTGTTGAGCATCTTCATAGTAAATACAGCTTGAAAAAAACTGTGCTGCGTCCAGCTTTTGGGATGGCGGAAATGGGGTCAGGAATTACTTATTTTCAACCTACTGAAACACAACCGCTGCTATTTCACTATATAGAAAAAAATTCTTTAAAGGGGAAGCTGAAACGAGGTAAAGCCCATGATTCCAATTGTACGACTTTTACAGATTTAGGTGAGGTAATTCCTGGTGTTTCTATCCGCATAGTGGATGCTGAAAATTCACCTTTACCAGAAGATACAATTGGTCGGTTACAAGTTAAGGGTGATGCTGTTTCTTTGGGATATTACAAAAATCCTGCGGCTAATCAAGAGGCATTTTTAGAGTCTGGTTGGTTTGATACTGGGGATTTGGGATTTATTAGTGATGGACACTTGGTAATTACAGGGAGAGCCAAGGAAACTATTATTATCAATGGAGTTAATTATTATAGTCATGAAATAGAAGTAGCAACTGAAGTAATTGCTGGGGTTGAGGTATCTTATACAGCAGCTTGTGCTGTGCGATCGCCTAGTAGTAATACAGATAAATTAGCCATATTTTTTCACACCAAATTAACTGATGATGGTTTGGTTAATCTCCTCAAGCAAATTCGCACTCAGGTAGTGAGTCAGGTGGGGATTAATCCAGACTATTTATTACCCGTAGAAAAAGAAATTATTCCGAAAACAGCAATCGGAAAAATTCAACGTACTCAACTGAGTAAACGCTTTGAGGCGGGTGAATTTACACCGATTCTCAAACAAGTTGATGTGCTATTAGGTAATGCTAATACGATTCCGGCTTGGTTTTATCGTCAAATTTGGCAACCGCGAAAGCCAGTGACTTTCCGCTCTGTTGTAGATACCACTATAGTATTTCTAGATGACTTAGGGTTAGGCGAGTTTATTTGTCAGCAACTCCAACAGCATCAACTTGCTTATGTGCAGGTTGCATCGGGTTCCGAGTTTCAACAAATTACTAGCAATAGCTATATTATTAATCCGCAAATAGCCGAGCATTATCATTTATTGCTGGCGTCATTAGCAGCAAATCACCTGAAGATTGGGCAAATTTTACACCTGTGGACTTATGACCAATATTTAGGTGAAGTATCCAGTTTAGAAGCTTTGCAGTCAGCGCAAATTAAAGGAATATACAGCCTATTGTTCCTAGTCCAAGCTCTAGTAAAAGTTCACAATTCGGAAAAATCTCTGCAATTAGTCTTTGCTTCTAGTCATATCCAATCTATTTTAGCCACTGACCAAATCGCCTATGCAAAATCCCCTGTTTTGGGACTACTAAAAACTATTGCTCAAGAAATCCCCTGGTTAAACTGTCGCCACATTGATTTACCTATTGATCAAGTTGAAGTAAATAGCGCTCATCTTCTCCAAGAACTGTGGGTTTATTCCCAAGAAAGAGAAATTAGCTACAGAAATCAACAGCGTTTCATTAAGCGTCTACAAACAGTCAACTTTGCTGATGAACCTCAGCAAGACATACCCTTCAAATACCAGGGGATTTATCTTCTCAGTGGCGGACTTGGGGGTGTAGGAATGCAGGTAGCTCGTTATCTGTTGCAAAATTATCAAGCTAGGCTAATTTTAGTCGGAAGAACTCCTTTAGATGCTAACTTACAACGCCTACAAGCTTATCAAGAACTCCACAAGTTAGGGGGAGAAGTAATTTACGCGACTGTTGATATTTGTGATTTAGATCAATTACAAACAACTGTCAACCAAGTAACATCTCAATGGAAAAAAGATTTAGACGGGATAATTCATTTAGCAGGAGTTTTTCACGAACGGCTAGTAGTAGAAGAAACTCTAGAAAGTTTGTCAGTAGTGTTCCGTCCTAAGATTTTGGGGACTTGGACACTACATCAACTTCTCAAAAACAATCCTGATAGCATTTTTATCAGCTTTTCTTCTGTAGCCAGTTTCTTCGGTGGTGCGGCCTATCGGTGCTTATACATCTGCAAATAGTTTTTTACATAGCTTTACTCACTATCAAAAACAATCCTCTGGCTTACAGAGTTATTGTTTGGCGTGGAGTATGTGGGAAGACATCGGTATGAGTCAGGGTAATGAGATAAAACAGTTACTCAATGCCAAGGGTTATTATGCCATGTCTTCTGAGGAGGCGATCGCTTCGGTACTCATCAGTTTACGCCATCAGCAAGCAGATCTAATGATTGGCTTAGATGGTAGCAACCATAATATTCACCGCTATTTCCGAGAAGTTAAGAGTGTAAAAAAATTAACAGCATATTTGAAAAGCAAAAATTATAGTGTAAAATTTGGAGAAGAATCCCTCAGTGATGACTTCGGTACATCTACCACTTGTAAATATGTTCGTCTAGAGTCAATACCAGTCACAAAAAACGGTGAAATTGACTTTGAGCAACTCGAACAACAAGTTAACAATTCCAATCAGCGACAACGTACAGCCCCCAGAACCGAGACTGAACGCAAAATTGGTCAAAGTTGGCAAGAAGTTCTCGGACTTTCCTCCTGCGACATTTACGATAACTTCTTTGAATTGGGAGGAAATTCCCTCCTAGCTACCCAATTAATTTCTCGATTACGCAAAGATTTTGCTATCGAGTTATCTTTGCAACGCTTATTTACTGCTCCCACCATCGCTAATTTAGCCCAAAGTATTGAAACGCTTATTTGGGTAAATCAAGCATGGCAAACATCTACTGAGACAGAAGAATTTGAGGAGGAAATATTGTGACGATTGTTGATTTTTTATCTAGGCTACAAAGTTTAGGAATTAAAGTTTGGTTGGAAGGAGAACAACTCAGCTATCGCGCTTCTAAGGGGGTGATGACAGCAGCTTTAAAAGCAGAACTAGTACAGCGAAAAACAGAAATTATCGCCTTTCTTAAAGAGGCTAAAATTGCCACACAAGCTACTGCTGCGCCGATAGTAGCAGTTGATAGAAAGGGACTATTACCGTTATCCTATGCCCAGCAAAGGATGTGGTTTCTGCATCAATTAGATAGCAATAACCCTGCTTATAACGAAAGTATTCAACTACGGCTTAACGGTAAGCTAAATATCACAGCTTTAGAGCAAAGTATTCATAATATTATTCGCCGTCATGAAAGTTTAAGGACTGCTTTTATTACTATTGATGGCAAACCATTCCAAAAAATTAATCCTAGTTTTACTATCACCCTACCTGTCGTAGATTTGCAGAATTTATCGGAAATAGAGGTAGAAAATAAAATTACTCAAGAGGTTTGCCAACCATTTAATTTAGAAACTGGTGATTTATCGCGATTTAAGTTGCTGCGTGTAGGGGAAGATTCCCACATTTTAGTGATTACTATGCACCACATCATTACTGATGGTTGGTCAATGGGAATCTTGCTCAAAGAGTTGTCTAGCCTTTATCCAGGTTGTCAAGAAATTGCAGCCAATGTTGCTACAGTTTTACCAGATTTAAATATACAATATGGCGACTTTGTAGTTTGGCAACGACAAAATATCACAGGAGAATTATTAGAAAGACAACTCGATTACTGGAAGCAACAGTTAGCAGATGCGCCGCCATTATTAGAGTTACCCACAGATAAACCACGTCCACCGATTCAGAGTTTTGTTGGTGCGACTCAAGAATTTAAAATTGACCTGAATTTAACCACGCAGTTAAAGTCGATTAGCCAACAGTCAGGAGCGACTTTATTTCATACCTTACTAACGGCTTTTGTTAGCTTACTCTATCGTTACAGTGGTCAGAATGATATTAGTATCGGTTGTCCCATCGCTAACCGTAACCACACAGAAATAGAGTCATTAATTGGCTTTTTTGTCAATACTGTAGTTCTGCGTCATCAGATTCCAAATAATTGCAGTTTTTCCCAATTACTGGCGCAGGTACGACAAGTAGCTTTAGCAGCTGATGCTAATCAAGATGTGCCATTTGAAGAAGTGGTAGAAGCATTACATCCCGAACGTTCTCTCAGCTATAACCCCCTATTTCAGGTGATGTTTGCTTGGGAGAATTTCTCCTTAGATACCTGGGAATTACCTGATTTAACCCTGACTCCCCAGATAGTAGAACGGGGAATATCTCAGTTTGATTTGTCTTTGTCTGTGTGGGAGACAAAGCAGGAATTGATAGCAAGATGGGAATATAGCAGCGACTTATATACAGCAGATACTATTACCAGAATGACAGGTCATTTGCAGACCTTGTTATCAGCAATTGTGATTAATCCCGACCAATCCATTCATAAATTACCACTGCTAACAGAAAAAGAGCAGGAGCAAGTTTTAGTTTTATGGAATCAGACTGAAACTGATTACCCCAAAGATAAATGTATTCATCAGTTATTTGCAGAACAAGTAGAAAGAACACCAGAAGCGATCGCCCTGATTTACGACAACCAAAAACTCACCTATCAACAGTTAAATACTAAAGCTAATCAACTGGCTCATTACTTGCAAAGCTTAGGGGTGAAACCAGAGGATTTAGTGGGGATTTGTGTAGAGCGATCGCCAGAATTAATTATTAGTTTATTAGCGGTTCTCAAAGCGGGTGCTGCTTATGTACCTCTAGACCCTAATTATCCCTCTGAGCGTTTAGCTTACATCATCAAAGATGCTCAGGTGTCAGTTTTATTAACCAAACAGCACCTAGTTGATATTTGGTGTGACGATGAAGCCAAAATAATTTATTTAGACAAAGACCAGCAAATTCTTCATAGCCAAAGTCAAGAAAATCCAGTTAGTGAAGTCCAACCAGAAAACCTAGCCTATGTAATTTATACCTCTGGGTCTACAGGACAACCCAAAGGCGTCACCATTGAACATCGGTCAGTCGTCAACTTCATTGAAGCCGCCATCAGCATCTACGGAATTAGTCAAAATGACCGCATTCTTCAATTCGCCACCATTAATTTTGACGCCGCAGTTGAAGAAATATATTCTACTTTATTCTCCGGCGCAACCCTCATACTCCGCACTGAAGAAATGTTGAATTCCCTCTCAACATTTATGCAAAAATGTCGGGAATGGGAAATCACAATCTTAGATTTACCTACAGCATACTGGCAACAATTAACCACTGAATTAGTCACCACATCTGTAAGTTTACCCCAAACTTTACGCCGAGTAATTATTGGTGGAGAAGCAGCCAGTCCAGCTACATTAAAACTATGGCAAAAATATATTGAATTTCACATTCAGCGGTATCAATTGAGTGAACCACCCAGATTACTCAATACATACGGTCCGACTGAAGCAACTGTAGTTACAACTATTTATCAATTACCTACAGAAAATATTCCCCCACTACTACCCATAGGTAAACCCATTGCTAACAGCCAAACTTATATCTTAGACCAATATCTCCAACCTCTCCCCATAGGGATACCAGGAGAATTGTATATTGGTGGTATTGGTTTAGCACGAGGTTATTTAAACCGCCCAGATTTAACACAGCAAAATTTTGTTGTCTACCCATTAAATAATTCCAGATTATATAAAACTGGAGATTTAGCCAGATATTTACCCGATGGTAATATTGAATTTTTAGGTCGGGTTGATCATCAGGTGAAACTTCGCGGTTTCCGGATTGAATTAGGCGAAATTGAAGCCGTACTCACCACATATCCGCAGGTAAAAGCTGCAGTAGTCATCCTCCGCGAAGATACTCCAGGAATCAAACGCCTAGTAGCATATCTAGTAACTAGCGAAAAATCCTCAAATCACAATCAATTGCGGGACTTTCTCCAGCAAAAGTTACCAGACTACATGGTTCCATCTGCTTTTGTGGTTCTCGATACTTTACCTTTGACTCCTAACGGTAAAATAGACCGTCGCGCTTTACCAGTACCTACAATCAGTAATGATTCAGAGCAATTTGCTGCGCCTCGTACCCCCACAGAAGAAGTTTTGACAGGTATTTGGCAAGAAGTTTTACGATTAGAAAAAGTAGGCATTCATGACAACTTCTTTGAATTAGGCGGAGACTCGATTATTAGTATTCAAATTATCGCCCGCGCTAATCAGAAAGGGATACAAATCACGACTAAACAGCTATTTAAATCCCAAACAATCGCTCAATTAGCCAGTGTTGCTAACACAAATAATTCTATTCAAGCTGAACAAGGTTTAGTCACAGGTGAAGTTACTATAACACCAATTCAGCATTGGTTCTTTGAAGAGAATTGGCAAGAACCGCACTACTTTAATCAAGCAATGATGTTAGCAGTGCCAGCAGATATTAAATCAGCATTATTAGAGCAGGTGATTCAACAATTGATGATACATCATGATGCTCTGAGAATGCGGTTTATTAAAGATGAGTTAAAATGGCAGCAAATTAACTCTGATGAATATGAGTTTGTCCCCTTTGAAGTAATTGATTTCTCCACTTTACCAGAGGCTGAACAATCAGTTGCGATAGAATCAAAAGCCAGTGAACTACAAGGAACTCTGAATTTAGCAGCAGGGCCAATGCTGCGGGTTGTCCTATTTCAATTAGGTAGTGAAAAACCTGCTCGGTTACTGTTAATTATTCAACACCTTGTAGTTGATGGCGTATCATGGCGGATTTTGTTCGATGATTTAGTAACAGCTTACCGTCAACTAGAGCAGGGAGAAGCTGTTAAACTACCGCATAAAACTACATCTTTCCAATATTGGTCTTCTCGTCAGTACGAATATGGACAATCAAAATCTATAGAACAAGAATTTAACCATTGGTTAGCTCAAACCAGCTCCAATATTGAGCCTTTTCCAGTAGATTATGCCTTTCATAAAGCAGCAAATACAGAAGCTAGTAGCACAGAAATATCGGTGTTTTTAACTGAGGAAGAAACTCGCATTCTTTTGCAAGATGTCCCATCAGTTTACAATACCCAAATTAATGACTTAGTACTGACAGCGTTAGTACAAACATTTGCTCAATGGACAGGTTCACCATCCCTATTAATTGACTTAGAAGGTCACGGACGGGAAGAACTATTTGACGATGTAGACTTATCGCGGACGGTCGGCTGGTTTACTACTATCTACCCTGTTCTTTTGGACTTAGGAACAACTTCTAGTCCAACAGAAGCCTTGAAAACCATCAAAGAGCAACTGCGGCGAATTCCTCATCACGGTATTGGTTACGGTATTCTGCGATATCTGGGACAGAATCAGAATATTAGTCAGCAACTACAAATGCTCCCAAAAGCGGAGCTATGTTTTAACTATTTGGGACAATTTGACCAGATTCGGTCAGAACCAATTTTACTAGGATTTGCACCAGAGAGCGTAGGTAAAATTTTTAGCCCGAAATCAGAGCGTAGTCATCTACTAGATGTGGTGGGAATGATAGTTGAAAGCCAGCTGGAAATAATTTGGATTTACAGCGAAAATGTCCATCGACGAGAAACCATTGATCGCCTCGCAAATGATTATATATCAGTGTTGAAAGCATTAATTGAATATTGCATGTCTTCAGCGGTGGGGGGTTATACACCGTCAGATTTTCCTGATGCTGGTTTGAGTCAAGACGAACTTGACAATTTATTAGCTGAAATTTAATTAATTCACCACCAATCACAAATGACAAATGACAAATGACAAATGACCAAGAGTAATGAGTAATGAGTAATGAGTAATGAGTAATGAGTAATGAGTAATGAGTAATGAGTAATGAGTAATGAGTAATGAGTAATGAGTAATGAGTAATGAGTAATGAGTAATGAGTAATGAGTAATGAGTAATGAGTAATGAGTAATGAGTAATGAGTAATGAGTAATGAGTAATGAGTAATGAGTAATGAGTAATGAGTAATGAGTAATGAGTAATGAGTAATGAGTAATGAGTAATGAGTAATGAGTAATGAGTAATGAGTAATGAGTAATGAGTAATGAGTAATGAGTAATGAGTAATGAGTAATGAGTAATGAGTAATGAGTAATGAGTAATGAGTAATGAGTAATGAGTAATGAGTAATGAGTAATGAGTAATGAGTAATGAGTAATGAGTTATGAGTTATGAGTTATGAGTTATGAGTTATGAGTAATGAGTAATGAGTAATGAGTAATGAGTAATGAGTAATGAGTAATGAGTAATGAGTAATGAGTAATGAGTAATGAGTAATGAGTAATGAGTAATGAGTAATGAGTAATGAGTAATGAGTAATGAGTAATGAGTAATGAGTAATGAGTAATGAGTAATGAGTAATGAGTAATGAGTAATGAGTAATGAGTAATGAGTAATGAGTAATGAGTAATGAGTAATGAGTAATGAGTAATGAGTAATGAGTAATGAGTAATGAGTAATGAGTAATGAGTAATGAGTAATGAGTAATGAGTAATGAGTAATGAGTAATGAGTAATGAGTAATGAGTAATGAGTAATGAGTAATGAGTAATGAGTAATGAGTAATGAGTAATGAGTAATGAGTAATGAGTAATGAGTAATGAGTAATGAGTAATGAGTAATGAGTAATGAGTAATGAGTAATGAGTAATGAGTAATGAGTAATGAGTAATGAGTAATGAGTAATGAGTAATGAGTAATGAGTAATGAGTAATGAGTAATGAGTAATGAGTAATGAGTAATGAGTAATGAGTAATGAGTAATGAGTAATGAGTAATGAGTAATGAGTAATGAGTAATGAGTAATGAGTAATGAGTAATGAGTTATGAGTTATGAGTTATGAGTTATGAGTTATGAGTTATGAGTTATGAGTTATGAGTTATGAGTTATGAGTTATGAGTTATGAGTAATGAGTTATGAGTAATGAGTAATGAGTAATGAGTAATGAGTAATGACAAATGACCAATGACCAATAACAAATGACCAATGACCAATAACAAATGACCAATAACAAATGACAAAGGAGCAATAATCAATGGTAGTCGCACAAGAGCCTAGTAAAAAAGATATTGAAGCTATTTATCCTTTGTCCCCAATGCAACAGGGGATGCTGTTTCATAGCCTCTACAATTCAGAATCTCAACCTTATCTAGCGCAAATACAATTAACCATCTACGGAAAGATAGAAGCTTTTGCATTTGAGCAGGCTTGGGAGCAAGTCATAGAAAGACACCCAGCATTACGCACTCTGTTTGTGTGGAAGAACCCCAAACAACCCCTCCAAGTAGTGCGTAAACAGGTGAATCTCCCTTGGATGAATTTAGACTGGCGGTCTTTTTCTCCTGAGCTACAAACACAACAGCTACAAGCTATCTGCGAATCTGACCGCAATCAATACTTTGAACTTGATAAAGCGCCTTTAATGCGGTTGACTCTGATTCAAATGGGAGATGAAAATTATGAATTAATCTGGACTACTCACCATATTCTTGGTGATGGTTGGAGTTCATCAATTATCTTTCAAGAAGTTTTGACTTTCTACCAAGCTATCCAGCAAGGTGAAAAATTATATTTACCCCCAGTCCGTCCTTACCGAGATTATATTGCTTGGTTACAACAGCAAGACCTTGCTACTGCACAGACATATTGGCGGCAAAATCTGCAAGGTTTTACAGCACCTACGCCTTTGGTAGTCGATAAGATAAGAGGAAAAAGTTCTCACCTTAGTACAACTTATAATACTCAATATTTTTCCCTGTCTGCTGCAGCAACTGCTAAACTCAAAAACTTTGCTCAACAGCATCATTTAACATTATTTACTTTAATGCAAGCTGCTTGGGGAATATTACTCAGTCGCTACAGTGGTGAATCAGATGTGCTTTTCGGCGCTACTGTTTCCGGTCGTCCCCCTGCTTTGTTGGGTGTAGAATCTATGGTAGGATTATTTGTTAATACCTTACCTGTAAGGGTAAAAGTAACAGAAAAAACCGAGATTTTGCCTTGGTTAAAACAGTTGCAAGAACAGCAGATTGAGCGAGATCAATATTCCTACACTCCATTAGTAGAAATTCAGGGATGGAGTGATATACCTCGCGGTCAACCCCTATTTGAAAGCTTTGTAGTATTTGAGAACTTACCAGTTGATTCTGAATCAGCAGTAACTCCTGATGGCTGGCGAATAGGTAAAATGGAAAATACCGTTCACGCTGATTATCCCCTGACATTGGTGGGTATACCAGGTGAGGAACTGACGCTAAAAATTACCTATGCTAGCGACCGCTTTGAGCCAGATTCTATTACGAGAATGGCTGGTCATTTCCAAACTTTGTTACAGGGAATTGTAGCCGAAAAAGACCAGAAATTAACAGATTTAATGCTGCTAACTGAGCCAGAGCGACATCAGTTATTAGTAGAGTGGAACCAGACCTATACAAAGTATCCCGATCAATGTATTCATCAATTATTTGAAGAACAAGTACAGCAAACACCCGATGCTGTAGCAGTGGTATTTGATAACCAACAACTGACCTACGAACAGTTAAATATTAAAGCTAATCAACTGGCTCATTACTTGCAAACTTTGGGGGTAGGGACAGAGGTTTTGGTGGGGATTTGTGTAGAGCGATCGCTCGAAATGGTTGTAGGATTATTGGCAATTCTCAAAGCGGGTGGTGCCTACTTACCACTCGACCCTGAGTATCCCCAAGACCGTTTGAGCTTCATGCTCGCAGACACTCAGATTTCAGTCTTATTGACTCAAGAAAAACTAGTTAACAAACTACCTGATCACACAGCTTGTGTAATTTGCTTAGACACAAACTGGAATATTATCAATCAACAAACACAACAGAACCCCAATACTAGCATCAAAGCTGATAACTTAGCTTATGTAATGTACACCTCTGGTTCTACAGGTCAACCCAAAGGTGTGAGCATTGTCCATCAAGGTGTAGTTCGATTAGTCAAACAAACCGACTATATTAGCTTTTCTGCCAAAGAAGTATTTCTACAAGTTGCACCTCTCTCCTTTGACGCTGCAACTTTTGAAATTTGGGGTTGCTTACTCAACAGTGGAAAACTAGTAATATTTCCCGCCAAAACCCCATCTTTAGATGAAATAGAACTAGTTATTGAACAATACAAAGTTACCACCCTTTGGCTAACGTCGGGTCTATTTAATTTAATGGTAGATGAAAAGATTGATGCCTTAAAACACTTACGTCAACTGTTAGCAGGTGGTGATATTTTATCTGTTAGCCATGTCCATAAATTTCTCCAAAATGTAGAGAATTGCCAACTGATTAACGGTTACGGCCCTACAGAAAATACAACTTTTACTTCCTGTTATCAAATCCCAACTTCACTCAGTCCAGATGTTTCTGTTCCCATTGGCCGTCCAATCGCCAACACCGAGGTTTATATATTAGATCAAAATTTACAGCCTGTACCCGTCGGTGTACCAGGAGAACTACACATCGGTGGTGCAGGATTAGCAAGAGGCTATTTCAACCGAACAGAGTTAACACAAGAGAAATTCATCCCTAATCCCTTTGAGCAGTCAAAAGCGCGAAGCGTTGTCAGCGAAGCGAAGCAATCTCAAAAGTCAAAATTGTACAAGACGGGAGATTTGGCACGTTATCTGCCCGATGGTAACATCGAATTCTTGGGACGCATCGATAATCAAGTTAAGATTCGCGGTTTTCGTATAGAACTGGGGGAAATAGAATCAGTTCTGAATAAACATCCACAAATCAACCAAACTATAGTCACTGTACATGGAAACAACGCCACAGAAAAATTCTTAGCTGCTTACTTCATTCCCATAGTTGGACAAACTATTACCCCCTCCGAATTGCGGAAATTCCTCGCCCAATGGTTACCAGAGTATATGATTCCTTTGGCGTTTGTACAAATGGAGTCTTTCCCTCTTAGTCCTAGTGGTAAAGTGAATAGGCGATCGCTACCCATTCCCACCATAGATAGATCAGAATTAAGCCAAAACTATGTTGCACCAAATACACCAGTTCAAGAAGTACTGGCAGATATTTGGCAAGAAGTATTAGGAGTAAAACAGATTGGTATTGACGATAATTTCTTCCAATTAGGTGGACATTCAATCAAAGCAATACAACTAATTAGTCAAATACGTCAAACATTTGAATTAGAACTAACTGTCCGCCATTTGTTTAATCATCCCACTATCGCGGAATTAGTTGTTGTATTAGCGAAATTAGCAGGTGGTGAAGAAATTATTCATGAAATTGCCCAAACTGTCCAAGAAATTAGCCGACTTTCACCAGAACAGGTGCAAGCACTATTAACAAAATAGCAAACCAATATTTAACGTTTGTTATCGTATCTTAAGTAGTATCTTAAGTAGGTTGGGTTGAGGAACGAAACCCAACCCAACTTATAATAACTGAACCGTATTCGTATAAACATAAGAGGCTTATTATGCAGACTTTTAATGATTCTTTTGATAATAAAAAGCGGGAACTTCTCAAACTAATATTAAACAAAAAAGGGATTAACTTAACTACAGAAAAAATTTTACCTCGTCCTCACTCCACACCTGCACCTCTTTCTTTTGCTCAAGAACAGCTTTGGTTTATATCCCAATTAGCAGCGGGCAATACGACTTACAATATACCCTGTGCAATGGAGATTACTGGCAGTTTAAATGTCCCAGTTCTCGAAAGAACAATCCAAGAGATAGCAAGACGCCATGAAATTCTCCGCACCAATTTTCAACAAATAGATGGTCAAAATGTCCAGATAATTAATCCAGAATCCAGCATCACCCTCACAGTGGTTAACTTGGAAAGTGAACAATTAACAACTGTAGAAAAATTAATTAACTTGGAAGCAGAAAAATCTTTTGACCTCAATCAAGACCTCTTATTTCAAGCAACTCTGTGGCGACTGAGTGAAACAACCCATGTGCTGCTGTTGAATATGCACCACATTATCTCTGATGGTTGGTCGATGGGAATTTTGTTGCAAGAGTTATCGACTCTTTATCAAACTTATCTATCACCAGATAAATCACCTTTACCAGAATTAGCAATTCAATATGCTGACTTTGCTGTTTGGCAAAGACAATATTTAAATCACGAAGTCAGACAAAAACAACTAAACTACTGGAAACAACAATTAGCAGATGCGCCACCATTGTTGGAATTACCTGCAGATAGAGTCCGTCCCCCAGTTCAATCATTCCAAGGAGGGGTGTGGGAATTTGAAATTAACTCGGATGTGAGTCAGAAAGTTAGAGAGTTGAGTCAAAAGTCAGGCGCTACTCTGTTTATGACAATATTAGCAGCTTTTGTAACTCTACTCTATCGTTACAGCAATCAAGATGATATTCTCGTCGGTTCCCCTATGGCTAATAGAAACCGTCCAGAAATAGAACCATTAATTGGTTATTTTGTGAATACGGTAGTCCTGAGAAATCAGTTAACAGGAAACCCCAGTTTTTCGGAAGTAATCAACCGGGTACGCACAGTAGCAATGGATGCCCATGTCCATCAGGATGTACCGTTTGAACAGGTAGTAGAAGCTCTACAACCACAAAGAAATCTCAGCTATAGTCCTTTGTTTCAGGTGTTGTTTGACTTGCAACATTCCCTAACGGATAAATTACAATTACCTGGTCTGACTCTGACTCCCTTTCATCTAGGACATACAACATCAAAATTTGACCTTTCCCTGGTAATAGAAGAGACAGGAGATAAATTGATTGGTTGGTGGGAATATAGTAGCGATTTATTTAATCTCGAAACTATAATTCGTCTAGGAAATAATTTTCAAACTCTGTTAGCGGGAATTGTCGCTAATCCTGAAACACCAATTAGTCAATTACCCCTACTTTCAAAAATTGAGCTACAGCAGATTTTAATTGAGTGGAATAATACCAAAACAGATTACTCTTGTTATCAATGTATTCATGAATTGTTTGCACAACAGGTAGTTAAAACACCGGATGCTTTAGCCGTCAGGTTTGGTGATGAAGAATTAACTTACGCTCAATTGAATCACAAAGCTAATCAGTTAGCTCGTTATTTACAAATCTATGGTGTAGCACCAGATGTATTGGTGGGAATTTATCTGGAACGGTCTCTAGAAATACTCGTAGCTATTTTAGCAATTCTCAAAGCGGGTGGCGCTTATCTATTTTTAGACCCCAACTATCCTCAAGAACGCCTAACAGATATTTTGCATGATTCTCAGGTGTCTGTATTAATCACACAGCAAAAATTATTAGCATCTTTAGCAGAACATCCAGCCAAAATAATTTTATTAGATACAGACTCGACAATAATTTCCCAGCAAAGTCAAGAGAATCCAGTTAGTGAAGTCAAACTAGAAAACTTAGCTTATGTAATTTATACTTCTGGTTCTACTGGTAAACCCAAGGGAGTCATGATTCCCCATCAAGGTTTGGTAAACCATGCTAGAGCAATAATTGCAGAATATAAACTCAATAGTAATGACCAGGTTTTACAATTTGCAGCTTTTAGTTTTGATGTAGCGGCTGAAGAAATTTTCCCTACTTGGTTAACAGGTGCAACTTTGGTGATGCGACCCAAAGAAATGTTTGCATCTTTGGCAGATTTTGCCCAGTTTATTGAAAATCAAAGCTTAACTGTGGTGAACTTACCAACACCTTATTGGCAAGAATGGGTGTTAGATTTATTTCAAGGACGTTCTCACGTTGCTGATAGCTTGCGTTTGGTAGTGACAGGTAGTGAGCAAGTTTTACCGGAAAGGTTAGCTTTATGGCAACAGTTAATAGGGGAAAGTGTGCAATGGGTCAATGCCTATGGTCCTACTGAAGCTACTATCACAGCTACAGTTTATCACTCTACAATGAATTCTGCCTTAGCAACTACTCATGCTGTTTCTATCGGTCGTCCCATTGCTAACACCGAAATATTTATTCTTGACCAACATTTGCAACCTGTACCTATAGGTGTTCCCGGAGAATTGCATATTGGTGGTCTAGGTTTAGCGAGAGGTTATTTAAATCGTCCAGATTTAACTCAAGATAAGTTTATTCACAATAATTTCCCAAATTCAAACTCCGCAATTTTGTATAAAACTGGGGATTTGGCTAGGTATCTACCTGATGGAAATATTGAATTTTTAGGTCGGGTTGATTATCAAGTCAAAATTCGCGGTTTCCGGATTGAATTGGGCGAAATTGAAGCGGTATTAGCACAACATCCCTTAGTACAAGCATCGGTGGTGATTGCTAGAGAACACCAGCCCGGAAATAAGCAGTTAGTGGCTTATATTGTGACTGATAGTCAAGCTGATATTCACCGGGAATTACGCCAATTTATCAAGCAAAAATTGCCTGATTACATGGTTCCAGCTTTCTTTGTAAATTTGACAGAATTACCTTTAAATGCTAGTGGCAAAGTCAATCGCCATGCTTTACCAGTACCAGATTTAGAATTGATTGATACGCTAAGTTTTGTACCACCTCGTAATCCTACAGAAGCAGTTTTAGCAGAGATTTGGCTTCAAGTTTTAGGACAAGAAAAAGTCGGCATTTACGATAACTTTTTTGAATTGGGAGGACATTCTCTAGCAACTACTCAAGTAATATCTCGCCTGCGGGAAGCTTTACATGTAGATTTACCTTTGCGCTATCTGTTTGAGGAACCAACAATAGCTGGGTTAGCAGATGTAATTACTAAATTACTGCACACAGGTGCTGTTGAAAATAGCGTTGATGATTTCTTAGCAGATGCTGTCTTAGACTCAACTATTCAACCGCTGGCTGCTACAAAGAACTTGAGCAGTCAGCCGCAAAATATTTTATTAACTGGAGCCACAGGCTTTTTAGGAGCTTATTTACTTCACGAACTCCTAGAGCAAACTCAGGCGAATATCTATTGCTTAATCCGTGCTGCTAATGTTGACAAAGCTAGACAGAAGTTACAAAGCAAACTGCAATCACACAGAATATGGAATCCCGCCAAAAGCCAAAGAATTATTCCTGTTGTGGGAGATTTGTCTCAAAAATTTTTTGGTTTGTCTACATCTCAATTTGATTATTTAGCCAGAGAAATTGATGTAATTTATCATAATGGCGCTTGGATAAATACAATTTATCCCTACGAAATCCTCAAACACAGCAATGTTTTAGGTACTCAAGAAATTCTCAGATTGGCAAGCAAAATTAACATAAAAACTGTACATCATATTTCCACAACTTCGGTTTTTTCCCCTCAAGCCTATGCTGGTAAGATAATTAGAGAATCCGACCCTCTTGAAAACACCCAAGGTCTTGAAAATGGCTATTCCCAAAGTAAATGGGTAGCAGAAAAGTTAGTTATGCAAGCCCGCGAGCGAGGTCTTCCTGTCGCTATTTACAGATTAGCCAGAATTACAGGACATAGCCAAACTGGTGTATGTAATCCAGACGACTTATTTTGTCGCCTCATCAAAGGCTGTATTCAATTGGGAATCACACCAGATATGGATGGTATAGTAGATAATAATACTCCCGTTGATTACGTGAGTCGGGGGATTGTGCATCTATCGCGCCAGCAAGAGTCTTTGGGTAAAGCATTTCACTTGCTTAACCCCCATCCCACCCCAATGAATGACCTGTTCAACTTGATACGCTCTTTGGGCCACCCACTAGAGCAAGTTTCTTTTGACAAATGGCGATCGCATCTGGTAGCAGTTGGACAAATGTCTTCAGACAATGTTCTCCAACCACTTATACCCATGTTTTCGCCACAAGAAGTTGAACCTTTCCCAGAACCACAATTTGACGACCATAACGCCGCTCAAGGATTAGCAGGTACAGATATTATTTTTAGGCCTATTGACCTAGAGTTACTCAGGGTTTATTTTTCTTACTTTATCAGTAGCGGCTTTTTGGCTAATTAGTCATCATGAACTGTCATTTGTCATTTGTCATTTGTCATTTGTCATTTGTCATTTGTCATTTGTCATTTCCAATTTCCAATCCCCAATCCCCTAAAACAAGGAAATATCAATGATAGAACTTAAGGAAGACAGTAATCTTCAAAAGGAATCAGACATGCTGAGTGTCATCCGTGAGATGAGACATTTCCTCTTAATCTGGTTCGGACAATTAGTTTCTGTCAGCGGTTCTGGATTAACTAATTTTGCGCTTGATATCTGGGTTTATGAACGTACTGGTTCGGTGACTCAGTTTGCGCTGCTGATACTGTGTAACACTCTACCATTTGTTCTCATTTCTCCCTTAAGCGGAATTTTGGTAGATAGGTGGAACCGGCGTTGGTTAATGATTTGCAGTGATTTTTGTGCCGGTTTGTGTACCTTGAGCATTGCTTGGTTGTATGCCAGCGATCGCCTAGAAATATGGCATATTTATATCATCACTAGTGCTATTAGTGCTTTCGCGGGCATCCAATGGCCTAGTTACAATGCATCGATCACTCTACTTGTACCACAAAAACATCTCGCTCGTGCCAATGCCTTGAATCAGCTGACTGATGCTTGCGCCCGATTAGTGGCGCCGATTTTAGCAGCTATTTTACTAGGGGTAATCGAACTTAAAGGCATTATCATCATTGATTTTGCTACAATGCTCATTGCTCTGATTCCCCTGCTATTTTTGCGATTCCCGGAAGTTAACACCAAAGCCACTGAAAAAGAGGAAGCATCAGCATCAGGACCTAGTTCATTCTTCCTAGAAGTTTCTCAAGGCTTGATCTACTTGTGGGAACGTCCCGGATTATTCGCAGTTGTGTTACTCATGGCTGTAACTAACTTCCTCACCGGAGTTTTTGACATTGTGGCTATTCCCCTAGCGCTGTCCTTAAGCTCAGTTGCGATCACCGGTACAGTCTTTTCGATTTCTTGCTCTGGTCTAATCGTGGGCGGTATAGCTATGAGTATTTGGGGGGAACTCCGACGCTACATTAACATTATATTGATCAGCACAACTTTAGCAGGACTGTTTATTGCGATTGCTGGTTTGCGTTCTTCCCTGCTGGTATTCACTCCCGCAGCCTTTTTATTTTTTCTCGTAGTCCCAGTTATTAACAGTTCTAGCTTGGCTATATTACAAAAGAAAGTTGTACCCAATGTCCAAGGAAGAGTGTTTGCTTTACAAGGGGCGATCGCTACTACCTGCTTGTCCCTAGGTTACATCACAGCCGGTACTTTATCTGACCAGGTTTTTGAACCCCTCATGGCAGATAATGGAATGCTTGCTGGTAGCATCGGACAAATCATTGGCGTTGGTACCGGTCGTGGGATGGGACTGCTGTTAATTGTTGTGGGAATCCTAACCATGTTGCTGAGTGCGATCGCTTATTTATATCCTCGCCTGCGCTCGGTGGAAGAAGAACTCCCCGACACCATTCCCGATCAAACTTCTCCGTTAATAGAAGAATGGGATGGCCCTTTTCCCACGGTTATGGATGATAATGGTGCTGTGCCACTAATTAATATTAATCCTAGTAGTTTCGCCAAAACAGAGAAGAATCCGTAATTTTTGCGAATTTTCTCAGGATATAGCGGATGATTATTATGTGATTTTATTTGGGTGCGTTACGCCTAACGCACCCTACACAGTTAAGATTTACCAATGCTCTGTCAGATATAACAGAAAAATTTTTAACTTTTTTCCGGAATGAGCTAAAGGCAGGCTGTATACCATAACATACCGAACCAATTATACCTAAACCGGGGCATGACTGCTTGCTATGAAGCCCCAAACCATAACAACTCTCTCAAAGCCGCTCTAGAGTTATCTCAGAGCGGTTTTGCTCTGCTAATTTAAGCTATACTTCCCCGCTTGCGTGCTTCTTTGTAAGATGTACCGATATTTTTGATTCCGGCTTTAATCATTTGTCTTTCTAATAGCGCAAAGAAACGCGCTTTATCACCACCTCTGACTACAGCCTGATTATGCGCTTCAGCAATTGCTACAGGATAGCCATATCCTTTCTGTACTTGTGCTAGCATCAGTCCCAGTGCTTGGTCAAGCATTGCTGTATTTTGTACGACCCACGCAGGAAGTTCTATCCGCGCAATTTCGGTGCCGACATGGACATAGCAAAAGTAAATGCTTTGGTCTTCATATAATTCGAGAATGCGAGAATTACTGCGCCATAAAGGGCCGCGTTGTCCTGGTTTGAGTTGGGTTGTCCAAAGGGTAGTATCTCGCAAAGGTTCAAATATTTTACAAGGAACTTTTTCTAGCTGATTGGGGCAAAAAGTTATACAATCGGGGACGGGATGAGGACAAGCCGACAGGCGTAAAAAGTTCATGGCTTCGACGTTGCGAGCTGCGCTAAGATAACCCATTAGAGGAATTTGAGCATCACGCATCTGCTTCCATGCTTCCAAGATGGGCGGTAAAATGCGATCGCGTGCATCAAAGGGTAACTGTTCTAAAAACCAATAAATTAACGAACCATCCACCATTGCTAGGCTAGGTACTCTTGCTTTCGGGTTGCTAATAGCTGGGGTGAGATTTGAATTGTTCCCCTCATCCATCACTCCACAGGCCAGTTCTGCTAACACCGTTGTTTCGCTAGCGGTGCGACAATAACTCATCCATTCTTCAGTTCTAATTCCCCACTGCCGAGACACATATAAATCTTCTGGGCGATAAAATATTTCTGGTAAACTATCTAATAACGGGTGGCGATTTTGTCCGTAGTGCAAAACTACTCTGCCAATATTCAAGAGATAACAATAAGCAATTTCGTGGTGGTTCGGCGCAATTTGCGAACCATCGGTAGCAATCACAGTATGAATTTTGGGCGGAACAGGAATATCAATACAGGTTTCTAGTGGTTCAATGGGAGTAGCATTAGCAAAGAGAATGCGATCGCGCCATTTCTCCTGCATTTTCATCAACTCGGTTTGAGACTCGAAAGCATTTTTTAAATGTTGTTGCGCTAATTCTAAACGCTGGCGACTAGCAGCAGCTTCTAAGGTTAGATGCTGACTTAAACCCTGCATTTGTCGCCCTAGTTTTGTCAGGTCAAGCATAAAAAAGTTAGGAGTTAGGAGTAAGGAGTAAGGAGTAATGAGTAAGGAGTAATGAGTAAGGAGTAATGAGTAAGGAGTAATGAGTAAGGAGTAAGGAGTTATAGCACTTCCTATTCAGATGAGGTACAAAATTGTATCACGCGATGTAGGGGCACGGCACTGCCGTGCCCTTACCGATGTACCTCACTAGGGCGAGAAACGCTATAGGAGTAAGGAGTTAGGAGTAAGGAGTTATTTTTCCCTACGTCCCCATCATCCTCACATCCTAACCCTGGACTCTGGACTCTGGACTCTGGACTCTGGACTCTTGTTAATTAAAGCCAAGCAGAGAAATTTTTGGCAAACTGAGAAAGTGACAATAACTTAATTCGTGGATCGTTTTGAGCTGCTTTCCTTTCTGATTGGGTATTATAACCCCAGTCTGCCAAAAAAAGTTGCACGTCCTCAAGGTCTGGTTGCTTTTGGACTAACTGCAATGTCTTGAGTCTATCTTCGATAAACCATAGGCTAACTGGATTTATATCTGCTGTCTGTTTTAATTCTCGCAGAATTTCGTATTTAGGACGTTTCTCTTCTTTACCAAAAATCGCTTTTGCAGGTAAATCAACTCCTTCTTGTTGTAACAGTTGCTTAACAAAACGCCCTTCTTTGGTAGTGATGATGTATAGTTTAACTTCACTGGCAATAGTGGCTTTAATTTTTTCTACCACACCCGGATAAAATCTATGCAGATTTAGCCAACCATCTAAATCTTTGGCAATCCATTCATCCCGCAGGTTGTCTAGTTGCGCGCCAATTTCTTTGGCTTGTAGCTTTTCATGTAACAACAGTTGTGGGACAATACTCACCCATTCATGAAGAATTTTTTCATCAGCAATTCCCTCGACCAAAGCTTTGATTAAAACAGGCATTTCCCAACCTGTTTCAATTACTGGTCTAAGGCGATAAAATCTCAAAGCTAAATCATCTGGTGGTGTATCGTTAGCAGGCGACCAAAGTTGACAGTATGTACGCCATGCTACTTCAAAATATTCAATTAGTCCATCGCAAATCACTCCATCAAAGTCTAGGGCTAAAATCGTGGGACTGCTGTCGGTCATGGTTTTGAGGGGTAAAACTGCTGTTGTCAGCTTACATAACAAATTCAAATTTGGCAGTAATCTTTGTGAGTTTTTTAGAATTTCCGACTTGACTTGATTAACAATATTTGGGTTGTGCTTGGTAATAAGGTGTTACGCATTTAAATTGTATATTTCGCACTCAGGTTGTCAAAAGTCAAGAGTCCAGGGTCAAAGAATAGCTTGGACTTTGAACTCGTGACCGTGGACAGCCTATAAGCGAGAATCTTTAATCTAGGCGGGCATCAGTTTACCAAGTATACGTGTATTTTAAACATCAAATAGTATTTCTATATATAAATTTTAGTTATGAGAGTAAAATAGGCGATCGCACAATTAATGATGCGTATCCCCGACTTCTTTTGCGAAGTATTGAGTCAGGTTTTGCAAATTGCAAGTAGCATCAAAATTCATTTTTGGATCAATCGCTTTCAGTCCGGCGATTCACACAAAGCAAAAGCCCTCTGCGATAACTCTAGAGAGGCTTTGAGAGAGCAGTAAGTAAGTCGGCACGAAAAAACAAAACTATATTACTACATGTAAATATGTCCCAAATGCTTACCAATGACAAATGACAAATGACGACCAAAGCCAGTACCGTTTATTTGCGCCGACCTACTTATTGACAGCGATCGCACTTTACAGGATTATGCCATAACCACAGATCCTCCTAGGGGCGCACGCCGTGCGCTTCTACTGCGTAGTTTATTACCTATAACCTGAGTTCGACTTAAAGCCTCGTCAGGGTGCAAAGAGATTACGTTAGGGGCTTATATCGAACTCAGGTACATATAAATAAAAACCCCTGGTCAGTACCAGGGGTATCCATCTTTATTCCCTTCTATGAGGATTGCATTTACTAGAGACTGGTAGATAGGTATTCATGCAATTACTGCATAATATCAATTCTTATTTTGCAATCAAACGCCCCACGCACAAGGGGAGGTGGCTTGAAACTAGTTATACCAATTGAAAAAATCTTTGCAACACATCGATAATCTGTAGGGGCGCAAGGCCTTGCGCCCGCGCCCCTACCCTATTTGTCCCATTCTTTTTTCAAATTGGTATTAGTAGGGTACGTCAGTACCAGTAATTTCTTGGGATTTTCAGGTTTTCTCGCTCCTGACGCATCTGCACCAATGACAGAATGGCACTAAATTTAGGTGAGGATGAGGATGTTGAATAATTTTTCGCTACTTCACATCTTGCACCTTTACGCATAAACTATGAATCAACAAAAATAATGTAATTTATTTTACTTAAAATCAATATGGGTTTAAGTCCTCTGATAGAGGACTTAAGCTATGAGACCGGGACTGTAAGTCAGTGTCGGCTCTGTTCACATAGCGAAAATCTAGAAATACTTTTCGTACAGTGCATCTTCCTACAGAATGTGTTGAAATATTCTAAAATCCGATAGCAGATTCCGTGATTACGCATGAAAAAAGGCATGGGTAAGCCAAGCCTTTCTATATACCAAGCATTTACTACACTATGACTAATTTAGACCCAGCCTGACTGGATTTCATCTTCCTATAGGATGTGTGCAAATAGTCTAAAAACTGTTATGGGATAACTTGGATACACATAAAAAAGGTTTGGTTGTGAACCAAACCTTGATCATTGCTGTGCTTAACAACGTACTAGAATAATTTAGTTCCACTTTTCATCCAGTGCATCTTCCTATAGGATGTGTCCAAATATCCTAAAAAATGCTAGTACATTGCCCGGTCAATATATTAACCCTGCCCAAAAATAACCATATTAAAATATACTTTGTTGTACAGAGGTATGAAAAAGGCTTGGCGTTTAACCAAGCCTCCAGATATACCAGGTGTTTACCATATACAGCTAATTTAGATCTAGTCTGCTGATAGATCATCCGACTTTTAGGTGTGTACAAAAATTCTCAAAGCTGATACAGCATGAGCCAACAGCTTGTTTATAGTTGCGCTTTACCCGCATTTGGAACAAGTCCCATACTCGCACTCATCATAATCCCAGCCCTGAATATGCTTCGGGGATTTTTGACAGGTTATGTTTTGATTTGTGTGAAAAACCGGAATCTAGATTTTATCAGGCTTTGAGAATTGTGCTGATAAATCCCGGTTTAGCGCACTCGACATTAAGAGCGCTATTAACCCAGCTTTCCCGTAGGGTAGCGCAACTAGGAACAAATCAATTCTCCAAGCATTGTTGGTGTGGTGGACTACTAGGGGATATTTTGCAACTCGCAGACATCCTCAAGAATATTAACTTCAAAAAAGACTTTTACCCCTGTTCTGAAAATTCGCAAAATATATATATTCTCTGGCAATAAAAATACCTGATTGCTACGGTAAAGTCATGAAAAAGGCTTGGTTCATAACCAAGCCTATAGATATACCAAGTGTTTACCATATAGAGATATTTTATAAATACTAATAATTTATTTCATCTGCCTATAGGATGTGTTCAAATATGTTCAAACCTGATAATTGATTGCCTATTTACTTGTAATAAAATAAGTTATAAAAAATAACCATAAAAAAGACTTGGTTCAAAACCAAGTCAGAGATAAAAGTAGATGTTTTACCACAATTTAAATATTTATATTTAGCAATTAAGCACTGAATAGAGAAGATAGAAATATTCTTAATTCGTAAATTTACAGGACTGACCCGTCGAGGCTATTAGTGGAGAGCGGGCATAGGGCATTGGTTAATTTTTCCGGCACTATGCCCAACCCAAACCCTTGATTTTTGGTTACTCATGCGTAAGTCCTAATTTAATTAAAATAAGATGAATAAAAAAGGTTTAGCTGATACCATTTCTTCATCAGTATGCACTTACTTAAGCCTGGGTAATCAAGCTTTATTAATAGAGCCAATCCTTTCTAAGGTGTGGGCGTTATTAAGCACATTCACAGAAAATTAGTATCAGGGCTAAACCTCCAAAGAAAGCAGTTATTCGACACACCATAATTACTTTAAACTTACTCCCTCGTTAAGTCATCTTCCTATAGAAAGTATCCAAGTTTCCAGCAATATGATAGAGCATTAATCTATTAATTTTCATGGTAATTAAATTTACTCTTATGTAATTATATCAACCAAAAAATAAAATAATAAACTCAGTTATTCTTAATACTAATTATAGTATGTTTCGCCATATCTCATGTCTTTGCATCCTCCTTTCTGAAGATTGTTGAGGGGCGTAAATGTAACAAAAATTGGGGAAATAATATATGACAATACCCTTGGTGTTAAGGGTAGTTCGGTGTGCAAAAACCCCGGTTCCATAAAAGTTACCGGGGTTCTAAGTTTGTGCTTAACAGCAAGCTGGTTGGGATATCCCTAACCCCTAAGCGCCTGCGCTTAGGGGAATGTTGGCGTCAGCCAAAACTGGGTGGGGTTTTGGCTGTATTCTAAAATTTAGGCGTTTTCCGGGTCAATTTGAGCAGGACGCTCAAATTCCTGTTCGAGTAAGTCAGTTTCGCTAGAGTAGACCAAATCTTCTTTCCCGATGACCTTTTGTGCTGCAAACTGACTAGCGTAGTCAATTTTTTGCTGTAAGGTTGCATCCTGGTTTGCCAATAGTCTAGCGCGGGAAAGGCGATCGCGGTTGCGTGCAGCAATTTTGCTGTTGCGCGACTGAAGAAAGAAATAACGTACTAACGGTATCCCTAAAAAACCTGTTCCGTAAGCCAACAACAGCCAATAAATCCCTTGCACAAAAGCTACTAATCCACCTAATTCGGCGGCGACTGTACCATCTTTTAATAAACTTCCCAACACCAAAGCACCAACAAAATTGAGTACACCCAAACCAGCACTCAGCAGAATTTGTCCCGAACTGGCCGCACTAAAACGCCAGGGTAATTCTTCCAGGTAGTCTGGTAATGACTGACGACGCTTTTGGCTGGCGCTCACCTGCAACTCTGGAAAATAATATACAATCTGCCCCTCAGGACTTACCTCTGGTTGTCCGTTAAATCGTGTGAGAACAGGTAGCATATAATCTTCGTATTCTTGTTGATATTTCTCACCAATGTCATCTAGATAGGGAGAAATTTGTTCGGCGACTACTGCACCTCGATTATTACCAATCACGGTACCAATTTCTTGCCAGCGGCGGTCTTCTAAATTGGCATTAGGATTACCATCACCAAACAAAAACGAAAAGACAGCCTCAAAGAAATTCAGATTGCTTTGTTCTTGCCTTTCCCGTCGCCGTTCCTGGGAGCGGTTGTCATAATTTGGGCTAAAATACCAGAATAAATCTGGGAAAAAGAAGAAGTTACTACCTCTGGAATTATTACTGCGATTATCGTTATCTCGATCTGAGTTAGCAGCCGTGATGATAATAATGATGGTGACAGTAATTAAGGCGATGGAAACAACTAAGAAAATCCCAAAAGAAATGCGAATTAGGTAAAACAGAACACCCCAAACCTTTTTCCACCATTCCTGCAACCTTAATTGCAAATACTTATTGCGTAATATTACTCGAAAATTTTGCGGAAAAAGGTACACAATATCACCAGATTCTGCTACCTGCAAATGTCCGCCAGCATCCGACGCCAGAGCTAATAACCCAAGATTGGCCTGGGCGACATTCAATCCTGCTTGGGTCGCCACATCACCAACAGTGACACGGTAACCCAATTGTTCCACAGCTTGCATGATGGTGGGATTGGGAGCCATTGCTCTCGCCTCCTATTGAAATTTACTATCTCTTTCTTCAGTATAAAGTTTTATTTTGGGGGACTTGGTAGACTCAACAACTCAGAACTCAACTATAGTAGAATTATCAATAATCATTATTAATAAGGCTCAACAGTCAACTACCAACGTGGAGCGAATTTAATTTTTAATTTTTCATGAGAGTAGGTTTTAGTTGCCACTCTGTTCATGTTAAAATTGTTTTCCTCGGCTTGGTTAACCAGCAACTTTTCTGCCCTAAATATGGTTCAGTATACTCTCGCTCAAAGCCCAGAAATTATCCTCACTGTTTCTGGCAAAGATTCAGCCAAAGCCCGTGAAAAAGCAATGGATCAGCTGATAGAACTGATGGATGCAGGTAAGCTACCCACAGAACTAGAAGAGGGATTTGGTCCACAACAATTAATTGAAGTTAAGGAAGCAAGCATTGAGATTGCTAGCGGTGAGGATCACATTACACAAGCAGTCCAGATTCTGAGCAATCTGGCTACACTCAAGTTGAAAGTTCAAGAATCACGCGCTGAAGCACTGGAAATTCGCAAGGCGGTTGATGTTCTGTTTTGCGATCAGTCAGTGACTGAGGATGAAATTACCCGTCTCAAGGAAGGTTTTAAAGTTCTCAAAAATTTTGCTCAAGCCAATCTACGTTACCAAGAAGCGCGAGCTAAAGCAGAACAGGCGCGACAAGTTTTGGACCAAGCTTTAAAGTCGCCTGAAAATTGACGTTGTTGCAAAGACCATAGGGGTGCAAGGCCTTGCACCCCTACGCACAATCGTCGTTAGATAACTGATAGAATGGGTAAAAGGGCAGATAGATATATTAGTCTGTCCTTGAGTTAACTGGGGCGCTAGGATTCGAACCTAGGGATGGCGGGACCAAAACCCGCTGCCTTACCACTTGGCTACGCCCCAACAATTGCAATTGCACTTTAGATAATATAGCAGTCACCCTAGGGCAATGTCAATCCCTTTGTGAGTAAATTTGGAAAAAATCAGATTCTTGACCTCTACCACCAGTAGCCCGTTGATAAATGTCCATCATCTGGCGGTAATTCTGCTGTGCTGTGTACTTAGCTTCAAACTCAGCCCTTGCTTCAGGGCGCATCTGTCCAAGCAAAGCCGGATTGGTCACAGCCCACTCTACTTTGGTAGCTAAATCCTCTGGATCTCCAGGAATAAAAGTTAAACCTGTGCGACCAGAGTCTACCAATTCGGCGATCGCTCCAATGTTAGCAGCAATTACAGGAGTCCCTGTAGCAAATGCCTCAACTGCAACCCTACCAAAGGTTTCATACCATTTGGAGGGAAAAACTAAAAACGTAGCATTCCCCATGATAGCAAGCACTTCTGGCATTGGTTTGCGTCCTAACCATTCCACTTGCGGATTTTTTTTTGCTGCTTTGATTACTTCTTCTGATAAAGGTCCATCGCCAATAATCTTCAGTGGGATTTTTGCACCCAATTTTTCCCAAGCAGTAAGTAGCGTATCTAGCCCCTTTTCTTGAGAAAGTCTGCCCACAAAAAGGGCGTAACCACCACGTCCTTCTCCTACACCGGGGTCTGGATGAACAAAATTTGGCTTGACGACAATTTTCTCTGCTGGTATACCACCTTGAATCATTTTCTTTCGGGCAAACTCAGACAAGGTAATATAAATATCTACCATTTGTTTCCAGGTATTCATAGCTCGATGCACAGTCAGCATGGTGGCTACACCCGCAGAAAGGAGATTGCTGTCTCGATAGCAAGCATTAACTACACCAGGATAGGGAATAGACTTCCCCAAACAATCTTCACATACTTGCCCATCGCGAAAAAAGAATGAATTAAGACATAGCAGACGGTAATTCCGTAGAGATTGGATGACAGGGACTCCCTGTTCCTTAGCTGCGTAATAAACTGAGGGAGAAATTAAGGGAAAGAAATTTTGGACGTGAACAATATTGTACGTGGAATTTTGCAGCCGTTGTTTGACTACTTTATAGGCTTCTGTTGACCAGACTGTTCGCAATCCCACTTGCATTAGATGCAGAGAATTAACGCGAATGTTGTCTTCTTCATATAGGTCAACTTGATGTCCATTTTCTTCCAAAATCCGCCGTTCTAATAGTTGGGATTCATCTTCACCGCCACGAATTTGATATTTGTTGTGTACACTCAAAATTTGCATGATAATTATCTTAGTTGTGATTTTAAATTTAAGTTAAGGCAAATTATAAGTGTCAACATCCACAGTTGACTTCTCCGTGAGGATTGTCTCGTAAAGCTGCACCAACTCCTGACCCTTTTTTTCCCAGGAAAAGTTTTCCCTAACCCGCTTTTGCCCGGCTTGACCCATTTGTAGTCGCAGTTTTACATCATGGGACAAACGGGTCATTGCTTCGGCTAAGTCACGCACTGTTTGTTCTGGAGTATTAGCCCGAACCTTGAAGCCTGTTTCCTCAGTCACCTGTAAAGCTGGTCCTCCCAAATCTAAGCAAATTACTGGGCGACCTGCGGCCATTGCTTCCAAGCAAACCAATCCTCCAGAGTCATGGAGGCTGGGATGAAGCAATACATGACATTCACTGAGTTTACTTAAAGTTTCATCCCTTGACTGCTCACCCCAAAATTTGACACGTTGGGTAACATTAAGTTTCTCCGCCAGGGTTTGCAGTCTTTCTTTCTCCGGTCCTTCTCCCAAAATCCAGTAATCAGCATCATCGGGTAAATCTGCCATAGCAAAGGCTTGCATTCCTAAATGAAGTCCTTTCCAGTGCAGTAGTCTTGCCATACTGATGAAACGCACCGGCGAACTGTTAGTTATATTATCCTGGACTAGGCGTTTAATCTCCTCCGGTGATAGACCCAGCGCTGAAATTACCTCTACATTTCTTGCGTTCATTTGATACAAGCGTTTAGCTGTATCATCAGTTGTTGCCCGTACTAAAATACTCCGTCGCGCAGTCAAGCGGGTAAACGGATCAATCTCACCTAGCCTCTGACCCAAAGTTCGCAAAATTTCAAACACTTTACCGCGCCAGCTGAAATCTTGCCAAAAGGGTTTGGGTGCAGATTCTCCCCCTCCAACTGGACCCCAAATAAAGGGAACTGGTAACAGGGAAAGAAAGCTGGGAGTTGAGTATTTGACGTAAGTTACATGATGTACAATGTCAAAACCAATTTCATTATGTAATGGTCTAGCTTTGAAGTATGCACTCAATTGCCACAAGTAATAGTGAGGTAGTTTAGTTGCTTTCCACCAGCCAGCCCACTGGGGTGGATCGCAGTACACAAAATGAATTCCAGAGATAGGATTTTTGCTCAATTCCGCTTCAATACTTGAGCGATTATCTTCTCTGGTTAACACCCATACCTGGCAATATTTTGCTAATTCTATAACTGTGTTCCAACCAACTCCAGGTTCTGAACCCATATTTGGTCTACAGGCGTAGGCAGAAATTAGGACTTTTAATTTTTTACTCATAATATTATTCAGCCGCCCACACAAATAAAATAAGATAAAATATATAACCTTAGCTAGAGACATTACCGTAGTATGTAAAAAATTGATATTTAGCCCAATTTGCTAGCCAAGCAATTACCTTGAGTGAGAACAGTAGCGAACCCAATAGTATGCCGTATTTTTCTGTATGGCGATAAAATTGCGTTGGTAAGCGATAGGGAGATTTTTTATTCCAGAACAAACGCTGAAAAGTTTCCGCAAATGTCAATTGAGGATGAAAATAGTGTTGAAATTTGATTGTTATCCGCACACCTCCAACTAGATTGACTTTCGCATCTCCCAGCAGACAAGCCCTAAAACCAGCGCGAGTTGCTCTGAGCAGGTACATATCATCTCCTGCGTAGTGGGGATATTTGCTTGCATCTGGATAACCAATTTTGTCAAAGACTGCAGATGGTATACCGACACACCAGCCAGACATCCCATCCACAGAAATGACTTCGCCAGGACTAGCCGCGAAGACTTGTCGTCCGCGAAAACCGTTTTTGGCGGGTATAGAAGAGTTATCGTCAGCCATATAGCAAGTAGGCGCGACGATTGTATCTGGATGTGTCTGCATATACTTAACCATCAGTGGTAAAGTTCCTGGTTCAGGTAAGCAGTCATCATTCAGCCAGAAAATATATTCTGCGCCTTGCAAAGAAGCATACTGCATTCCTAAAGCCATAGCTCCTGTCCACCAAAGTTCTCCATTGCCGGGTAAAATCTTTACATCTGGATACAGAGAATGAATCGCTTCGGCACTGCCATCAGTGGAAGCATCATCCACAATTACTACCTGATAATGTTGGATATCACCGCACTTCTGGAGATTTTCTAAACAAGCTAATGTTGTATTTTTGCGATTGTGGACAGGTATAATGATGTACACGACTTCTTTTGCAGTTTTTTCTAGCATAGTAGGATTTTTTTTCAAGCAATAAAGTTAAATGTTCATAAAATCCATTCATCTGTTAATTTGAGTACATTTATTAGACATTCAAACAGGAACATTCACTTATAATTAAAACAGCTTTACCAGTAAAATTTTTACTGTTTTTATATCTCCAAAATTACTTTGTAATGTATTTTATTTTACATAATATATCAATATTTTTACAATCTAGATGACAAAATTCATAGTTACTTCATAAGTAAACTACTGCTTCTTCATAGAAGCATTACAATTTATCTATTTATTGTTACGTAATAATACTTGAGCCTCAGAAAAACCCTGTTAGGTAAACTACTACTCCCGAACCGCCAGAATATTACCTATTATTTAATTAACCGCAGAGGCGCAGAGGACACAGAGATCAGAGCTAGACAGATTTAAGTAACCTTCCGCTGGAAATGGAGTAAGTTTTGATACTTTTTTCCTGTAAGAGAAACCAAAAAAATAGGGGAAGAAAATATTTTCCTCCCCATGCTTGTTATTTTTCCTGTTATCTGGTTTGTTCGCATCCTTCAATCTTTGTCGCAACATTTGCCTTTGTTTTTTCAGTTGTCGCTTTCTGGCAGAACCGCCTTTGCCTTTATCATTCCTGCCTTCCCGGCGAGGAGATTCCCATCTTTTTAGTCGCATTGTTTTGCTCTCTCTATTTAAAATAGTGGGCAGGAGGAGAATCGAACTCCTATGACCGCAAGGTCGCCACATTTTGAGTGTGGTGCGTCTACCAGTTTCGCCACCCGCCCTTGGGTGCAACTTTTTCAGTATACTCTATTCAGCAATTTTTTGGCAAGCATAAATATTTTTTTCTCACTTATAGGACTTACTCTCCGGGCACAATAATAATTGTAGGGTGCGTGACGCAGCGATAAATATTGTACGTAGTCACAAGACTTGTGGCGTCACGCACCATTCTTTAAATGTGACACGGAAGTAAGTCCTGACTTAGTACACTAAACTAGTAGTCTGTCAATTTTGTTTTGAGGGATTTTTGGTAGTGTGAGCGTCTCGCTCACGCGGGCAAGATGCCCGCACTACAGTCCATCATTTTTATCTTGACAGAGTACTAGGGTCGATATCTTGTAGTTTACTGCAGCCACTCAGAGCCATTGCCACGCTTAACTCATCTTGTAACAGCGATATGATATGGGATACGCCTGGTGCGCCTGCTACGGCGAGTCCCCATAAAATAGGTCGCCCAATCAGTACGGCTTTTGCGCCTAATGCTAAGGCTTTGAGAATGTCTGTACCCCGGCGGATACCTCCATCCAATAGCACTTCTACTCTATGATCCACGGCTGTTACTATTTCAGGTAGGGCATCTATTGAGGCGATCGCACCATCTAATTGTCTGCCTCCATGATTAGAAACTACAATTGCTTTGGCGCCATACTCTACAGCCCGCACTGCATCATCTAAGCGTAAAATGCCTTTGAGTACTAAGGGTAGTCCAGAGATGGACTGTACCCATGCCAAATCTTGCCAAGTTATCGCTGGGTTTAACTGCTGGGCAAAATAGGTAAATAAGCCGGATTCTCCTTGTTGATGGGGAATGTCTAATTGTGATATAGTAGAAAGGTTAGCCGCGTGTAACCCTGGTGGTAAGGTAAATTCGTTACGCTGATCGCGCTCGCGACGACCGAGAACGGGAGCGTCTACGGTTAGACAAAGTGCTTTGTAACCTGCAGCTTCAGCCCTTTCTACTAAGGCGCGAGTCAATCCCCGGTCTTTATGGATGTAAAGCTGGAACCATTGTAGGGCATTGGGAAAATTGTCCCGGGTTTTTGCCACTTCTTCAATGCTTTTAGTAGCCAAAGTACTTAATACCATACCCACACCTGCTGAGGCTGCTGCTATGGCTGTGGCGAGTTCTCCCTCTTGATGGGCTAGACATTGAAACGCCATCGGTGCAATTAGTAGAGGCAGTTGCAGCGGTTGTCCTAAAATGGAGGTGTTGAGATGGCGATCGCTCACATCTACTAATATCCGAGGTCGCAGCTTGATTTTCTCAAAAGCAGCACGATTATCTCGTAAAGTCAGTTCATCAAGCGCACCACTGCTGTAGTAATCAAACGCTATCTGGGAGAGATATTCTGGTGCTAGTTTTTCGTATTCAAATAAGTTAATGGGTTGGAAGTGATTGTCTTTGGCTACAAATGTCATGCTGGCGGTTGTTATTTAACCAATGGGGTGTTTTTTTGCTGCGCCCAGCATTATGGTAAATCAATTTGAGCCGGTGCGATCGCCTCATTCTTTAATCTCAGTCTACCAGTTTCGCCACCCGCCTTGAGGTGCGACTTGATCAGTAGACTTAAGTCCGTGAGTTTGTAATAATGATTGATATTCTTTGCTGCTTGCCCAGCGGTCAATTTCTCGCGCCCGCAATACTGGTACTGGATGAGTTAATTGGGCTGTGCGGGCAACTTTGACCATTTCACCGAGTTCGCTCTTGCTAATATCATCGTAAGCGCGGGCTTGAGCAACGAAGGCATCGAGGTTAAGTTGTGGTGCTAAGGTGGGGGAACCTCCCGCCAGTTTCATTAAAACTGACATGACAACTTTGGGGTTTTGGGTGGCTAACAATGCGGCGCGATCGCAGGTAAATTCTGCACAGCGTACCCATTCCAAAAGTTGTGTCTGAATTGCTTGGGCAAGCACCGCGCCAACGTTTGGTAAAATTGCTGTAGCTAATATTAGTAAATTTACGGGCGTTAAGTAAACGCTGTGGTCGCACTTGAGATGCCCTAATTCATGGGCGATTACCGCCTGAATTTCTTCTGGTGTGAGAATTTCTATGAGGGAGGTGTGCAGCACAATAAAAGGTTGCTTACCCCGCATGGCAAAGGTGTAGGCGTTGGGGGCAGGATGTTGCCGAATATACAACTGTGGAGGATCGATATCTAATATTTTGCAGGCTTCTAACAACAGCTGATGTAAATCGGGTAGCTGTTTTTCACCCACCAGGACACTGGAGGCAATATTTTCTACATAGAAAACCTGCTCGGCCATTGGACCGAGCCAATTTCGCACCAACATATCTAGTCCGGGAATCTGTTTAAGAGTTTTGGTAGCTTCCAGGTCTAATGGATGACGAAATGAGTCTGCTTTTAAACCGATCAGGGAAGTTTTAAACAAGGACATGGTGCAGCCAGATGGAAAGACAAAATATTAACAGGCGATCCTTCCTTGATTATAGTATAACCAGAATTAGGTAGGGCTGATGCCCCACCTAACTACTAAGTTGAAATCGACGCTGAGGGAGTACTAGCGTTGGGTGTCAATACAGTTTCTGTCGGTGGTTCGTTCACACGGAGAATTTTTGCACCCAATTGCTGCAATTTGATATCGAGTCGATCATAACCACGATCAAGGTGGTTTAATCCCTGAATAGTGGTTTTGCCTTCGGCTGCGAGTCCGGCGATGACTAACGCTGCTGAGGCTCGCAAGTCCGTGCCTAATACGGGTGCGCCTGACAACATGGGCACTCCCCGGACAAAGGCCGCGTTACCTTTGACACGAATATCTGCCCCTAGGCGATTTAACTCGGATGCATGACGCAAGCGATTTTCAAAGACAGATTCGTTAATCAGACTGTCGCCTTGGGCTAATGTCAACAAAGCCATAAATGGTGCTTGCATATCCGTAGGAAAGCCTGGATGAGGCAAGGTTTCAATATCCGTAGCTCTGAGGGTTTGTGCTGGTAAGATGCGTAAAAGGTTGGGTGCTTCCTCAATTATGGGTACGCCAATATCGCGCAGCTTGGCAATTACTGGGGTTAAATGATCGGGTACGACAGGTCCTAGGGTTAGTTCTGAGCGAGTAATAGCTGCAGCGACTAAAAACGTTCCCGTCTCAATGCGATCAGGAATAATGTTGTATTCCACAGAATGCAACTTAGGAACACCTTCAATTGTAATCGTACTAGTGCCAGCACCCTGAATCTTGGCACCCATCTTGTTGCAGAAATTCGCCAAATCTACTACTTCTGGTTCCCGTGCGGCATTTTCAATGGTGGTTTCTCCTTCTGCTAGAGTCGCCGCCATCATTAAGGTTTCCGTCGCTCCCACGCTAGGACTGTCTAGGTAAATCTTCGCACCTTTTAATCTATTATTAGTACCAGGGACATAGGCATGACAAATGCCATGCTCAATTTGCACCTCAGCACCCATTGCTTGCAGTCCCCGGACGTGTAAATCAACTGGTCTAGCCCCAATAGCACAACCACCTGGTAACGGCATATGCACCTCTCCTAGCCGTGCCAGAATCGGTCCTATGGCAAAAAAACTTGCCCGCAGTTGTGTCACCAATTCGTAGGGAGCTTTTGATGTTTTAATTTCCCTAGCATCGATATCTAAACTTTCGCCGTTTCGTGTTAGCCCCACACCCAAAGCCAATAAAACTTGACTCATCCGTTCCACGTCCGCTAATAAGGGAACATTGTCGATATGACAGTCTCCCGAACATAGCAAAGTTCCAGCCATGATTACCAGTGCCGAATTTTTGGCTCCGCTAATTTTGACATGACCGCCCAAACGATGCCCACCCCAGATTTGCAAGACTAAGGAGTCTGCTTCTGGAGAAGTGTTCGCATCTGGTAAGCTGCTAGAAGGATTAATAAGCCTACCTCCAAAATAAATATGTCAATTTTAATGGGTTGAAGTTGGTTTTGATTCTACAGTAAAGAATTCATTTGTCTACATTTTGTCGCTACATATTGTCTGGGTAATTGATGGTTTACGATGGGATATACGCCTAAAGCCTAGTATCAGTAAGCATTTTGGGGATTTAAAAATTTCTGCTAAATATTCTGATAAACCCTGGTTATTGGCAAATATCAATACTCAGTAACCCCAGGGCAGAGTTCTTGAGGAACTAGATGGGGGAATGGGGGAATTGCTGAGTATTGAATAGAGGACTTGACAAGCATAGATAAATAAGCAATAATTGTAAATCGTGGATATAGTTCGATGCCAGCGGAACTGGCGGAATTGGCAGACGCGCTAGATTCAGGTTCTAGTGCCGCAAGGCTTCCGGGTTCAAGTCCCGGGTTCCGCATGTCTAAGTTAGGAGTTAGTAGTGAAGAGTGAATTCGGTTTCTTTCAACTGCTAACTCTTAACTCCTAACTCAATAGTTTTAATGTTGACAAGTTTACAAAACCCCCTAGTCAAGCAAATCCGCAAACTGCACTCCAGTAAAGAACGGCGCAAGCAAGAGTTATTTTTATTGGAAGGGACACACCTTTTGGAGGAAGCCTGTGCGGTGGATTATCCGCTAGCGGTGGTGTGTTGTACCCCAGAATGGCAAATAGCCCATGCTTCACTGTGGGAAGTAGCTAGTAGCCAATGTGAACGGGCAGAAATTGTCAGTCAGGAAGTAATAGAGGCGATCGCTACTACAGTACAACCAGATGGTGTCGTGGCGACAGCAAAACGGGGCGAGATTCAAACCCAAGTGCCTTTTACTGGTTTAGTCCTAGCCTTGGAAACTGTACAAGATCCAGGCAATTTAGGTACAATTATACGCACAGCAGCAGCGGCTGGAGCATCTGGTTTATGGCTGAGTGGCGATAGTGTAGATTTAGAGAATCCCAAAGTGCTGCGTGCTTCTGCTGGTCAGTGGTTTCGCCTACAGATGGCGGTAACAGAAGATTTAACCGCTACAGTCCAACAAAGTCAGCAAGCCGGAATGCAGGTAATAGCGACCTTGCCGAGTGCAACTTTAACTTACTGGGAAGTAAATTGGCGAAAACCTAGTTTGATTTTACTAGGAAATGAAGGTGCTGGTTTATCGCCCGATTTAGCCGCGATGGCAGATTTACAAGTGCAAATTCCCCTCAGTCCAGGGGTAGAGTCATTAAATGTGGCGATCGCATCTGCTTTAATGTTATACGAAGCCCAGCGGCAAATGAGAGGGTAATTCGTTACTCCTCACTGCTCACCCTTTTTGTTTCCAGATATTGTTCAATATCAGCAACTGCGTCCTCAAAAGCCGCTAGATCAATTGCTGTGAAATCTTCCTCTACCTCGACATTGGTGGCGCTACCAATATTTAATTCTGGCGTTTGCTCCTGTTGAGTCTGATTGTCTTCCAACATCTGTTGCAATTGGTCGAGGGATTCCTGAAAATCTTTAGCGGCTGTGTGGCGCTGTTGTTGCTGATTTGGCTCCATAATCTTAAATTACCGCCCTACAGGTAAATTTAACATGATAGTTTCGACTATCTGCAAAAAAAAGGGGATGGATATTAGTGTATCAACTTTACCGAAAGCTTGGGTCTAGAGCCGCCGTTCTTCTAGGACGGCTTTTTGGTAAAATAGTGGCAACAGGCAACTGACAATTCAAAAAAATATCCAATTTGTAGGGTGCGTCACAAAAACCAGACCACTGATGTGCTATTAAGGTTTTCGGTCTGACGCAGCCTACGCCCTACTAATAATCTGTCCCAATTAATTTTGATGGGTTGTTCGTAGTTACGTTACCCTACGGGTAGTGCAACTACGAACAAATCAATTCACCAAGCATTGTTGACTTGAAGGACTACTAGTTCCTACGGAAAAATCAGGTTTTCAGCTTGAAGGTGCAATTTGGAATGTGATTAACTATACTTGTAATTTAGCTCAGTTCAGTTTCAGAAATTCTGAATGGCAAATCCAAAACTCAAAATGACTTGACAGAGTTGTAATTTACATACTACACTGTAATACATAAAGAAATAAATTAGCTTTCACAGCATTTAAGTACCCTAAGAAGATGTGATGACGATTTAGACGCAATTAAGTTATATATATTTACGATCAAACTTTTTGATAATCTCCTACGTCACAATAGAAAAACTCAATCACGGCTGCGAACAGAAAATATGAATTTTGATAATTTTAGAAGTAACGAAAGCACACCTACGAATAACAACCGTCAAAGCTTAATTGCTAGCGGTTGGCGACCATTGCAGCGTGACTTCGATTGGCAATATTTCTGTGAGGTTATAACTCATGATACCCAGGAGTTAAGCCAAAAAACTATTAATTTAGCGAGTTATTATGCTGATGCTTTAGCGAGACGAGATTATAGTTGGTGGGCAAATTTATTAAATGTAGCTTCCGACTACACTCGTGGTGAATTGCAAAAATATTGGAATTTTATTACACCAGATCCGCTGACGCCAGATAATCGTTACAAAGACGTTTTGAGTACAGAAACGCCGATTGTTCAATTTGTCAGCCGTGAGAGTATTCCTATTGATTATGTCCTGAATAGACTGCAAGAAATTACTGTATTACGAATTTTGCAATTATTGGAACAACCCGATATTATTACCCAATATTACCTAGAGAGAGATTTTTATTTGCCAAAAGAGAAATTTGTGAATTGGGAACGCTTAGACGTGATTAATACTGTTTATGCTTACTGGTCACAGCAAGATGTTTGGCTACAAATTGACCCTTATGATCGTGGACGGCGACAATATACTTTAATGTCCAAGAATCTAGCACCACTAATTAACAAAGCTAATTACGATTTAGCGGTAATGCTGAGTGGATATCAAAGCCGTGTGGGGAAGGTTCACAGTCAATTTGCGATTCGGAGTTTCCCAGAAAATATTCAAAACTTCACTGATACAGTACAACAAGCGGTGATGAATCAAAACCAGTTAGCGGTTTTGGTACACGGAGAACCTGGTACAGGTAAAACGGTATGGACACAGGCAGTAGCGAAAGAAATTCTTGTACCATTAGGGTATGTAATTTTTATTTTAGATCATGATGCGATCGCCAACTTTGTCCCACCAACTTATCTAGAGCGGATTTGTATCATTATCAACGAAGCTGATAACTTAGCACAAAATCGCGCTTCGGAAGTAGCACAATACAATAATAAAACGGAACACATTCTCAGTTTGCTGGATGGGACTTTATACCAAAGTGTGATTGATGAATCGGGGATTCAGATAAAACAGCGTTTAGTTATTTTGATGACTTGCAATACTACCGAAAGATTAGATCCAGCAATTTTACGCAAGGGGAGGGTAGATTTGATGTATGAGTTTACCCTGCGTTATGTATGAAAAAGCTCTTTATCTCTTAGCTCTTAGCCTTAGCAGGGGAGAAAAACCACCCTGATTGGGGTGGGGTTTCTAGCATTGGAGCGATATGACGCCAGTCCGCTCAAGTGGGGAGACCCGCCCATGTGGCTCCTCAACTTGGGAAAACCCCTTGTGTTCTTATACAATTTCACCAAAACATAGATTGCCCATAAAGCCAAGGCAATGCTGTGCCTTTACGGGCAATATATATATATGTATCATATTTAAAGTATTGCCAACGCATAGCGTCTGTGTAGGACA
The DNA here is from genome assembly GCA_038087035.1 of Gloeotrichia echinulata CP02. Classification (NCBI taxonomy): domain Bacteria; kingdom Bacillati; phylum Cyanobacteriota; class Cyanophyceae; order Nostocales; family Gloeotrichiaceae; genus Gloeotrichia; species Gloeotrichia echinulata. Next base: position 837,618 of record CP051187.1, on the reverse strand, counting down.
CGCTGAACGTTGACAACCATAGGGGAAAATATATGTACCAGTTAAACACGATGCAGAATTTAAAAAACCAAGAAAAGTCGTACACGCGTGAAGATTGGCAAGGAGGATATCAATCCCTTAAGCAAGAATTTGACTATTCGATTGACGATATAGAAGGAAAAATACCTCCAGAACTGGAAGGGACACTATTTAGAAACGGACCTGGATTACTTGATGTCAACGGACAAAAAATTCAACATCCTTTTGATGGTGATGGTATGATTAGCCGCATCACCTTTGTTGATGGTCGAGCGTACTTTTGCAACCGCTTTGTCCGTACAGAAGGTTACTTAGCAGAACAGAAAGCTGGAAAAATTCTTTATCGTGGTGTATTCCGTACACAAAAACGAGGCGGTTGGTTAGCTAATATTTTCGACTTTAAACTTAAAAATATTGCCAATACAAATGTTATTTATTTGGGTGACAAGCTTTTGGGACTATGGGAAGCAGCAGAACCCCATCGCCTTGATCCTCGAACCTTAGAAACTTTGGGAAAAGAATATTTTGATGGAGTTTTATCAAGTGGTGAAGCTTTTGGCGCACATCCCCGGCTTGACCCCAGTTGTCAGCAAGATGGGGGTCAATCTTGCTTAGTCAACTTCTCTATTAAACCGGGACAATCTACCACAATTACAATTTTTGAGTTGAACCTAGCAGGGAATGTGGTCAGAAAACAAGTTCATCACGTTCCGGGATTTTGTTTTATTCACGATTTTGTCATCACTCCCAATTACTGCATTTTCTTTCAGAATCCTGTTGCTTTTAATCCTTTACCCTTCGTCTTGGGAATGCGTAGCGCAGCAGAATGTATTAAAGTCAAGCCAAATCAACCCACGCGAATTATTGTAATTCCTCGTTTTCCCCAGACAAAGCAAACAGGAATAAAAACTTTAGAAACTACATCAGGTTTTATTTTCCATCATGTAAATGCTTTTGAGATGGGTGATGAAATTATTGTAGATTCCATTTGTTACGACTTTTTACCAGAGTTAGCGCCAGAAAGTGATTTTTGCCAAGTTGATTTTGAAGCACTTGCTCCAGGACAAATTTGGCGATTTCATCTCAACCTCAATGATGGAAAAGTACAGCAAAAATTAATTGAAGAACGCTGTTGTGAGTTCCCCACTATCCATCCGGCGAATGTGGGACGCTCCTATAGATATCTATACATAGGTGCCGCTCATGCTAGCATTGGAAATGCTCCCTTGCAAGCGATTTTGAAGCTGGACTTGGAAACAGGAGAAAGACTTGTGTGGAGTGCAGCACCCCGTGGTTTTATGGGTGAACCTATTTTTGTTCCGCGTCCAGGTTCTCAAACAGAAGATGATGGCTGGCTGTTGGCTTTGGTTTATGATGCGGCGTATCAGCGTTCAGATGTAGTAATTTTGGATGCTAGGGATTTAAAACAAAGTCCTATTGCTCGACTGCACCTAAAACATCATATCCCCTATGGTTTGCACGGTAGCTTCTCCTCCAAGGTATTTTTGGCACAGCGATAATTTCCACCCTCAACTATCACCGAATTTTGGATTTTAAATTTTGGATAATGGAATTGAAGATTCAAAATCCAGAATTTAAAACCGACTTATATCTCACATTCCGCACCCTCAACTGTCACAATCGGTTTTTACCGTTTTGTATAAGGAAATAAAGCTATCTAATATACTTAAGCTCCTTATATTAACGGATAAAGCTGACTTTAAAAGCATAATTTATAACTAAAAAAATATAATTATCTGCGTGATTATGCTATGTGACACCCTAGGGTGCGGAATGTGGGTTATATCATGTCCGCTAAATTACCCATCAGGACTTACGCACTAGGCTATTCGTGGAGATAGGCCTTGTGGGTATTGATGAATTTTCGATAGGTCTTGACTTGGAAAAGATCCTCTTAGCGATCGCCACCGATTTTCGCGATGTGATTTCTGCAGTTTTGGAACGCCATCTGGATCTCAACGAGGCCAAACTGAATCAAATTTTGCCCAATTATATTCCAACTCAAAAATTGACATTCATCTGAGGGCTGAAAAATCAGTCAATCTGGGGTTTTTGCTAAGATTATTTACAGAAGTTAACATCTTGTTCTCAGTTGAGGCGCATATTGCAGCATGACCCCTATTAAGACTGTTACGTCAAATCAAGAAGTCACTCGATTTTTTTCCAATATCGAGTTAGATGGAAATCAGCTGAGTCATCAACCAGGTAGTGTGTTAGGAACCACGGCGCTGATTGCGGGAACCACGGTTGGTGCTGGGATTCTGGCGCTACCTGCAGTTACTCTGCCTTCTGGGATTTTACCATCCACAGTTTTGCTGATAGGTATTTGGCTTTACACTATAGTTTCCGGTCTGCTGATTGTTGAGGTGACTGTCAACGGGATGCGTCTGGTGGGGCGTCCGAGTGTCGGTTTTATGGGAATGGTTGAGCAAAGCCTTGGTAAGCTGGGAGCGCTAATCACCACTGCTGCTTATTTGTTCTTGCACTATGCCCTGTTGGTAGCATACATTGCCGAAGGTGGAGATATTTTAGTATCCGCAATTTCCCAAGTGTGGAAGGTAGAAAATGGTATACCTGCTTGGGTGGGAACAGCTACTTTCACGCTTTTATTTGGTGGAATTATGTATCTTGGGCGAGAGAGATTTGTCGCCAAATTCAATAACGTCTTGGTCGCCATTGTTATAGCGTCGTTTTTAGGATTATTATTAGTCGCAGGTGGCCAAGTCAAGAGTACACAATTATTATTTCAGAACTGGAGTAGCCTGGGAAGTGCGGTATCGGTTATGTTTGTAACGCTATATTACCATAACATTGTCCCAGTGGTTGTGACTCAACTCGAAGGAGATACCCGCAAGATTCGCCAGTCAATTATCATTGGTTCTGGGATTCCCTTAATCATGTTCCTGTCCTGGAATGCGGTAATTTTGGGTAGCATCAATCCCGATATGATAAACAACGCTTCTGGGGTCAGAACTGTGTTAGACCCATTGCAAATTCTACGAGCAGGTGGTGGGGGAGAATGGTTAGGAGTGCTAGTTTCCATTTTTTCAGAGTTTGCGATCGCCACATCCTTCATTGGATTTATGTACGCTTTTGTGGATTTCTTCCAAGAAATTTCTCCGATTGCAAAGATGGAAACGGGTAATCGTCTGTCACTTTTTTCGATGATTCTTTTACCTTCTATGAGTTTTGGGGCGATCAATCCTAGCATTTTCTTTACAGCCCTAGATTACGCTGGCACCTTCAGTATTTCAGTTTTAACCGGAATCATACCTGCGTTGATGACTTGGAAGCAACGGGATGAGGATAAAGATTCAAATCAAATAACTCAACCCCTTGTCCCTGGTGGTAAGGTGACACTTGTTGTGATGATTGTCATTGCCTTTGCAATCATTATGAAACAAATTCTGTTATTTTGTGGCATTTAAAATCACTGTTGATTGTTATAGCTAGGGACTAGGGAAAGAGGGGAATGACATCAAGGATTTCAGCATTCCCTATTCCCTCAACCCTCAACCCTATTGATGTGCATTAAACGTTAACCTTAGCCTTTGACAAAATGCCATTTTCATCTTCATCAAATTGCTGATGAACGGCGTCCCAAGCAGCTTGTTCGGCAGTTAACTCGTCACCTGTTTGATTTAATACAACGTTATGGCGCTCAATGAATGTGCGTTGAGCTTCTGGTGAAAGATGAGCGCGAACTTCAGGAGACAAATCTTCTGGGCTATTACAATGACCAGGACAAGAACGAGCTAAAGCTTTGTCAATGGTATTAATTTCTTCAGCACCAGCACTTTCGAGGAGCAGTTGAAATTCTCCAGAGCGATCAATCGGAACTTCTATCATTAATAAAAATTCGCCAGCTTGTAAGCGGGTTTGGTAGACTGCAGCTTTATCTTCAGGCATACCCAAGGTAGTCAAAACCGATACTAGACCCGCACCGGCACTACCTGCGATCGCTCCACTAGCAGCCCCAAGCAATATTGCAGTAATTGGACCTGCTGCGACAATCGGACCGACAAAGGGAATGAACAGTACGCCTACACCTGTGAGCAGACTGAGAAATGAACCAAACAAGGAACCAAAAATTGCCCCTGTTCTCAATCCTCCCAGAATCACGTCTCTCTTACTAATAAAGCCAGTAATTCGCGTTTCTGATTGGAAGTTTCTGCCTAAAACTGAAATATTATCTCTAGGCACACCTCTATCTAATAACCGTCGAATCACATTATCAACTTGCGTTTGTTCTTTAAATACAGAGGAGATGGTACGTTCTGCTTGATAAACTTCTGGCACTTGAGTACTCCTTTGGCGAATTATCAATTAGTTAACAATACTTACTGTTCACCAGTAACTTTGTCCAAAAAACTCTCTACTTCTTGTTCTGTTGAAGTTGAATTCTGGGAATTTTCCGGACGCTTCTGCTTGTCAATATCAGCGTCTCCCTGGACTTCATTAAGTCCTTTATTTGATTCTTCTTGGACTTTTTCCCAGCCAGGGGGTGATGATTTAGCTATTTCGTCAGTTTTGCGTTGAATTTCTAGAAGTTGCGTAGTACCTTCACGGCTGTCACTTTGATAACTACTGATTGCCAAAGCCGAAAAATTACTAGACATACTAGACAAAAATATCAAAGCACAGGTAAAAGCCACAATTAGAAAGCGCATTGGACTTAGGATAGATAAAACAAAAGCAATAACCTTCATTTGTTCTCCTCAATAACAGCGTTAACAAAACTTCCATTTGAACTTATTGAACAATCAACCTAGGGAAGAAATATGTTTCAATACAGTTCAGTTAAGGAAAATTGTCGTAGGGGCACGGCATCCAAAATTTTTTCTTCTAATGACAATTTTATTCGTGCCGTGCCCCTACAGTGTATATCATTAGAGCCTAACTGAACTGTATTGTCCTATAACAAGCACAGACAGTTCTATGTATTTTTTCAATAAATACATTAATTTGAGATAGATATTCTTCTTTTAATCTAGGTTTGCTTTATTTTTAATATGAATAAGCTAATACTTTAATCGACCTAGAGAATGAAGTCAGCCTGATTTTTTTTTGAGAAAATTATCACACCCTAGATAGATATGAGGACAGTGATAATGCGCCGAGTTGGGGCATTGGGCATAGGCCCGCATTTCTCACAAGGAGAGAAGGGATTGAACTAGGCAGATTGAACTCTCCCAAAGCGCGAACCTCACGGGCGAAGTAATAAGTAAGAAGTAATAAGTAAGAAGTAAGAAGTAAGATTCATTACTCATTACTCATTACTCATTACTCATTACTCATTACTCATTACTCATTACTCATTACTCATTACTCATTACTCATTACTCATTACTCATTACTCATTACTCATTACTCATTACTCATTACTCATTACTCATTACTCATTACTTATTTAATTATTGAGATGTGGTGAGAAATTCGGGATAGGGCATAGGGCATAGGGCATAGGGCATTGGGCATTGGTGACTTTTCTCCATGCTCTATGCCTAATGGACTATGCTCCAATACCCAATGCCCTTGTGGGTGGAGTTTTTTATGTGTCCTGGTGTCAGTCGGTAATGACGGCTACTTATAGCAGGGGACTGGGGACACAACGACCGCTCAGTGCATCGCTGGGGACACAACGACCGCTCAGTGCATCGCTGGGGACACAACGACCGCTCAGTGCATCGCTGGGGACTGGGTTACAAGTCTGATTGTGTCTAGGTTTTATCATCAGTTAATGTCCTAAGCACTTTGGCGGTTGCTATAATTTGCTTATTCTCGCCAGCAGACCTTGACAAAATGGCCTTGTCTCCCCCAAAGGTCGCGAGAGAGTGTAATATTTTCAATTGCAAGATTAAAGGGAATGGCGGTTGTGAGGTATCGTTGGGCTATAGAACCTAAATCTGGTGATAGTTCAGCTGCTGTGGTTGCAGCTAATCCTAAACCAATGAGCTGCTCAATTGGTCGGAATGGTAGCATGAGATGCACACCCACAGCCAAAGAGGCTGTCAACAGCATCGCCACGGATAAATTTGTGCCGCAACGGGGATGTACAGCCAAATCCGATTCACCATTGATTAGGCGGTGTAGAGCTAATGTAACCGCACGCCGCAAATCACTGATATTCACGGAGCCGTAGAGGTAGAATCCATGCTCTGTAGACAAACCACCTAATAGTTCATTATCAATTTGAATATTAGTGGATTCTTCTTTGGCAGGATAGTCTCTGTTTGATTCGCTCAGAACCCAAACAGTAGCATGTTCAAGAGCGTGAACCTGGCGCACCATGAGAATTTCTTTTAAGCCAGGGATAAACGATAGCTGTTTGAGTAAATCAGCATCTTGGGTGGGTTGCGGAAAATCAGGTACAAAGTCTTGGACGCTGGGAATTTTCCAAGACACAGGGGAAGTCAAATCAAAGCTAAAAAAGTTAAAGCCAGACGACTCACCAGGAAAAGAAGCAGAAGTATTCATAGGAACACTGCTCCCCAAACCGATGGGGCAACATAGATTTCTTTCAAATGTAGCGCTTACAGCAGTAGATTATTGCTAATTTTTGTTGATGATTAGACAAATCCCTTGAGCAAAGGGGACGTGTCCTGATATAGAGGTGAGGAGCAGTCAAAGGTCAAAATGATCTTAGTCGCAAACCAGAAGAAATTTATCGCGTCTTTAGTAGTACAGCACACTGGAAATAAAGCTAGGATTCAAAACCCACGAAAAGCTGATGATGTAAGCTTTGTGAATTTTGTAGATGCAAACTTGCTTAAGGCACGGGATTTTGAGTTTCACGTAGGGGTGCTATTGGTGGAATCGTTCGGTTTGGGTAATGAACAACAATTAACATCAGGCAAGCAGACCTTGCCCCATCTTAAAGCCCAACGCACAAGAGCCACTCGGTTTTCCGTCTGGGTTTTGGTGAGAATGTTGCTGATATGGTTATCAACCGTGCGTTTGCTAATTTCCAGTTTCCCTGCAATATCTTGGTTAGTTAAGCCAGTGGCCACTAAATCGATAATTTGCAGTTCTCTGTCTGACAGACTAACAGGGGTCTGAGACTCGCCACCAGCCATGACTTATTCTATCCTTTCTTGGTATATGTACTCAATCACTACTTCTAATTCTAGAAGATTCTTTTGTAGATAGGCGTTTCAAGTGTTAGCAGCAATACGATTATGATTATTTTATTTCTATTTCTAATTCCTGGTAATACAAATGACAATCTACTAGTATGCCAGAATACTTTTAAATAAAGAAAAATAACCTGATTACGGAGGTAAAAAATTTAGTAACCAAAAATATATACATCCTATATGGTAGCAAAAATTGCCATTTTATTATATGAATAACTGGCGACAAATGAGCCGAAAATATTGTAGATTTTATACTGGAAATTTCTCCTCCAAAATCGAAAATCTAAAATGAGATGAGCAATCCCCGTGTTTTGTGCTTAGGTGAAGTTTTGTTTGATTGTTTAGCCGATCAATTAGGGCTAAAACTGGAAGAAGTTAAATCTTGGACGCCTTACCCAGGAGGGGCACCAGCGAACGTAGCTTGTGCTTTAGTCAAGCTGGGAACGCCAGCAGGATTTATTGGAGCAGTTGGGGAAGATGAACCAGGGAATCAATTGGTAGAGCTATTGCAAAAGATTGGTGTCGATATCAATGGGGTGCAACGCCATCCTACCGCACCAACACGGCAAGTTTATGTAGTGCGTGATCAGGCAGGAGATCGCTCTTTTGCCGGATTTGGTAATTATGATACCACTGAATTTGCCGATACCCGTCTGCAAAAGGAGAAATTGCCAGATTCCCTATTCGCCGAAGCAGATTTTCTGGTTTTAGGTACTTTGGAATTAGCTTATCCTGAAAGTGAAAAGGCAATTCACCGCGCCCTAGAGTTGGCAGAAAAATACGACCTGAAGATTTTGCTAGATGTGAATTGGCGTCCTGTTTTTTGGCAAGATCCAGATATCGCTCGTCAAAAAATTCAAGAAACATTTAAGCGAGTCGATTTTCTCAAACTCTCCCAAGAAGAAGCTGAATGGCTATTTAATACCACCGATCCGGGAGCCATCACTTATCGTCTGGATTCATTAGAGGGAGTTTTAGTCACAGATGGGGAAAATGGTTGCGCCTATTGCTTGAGTGAAAACGAAGGTAAATTACCTGCGTTTTCTATTCCTGTGGTTGATACAACTGGTGCGGGAGATGGCTTTTTAGCAGGATTTATCCACCAACTAGTACAGCAGGGTATCCACAGCTTAAGCGATGCAGACACAGCAAAACGCATCGTCACCTATGCTAGTGCTGTTGGCGCCCTGACTACCATTCAACCAGGGGCGATCGCTTCTCAACCTACCGCTGCTGAAGTCGCAGCGTTTCTAGCCTCCCATCAAATTTAGCTATTACGCCTTAGCCTGGCACCATAACTGTACTCAGTTTGGTGTCGGGATATAAGGCGATTAATTACGAAACGCCCCAATTACCAATGTGCGGTTTTATTGGATATCCCAGGAGGCCGTTACGAGGGTGTTAATTATTGGTGGGGAAGCACCCCAAGCACCGCCGAAGTATTATGTTATCTAGGTTTGGGAAGTTTTGTATCAACGTCATCGACACCACTCGCCAAATCGCTGAAACCCTATATTTTTCGTTGAGTGGTGTCGATTGCTTACACGGTAAGGATTTGAGGTATGTGTCTTGCTAAATTTCGCACAACATATATAATGTTTTTTAGAGTGGTGTCAATTTGCAGGCCCAAACCCTTACGGGGCTTGGGCTGCTAGACGAACTCCCTACCGATTGGGTTAAATCGGATTAATTGGAAACACAAGACCAACAAGCAGACGTTTCATGTTTTTTTTTTGCCCTACCGATTGGGTTAAATCGGATTAATTGGAAACGCTTGCTTGCCCAACCAAGAATAATCCAGCTAAAACAAAACCCTACCGATTGGGTTAAATCGGATTAATTGGAAACGTTTAGTGTTAGTCTTATTGCGATACCGACAACCCTACCGATTGGGTTAAATCGGATTAATTGGAAACCTTTTTGACACCCCCAGTTTAAACATTCTACTAAGTTGCCCCTACCGATTGGGTTAAATCGGATTAATTGGAAACCAAATAGTTTATGGACATTTGGATGGGCAAAAACCCCTACCGATTGGGTTAAATCGGATTAGTTGGAAACGCAAAAATAAACCCTCCATTTTAAGGAGGGCTTTTTTATTAACAAAATTGAGGCGACAAATTACGCGACACTTAACTTTTGATATTTAGCGATATGATATTAAATATCATCCAAAAAAATGACATCATCAACAATTTCCGTTCTTTTGTTCCCAAATACTCAGCATCTTCAGGCGCATCTAGTGGAACTTCAATTATGGGAAACTGATCTGCCATGATTTCTCTTGAACTTGGTTAAATTCCCCCAGAGATATTCTCAGCTTTTGCACAAAAATATCCATGCATTTCCTCAGTAATTTTGGCATTTTTGAGTGGTGGGTGACTAGTGAAAAGCATTAAGTAGTCTTAAACTCTCATTCCCATGTTTCAATCAGGAGTTAAACTAGTAACCGCAGGTGCAAAAATTAAAGGAACACTGTCAGCAACCCAGCCCTAAAGGGACTGAGCTTGTAAGAGAAATCAAGCAAGATGTGCTGACCAGACCACCCTGAGCGTAGTCGTTCGCGTCAGCGTCTCGTTGGCGCAGCCTCTCGTAGAGAAGAGAAGGGTAGCCGTTATTTGAGTCACGACACCCCGGAATGCGAAGCTAGTTCCGCGCTCTGTCGCTTGTGATTAAACAGTTCTAAGGTCACTGGAACAGTGTTGCAAGCCTAACAAGCTCTTATAACCGGTCGTTCGCGTAGCGTCTCCTCTTAGGAGAAGCTAACTTTACCCCGAAAGGGTGGCTCCTGGCTGCGCCACGCTGCGCGAACGGAGCAAAACCGTTATGCGTACAGGATTGGGAGATTTGAAATGGTAATTGTCCCATTGAAAGTGCAATACAAAAGCACACCAAATTAAACAATCCCAAGGCGGTAATGGATCAACAAGATTGACTGCGACTAAAGTCGCCGAGTCGTTTCCCTCTCAGGTCTAAAGACGCTGAGTTTCCCACATCCCACGAGGTTCTATGATGAGCGATCGCGACTATACATTAATTATTGACAAAAGCGGCAGTATGTCCACCCCCGACCAAACCGGTGGTAGAAGTAGATGGGATATCGCCCAAGAGTCTACTATCGCTTTAGCACGCAAATGCGAGCAGTTTGATCCTGATGGGATCACGGTTTATCTTTTTTCCGGGAGATTTAAACGCTACGATGATGTCACCGCCGCTAAAGTCGCCCAGATATTTCAAGAAAATGACCCGGCAGGTACTACCAACTTAGCAAGTGTACTACAAGATGCCCTCAATAATTACTTTAAGCGTAAAGCTGCAGGTCAAACCAAGCCCAATGGCGAGACAATCTTAGTCATCACTGATGGTGAACCAGATGATCGCCGAGCGGTGTTTGAGGTCATTATTCAAGCTACTCGCCAAATGGACCGGGATGAAGAATTGGCAATTTCTCTGATTCAAGTCGGTTCAGATCCCCAAGCAACTAAGTTTCTCAAGGCTTTAGATGACCAGTTGCAAGGTGTTGGTGCTAAATTTGATATCTGTGACACTATTACTTTAGATGACTTGGAAGACATGAGCCTCGCAGATGTCTTGATGAATGCCATCACAGACTGATAAGTTGTCATTTGTCATTGGTCATGGGTGCAGATCTGGGGTTCTTGGGTTGACAAAGGTGAAGCAAGTGGTGTCATTGCTAAGGATCTCAGTCCTGTTTATGTTTCATAATATAGTTGGGTTTCCACCGATTTGCTTAATAACTGAATAAAAGGAGAATTTAGAAATGTTAGAAAATCGTGATTACACCTTAATTATCGACAAAAGCGGCAGCATGGCTACCCCAGATCAAAAGGGTGGTAGAAGCCGATGGTTAGCAGCTCAAGAATCTACCTTAGCTTTAGCTAGTAAATGCGAACAATTTGACCCAGATGGGATCACAGTTTATGTATTTTCTGGTAAATTCAAGCGCTATGAAAATGTGACAACAAGTAAGGTAGGACAAATTTTTCGAGAAAATGACCCCTCTGGAACGACTGATTTAGCGGGGGTATTAAAACATGCAACTGATGATTACTTTCAACGTAAGGACTCTGGTCAAACTAAGCCAAATGGTGAGACAATTTTAATTGTTACCGATGGTGAACCAGATGATCGCAAAGCAGTGATGAAGGTGATTATCGAAGCTTCTCGTCGCATGGATCGTGATGAAGAATTAGCTCTTTCTTTTATTCAAGTTGGTACAGATCCCCAGGCTACCCGCTTCCTCAAAGTCTTGGATGATGAACTCCAAGGGGCTGGTGCGAAGTTTGATATCTGTGACACCATTACAATGGATGATATGGAGGATTTAAGTCTATCAGAAGTGCTACTTAATGCTATTAATGACTAGTTACAGCAGTTTTCAGGTAAATAGACCACGCGGTAGGGGCGCAAGGCCTTGCGCCCCTACGAGGATCTGTGGTTCAAATCAATGAAAATTGCTGTAAGTAAGGGTTTGGGGAATATTTACGTTTCTTAATATAGTTTGGTGCAATTACCGACTTACTTATTTTCTTTATAGGACTTGCAAGAATGGATGGTATTGATAAGTTGTTAGCTGAACTCCAAACTGAATACAAAAACCCCAAACCCTCTGGGATACAGCCGCCAAACGCAGCACAACCATTAAGTAAGCCGCTATCAAAGGGGGAATCTTTAATAGATAACCTTTTAGAGGAAGTGAAGGCTGATTTTACCGAACGGGATATAGCCCAGGAAGCCAGAAGACAGCAAGAATTAAAACAGGAACAGATTCGACAAGAACAACTTCAAGCCAAACAACTAGAGGCTTTGAAAACTCTCGCCAAGGAATGGTTAGAAAAATTAGATCCATTGTCGCCTGAAGGACTGTGGTTTGAACGGTTTGCTGAAGGATACCCGTCAAAATTAGAAGCGGCTATTGAATATTTGAAAACCAACGCATAAAAATTCAAAGTACCGTTCAGGCTACCATAATAAATCCAGCAAATGAAGATTCGCAATGAGGAAGAGTATGAGCAAGCAATCAAGCGATTAAATGATTTAATTGATGAAATTGGCACTAATGAACAGCATCCTCTTTATAATTTTCTTGATACTTTAGGGACGCTGATTGAGGCTTATGAAGCAGAACATCATTCTATCCCTATTTGTAGCGGGAGTGATGTATTAGCTTATTTAATCGAGGAACATCGACTAAGTTTATCAGATTTGCCTGAAATTGGTACATCGGAAACAATAGAAGCTATTTTAAACAAACATCAAGCATTAACCCTGAGTCAAGTTCAACAGTTAGCACAACGTTTTCAAGTTGAACCTCAAGTATTTCTAGATTAGAGTTAGTTAGGTTGGCGCAAATAAACCTTACAGGCGTTGGTTATATTTTAACAAATGACAAATGACAACTGACAACTAAGAACCAACAATTATCTTTTTTGCACTAAATTTTTCACAGCCCATTCGTGCATTGCATAGAGAATTGGTGTCAGGCTTTCTCCCAAAGGTGTGAGTGAATATTCCACTTTTGGGGGAATTTGTGCGTAAACCTCTCGATGAATAATCCCGTCTTCTTCCATTTCCCTGAGTTGCTGAGTGAGCATTTTTTGCGTAACTCCGGGTAAGGAACGCTGTAATTCACCAAATCGTTTGACGCCTAACATTAATTCTCTAATAATCAAAACCTTCCAGCGTCCGCCAATCACTTTTAGCGTTGTTTCCACTTCACAAGTCAGCCTGCTATCGTTTTGTGCTTCAGCTTTCATAGTTACTTTTTAGTAAGTACCTTATTACCTTTATCCATGCTGATAGCCTGAACTTGAGTGACGAAGCCCGCGAAAAGTCTTTAGAAGCAGCCAAAGAAGCGATCGCCGATGCTGTCGCTAATTGGTAAGAAAGCATTTTGCTGGTAGTAGCGCTGGAGTAGGGTGTGTCAGATTTGAGAAATTGTTGATAATCAAGCAATTTTTGACATCTGACGCACCCTACAAGATATTAAACTTTGGCTTTGCTGAGTGGAAATATGAATTTGTATCACGCAGATAGGCACATCAAAACAGACTTTTAAAACATCCTCTAAAGACTTTAATACCAGTTTATCGCTTTTCATTCTCAAATACCATCTATTTTAGAGATTAAATTCCACGCTTGTTGCACATGAATACTTTCAGTTGTTGCTTGACCAATCGACATTCGCAGAGTGAGTTTTTGGTCGAGTTTTGTGGGGCTGAGGTAGAGTTTTCCTGAAGAATTAAGACTGTTGAGAATTTGCTGGTTAATCTCATCACCGCCTTTGTGACGAAAGCAGACTAAATTCAACGGCGGATTTGCAGCTAATTCAAAACGGGAGTCTGATTTTACCCACTGGGCAAACTCTTGTGCTAAAGCTACGTGCTTGCGGATATAATGTTGTAAACCCTCAATGCCATAATGACGAATTACAAACCAGAGTTTGAGGCTGCGGAATCTTCGTCCTAAAGGAATTTGCCAATCCCGATAGTCAATGACTTCCCCAGATTCACTCGCTTGATTTTTGAGGTATTCTGGGATGACGGAAAGGGCTGCTATGAGCTTGGCTCGATTTTGCACATAAAAACAGGTGCAATCAAAATTAGTCAGCATCCATTTATGGGGATTGAAGCAATAGCTATCGACTAACTCTAACCCTTGATGAATCCAGCGGAACTCAGGACATAGAGCCGCAGTGCCGCTCATTGCCCCATCAACATGCAGCCAGATATGATATTTTTGGGCGATCGCTCCCAACTGAGATATTGGATCAACAGCATGGGATGAAGTTGTCCCCACGGTGGCTGCAATATAACAAGGCGTCAAACCAGCTTGAATATCTGCTAAAATACACTTCTCTAATGCATCTGGACGCATTGCATAGTTAGCATCCACTTCAATGGAGCGGAAATTTTCGCGCCGTATCCCCGCAATTTTCACCCCTTTCTCAATCGAAGAGTGCGCCTGAGTCGAAGTGTAAGCAACCAATTGATTGATATCTGCATTCGCCTGTTCCCTAGCGGCTATCAGCGCCACCAGACTTGCACTACTGGCTGAATCTTGAATTACTCCTCCCCCAGTTCCAGAAGATTTGAACTGCAAAGGTAGGTCCAGCATATCTACCAGCCAATCAAGCACATGGGTTTCTAACTCCGTACAAGCTGGAGAAGTCGCCCATAACATCCCCTGTACACCCATACCGCCACTAATTAATTCTCCCAGAATTGAGGGCGCAGATATCCCACTAGGAAAAAAAGCGAAGAAATTGGGAGATTGCCAATGAGTCAATCCTGGTACAATGATTTGGGAAAGGTCTGTTAAAATGGCCTCGAAAGATTCCCCCTGCAAGGGAGCAGTTTCTGGTAACTTGGCTCTGATATCCCCAGGCTTGACTTGTGAAAGCACGGGGTATTTCTCGACATTTTCTAAGTAATCGGCAATCCAATCAATGGTTTTATATCCCCAGTGGCGAAATTCTGCCACAGACATGTGGTAATCCTGCTGTTCTTCCATAGAATTCCCCTTACCAATCAAGTCCTTAATTTTACCGAAAATTTGGGTCTAAAGCCAAGTTTTTCTAGGACGGCTTTTTGGTACAATAGTGGCAACACGCAGTATGTCAATTAGATTAGCAGTTAATTATGTCTGTTATATGTGCCAATTGCTCCCGTCCGATAGTATATTAGTAGTGATATCTGAAGGGTTCTTATGAGCCAAACCATTGATGAAAGAGTACGCTGGACAAGCGCGGATTTAGAGTTATTGCCAGATAACGGCAATCGCTACGAAATTATCGATGGAGAATTATTTGTGACTAGGGCGCCACATTGGGGACATCAAAAAGCTACTGGTAATATCTATGGGGAATTAAGAACTTGGTCAATCTCAACAGGTCTAGGCGAAACTGTTCCTAACCCTGGTATTATTTTTAGTGATGCAGATAATGTGATTCCCGATGTGGTTTGGGTAAGTAAAGAACGCCTAGCGCTTTTGTTGGATAATGAAGGACATTTAACAGGTGCGCCTGAGTTGGTTGTAGAGGTACTCTCTCCAGGAACACAGAATGAACGACGAGATCGGGAAATCAAACTAAAATTGTATGGTTCTAGAGGCGTTCAAGAATATTGGATTTTAAATTGGCAATTACAACAAGTGGAAGTGTATCGCCGAGAAAAAGCTGTTCTCAAATTAGTAGCAACATTATTTGCCACAGATGAACTCTTTTCACCAATCTTACCAGATTTTGTTTGCTCTGTCGCACGGTTGTTTGTCTAAGAGGATGTTTGAAAAGTTTTGGGCGAATAGAATTCGCTACTACACAAGCAAAGTCCACCTCCGTGGACTAACACAATATTAAGGTTTTTCCAACCTGCGGAGGCAGGTTTTGTCTGTGTAGCCGCGATTTCTAATCGCCAGGACACATGAAAACGGACTTTTCAAACATCCTCTAAGGGACTACCAAAAAATAAATTAACCAATATTTGAGTCCCTAGTACCGTGCGGCGTAAATACACATACCATTTTTAAGCCTTGCGAGCAATCAGATTTTCGCGGCTTTTAATGGTCTGCTTATTTGGGCCAAGCTGTACTAGGGTGTGTTAGAAGCTCTGACGCACCCTACAAGATACTAAGCTTTGGCTTTGCTGAGTGGAAATATGAATTTATTAATCAACAATCACAAAATCACTGGCTATTAGAGTGGGAGTACTCACTCCAAACAGTGCGAATTGACCTCCTGAACCAAATCCAGATGTTGTACCATTTGTGTTATAAAACAGGCTACGAGTTCCAGTACTGTAAACAATTTTGGCAGTACTTATTTCGGCTAAAGCGTCAGTAGCCACAGAAGCAAAGTCCAATGACGATAAGGTAGGCCCAATAGGTAGAAGGTTGAAAGTATCTCGCGATAGTTCAATTTTGTCAGTATTACCTGCAAGTCGTCGGAAGTCGTTGATTGTATCTATTCCGAGGTCAGCAGCCGTAAATGGCGAACCAGTGTCAAATACAAACCTATCGTTACCCAATCCTCCAGTTAGAAGATCGTCGCCACTATCTCCTTGAATGGTATCGTTGCCGCTGCCCCCGATAATGGTATCGTCGCCACTACTACCCAGGAGAATATCGTTACCACTTCCTCCTATTAACTCGTCATGACCACTACCTGCGTCAATTTTATCTTGACCAATCCCACCAAAAAGGGTATCAAAACCCGCTCCTCCATCAATGAAATGATTCCCAGTAACAGCACTGAGGTTCACCTCGTCATTACCACCCCCACTAAAAACAACCTTATCGCCAGTCGTACCTACAGTAGAGCCATTAATGATGTCATCGCCGTTGGTTCCCTCTCCCCCTGGGCTTATTATGCCGTTCACTTTGGCGATCGCAAATTTTATGACATCAGCTACATTCTCGCTGTTACTATCAAGAGTTGTCACAATACCCAGACCTAAACTGGCAACCAGCCCGTCATAACTACTTTTAACACCACTGGTAACTACAAAAACCGGAATAATATTATTTGCAATTAGAGCGTTCTTGACTTGCAAAATACCTGGATAATCCTCATTTGCACTGATAATGCCATCTCCGTTATTAGGCACAGTGATAGTCCCAGGGGCTAGTGTGAGACCATCCCCTGCAACATGATAGGCCGCATCGGTAGCTAGGAAAACAATGCGCTTTGAGCCTACTCTGTAACCAATAGTACTATCTTTGGCAGCTTGTAAAAGTGCTTCTAATTGTGATTCGGGTAAGTCACCACCGCCACTAGCAGAAAATCCATTGACGGCTGTCTTAACCAGTGCTGCATTAGTGGTTAAAGAGACCTCTTTTTTGTAAACATAATCACCAAAACCACCGAAAGGCGATACTGGTTTATCCTTGAAAGAGGCAAGACCAAATTGAAGATTAGAACCAAAAATCAGACTTAGATTAGGGTTGGTTAATCGGTTGACTACCGCAGGAAGTAAGGTCTTTAGTCTGGGTAAGTCATCAAAATATGATCCAGTCAAGTCTTGTAGAAAAACGATGTCAGTTGTAGCCATAGTTCATACCCACAGAAGTTGGAGGAGAATTAATTTTTACTCCTTATTGTTATTCATATAAGACTTATCGTCAAAAATCAATCCTGTTCGGACTAAGCAATTGGGGACAAATAAACGTTACTTACAAGGCTTGTTGTTTGTTATTTTTCTAAGCGTTGATAAGGTTTTGATAGTTCTGTTTATTCGCACCGACTTACTTATTTTCTAGTTTCACAATTGAAAGCATATTTAATTTAAATGCCATGTCATAAAACAATAAGTATTATATATTTGACAAATTAACCATGATAGTACCATGATATAAATTTTGTAAAATATTTTGATGCGATGCTTTGATTTTTTGTCACTTTATTCCGACATTTTGGTCTGATATCATGACATCCTATAGCATTCCTATTTGATTTTTGAACAAATCTCAGTATCTGTAGGTAGGGCTATGTCCACCATAACGAGTAATTTTAGTTTGGATTTTCTGACCCTAACCCATTTCCCCGTGTCACATTTAAAGAATGGTGCGTGACGCCACAAGTCAAGTAAGCTGGGTACAATATTTATCGAAGCGTCACGCACCCTAGGATTATTAGGATTACTTTAATTCGCCCTTTCCCATGCGCGTTGAATTTCGGTGATTGTTTGAGCATTTGGGAGTGGTAGAGTTTGTACACTGGGTGTGACTTCTGCACCAGGAATATTCTGACTCCAGGGACTATTGGGGACAGCTTTGATATCAACAGCATTATTCACCGGACGAAAGCCATACTGTACTAACACCGCTTGTTGTTCTGGTTGGGTGAGAAAGTCGAGAAATTTTCGCGCTGCATTTGCACTACTATTATCTACATCCCGGCGGACAATTGCTGCTGTGGCAGTTGACTCAATTGTCGGATTTAAATAAAATACCTGATAAGGTTTACCTTGATTCGCCGCTGATTGTTGCCAACGATAAAGCGCTACACTTTCATATACTGTAGCGACATCAGCGTCATTGGGACCTTTGGCTATAAATTCTTGCAGTAAAATATCTGTGGAACGGGGTGGTTGATAAACGGATTTTTTCACCAAACTAAACAGCGATCGCACAGACTCATTGCTGAAACTAGCGCTGTTGAGGGTTCCGCCTAATTTTGATTGCGCCCATAAACTTAATGTTACCTGACCGCTGTTAGAACGGGTGGGGTCTGTGGTGACAAAATCAAAACTACCCCAGTTACTAGAACCACCAATTTTATCCCAACTACCGCCTTGCATTGCTTGTTCAACTCTCGACCATTGAAAGCGTCCATCCGGGAAGAGTATTTTACCACGTTCCGGCCAAGCTATGCCGACTAAGATAGTTTTGGCGACAGGTCGAGGAGAATCATAAAAAGGTTCGCTGTTGTCGGTGGCTTTGAGGCGATCGCTTAATTGTGTTAAAATTTCTCCATTGGCGGGAATTAAGACTGTAGGTTTGAAATCGTTCTTTTGGTCAACATAATTATTGACCATATCTTGGGAGCCTTGAAATTGTAGATCTAATTTAATACCAGAGTTTGCTTGTTCAAATTGCGCTTTTAGTTTTTGCAGTGGTTCTTGTAATTCGGTGCCACTGACGATGATTATTGTTTGTTGTAAGCCGGGTATTGGTGCGTAGGTTAAGCCTAATGCTGCGAGGATGATGGCGAGGGATTGAATTGTTTGTGTTTGTTGTTTGGTTTTGTTTAGGGTTTTCATATTTTACCTCTTTGTTGAATAAGATTTTTTTGGCTCACGCAAAGGCGCAAAGGCGCAAAGGAGGAAGGGAGGTTATGTGGCTTCAGGATTTTCGATGTTTAAGTTTAGAAATTCTGTAATTACATCATGCCATTGTTCAGCAAGTTCTTGTGAAATACCTAAATATAATACCAATTTTTCTTTTTCATCAGAAATGAAATAAAGTGTGTAGGTAGTATGCTCATCACCATCACTATCTATATAATCATAAGAATTGATTTCCAGGCTGGGTTGAGCAAGAGAGTATTCAGTTTTTTTCCTGCGGTTGAAGAGAAACTTTTCAGTAACTGTTAGCTTATTTAGATTACGGTCAAAATCCCAGGTTTTATCCACTGGATAAAAAAAGATGCCTTGGATATTTCTATATAACGAGTATATGCTAAACACTAAAAGCATCAAGGAAACGATAAACCAAATCATAGATGATGATAATGAATCTTGGCTCATTTTGCTTTGCTGCACCTGGAAAATGCGTTGGTTAGGGTTGGTAATAAAAAGATTTATCTGATTAACAACCGTCTTTAATTCTGCGTTATCCTGTTTGCCATACCCGAAGTATTGCTTTCCCGTTTTTGAATACAATTCAATCTGATATACCTTGTACGAACCGTTTTCTCCAAATTCTTCTTGTTCAATCAATTCAGCCCCAGTTAGCTGTATTGGTGGCTTTTCGTTCTTTTCATTGATCCTTTTTTCTTGCACTCGACAGTTTACCTGAGTCGCTTCAAGACGAGTACAGTTTAGTGTTTGTTGTTGATCAATTTCAGACATAATAAAAGCAAGAGACATTAAGAATAACCCTGTTATGGCAAGTGGTACATCGAATACTAATAAAGATATGATATGCATCATATGACTGCCCAATTTTGTTTCATGAAGAACAATATTTTCAGAGATTTTTTTAATAATCTTCATAGTTTCCTCCACTTAAGTTTCCAATGTAATTTCGCCTTTATCACCAACAATCAACACACATTTCTTTCACACCCAGGCGCAGAGAGCAAGAGTTGACAATAATCCTTTGCGCCTTTGCGCCTTCCCTACGGGACGCTCCGCGAATGCGTGAGACTAAATTCATCCAACTCATCACCAACACCAAATATCTCTTACTTCCGCACCAACAAATACACATTGTCGCGCAAACTACTCAACTCATCACTCAGCGCTTGTAACTCCAGAATTTGCTCCGAATCAGTTAAATCAGAAGAATGTAATTTAGTCTGCACCTGCTGCAAAACCCCTGCAAAATCTTGAATTTGGGTAGATAAACTCACCACTTGCGCCAAACGAGTATCTTGTCCTTCCTGCGCTAATTGAATATTCCTTTTCAGACTCTCAGCTAATTGATTAAGATGTTGCTTCGCCACCCCAGAACTAGCTGGTAACTTCTGCTGTACCTCCGTCAATTGCTGTTGTAATTCCTGCACAGAAAGTAAAGCATTACTACCCTGCAAACGCCGCGCCAGAATATCGATTTTCGCAGGTAATTCCACAGCGCGATCGCAACTAAATTGAACTGCGCTTAAAAGTTCGATTTGAAACGAATCATTTAACAGCTTTTTCGCTTCAATTTTCAAATCATTAGCTTTACCTACCAAAGCCAAAGCCGAATTCTTCACCGCTATCAATTCCCGTTCTAATTCAGGATTATCTAACTCAAAGGATTCCGGTTCACGGGATTTCAAATAACTCGCACCAGCAACAGTAATCCCAGTAGCCACAGGTAACATGATAATGCTAGGTAATTGAATAAAACGCACACCAATAAAAAGAGTAATTCCCCCAGCCAAAACCGCAACCGGATAATACAAAGGATTTGCTAATTTCATCATAAAACTCCTGTTTTCTCGGTTCTTGCGTACTTAGCGTGCTTAATTATTAATTAAAGTCTATAAATTTGCTTTAAAAGTAAGGCTTACAGGCGTTCATAATTTAATTTTTAGCAATATGATATAAAATACAGAAAATAATGGCTATTATCTTAGCTCTGCAAGGGTTTCAAGCGGATTATTTAATAAATTCAGCACGCTAAGTACGGAAGAGCCATGCTTGGTTACTTTCCTCCAGTGCAGCCAAAGCCTTATTTAATCCATCAGCGACGTTTTTATGTAGCTCATCACGAATATATACCCACCGCGCTTTTTCTGGTACAAAAAAAGTTTCTTGATAACTCATGGGGTTTTCTCCCCTCATTTTTGCCTCTTCTGGTGTCCGTCCCCTTTGCAAATTCTGCTGCAAAATCTGCTCATACTGCTGCTCAAACACATCCGAGGCGCGGTTTAAAAAAAGCATCCCGAAGATATATTCTTTAAATTCCGAAGCGTCCATTTTTCCCCGCAGAATATCCGCAGCCGAAAAAAGATGACGTTCTAGTTGTGGGAGCGTGAGTTTGCCCATAGTAGATGGTGAGATTGCAACACTAATGCTTTGCCAGTATATCTGTTGTTGAGAGACACTCCAACACACTTCCAAATTGCTTCAGCCTAGTCCCGCGATTTCAAACTATTTGTTTAGCCGCATAAATTTTTAGATACCCCTAAATCCACACGATATCATACCAGCTGTAGGGGCACGGCATTGCCGTGCCCCTACGCGAAATATATATGTATCAGCGTTTTGGTGGTATTTTATAAGACTTTGAAAACACGCCCTAATCTTTCAACTTGCTGGCTATAGGCTCGTGTATGGTATCGAAGCATTCAAACTCTACAACGAAGAGCGATGCATGCGGCGGGCGTAGCCATCGCTTGTGGAAAATAATTTGTCAAAAGTCAAATAATTTGGCAACCGACAACAAATAAAAATGGACGTAACTGGATTCGAACCAGTGACCTCTACGATGTCAACGTAGCGCTCTAACCAACTGAGCTATACGTCCTTAACCACACGATTATTCACTATAGCATAACTTTCTCTCCAAAGCAAATAAATATTTTGAGTAATGCCTAACGGCATTTGTTAAACTAACCGCAGGCATTCAAAACCAACAAAAACTTACTTTTTCAGCCTATTTTGTGCCGATATCACCAGTCTTTGCGCTTCTGCATAGGCTGTAGTCCCGTTTTTGATACTTTGTAGTTGATTGATAATCCCTTGAATTTGCGCTTTTAGCTGCTGAGGGTCTGAGGAACTAGAAGCAATCAACCGTTGAATTTGCTGATTCGCCTCTTTGAGCGTTGCTTGTCCTTCACTTTCGGCTTTCTGGCGAATTTGAATAACGCCTAAATTAGTTTGATACTCTGCTAGTAACTTTTGCGCTGTCACATAACTTGGGTCTTCCACGGGGATTTTTTCTAGCTGGTCAATTGATTTTTGCCATAATTTGGCGATTTGTTCCCACTTATCTGCTGGGTGGGGTGGATTTTGCGATGCTTTGGCTGCAGCTAACGCAAATTGTTTTGCACCTTCAATATAGTTATCGCTACGAGGGTCAACAACTGTTTTCAATTTTACTTGGTAAGCTGCCAGTAATTTCTGTGCTTGCAGATATTGAGGATTGTCTCTAGGGATTTGGTTAAGGCGGTTAATCGCCTGTTCCCATAATTCTGATGCAACTTTGGGTTGTGTTGGTTGAATTTCGTCAGCTTCTAAATTAAATTGTTCAGCAGCTGCAATTAATGTACCGATACGTGCATTATCAAAATCACGTTTGTAGGCTTTAAGTTTAGTTTGTGCGTTTTCCCCAGCCAATGTTTGTTGAGGAATTTGGTCTAATTGATCTATAGCAGCTTGCCAAGATGCGATCGCTTTTTCTCTATCTTTAATCTCAGTAGCCTCTTCATATTGCTGTTTCGCCTCCTTCAGAGACTTTTCGGCTTCAGCTAGGGGTGCAAAAGCATTCTGATCTTGAAAAACTATCGCTTCTATCCGCGCTGTTTGGCGACGCGCTGATTCAAACTCATCGAAGGTGAAGTTCCAACTACAACCAAATAAACCACAGTAAGCTTGAGGATAATACCCTAAAAACCAAACTGGTAAATTATCCAGATGCTTTTGTGCGGCTTTAACTTTCTCACCACCCTGCTGAATATCCGCCGGACTCGTAGCTTTATTTACTAACTGGTCTGCTTGCTCTAAATTTTTAATCGCTCCACGATAGTTATAATCCATACTGATGTAGCTAGGTAAAAGCAAAATTGGCGCAGCTTTGGCTACAGGCCAGCGAATCATCGGATATGGCAAATTCACTACCCACACCAAACCCGCTGCACTACTGAAAAATATAGTTACCCATTTGATTTTGGTAAATACACCAGGTGCTTTATTAGCTTGTGCAGCTTGCTTGAGAACCTTCTCGCTAAATTGGGGATATGTATCGACAACAGCATCACGCAGGTCATCTAAACTTGCAGGAGAGCCTTTTTCTTTCCGCAGCTTGTCTAATCGCTCAATTACTATTTCTCGCTCCATTTTACCGAATTTATCATCACCACTGCATCTGTCAACTTCCGCACGCAAAATTTTCCAGGCTCGTTTATTGAGACGGTACATAGATATAATTGGTTACTTATAATCCTAGTATTCCCAATCGCCGTCAGAAAATTACCGAAAATTTGGGTCTAGAGCCAACTCCACAAGGACCGCTCAGTATGTTACATATACCTTGTCAAAAGCACCCGATAGCGGTCTTTTTTAGTGACAGCAATTTCCCCAACTTCTAAGCGTCCCTTGCTGCGAATGGCGATTAAGTCACCTGTTTTAACTTGGGAACTAGCTTGGGTGACTTCTTTCCAGTTGACGCGGACATCACCAGCATCAATTAAATCAACCATTTTGCTGCGGGACATCCCAAAACCAGCGGAGGCGATCGCGTCTAATCTTAAAGAAGCCTCTACTGTCGTCAATTCTTTTTTCTTCGGTTCTCTAACCTTTAACTCGCTGATCTCAATCCCCTGGGTTTTCACGGGAACCGATCGCACCTGGTTGAGATTCATCTGCAAAAATTCCACCAACTCCGGGGCGACAATTGTCTGTGCCCCTCGTTCGCCTAAGACAATGATATCCCCCGTCTTGTCGCGGACAATACCCGTTCCTAGCATTGCGCCTAAAAAGTCACGGTGAGTTGCTGTATCAAACAAAAAATTACCAGCAATTTCCAGAGCCACAAGGGCGACTTGAGATTGATCTAGGGGAATTTCCGCACGGGCGATCGCCATTCTTTGGCGTTCTGCTTGCGGATATCCACCCCAAGCCACCAATTGTACCTCTGTTAACCGACTGAACACCCGTTGAATTTCAGCCAATTCTGGGGGAGACAGAAAATCTGTCAACACAACTTCCCAAGTTTTGATTGCTTGTTCTGCCTGATCGATGACACGAGCTACACTATCTCGATTTTCAACACCTTTTAACAGTTCTTCTCTTGGCAACATTCTCAAAAATTCTGAATTTTGAGTGATGAGTCAACAGTCCAAGGTCAACAGTCCAAAGTCCAAATATTAACCATTAACCCTAGACTCTAGACTCTAGACTCTTGACTCTTGACTAATAACTACTGTTTGATTCTAGCGTCATCTGCCATTTCAACATAGGCGCAGTTGGATAATCATTAGTATCAAATATTTCTAAGTGTTGCATGCCTAGTTTTTCTAAAATCCGAATTGAGGCAGGGATATTCTCTGGACAATGGGCGATAATTCTTTTGAGTTCTGGCTGAGTAAAAGCAAAATTTACCAGTGCTTGTACTGCTTCAAAAGCATATCCTTGGTCGCGATACTTTGGTAAGACCTCATAACCGATTTCCACAGATCCCTGTTGATCAGGTTTGCCACCAAATCCCAAATCCCCAATCAGGGTATAATCCTCATTATGAATCATCAGCCACACACCCCAACCTAGCTGAGATGGGTCTTCTGCCAGCATTTGAGCATAGGCTGGGAAAAAATCTAAAACCTCACCAGCATACCAATCATCAGGAACCCTTACCCCTAACAGGTTCTCTACTTCCAATTTATTTTGAGCAACAACGCTTTGTGCTACCTCCAAAGAACAGGGAATCAACTCCAACCGAGGTGTTGTTATTTGTAATAAATGATTCATTATTATTGATATATAAAGTGAATCGTCAATCTGTAGAATGCGCTAACAGAGTTTAACTCACCAGTTCATGTTTTGTGCTTCAGTAATTTACCACATAGCATCGGTAACAATTTATAACATTTTTTCCTAGACTCGTGGCAAAAATAAAAATTAGGGACTTCCAGTTAAAAAAAATATCCAATAAGTAAGGTGCGTCAGTAGCAATAATCTCTCGCCTAAGCCCAGTTTTCTCGCTGCTGACGCACCCTACACACTTTAGACCTGAGAGTGTCAAACAGTAGTGTCAGCATAACCTTGAATATTTTCTGGCTCAAACTGACGTAAAATGCGGGTTGCTTGGCGAGTGAGAGTTTCCGAACCCTGAACCACAATCAAGTATTTACCCGCATCCAAACGATTGCGGTAGGGTAAAGCATCACCACTCCCCACAAGTAAGCCGACTCCACCACCGACAAA
This sequence comes from Gloeotrichia echinulata CP02, assembly GCA_038087035.1. Classification (NCBI taxonomy): domain Bacteria; kingdom Bacillati; phylum Cyanobacteriota; class Cyanophyceae; order Nostocales; family Gloeotrichiaceae; genus Gloeotrichia; species Gloeotrichia echinulata. The sequence continues at coordinate 812,132 of CP051187.1, read as the reverse complement.
CACAGCACCCATAGCACCACTACCAGCGCCTAGTAGTCCCCCAATAATATGATTGCCAATTTCACCCGCCCAGGCAAAGGTATTTAAACCAGTAATCAGACTGAAAGTAAAACCAGCGAAAAAGCCAAATGGTACTAGCCAGTATGTCATCAGGGTTGCTTGTTTTTTCGCTTGGTCTTGGGGGTCAATTAAGCCGAACTCGTCAGCTGTTTTGTATCCTTTACCCAGGATGGTACTTTTGATGTCTTGTTTTTCTAAGGCTAAATAAGCAGATTCAGCTTGGATACGGTCTGGTAATACGGCAACAAGGTAATACATTGATTTTTTGAGGAGTTGTCTTTTTGAAGTTTTGCTTTAATTAACAGCGTATCAGTGCTGGTCAACCAGTAATCAACCCTTCGGTAAAACCTACCCAAAACTGCCAAGGTCTAGATTATGCCCCAAAACCTTACCAGTGACTAATGACCAATGACGACCCAAGCAAGTAAGGTTTATTTGTGCCAACCTACTTATTTTAGCAAATCTAATGGCGCACAAAAATTGTTCACACCTTGCTTGAGGACATAGAGCAAAACTGGTGTTGCCAATATCTTCGGAAACGCGGGGATTGTATAGAGGTGTGCTATCATTTTCTGGACTGAGCCATTAAACAAGTCTTCGCGAAAATCTTGTTCGCAAATCACAGCCCGCCATTTTCTAGCCAAAGCGTCTAACCATTCTGAATTTGCTCTTTCTGGTTCTTGTCCAGCCTTAATGGCTAACGTCATCGCTGCATCTTCTAAATCCCCCTCACAGTCCTCAATCAAGTCCAGTGCTTCCATCGCCCTGGGATCATCTGCTAATTGGGAGCGAAACTGTGCAATTTCCTGCGATGTGACTGTAGTCATGAGTTATTCTACGAGATTAGGCTTTAAATACTTAGTTATGTTATTCCAATTTTGAGTGATTATGCTTTAATCTAAAGCCGAAATACACGGGTAAGGGCACAGCATTGCTGTGCGCCCTCAAGTTGTGTACTCCACTCAATTGCATTCGGCTATATACAATTATCATATATATGATAATTGTATTTTTTATATCAAAAAAATATTTCTTTCAGTAAATACATTTAGAATATCTTCCTGTAAATAGACAACAGAGTAGGGGCACAGCATTGCTGTGCCCCGGAGACTGTGGTTTAATTGACTAATGACTAATGACTAATGACTAATGACTAAATTAACGGAATGCCCTAATTGTGACAGCGCGTTGTAAATTAGCCAAAGCCCGATTGTAATCCAAAATAGCCCTGATGCGATTACCTTCGGCTCTGGTAAGGTCATTTTCAGAGTTAATCACATCTGTTTGAGTACCGACACCAGCTTGGAAGCGCAACCGGGCTAAACGTAGAGCCTCCCTAGCTTGTTCGAGAGCAGTACTGGCTGTGTTAACATTCTCCAAATTAGATTGCTGGCTAGAAAAGGCTTGTTCTACCTGAAACCGGATTTGGTTACGCTGTTCAGCAAAGTTAGTTTCTGCGATCGCAATATTAGCTTTCTGTTGAGCTGCTCTTGCTTTTGCTGCTCCCCCATCAAACAAATTCAACGTTGCTCTGACTCCCACTGAATAACCATCAGCAATGCTCACAGAATCGTTAAATTGGTCTAACAGGCTGTAGCTAGCGATCAAACTAACTTGTGGACCTAGAGCCGCCAGCGCCTCCCGTCGCCGTTGCTCGCTAATGTTGCGTTGCGCCAATTGTTGTTGCAGTTCTGGACGGTTTTGAAAAGCTAGGACAATACTTTGCTCCAATGACTGGTTCCAAAGACCGGCTAATTTTACAGGGTCTGCTGTAGTGATATTCACCGACTGCGGCACACTCAACCGGGTCGCTAGGCGGCGACGGGCTACTTGCTGCTGGGAAATAGCATTAGTTAAGTCTTGGGTAGCGTTGGCTAAATTCACCTGAGAGCGCAGCACATCGAATCGAGTACCCACCCCAGCTCGCTCTAAAGCCTCTGCATCCCGCAAACTCGCCGCAGCATTTTTCACCGCCGATTGGGCAATGCGTACTTGTTCATCAGCTTGTTGCAAATCGTAATACTCTGTGGAGACATTCAGACGAATTTCCTCAGACCTACTCTCTACAGCCAATTCGCTACTGCGTACCTGTTCCTCCGCTACTCCAATGGCCGCTAGCCGACTTCCAGAGGTGTAGAGGTTATATGTCAGTTGTGCAGTACTGGAGAAACTCGTAATTTCAGGTGCGTTACGCCTTATAATAGGTGTACGCAATTCAGGTGGTAGACCAGCTTGTGCTTGCTGTTGTTCTTGCTCATTTTGTTTCGCACCCAACGTCTGTCCAGTATCCCGCTGGCGTGTCAAATCTGCTTGAAGACCCACAGTGGGAAACAACGCAGCTTGTGCTTCCTTTAAAGCGGCTTGATTACGTTGTAACTCCAATAAGGACACCTGCAGATCACGGTTATTCCGCTTTGCTATCTCTAAAGCCTGTGCTAAAGTAATCGGCTGATTTCCTTCCAGCTTTACTTCCTCTGGCTTGGTCGGAAATTGCAGGGGATTGGGGTTAGGTTTAAGCTTATCAAAAATTTGATCAGCATCCGCAGGCGCAGGAGTCACGTTTGCTGGCGTAGTCGGAGTTGGTACGTTACCACCCGGAGCCGGATTTACCTTTGCTGGTGTAGTCGGAGTTGGTACGTTACCACCGGGAGCCTGATTTACCTTTGCTGGCGTAGTCGGAGTTGATACAACACCAGCCGGAGCAAAATTCCCGCTTGGTGGCGTAGTCGAGGTATTACTCTGAGCCACCCGCTCTCTAGGCGCAATTTTTTGTAGACAAGCTTTGGAGGAAACTAGTAAAGCTGCTGAAGGAGTAGTTTTGCAACTCGACATGTCTAACAGGCTTGTCGATCCTGTCCCTGTACCGACAGGTTGTAACACTGTTGGTAGCGAAGACGATGGGGGTAAGGTTTCCAAGGTTTCTTTGTGGACAGAATCGGGTGTTGAGCTAAAAGTAGGAACGAATATCGGCTGTGATTTCTGCCCCCAAGTGCCTAAGTTAGTCGGTTTTGAGTTGTTTTGGGCACCAGGATTCTGATCTACCTGTTGGGAAGAATTTGAGCTAGGTGTCAAACTCAAAAATCTGTTTTGATCTTTCCTAGGTGTTATCAAGCCTGTGTGACTAGTATTTCGCGTTTGTATTACCGTAATACTATAACTACTTCCAGGTTTCACATTGAGTGAAGTCCAACTTGGAGTTGCTACTAGGTCGGGAAAATTATTGCCTACAGTCTGAGTCGGCTGCGGATTCATCATATCCGCAACCAAGGGACTTCCATAGGTAGAAGTCAAGACACTACCAGAAGACGCCAGCTGTACCCCATTGACTTTTATAGTACCAGCCCAAGCAGGCTGCGTTGTCAATACCGCTGCTGTCACACCAGGCAAGAAGCTATGGAATAATTGCTGTCCGTTCACCGCATCCCCTCACACGAAAATCTATCTGGCGGTAGAAAACTTTTTCTCACCACAGAAATATAGCACGAGAATAAATTTAGGAAAGAATATAGTAGGATACTAAACCTAAGAATCTGTTCCCGGTTTATCTTCAAAACGTCTAACGATGCGAGAAAGTTCCGCTTTTTCATCGATACTAACTCGGCTGGGCGCACCGCTAACAATCCGTTCGTAGTTACGGAAAGAATCTTTAATATCTGGACCATCGGCTGTTATGTCGTATTCTCGGATACCTTTATCATGCCAAGATCCGCGCATTTTGAATACATTAATCGCCCGTGACATTTCCCCACGAATTTCTACATAATGCAACATGAGAATTGTATCAGTAATCGTAGAGATATGGGAGTCGGTAATGGAATGTGATCCCATAAATTGGTCGGTTGTGTTGGTACAAAATGCCGTAATTTCCTCTTGTTTGGCGTAACCTGTCACACCAATTACAAACTGTCGGAATGCATTATTGCTCATACCTCTAGCTAGGGCTGACAGGGAGTCAATTGCAATGCGGGCTGGCTTAAATAGAGCCATTTCCGTTTTAATAATTTGCAAGTGGTCTTCTAAACCGGTCGATTCGGGATAAGTACAAATGATTTTGAGCAAACCTTGGCGTTCTAGCTCCTCAAAATCAATCCCCCAAGAAGAGGCGTTGCGAGACAGTTGGGCCCGCGACTCTTCATAAGCAAATAATATCGCCTGTTCGCCCTTGAGGCAGCCTTCTTGGATAAACTTGCTGACTAACAGCGTTTTACCAGTACCAGTAGCTCCTGTTGCCAAAATAATCGAATCTTTAAAAAAACCACCGCCGCACATCTTGTCTAAGGTTTTCACCCCAGAAGATACTCGCACATTGGAAGACCTTTGAGTCAAGCGCATCGCCCCCAGTGGGAAAATGTTGATTCCTTCGTTGGTAATCGTAAAAGGATATTCACCTTTCATGTGAGTTGTTCCGCGCAATTTGAGAATTTCAATTGTGCGGCGCCGGCGTTCTCCTTCTAAAACGTTGCGGGAAATTACCACATTGTCAGAAACAAATTCTTCTACACCAAAAGAGGCAACAGGACCGTATTCTTCGGCACGTTCGCTCGTAATTATAGTTGTGACATTCAGTTGTTTGAGACGTGCTACCAGGCGAAAAATCTCCCGCCTGACTACTCCCACAGCTTCATACTGCTGAAATACCGCTGTCATCGAGTCAACAGAAACTCGTTTAGCCTTGTATTTGCGAATCGCATATTGCAAGCGCTCAATCAATGCTGAAAGGTCAAAGTTACCAACGATATCCTGACCTTCAGGGTCAGGGGAAGCATCCAGAATAAATAACTTACCTTCGTCAATTAAACGCTGCAAATTCCACCCAAAAATATGGGAATTTCTAATAATGTCGCTGGGGGATTCTTCAAAAGTAACAAATACTCCTGGCTCATCAAAGAAGGTGATACCGTTATAGAGAAACTGAAGAGATAATAAAGTTTTACCTGTTCCAGAGGTGCCGCTGACTAAGGTGGTTCTCCCCAGGGGTAAACCACCATGACTAATATCGTCAAAGCCCTCTATCATTGTCCGAATTTTTTCTACACCCCCAATTAATGGTGTCTGGTTTTGTGATTGCTCTTGTTCATTCATTGCTTACTAAAAAATGGTAAATCAACTCAGTTTCTCTATTAGGGACTTCCAAAAAATAAATTACCCAATATTTGAGTCCGTAGGGTGCGCCAGGAGCAAGAAAACTGGGGTTATGCAAGAGATTATTGGTACTGACGCACCCTACCAATTGGATATTTTTTTAATTGTCAGTCCCTGACTAACGTTCTCACGTGGGAATTTTGGCAGTTTGGCAGTAAGTAAATTTCTATTGATTTTAAATATTATTTTACTCTCCCCAATCTTCTTCACTCAGTTCTTCATAAAGTAAATCTAGTCCAATCAAAACTCTTTCTCTATCTGAAAGATCTCCAATAATTTTGCGAACAGGAGGCGGCAAAATTTTAGATAATGTTGGCGTGGCTAGGATTTTATCTTCTTCTGCCAGTTGTGGGTTTTTTAGTACGTCAATTACTTTTAAAGCATAAACACCTTTAAACTCCTGTTCTAAAATGTTTTTTAATGTTTTCAAAGCCCGTACTGAGTTAGGTGTATTACCAGCAACATAAAGCTTGAGAACATAGGTTTTTCTGGCTTCATTCATAAAGGTACAGGCTAAACGAGGGAATGGAAATATATCAGTTGTCAGACGTTGGGTAAAGCTCAGTCGAGCTATTTTTAGTTGTCAGGGTTTGAGTTAGATTTACGGTTTCTAGCATAGCTTTATTTGTTACTACAGATTTACTTATTTATAAAACGCACATCTATATATTTCGCATAGGTGAGCTAGAATATCTATCAATGTCAAACGGTAATCTAATAATGTTTCATCACTCCTGCCTTCTAATCTTAGCTGTTTGGAAAATTCATCAATTATTTCCATATGAATTTCGATGATTTGGGGCACAGGGATGTTAGCACAAAAGACTGCATTAATAAATTTATCAATTTTTTCTTTTAATGTTTTGTCTGTCGTAAAGTAATGGATCAGAATTTCTCGATAATCAGACTTGATTTCCTGCAAGAAAGCATCTTGCTCGTCCCCGTCCATCTCCCGAAAAAAATTCTGGTTTTTTGGCTTGTAACATGCGAATACATAGCTATATTTTTCTGTTAAATTTTCATCAAAATTTTCTGGGAACCACTTCAGTAGAGCCTGAATCTTGGTAGTCGTGGTGGCTATCCCAGAAACTAGGACAAATTTGGCCGTAGTGGTGTGAATAAAATTCCCTAACCACCCGATGTACCCTTGTTTGATAGTTAAGTCAGATGGATGATTTAAAAATTTTTTAACATTTGGTTTGATAATTAATATCGGTAATAACATTTATTGTTTATATATCTCCTTGATCGCCCTGCCCAAATCTGGTGGGCTAATTCGGACTGTTACTTGATTCACCATCGCCAGCAGTAGTTAGACCCTGTATAATAATATACACAATAAATCAGTTCTTGCATTCAGCACTACATCTGTTGCATCAAGTACTTTTTCAAGTCAGTCAATCACAGAAAAATCGCACAACCAAGGATGAAAATCAACTTTTCCCAGGGATGCACTGAACCGGTCGTGTCCCCAGCGATGCACTGAGCGGTCGTTGTGTCCCCAGCGATGCACTGAGCTTGCCGAAGTGTCTCTATTTGCCAGGTAGGTTGTTGATCAGGCGTTTTTAGTAAAGGTTACACTACATACTTGATTATCGCCATATACATATCTATCGAAATATAGATTTTTTAATTTCACTCCTTGATAAGATACTTAAACGAACTTAAAGGTTTGTCGCGTTCTAAATCATTATAATTCCTCAAGGTTCTAAAGCGAATCTTTGGAGCCATAATTGTTTTAGCTATTGCTATCGAGGAGGAGTGTCAAGACCAGTAGCACTCTGTCAAGATAAAAATGATGGACTGTAGTGCGGGCATCTTGCCCGCGTGAGCGAGACGCTCACACTACCAAAAATCCCTCAAAACAAAATTGACAGACTAGTAGCACACTGGTGAGAATGGTAGCCTAAAGTTGAAAGCAACAAGGCCTAAAGCCGTGGCTGTGAAAATTAGTGGAGACCATTAACTGTCCTTACGGGAAACGCCCATTGTTTCAATGTCCTTGAAGTTGTAAAGATCATTGCTTAAAGCCACCCCTAGATTGAACCTGGGTACTTTAGCAAAAGTTAAAGCCCTAGCAAACCCTGCTGAGTACCTTGTGTAATACGTTTAGATTCAGTAAAGACAGATGGTTTCCTTACTCTTCGAGTTTTTTTTAGATGAGTCTTCCCAGAGGATATTGCTTTAGGCGCAAGTACGATCTGCCCAAGTGCTGATGGTGAAGCCAGAGATTTCCACAGGAAGAATGACCCCCGAAGCCCTATGTCAATGCTACAGTACCCGCTTTATGACTTTCTAGCAACCGTACCCAGCTGCTTAGAAACTAGTGCCCTAGCAGTGGTGCTGGAGATTTTTGCTCACCAAAACTGCGATCGCTTGGTAGTGGTGAATCAAAACCAAAAGCCCGTCGGCTTGCTAAACTCCAACCGTTTAATACCCAAATTTTTGGCAGCAGATAGTGGTAAATTGTATAATTTACAACAACCACTATCAACATTAGGTTCAGCCATTTTTGAGCCAATACAAACCATATCAGCTGGTGAGCGCGTCGAGCAACTAGCTTTGCTTTGGCGTTGTCAACCAACACAAATAAATCTTAACTTACATTGGGCGCTCATTGACGCAGATGGCAAATTCTTGGGGCTACTTGATAGTTCACGCCTTTTGGGCTTATTAGCTCAGGAGTCCCTAAACTCAGCGGCTGTGAGGTCATCTGGGGGTACTTTTGAGGAATCGAGTGTCAGCAATCAGGGACAGACAAAGATCCCAAATCTCCGCCAGAAACTAGCATACAAGCCACTTGTACAGTTATTAGAACGACTACCTTGGCCTTTGATGTTGCAAACTGGTACTGGCGAGGTGGTGGCACAAAATCCAGCCTGGTGGCAACAATTGGGAGTATTGAAAGATCCAGAAGGAATCAGGCTAGAGGTGGAGCAGATACTTACCCCTATCCGCGCCAAACAACCTGAATACGCCGGTCAACAAGCATTCAAAGTTCATCCCCATGCTAGGGGAAATGAGCTATATGCTCAAGAGCAACCCACATCAGTCAAACTGCATTTGCGGGATGAAGCAATGGCTGAACGGTCACAATTATCTGCACCACAGCCAATCACAGCATCCAATGAGTGCTTTTGGGATAACCAAGTGGGTGCTTGTACCTGCATTGTCGAAATGCAAAATGGTCAAGAGCGCGTCTGGCAGTTTGCTAAAATTCCTTTAGATAGTCCAGAAAGGAAAATCGATCATGCTGAGTTAGATTTAGACTCACAACTAAGTCCTGACCTGTGGCTGGTGTTAGCTACGGATGTCACCGAGCAACAGCAATTGTGTAAAGAACTCGCAGCCAAGAATGCTGATCTGATTCAACTCAATCGGTTAAAAGATGAGTTTTTAGCTTGTATTAGTCATGAACTAAAGACACCGCTGACAGCGGTTTTGGGCTTATCGCGGTTACTTGTAGACCGGCAATTGGGAGAACTAAATGAGCGTCAAGCCCGCTATGCGGGACTAATTCATAAAAGCGGACGCCACTTGATGAGTGTGGTCAATGACATCTTGGATTTGACCCGAATGGAGACGGGACAGATGGATCTGACCCTAGCCCCAGTCACAATTCGCTCTGTATGTGAACGTGCTTTATCGGAAGCCAAAGCCATCCACTCTCAAACCAGCAAAACCACAGATACCGCCAAACCTCCAGCAGCACGTTCACCCGATGATCACCAATTTAGCATTACCATTGAATCAGGTTTAGACCAGATGGTAGCTGATGAATTGCGCTTGCGTCAGATGCTGATCCACCTGCTTTCTAATGCCTTTAAGTTTACCGAAATATCTGGGGAAATTGGGTTACGGGTAAGTCGTTGGGAAGGGTGGATTGCCTTTACAGTCTGGGATACAGGAATTGGCATTCCCGAACACCAGCAACATTTAATCTTTCAAAAATTCCAACAATTAGAAAATCCCCTGACTCGTCAGTTTGAAGGAACTGGTTTAGGGCTGGTGTTAACTAGGGCTTTGGCTCGCCTCCACGGTGGAGATGTCAGTTTCCTTTCTCGTGAAGGTAAAGGTAGCCAATTTACACTGCTGCTACCGCCGACTCCCCCAAAAACAGGCTTTACTGACTCAGAAGACCAAAATACACAAGCCCCACAGACAAGAAAAATGGGGACCAGGGGACAATCTGTGTCCGGGCGTCAGCACCAAAGCACCACAGCACCACATCACCCCACATCTTCCAAGCGATTGGTGTTAGTAGTTGAGGCCGTTGCCAGATATATTGAAGACTTGACCGACCATCTCAAAGGTTTAGGTTATCGGGTAGTAATTGCTCGTTCCGGTACAGAAGCAGTAGAAAAAGCTCGTCGCTTACAGCCAAAAGCTATCTTCTTGAATCCATTGCTACCTCTACTATCGGGTTGGGATGTGCTGACCTTACTAAAATCTGATGCTGCAACTCGTCATATTCCCGTAATTGTTACAGCGACAGCAGCCGAAAAGGAACAAGCATTTGCTAACCGAGCCGAGGGTTTCTTGAGCTTACCAGTACAATATCAAAGCTTGGCACCCCTCCTAGAAACTTTATGTGTGACACCAAAAATTCAGCAACCAGGGTTAGACAGCCGTGAAATCACCCCAATTAAAACCCCACTGCGAATTCTGCGATTAGTCAATCCAGAATTGGAATCACTTAATCCTCATCCTTCACTGCGAGAACACCGAGTGATCGAAGTAGATGATTTGGATCAGGCTGAACTCTTGTCTCGGGTTTGGCAGTTTGATGTAGTGTTATTGGATATAGAAACTCCGGCGGCCCAAACTTACCTCGATCAAATTATTCATCACCCCCGGTTGTCGGCCTTACCTCTGGTTACTTGCGATGTGGTAACTACTTTGGCAGCTTCCAAAATACCAGGTCTATCTGTGTTTCCTTGCTTAACACCATTAGGTCAAGATTATAACAGTCGGAGCGACAAAACAGATCCCTTGTTATCAGTGCTGCAAATTGCATCTGGTGTCTGCTGTCCACCCAGTATCTTAGTGGTAGATATGACAATGCTACCCGATTTGCCTGTTGTTAGACGTAGGCAAACAAAGGGTTATCGTTCACAAGGCGGACTTAGTAGTGAAACCGCAGAACGGGGGTCTGAGTGGTTCCAAGCGTTGATTCAGTACTTGCAAACAGCTGGCTTCAAAGCAGCGATGGGTGACTCTTGGGCAGAAGTTATACAACAAATTCGTCATCAAAGCGTTGACTTACTGCTGATTGGTTTAGGAGAATCCGCCATCCATAAAGAAGCACTCAAAGCACTCAAAGCATTGGGAGATTTGCCTTGTAATTTGCCACCAATTTTAGTCCTCGATCAAGGATTAAATCACACTGCCGCAACTTCTAAAATTTCTCAGCTAGAAATTGAGAAACCGAGGAAGAATGGATTGGCTTCAATAGAAACTGTTGTGAGTAGCATCTCTGCCCAGATTTTACCACGCTCAATCTCAATGGAAGATTTATTAAACCAGATTAATCAAGCTGTAGCCTTTAAGAGGGAGTAAGGACTAGGGTCAGTAATGAGTAATGAGTAATGAGTAATGAGTAATGAGTAATGAGTAATGAGTAATGAGTAATGAGTAATGAGTAATGAGTAATGAGTAATGAGTAATGAGTAATGAGTAATGAGTAATGAGTAATGAGTAATGAGTAATGAGTAATGAGTAATGAGTAATGAGTAATGAGTAATGAGTAATGAGTAATGAGTAATGAGTAATGAGTAATGAGTAATGAGTAATGACCAATGACCAATGACCAATGACAAATGACAAATGACAAATGACAAATGACAAATGACAAATGACAAATGACAAATGACAAATGACTTAAGGGAATTGATACGATATATCTAATTTGACTGGTTTGATTTTCTTAATGGGTACTCGAAACAGGTAATAAGCACCCTTGGTGGCTATGTGTTTGTATTCATCAGGTTGTAAGCCCATTTCCACAAATTTGTCCTGTTCAGACAGAACCAACAGCGAGGTAGGCAAGACTTGCTTGGTAGTCTGATTGTGAATATGGTCTACAGCTTCTTGGGGAGTATCTATGTATTTTACTAATTTATGCGTATAAAATACAACTGTAGGTTTTTTGAAGCCAACCATGAGAAATTCTTCATTTGGTTGTTGTACCTGAACTGCGATCGCCGACAATTCCCGTAAGGGTAGCTGACGTTCCTGATCCATAAAATACACAGAGGGCATCAAACTTATGGCCAAAAAGGCGGCAAAACCCAGTAAATTTACACCAATGACAAAGTGCCAACGGTGACTCATGATTAAAGCGGCAATAATTAAGGCCCCAAGGAGCCAAATGAAACCGCCATATACTGGTAAACCCGATTGTTGAATTAGTTGGTATAAGTTGGGTGCGGCGGGGTCTCTGCCGATAATTTGGGATAAGTGAAATAATCCCACTGCGAGTGCTGATAAAAATGCTACATTTACCCAGCTACTCCAGAGAAAGGATCTACGGGAGATGGATTGATTACGTGTTCCATTGTCCTTGATGAGATCGCTCCAGAATAGGGCTACCAAAATAGCGGCGGCTGGCATTAAAGGTAATACATAGCTGGGGAGTTTGGTAACTGCGATCGTAAAAAAGCCAAAAACACCCAGAAACCAGAAGCAAGCAAATAAACCCAATTGCTGAGAGCGTTCTTGTGTGCGCCAGTGCGATAGTTGCCAAAACTTCAGCCTAGCCATTGCGGCAGGCAAGTATACTGAGTAAGGCGCAAAGCCTAGCAACACTACCAGAAAGTAAAAATACCAGGGCGCTGAGTGACCATTAACAACTTCTGTGAAGCGTTCTAGGTTGTGATAACCAAAAAAGGCATTAATATAATCCCAGCCATTGCGCCAAATTACAAGGGCATACCAGGGGACTGATAAAACTAAAATAATCAGCAAACCCATGAGGGGGCGCATTTGTCGCCCTACTTCTCGGAATTTGCCCAGGTATAGTAAAAATGCACCAATAATTAGTCCAGGCAGAACAATTCCCACTGGCCCTTTTGTTAAAATTGCACCAGCGATGAGGACATAACAAGCCAAATACCAGTTATTCGGGAATAGGGATCGGGTAGATTCCTCCCTAGTTCCTTCGTTTCTGGCGTACCCCAGAAAAAAGCATAACAAAGCCGATGCTATGCAGCCAGTCATCAGCATATCGGAAACACCGATTCTTCCCCAGACAATCATTTCTGGACAAAACGCCATCAAAGCTGCGCCTACTGCAGCGGTGATGTAGGGGCGAGTCGGCCTGGAAAGCTTCTCTAATTCGTCTTGTTTGGCAATAGACCAATGTATAGTGTAAAAAGCGAAACTCATCACCGCAATCGCGGCGATCGCGGACGGTAGACGGACCGCCCACTCATTCACTCCAAAAATTGCATAGGCGATCGCCTGACACCAATAAATTAAAGCAGGTTTATCGAAACGAGTTTCACCGTTGAAAAATGGGGTGATCCAATCACCTGTGACATACATTTGACGGGAAGCTTCAGCAAACAGTGGTTCTGTTTCATCAATTAAGCCGATAGTGCCCAAATTCCACCCGTAAGCTAACCAACCAATCACAATCAACCACAAAATCGATACAGTCACAGCAAGGGCTGGGCGCTCTACTATATTGTTTAGCCACTTGTCAACAGTACTGGGAACACTCAATTTCATCTTCATTACTTCAAAGTCAACAGTCAAGGGCCGCTAGTCACTAGTCGTTGGTTACTTATATTTTGTTCTTTCTTAGGACTAATTTCTCATCTTTCCTTCACGAGATACCCGATAATGTAGAACAGCTTATTCACCAAGTATCAGTTGCCATTCTCGGTTTTGAGAATTCCATTTAGGTACAGATGTTTCGCCGACAACATAAGGACCCCAATAACGCCGGGAACCATCTTGAGCAAAGGCTACTAAAATATCTCCCTTCTCTAGATTTAAGTTACCCTCTGGCAGGGATAAAAGCAGGCCCTCTTGACTACCTTCACCAGGCGCAAAATCCCAATGCGCCGGTAAATCATCGTTAGTTTTCAAAGCCGTAGAGCCTTTTACTCCCGACTTCCGTGACAGTAGAGCTAATCGTACAGGCTGCAGAGTTTGATTGCTCATTCGCAAAGTCCCTTGACTTTTGGCATTTCCAGTCGAGATTTCACTATATGCGAACAGGGGAGTATTTTTTCTATTGCGATCTTCTCCTGAGTTGCTTGGGACACTTGTTGCACTGGAGACGTTAACAGAAGTAACAGTTTGATGACCAACAGATGATGACTGATCTTCTGTGAACTGGGGCGTTCCTGTCGTCTCTACAGAAGATGTGTCTGGATTTGTAGCATCAAAAGAAACATTCATCTCCAAACACCCCACCAGTAAGCCTAGCAGTCCCAAGGAACAAGCTAGTACAGCAGCGTTACGGTACACTGACGATTTCATATTCTTAATTATTAGAAATAAGTATTTGTTTAGGCTTGACAAAATACTAGCCTATTTATTTCAGCCGTCAGCAAAGAATTTTGCCTACTATTAAGAATCTCTGATAATTGGGATTATTTATGTATCATAATTATCATTATAATTACAATCTATTGGTAGAATAATTACGGATACTATCTAGCTTAAATTGGTTTATTCGCGGGATTATTGGCGATTAACCGTCATTCAGGACAAATATAAAATCAAAAAATATTATACATTTACTTTAAAATATGTGTATAAAAAAGAATAGATTCCTTGTGCTTACCTGAGTGTTGGCTACAAGTGGGGGATCTAGGGCTTGCACCCCGAAAGATCATCGTTCGACGCCAAAAACCCTGATTTTCAGGTGCCATGAGGGATTAAACCTACCATTCAAGGAGTGGGAGGAGCCTTTACCTTGATTCTGTAATCTTCCTCATCTCCTGGCTCTGCTTCATCCGCCCCTGGTCTAAGTTATTATCGTTGATGGCAACTCGATATTGTACTCATCTCTACTTTCAGGAAGATGACTGAATGTATAAAATTTATTAACTACTGTAAATAATCTAAATATTCACAATACTATTCAAGCAAGCTTATCCTAAAACGGATATCCTGAAAAAGAAGAAAATTTTATGATTTCTTGACTTTTCTCCAGCAGTCCCATAAATGCAAAACACTCGTCTAAATAACTTGTCAGAAGCCATTGCTAGGCGCTTGGGACAATGGTTTTTCAATCCTTGGCGCCGGCTATCCCTACTGGTAATCAGTTTTTTGTTCGGTTTTTTTCTGGGGTCTGCAATTTCCACCACCGCTGGACAGAAGGCGGAATTGGACATTGTGGTCGCAGCAATTTTACTTTTTCTCACGGAAATTACCAGCAGGATATTTTATAGTCGTAGCTTTTTGTCCGAGCGATCGCTTTGGGTAGAATCATTAAACTTCCTCAAAGTTGGTTTCATCTACAGCTTGTTTATCGAGGCTTTGAAGCTGGGTTCTTGAGGGGGGAGGATAATAAATAACCAATGACCAATGACAAATGACAAATGACAAAGAGTAATGAGTAATGAGTAATGAGTAATGAGTAATGAGTAATGACAAATGAGTAATGAGTAATGAGTAATGAGTAATGAGTAATGAGTAATGAGTAATGAGTAATGAGTAATGAGTAATGACAAATGAGTAATGAGTAATGACAAATGAGTAATGACAAATGAGTAATGAGTAATGACAAATGAGTAATGAGTAATGAGTAATGAGTAATGAGTAATGACAAATGAGTAATGAGTAATGAGTAATGAGTAATGAGTAATGAGTAATGAGTAATGAGTAATGACAAATGAGTAATGAGTAATGAGTAATGAGTAATGAGTAATGACAAATGAGTAATGAGTAATGAGTAATGAGTAATGAGTAATGACAAATGAGTAATGACAAATGAGTAATGAGTAATGAGTAATGAGTAATGAGTAATGAGTAATGAGTAATGACAAATGAGTAATGACAAATGAGTAATGAGTAATGAGTAATGAGTAATGAGTAATGAGTAATGAGTAATGAGTAATGACAAATGAGTAATGAGTAATGAGTAATGAGTAATGAGTAATGAGTAATGAGTAATGAGTAATGAGTAATGAGTAATGAGTAATGAGTAATGAGTAATGAGTAATGAGTAATGAGTAATGAGTAATGAGTAATGAGTAATGAGTAATGAGTAATGACAAATGAGTAATGAGTAATGAGTAATGACAAATGAGTAATGAGTAATGAGTAATGAGTAATGACAAATGAGTAATGAGTAATGAGTAATGACCAATGACCAATGACAAATGACAAATAACAAATGACAAATGACAAATAACATCGAAGAAAGGCGATCGCAGTTACTAAAATCTGTCCTCCCAGATTTTAGGGAATTCTGCCAAACTACCCTGCAAGTGCAACCCGAAAATATGTTACAGGTGTTGTGGGATGTGTGGCTTCCTTTGGGGATAAAACTAGCATCCCAGCGTCAACAATTAGGCCGTCCCCTGATTCAGGGAATTTTAGGTGGACAAGGAATGGGTAAAACCACAATGTGCAAGGTTCTCACCTTGATTCTGTCGCAGTTGGGATACAAGACCCTGAGCTTGTCTTTGGATGACTTATACAAAACTTATCGCGATCGCCTGGCTTTAAGACAGCAAGATCCACGCTTGATTTGGCGTGGTCCACCGGGAACTCACGATATTGATTTAGGCTTAAATGTCATTGATCAGATCCGCCAGTTACAAAGTCCAATCATTGTCCCCCGCTTTGATAAATCAGCCTACGGTGGTGCTGGCGATCGCACTACTCCAGAAATTGTCACAGGTGTGGATATTTTGTTATTTGAAGGTTGGTTTGTTGGTGTGCAACCAATCAATGCTGATGTCTTCGATGATCCACCACCGCCAATTTTCACAGAAGAAGACCGGGAATTTGCTCGTGATATGAATCGTCAGCTTTGGGATTATCTCCCACTGTGGGAACGATTAGATAGCTTAATTGTATTATACCCAACTGATTATCGCTATTCTCTAGAATGGCGCAAACAGGCGGAACAGCAGATGATTGCTGCTGGCAAATCGGGAATGAGTGATACACAAATAGAGGAATTTGTCAACTATTTTTGGCGAGCGCTTCACCCGGAATTATTCATTAAGCCGTTGGTTACATCTACAACAGCAGTTGATTTAGTGATTGAAATCAATCGTGATCGGACTTTTGGTAACATTAAGGGATTGCACTTCTCTGCGAGACGCTACGCGAACGGCTCCGCTCTGTTACCAGGGATTGCACTTCTCTGCGAGACGCTACGCGAACGGCTCCGCTCTGTTACCAGGGATTGCACTTCTCTGCGAGACGCTACGCGAACGGCTCCGCTCTGTTACCAGGGATTGGGGACTGGGGAGTAGTGACAAATTACAGCACTATTTCTTGAAAAAACCCTTGATTGATTCCCAATCATAATCTAAAATTTTCCCAGAATTAAACAGTTGATACCCAAGGATAAATAAAGCTGCAGAGCCGACAATGACCAAAAGATTTACAGATGCAAATACATTACCTGTAAATATGATTACTCCAATTCCTAGGGCTATCAAAATCCACCCTAATATCTTTTCTATCCGGCGTTGAAATAGGACAAAAACCCCAGCCATACATAGCAATACGCCAGGAATACGGACAAAAATACCAACTTGAACATTTGCAGTTAATATTACGATACCTGCAACCATTAACACCATACCGATAAGCTTAGTTATGCGATCTACTGTAGGTGGTGTGCTGTTAGCAATTACTTGGGGCTGAATTGCTGTAATATTTGATTTTGCCAGAGCATTGTGTTGCTGCTGTTGTTTATATTGAAATATAAATGTTACTTGTTTTCCCTGTCCGAAGTCTATTCTATCTCCTAAGTTTAATCGATAGGGATTTATCGGTTCTAATTTAGAGTCGTTGAGAAATGTGCCGTTAGAACTGCGTAGGTCTTCAATAAAATAATTATTTCCTTCTACCTTAATTTGTGCATGAATGCGAGAAACAACATCAGCATTTTGTAGGTAAGAAATATCAATATCTGGTGGACTTTGGTCATTTGATTTACCAATGCGAATGACACCCAGATTTGGGGGTAATTCAATAGAGGTTTGGCTTTGGACATGAAAAAGCTCTAAACTTAGCCCAGTGATATTTAATTGATTTAGGTTTTGCATGGCTTGTTTCTTTGATGAGCAATTTATCTAGCTTTTGAAGTTGAGAGATAAAAAACTGTTATGAAAAATCCTGACAATTTAGTCAACTTTGGGCGTGATTGTGATGGAGTGCATATCTAAAATAAACTAGCACAACATCAGGTGAGTGTAGACTCCATGTCTCAAATTTAGCATAATTAAAACTCGTAATTTGTCTAGGCGATCGCTTGTTGAATCACCGATGGGGTTTTGGATACCACCTGCTTCTGTTGTTGTTGTAAAGGAATCTCAATCCAAAAATCGGTTCCTTGTATCCACCCAGATTTTGATTTTTGAAATCGAGGTAGGGTGCGTTAGCGTAGCGTAACGCACCATCCGCAGGTTTTCGTTGGTTAGCGTAGCGTAACGCACCATCCGCAGGTTTTCGTTGGTTAGCGAAGGTTAACGCACCATCCGAAAGTTAACGGACTATGGGAAGGTTTTGGTGCGTTACCCTTCGGGATAACACACCCTACGGATACCAATACTGCTCGGTTAAGGAAAAATGTGTTCGCATTTTAATTATGCGATTTGACATCAGCTGATGCAAGAGATGAAAAAACCGGGTGACTGAAACCCTTGTTTTTAGGGTTATCTCCAAAATTTTGTGGTTTTTTTGTGGTTTACTGTACATATACTTAGTTATTTCTTCATCACCCAAGATAATGCTGAATCAACCGCATTTCAAACCTGGTTACTCCGTTGAAACCTTAGAACCAGACCAGGTATTTATTTTATCCGAAAGAGAGACTGTTTTGCTGCAAGATCGCCTTTCTTGTCGGATAGCTTCTTTACTACAAGAGCGTCATCTTAGCGTTGACGAAATTATTGACATAATTCAACTAGAACTACTCCAAGAACAACAATATTCTGCGGAAAATACTGCTTTTTTTTCAGAACTTCTCGATGTCAGTGTCAAAGCCCAATACGCCCTATTTCAAATGGAACAACAGGGCTATTTGGTGGAAAAAGATGACTCTCTACCTCCGCAGTTAGCCATTTTTTGTCATCATCTCAATATTACTCCCACAGCGGCTACTCAACGGCTGCAATCGGTGAAAGTGGTAGTAAAAACTCTTGGTTCTGTTCCTGGAGATGACTTGATCACCATCCTGAAATCACTACATATTCAAGTAGCGGATGCAGGAGATTTGACAATAGTCTTAACTGATGATTACCTCGATCCTCGACTCGATGAATTTAATCAACAAGCATTAAAATCTCAATCTCCCTGGATGCTAGTTAATCCCCTGGGAACCGTGTTTTGGATAGGTCCCATATTTCAGCCCCAGAATACCGGGTGTTGGGAATGTTTGGCTCACCGTTTACGAGATAATAGACCGGTGGAAAGGTTTATTCAAAAGTATAAACAGATTTCTACCCTGATTTCTCCTCCTTTAGGGTTCTTGAATTCTACAGTGCAAACTGCACTAGGAATGGTAGCCACAGAAGTGTTTAAGTGGATTATCCAAGGGGAGAATAAACGATTAGCTGGGAATTTAATTACCTATGACACATTAACTCTGGAAACCCAAGACCATACCCTCGTGAAGCGTCCCCAATGTCCTAGCTGTGGAGATATGGTTAATAAATTGGATAACAAGCCCCTACCCGTTGTTTTAGGACATCGCCAGAAAACTTTTATAACAGATGGTGGACATCGTTCTTGTTCACCGCAAGAAACTTTAAGAACCTATAAACATCTAATTAGCCCAATTACAGGTATTGTTCGAGAACTGGGGAAGATACCAGGAAATGGGTTAACTCATACTTATGTGGCGAAGCATCATTTTATCAACAGTTTTGATGATTTTGCCGGCTTACGCCAAAACCTCGGCGGTAGAAGTGGAGGTAAAGGTAGGACTGATACTCAAGCAAGAGCCAGCGGTTTTTGTGAAGCGATTGAGCGGTATTCTGGTGTATTTCAAGGAAATGAAATTACACATAAAAACAGTTACCAACATCTGGGAGAAAAAGCAATTCATCCCAATGCTTGTATGAACTTCAGCCAAGAGCAATACCAGAATCGGGAGCAATGGAATGCTGATTGTCAAGGTTGGTTTCAAAAAGTTCCCGAACCCTTTGATATTGAAAAGGAAATCGACTGGACACCAGTTTGGTCTTTAACTCATCAGGAATTCAAATATCTACCATCGGCTTACTGCTATTATGGTTATCCCCAATCCCATCCACCTGAATGTTGGGCAGATTCCAATGGATGTGCAGCTGGTAATACTATTGAAGAGGCGATTCTCCAAGGATTTATGGAATTAGTTGAACGAGATTGTGTGGCCTTATGGTGGTATAATCGGTTGCCAAAATCAGAGGTGGATTTAGATAGCTTCAACGAGCCTTATTTTCAAAGTTTGAAGAAATATTATCAAGCTATTGACAGGCAACTCTGGGTATTGGATATTACTAGTGACCTGAATATTCCTGCTTTTGCGGCAATTAGTTGCAGAAAAGATCGGGAAATAGAAGATATTATATTAGGTTATGGAGTCCATTTTGATCCTAAACTTGCCTTAAGTAGAGCTTTAACGGAGGTTAACCAAATTCTGCCTAATGTTTTATTAGCTAAAGCCGATGGCAGTACCCAATATCCTCCATCAGGCGATTCCCTAGCAATAGAATGGTGGAAATCTGCAACTTTGGCAAATCAACCTTATCTAATTCCTGATAAAGGTGTGCCTAAAGTCTTGGGCGATTATCCCCAATTAGCTAGTGACGACCTCTTAGAAGATGTCAAACTTTGCCAAAAAATTGTTGAGCAAAATGGTCTAGAAATGCTAGTTTTAGATCAGACTCGCCCTGATATTGGACTGAGAGTCGCCAAGGTAATTGTGCCAGGAATGCGCCATATGTGGAAACGCTTAGGCTCAGGAAGGTTGTATGACGTTCCTGTGAAAATGGGCTGGTTGCAAGAGCCACTGACAGAAAAGGAATTGAACCCTTTTCCGATGTGGATGTAAGCATAGGAATAACCCCTCATAGCACGCACGGTAAAATCAGGCTTTTTGGCGTTGTTCGATGAGATGTAGGGGCGCAAGGCCTTGCGCCCTTACCCACGTTAGATGAGATGTAGGGGCGCAAGGCCTTGCGCCCCTACCCACAATCATCTTCACATAGCCGATAAAATGGCTTTTACCTTCCAGACTCCAGGCTAGGAACCAGAGGATGACCAATCACAATAGATTTGCGCCGACCTACTTATGCTGCATGGATATAAGATTATTGATGCTGATTCCCATGTGATTGAGCCGCAACAGATGTGGATCAAGTACCTTCCTGCTGAATTTAAGCAGTTTGCACCCTCAGCAGATATGAAGGTTCAGGGGGAAGATGTTTTGCAAAAGGTATCCCAGCAGGTGGTACAAGAAGCCAATAAGCAGATGAGCCAGGCTCACCCCCATGCTTATTTCCAGCGCTATGATGCAGAATCTCACTTACAAGCAATGGTGCTGATGGGGGTTGATATAGGGTTTATTTATCCTACTTATGGGTTGTGGCTCTTTGCTATAGATACAATGCCTGCAGAAGCGGTGGGAGCCTTCACCCATGCTTACAATAGTTGGTTGTACGAGGAATTTTGTAGCTATGCTCCTGATAGATTGAAAGGAGTAGGAGCGATAAATCTTCATGCACCAGAGCAGATGGTGTCTGAATTACATCGCATCGCCTCTTTTGGCTGGAAAGCTGTATTTTTACGCCCTAATCCTGTTAAAGGGCGAGTCTTGAGTGATGGTGCTTACGAGCCATTTTGGACAGCCTGCGAGGAGTTAAACATAGCGGTAGGAATTCACGAGGGAACCCATAGCCGTTTACCTACAACAGGCGCAGATCGGTTTCATACTCGCTTTGCTATGCACGCTTGTTCTCATCCGATGGAACAAATGATGGCATTGTTAGCGTTGATTGAAGGAGGGGTACTAGAACGTCATCCTGACTTGCGGGTAGGTTTTTTAGAGTCTGGCTGTGGTTGGGTTCCTTACTGGCTCTGGCGATTGGATGAAGAGTATAAAAATTTGTCTTGGGAGGTGACAAATCATGTGAAAATACTTCCATCAGAGTATTTTCGTCGTCAATGTTTTGTGTCTATCGAGCCGAATGAACCTTATTTGGCTCAGATTATTGACTATATAGGCTCTGATAACTTAATCTTCGGCTCTGATTATCCTCATATGGATCATCAGCCGGATGTTGTGAATAGAGTTATAGAGCTTGAGGCGCAGTTATCTCAGGAAACTGTGCAAAAGATTGTGTGGGATAATCCCCGCCGTTTTTACGATTTAGGTTGAAAAGTTCCAAAGTTTGTTAACAATCAATAAGCAGGACTATCATTATGATCGGCAATTCTCCAATACATCTAGGCACTGGAGCAGATGCAATGCCAGCAGGCTCCTGGTATGACGATGCTTATTATCAGATACTATTAGTTGAGCCTTGCAGCAAGATTCCGGGAAGACACATAAAGACAACAATAATAGTTGGACAAAGACAAAAAAGTACAGGAGATACTAAGGATTTTTCTACATATAAGCTTGATCAGAACACGATAAACAAGTTAACAGATTATCCCAAACCTCCAGATTTTGACAAAGATAATATAAGTATAGGAACATATTTGCCTTCCCCTGGAGTATTTTTTCCAGAAGGTTTTATCCAGAGTTTGAAAACTAATAATTCACTAAATCCCATTGAGCTAAATAATTTTTATGAAACAACCCGATCTCAACTGCAGACCCGGAAAGTATCCCAGCTAATTGCCAAAACCTGGAATGCATACTTAGACGCAAAAAAAAATCCAACTCCGTGTAAGAAAACCCTGTGGGATTCTTTTAAGGAGGGTGAATGGGATCTTTTTGACAAAAATAAATGTAATATTAATATTTTGGATGGTCTCATAGCCAGAGAAATTTTCCTTGCTGAACATAATACCTCTTCTGACCATCTTGAACCAGGGAATCTCAACATATACTACCCACTTAAATCTCAATTTAATGGTCAACATACAAGATTTTTGATTTCGCCAAATAGTAAAGCTTGGGAGGGAATTACTTTGAGCCTCTTGCTAGCAGGACAGGCATATTATAAGATCGGCACAGCCCCGGGACTCTATCACCAAATTTCTCAACCCATTTTGAGTACAGGTGAAATAGTGATTAGGTATGGGGTAAACGTATCTTGGGATAGGTTTAAAGGTGAGCTAAGAGAGCAGGGACTAATTTCAGGAAACAATTCTATTGCTTATCAAGTTATTATTCCCTATCCGCCAATACCTTCTGAAGAGAATTTAAATAGAGACGAGCTTAAACAATGGGCTGATGCTGAAGATGATCCGGATACCAATGTTGACAAAAAACTTCCTTTTTATCATAAGGACAATCAAGGAAACTATTTAGTAGATGCCCAATATTTTTCGCCTCCCTATCCCTACATACCTCTAAGTACATGTAGTTAAAAATATAGCGACCTTAAATTCAGATGTAAACAAAAATATCACTGACTTCTTTAAGGATGCTGCTGGCGAATTGGGGGTAACACCCATTTTATCGGCTATGTGAGGACGATGATCTTTAGGGGCGTAAGGCTTTGCGCCCCTAATCATCCTGAGAAAGACGCCAAAAGACCTTATTTTACCGTACTATGAGGCGTAAAACCTACCATTCCCCTGCGGTATCCTTTAAAAAGTCAGAGATTTGAAGACATCTTCCTCTGTCACCTGTCACCTGCTTTATTCATGGATAGCATAATAAATCACCAGCTTGTTGAGAAAATATATGAAAGTCCTAATTCGTTAGTTTATCGAGGGATTCTCAACCCAGATAACCAACCGATTATTCTGAAAATTCTGAAAGAAAATTACCCCACTACCGCAGAATTAACTCGATATAAACAAGAATATGAAATTACCCGGTTTTTAAACGCAGATAGCATTATCAAAGCCTACGATTTACGGCGATATAAAAATAGTTTAGTAATGATTTTGGAAGACTTTGGAGGTCAATCTTTAAAGTTTTTCATATCCCAGCATCAATTTAGTTTACAAGAATTTCTCACTATTGCTATTAAAACTACCGATAGTTTAGCAGCCATTCACACTGCTAATATTATCCACAAAGATATTAACCCTGCAAACATAGTCTATAACCCCGAAACTGGACAACTCAAAATTATTGACTTTGGAATTTCTACCAGTTTATTTCAAGAAAATCAGACGGTTTGCAACATCAATCAATTAGAAGGAACCTTAGCATATATCGCCCCAGAGCAAACTGGGAGAATGAACCGAGGGATAGATTACCGCAGTGATTTTTATTCTCTGGGTGTTACATTTTATGAACTATTGACCCATCAACTCCCATTTGCAACTAATGACCCGGTGGAATTAGTTCATTGTCATATCGCCCAACATCCGCAAACACCTCATGAACTCATTTCTTCTATTCCTTTGACAGTATCGAATATTGTCATGAAGTTGTTAGCTAAAACCCCAGAGGAACGATATCAAAGTGCTTGGGGAATTAAAGGAGATTTAGAAACTTGTCTTGAGCAATTAAAAAGTTTAGGACAAATTTTTCAATTTCCTTTAGCTAGTCAGGATATTGTCGATAAATTTCAGATTTCCCAAAAACTCTACGGTCGAGAACAGGAAATTACTCAACTATTAACCGCCTTTGAGCGAGTCAGCCAAGGTGCTACTGAGATGATACTCGTTTCTGGTTATTCCGGGATTGGTAAATCTGCCTTGGTCAATGAAATTCACAAACCGATTACCCGTCAACGAGGATATTTCATTCAGGGCAAATTTGACCAGTTACAGCGGGATATTCCTTACGCAGCAATCACACAGGCTTTTCAAGACTTAATCCGTCAACTCCTGAGTGAACCTGAAATAACCTTACACAGTTGGAAAGAGGATATTGTAACAGCTTTAGGGAATAATGGTCAAGTTATCAGCGATGTAATTCCTGATGTAGAAAAG
Organism: Gloeotrichia echinulata CP02; assembly: GCA_038087035.1. NCBI lineage: Bacteria > Bacillati > Cyanobacteriota > Cyanophyceae > Nostocales > Gloeotrichiaceae > Gloeotrichia > Gloeotrichia echinulata. The sequence goes on along the minus strand of CP051187.1, from coordinate 787,679 downwards.
ATTATCGGTAAACAGCCACCGATTGAGGAACTAGGAGCAACAGAAGCCCAAAATCGGTTTAACTTATTTTTTGAAAGATTTATTAGCATTTTTAGTCAAAAAGAACATCCCTTAGTTATCTTCCTGGATGATTTACAGTGGGCAGATTTACCATCTTTGAATTTAATTGAGCGATTAATAACTAATGCTAATAGCCAATATTTATTAATGATCGGAGCATACCGAGATAATGAAGTCAGTCCTACTCATCCTTTAACCCACACCTTAGAGCAAATTCAACAGGCAGAAGCTAGAGTCAATCAAATTATGCTTCAACCTTTGGGCATCAACCATGTTAACCAATTAATCGCGGATACCCTAAATTGCTCAATAGAAGATGTAAAACCTCTAGCAGAATTAGTGACTAACAAAACTGGTGGTAACTCTTTTTTTGTCACCCAATTCCTGCAAACATTGTACAGAGAAAGTCTCTTGGTTTTTAATAATCCTGATTTTACCCTAACTAAGAGAGAAAGTAAAGGGGGGGTTTGGCGCTGGGATATTGAGCAAATTCAAAAAATAGGAATTACTGATAATGTAGTTGATTTAATGGTGAGGAAGATTGAAAAGCTGGATGAAAATACCCAAAACATTTTGAAATTAGCTGCTTGTATAGGAAACAAATTCAATTTAGAAATACTTTCCGTTGTCAATAAAAAATCTCAAACAGTTACATCTCAAGAACTAGAGCCAGCAGTCAAAGAAGGATTGATTATTCCCTTAAGTAAGGATTATAAAGTACCATTGTTATGGAGTCAGGAGGACATATCAAGTGATGGTTCTGAAATCTCCGCTGATTTCATTCCCAAGTATCCCAAATCTATACCCTATAAATTTTTGCATGACCGAGTTCAGCAAGCAGCTTATCTTCTAATTTTAGCAGAAGAGAAAAAAGCTGTTCATCTGCAAATAGGTCGTCTGTTGTTGAACAATACTCAAGAAGATGAGTTAGAAAAAAATATTTTTAATATTGTCAATCAACTCAACGCAGGAGCAGAATTAATCACTGAGCAATTAGAGAAAGATGAGTTAGCTAAATTGAATCTGAAAGCGGGTAAAAAATCTAAAGCATCGACAGCTTATGAACCTGCTCTTAAATATTTAGAAACTGGATTAAAACTCTTAGCATCGAATAGCTGGAATTGTCAGTATAAATTGACATTTGACTTACATATAGAAACCTTAGAAATGCTTTACTTAAACACTAAGTTTGAGCAATTTGACGAGTTATCTGAAACAATTTTGGATAACGCCAAAGATATCGTCGATAAAGCCGATGTCAACCAGCTAAAAGTATTATACTATTTCACAGCTTTTAAACCAGACAAGGCAATAGATACTGCCCTGAAAGCTGTACTAGAATTTGGAATAAATATCTCTCCAAGACCTAATAGCATAGAAAAGAGAATTGAACAACAACAAGAAATTTTACAACTATTTTTTAAAGAGAAGAATATTGAGAATGTTGAGGAGTTAGTTAACTTACCTGTAATGGGCGACCAGATTAAAATTGCAGTTATATTAATACTACAGCAGATAATTACAGCTACAAGTACTACAAATTTTTCCTTAGCGGTTGAGATAATATTAACCCAGCTTAATCTCTGTCTAAAATATGGAAATTCATATCACGGAGCTAAAATATATTCTCTTTATGGAGCGATTTTATGTAGCGTCCAAAGAGATATTAACAATGGAGATAAATTTGGTCAACTGGCTCTGAATCTGCTAGAAAAATTTAACATTCTCAAATCAGAATCTTTTGTTGTACATACATATTACGGAATGATATGGCACTGGAAGTATTATCTCAGGAATGTAGTTGCACAAAACAAATTAATACATGGCTTTAAAACAGGTATGGATACAGGAGAAAATGAGTATACTTGTTATATAGCTATAGATTATTGCTGGATAAAGTTTTTAGGTGGACATAATTTAGAAGATGTTGATAGTAATTACAAAAAATATTCTGGCTTTATCGAAAAAACCAGAATTATTTATTGCATATATTGCATAGAAATATTTCATAAGCTAGTAATTAATTTATTAACAATTAACAATAACGATTGCTTGATAATAGGCTCTTCTAGAGAAGATGAAGAACAATACTTAAAAGCTTGGATTCAAAATAATAATGACTGGTTAATATTTTTTATAAATTTCGCGAAGATGGTTTATTTTTATGTCTTAAAAAGAGAGTATCATGCTTCTATTCACGCAATTAATGCAGAAAAATATCTAAAAAGTTGTGGTGGATACTTAACCGCTCCTCAGCATAATTTTTATTCTTCTCTTTCTTTACTTGCTCATTATAGTGCTTGTAATACAAATCAGCAAAAGGAATTTCTTGAGCAAGTAGACAAAAATCAGGATAATATGAAATTATGGGCTAACCATTGTCCAGAAAATTTTCAACATAAATATGATTTAGTCGCAGCAGAAAAAGCGCGAGTTTTAGGACAATATTGGCAAGCAGAAGACCTGTATGAACGAGCTATTCAAGGTGCTAAAAAATATGAATTTATCCACGAAGAAGCTCTAGCTTATGAAAAAGCCGCAGAATTTTATTTATACCTAGGAAGAGAAGAAATTGGACAATTATATCTGAGAAATGCCCACCATTGTTACACTCACTGGGGCGCTAAAGCCAAAGTTAAACAATTAGAAGACGAGTATCCACAATATTTTATCTTAACTACAAACCAAGGTACAACTAAAAGCCTCAGCACAACCATCTCTACGACTGGAAATAATGGAGAAATCCTCGACTTAACAACAGTTATTAAAGCATCTCAAGCCCTAACTGGGGAAATTGTTCTGAGCAAGTTGCTCGCAAAATTAATGAAAATATTGATTGAAAATGCAGGCGCTCAAAAAGGCTTTTTGCTTCTGTATTCTCATAATAACTGGGTCATTGAAGCGGTAGGAGCAGTGGATTCTGATGACGTTAGTATCCTAAAATCTATTCCTGTAGACTCTGTAGATGTCTCCACCCAGACGCCCCTACTCTCAACCGCCATCATTAACTATGTCGCCCACAGTCAAGAAAATGTAGTTCTCAATGATGCTGGTAATGACGGACAATTTACTCGTGATCCCTACATTCTCGCCACTCAACCCAAATCAATTCTCTGCACTCCCCTACTCAATCAAGGGAAACTGAGCGGCATTTTATATTTAGAAAATAATCTCACAACTGACGCATTTACGCCAGATCGTGTTGAAGTATTAAATATCCTTTCTAGCCAAGCTGCTATTTCTATTGAAAATTCTCGCCTCTACGCAACCCTAGAACAAAAAGTAGAAGAACGTACTCAAGAACTATCACAAACCCTAGAAATTCTCAAAGCCACTCAAGCGAAATTAGAATTTGAAAATGCGCTGCTCAAAACCGCCGAACAAGCCTCAAATTATGATTATCAAGTTGGCGGTAGTTTACCAATTGATGCTCCCACTTATGTAGTGCGCTCTGCTGACCGTTACCTCTACAAAGCATTGAAGAGTGGAGAGTTTTGTTACATCTTAAATACCCGACAAATGGGTAAATCAAGCTTGATGGTGCGGATGATGAATCATTTGCAACAAGAGGGTTTTTGCTGTGCGGCTATTGACATGACGCGAATTGGTAATGAAGACATCACTTTAGAGCAATGGTATAAGGGATTGGCTGTTGAGTTGTGGCAAAGTTTTGACTTGCTGGACAAGGTTAATTTAAAAGCTTGGTGGAAAGAATATTTGGATATTTCTCCTGTACAGCGATTGAGTAGATTTTTTGACGAAGTGTTGTTAAAAGAAGTTAAATTACCTGATAATACTCTAGCACCTAAAATAGTTATCTTTTTAGATGAAATTGATTGTCTTTTAGGTTTAGATTTTTCAGTTAATGACTTCTTTGCCTTAGTTCGCTCCTGCTACAATCAGCGGGCTATTAATCAGGAGTATAAGCGGTTGTGCTTTGTTTTGTTGGGAGTTGCTACCCCTAATGATTTAATTACTGATTATCGCCAAACGCCTTTTAATATTGGTCAGTCAATTCAACTGCGTGGTTTTGAGATGCACGAAGCTCAACCTCTAGTTCAAGGATTAGCAGACAAAGTTAGCAACCCTCAAGCGGTGCTGAGAGAAGTATTATTTTGGACTAATGGTCAGCCCTTTTTAAGTCAAAAGATTTGCCAGATGATCCGTACTTTACCATCTTCTGTCCCTGAAAAAACTGAAAAAGCATGGATTGAGAATTTAATCCGCACAAATATTATCGAAAATTGGGAAGCCCAGGACGAACCGGAGCATTTAAGGACGATTCGCGATCGCATCCTCAAAGGCGAACGACAATTTACGTCGATGCTGCAACTGTATCGGCAAATTTTGGAGCATGGACAGGTGAAGGCAGTTGATAGTCTAGATGAGCGAGAAATGATATTATCGGGCTTAATAGTTAAAATACAAGGTTATTTAAAAGTCCACAACCGTATTTATGAATTAATTTTTAACACGAGTTGGATTGACCAATATTTGTAATATACTACATATAGCTAGTAACTCTCTAACAAACAACCAGCTTTTTGGTTTTGTGATAGTATCTATAGGCTAGGCAATGCCAAGCAAAACCTGGATGTGCTTGGCTACGTATATTTCAAAAATCAAATAGGAGTCCTATAGTAACTCTCTAACAAACAACCAGCTTTTTGGTTTCGTGATAGAGATTTCCTCCTATAGGGGTCAAGCCCCCCAAAATAGCCTGAGAGGGCAAATTTGTTAAGTAAATATCAATTTAAATAAAATTTAATTCCAAATTGTTATGAGTTTTAATGTAGATGAAGCAATTAAAATTGCTAACCAAGCAATTTTAGCAAAATTCTCTAGAGGCTTAACTGATGTGGAAATAATTGTATTTAAAGGAGCTTGGGAACGAGAAGACTATGACCAAATGGCGTCTAGAAGCCGGTACACAACCAGTTATATTAGTCAAGATGTTGCGCCCACTCTTTGGAGACTGCTGACAGATTCCCTAGGAGAAAAAGTAAAAAAAAGTAATTTTAAGGAAGCATTGAAACGATGTTGGGAGAAGCAACATTGGGAAAAGCGATTTACATCTGAATATTTATCACCTAGCTCTGGTTCAATTACTGCTAATAGCCAACAGTACAACAATAAGGTTAAAGAATCTATACATCCGACCTATCTAATCCAAAATAAACAAAGCTTTGCCACTCCACAATTATATGTAGAGCGCTATGCTATTGAATCTATCTGCCATGAAACCCTGTTGCAACAGGGTTCTTTAATTCGGGTGAAAGCAGCTAAATTAATGGGTAAAACCTCTCTAATAGAACGGGTATTAGATAAAGTAGCAAGAGCCGGCTATCGCATAGTTCACTTCAGTTTGGAGATGGGGGATCGGAAAACTCACTTCAGCAACCTGAATAAATTTTTGCGTTGGTTTTGTTTGAATCTCACACGAGAACTCAAATTACCCAATCAGTTAGATAAATATTGGGATGAAGAGGGTATTGGTGCGAAGGTAAGTTGCACCACTTATTTAGAAGAATATCTCTTGAATGCCAATGATAGTCCCCTAGTTCTATGCTTAGATGATGTGGACGTGCTTTTCCCTTATCCTGAAGTTTACGAAGACTTTTTTGGATTATTACGCTCTTGGTATGAGAAAGCCAGAAGCCGCGAAAACTGGAAAAACCTGCGGTTAGTTATCGCCTACTCCACTGACGTTTATATCCGCTTGAATATTAATCAGTCGCCTTTTAATGTCGGCTTACCTATTGAGTTACCAGAATTCACTAGAGAAGAGGTGCAGATATTTGCTCAACAACATGGATTAGAACAAGATTCATCTTTGGTAGACCCCTTAATGGAATTAGTAGGTGGTCATCCTTATCTGTTGAAGCAGGCATTTTCTCACTTCAAAAGTTATCCTGATGTTACGCTGAAAAAATTTTTAGTGGAGGCTTCTACAGAGGCGGGAATTTATGGCTATCATTTAAGAGAACATTGGTTGAGTTTGCAAGCAGAACCAAAACTCATGGTAGCCTTTGAAGGGGTGATTAATTCTACCAAGCCAGTGCGATTGGAAACAATATCAGCTTATCAGTTGCAGAGTATGGGTTTGGTGAAGTTTGTTGGTAATGAAGTAGACGTGCGCTGTCAGTTGTATAGTAATTATTTCCGTGATGTGATTAGCTGTCAGGTCAATACTGGGTAGGTTTTGAGCCGGGAAATAAATTTCTATCTGTTAGCTTAGACCCATGTTTTTGGCGTCGTTCGATGATTTATAGGGGCGCAAGGCCTTGCGCCCCTACGCCCTATGGGATGCTGTTGGCGAATGATGGGTTTAACCCCTTATGGTTCTGAAAATCATGGTTTTCGGCGTGGTTCGATGATTTCTGGGGGCGCAAGGCCTAGATCCCCTACCACCTATGGGATGCTGTTGGCGAATGATGGGTTTAACCCCTTATGGCACTAAAAATCAGGGTTTTTGGGGTGGTTCGATGATTTCTGGGGGCGCAAGGCCTTGCGCCCCTACGCCCTATGGGATGCTGTTGGCGAATGGTGGGTTTAACCCCTTATGGTACTGAAAATCAGGGTTTTTGGCGTGGTTCGATGATTTCTGGGGGCGCAAGGCCTTGCGCCCCTACCGGCAATTGTCCTCACATAGCCCATAAAATGGGTTTATTCGTGCCTACCTACTTACCTTATTTGAATTTTTGTGTAAATTCGGGAAAGTTTTGAATATCACTCGTACTTTGATCAAAATTACTGTATGATGGATGGTTCCAGTGAAATTTTTCAACCCTAGATTTCATAAACAATCCTTGTGGATCTTTCTGAAGATTGTCTAAAGACTATATGAGTCTCTAGAAATTAATGTTAAGGTTCTCATCGTTTCTCTATGTAGTTGTTAAAAAGTAAAATTGATATGAAACTAATCAAAAAATCTGAAAAACTACTTCTCGATAAGATAAAAATCATGGAGGAAGCGGAAGAGCAAAATCTTCCAGCCGATAAGATTAACGCTCAAGAGCCAACTGTTGAAGAACACCAAGAAATAGATGTAGAGTATACAGAACCTAATTATATACCTCTACGGGATCATCCTTTAGTTCAGTCTGTCGGCAATACAGGTTGGCAAGTTTCTGAGATTTGGAAGGATATTAGATTAGATAATTTCTAAAGAATCTTGATTTCTTGATTTCTTGATTTTATATCCCCATCCACTTGTGGGTGGGAATGTTACCTTCAAGTCTCAGATAATGCCAAAGGTTCATCTTAACGGGATTGATTTATTCTACGAGATTAAGGGAGTGGGTGAGCCTTTAGTCTTAATTGCAGGCTTTCTGTGCGATCATACCTATTGGTCGCTGCTAATGCCTTCCCTTGTCAAACAATATCAGGTTATTCGCTTAGATAATCGAGGAATGGGGCAAAGTTCTGCGCCTGAAAGTCCCTATAGTCTTCAGCATATGGCGAGTGATGTAGCCGCACTACTTGACCACCTGAAAATCGACAAAGTGCATGTAGCAGGACATTCAATGGGTGGTCAGATTGCTCAAGAGTTAACATTGGCATATCCCCAGAAGGTCAAAAGTCTGATACTACTTTCATCTTTAGCCAAGGGTGATACACGATTCAATAGTATCATCGAAACTTGGGGGGATCTCCCCGCCATTGTAGACCTGAAACTTTATGAACAAATTGTTTTACCCTGGATATTTACTGAAGAATTTTATTCTCAACCAGGGATGATAGAGATGATCATTGAGATAGCAGTCAACTACCGATTCTCACCCTCACCTTTTGAACTTTATCGTCACAGTCGCGCTATTCTTGGCTGTGATACAACAAATCGCCTCAAAGATATTCATTGTCCTACTCTGGTGCTGGTGGGTAAGCAAGATATTCTCACCCCGGTCAAGTTTTCTCAGCAACTTGCTCAAGGTATTCCTAACGCTAAATTGATAGTCCTCGATTATGGGGGACATGGTTTTTTAGTTGAGTCCCCTCAAACTGTCGCCTCAGCAATGCTCCAGTTTTTAGATAGATCCTCAATGAGTAATGAGTAATGAGTTATGAGTAATGAGTCATGAGTAATGAGTAATGAGTAATGAGTAATGAGTAATGAGTGGATTATTTTTTATTTTTCTTTCAACTTGTTGATTGAAGTTGTTATTATCTTAATAATTCTTTCATTACCTGGTATAGTTCATTTAAAACTAAGTTAAAAAAGCATGGCTGGCAAATTAATTGTATTTGAAGGGGTGGAAGGCTGCGGTAAAACCAGCCAAATACAGCTAACTTGTGGATGGTTGCAAAGTAATGGTATATCTGTAATTGTGACTCGTGAACCTGGGGGAACTGAGTTAGGCTTACATCTGCGTCGCTTGTTGCTAGAAAAGGCAGAGGACAAACCAATTGCTCAGACTACAGAATTATTATTGTATGCTGCCGATCGCTCACAACATGTTGAGCAAGAACTCAAGCCAAATTTAGCAGCGGGGAAATATATCTTGTGCGATCGCTATACTGACTCTACCGTTGCTTACCAAGGTTATGGTCGCGGTTTAAATATCGGTTTAATCAATCAGCTTAATTATATCGCTACTGCTGGCTTAGAAAGTGACCTGACTATCTGGCTAGATGTCGATGTGGAAGTTGGACTAGCCCGCAAACGTAAAGATGAAGCGGAGTTTGACCGCATCGAACAAGAGGCGATCGCCTTTCATCGACGGGTACAGCAAGGATATGTAGAGTTAGCTGCATCCTATCCCTCGCGAATTATACGAGTAGATGGTAATTTAAGTCAAGAGGCTGTACAACAGAAGATTCAGGAAATTTTGGGCAAGCGCCTCATATTCCCTTGAGGAAAGACTTTTCATCCCACGGCAAAACCATTATATTGTCGCATAAATGGAGAATGATATGCTAAAACAATATCTTCTTTAGGTACACCAAGAGAAACTAAATCATTGGCTACTCCTACCTCAGTTCCATCATACTGAATCCAGATTTTATCTTTGATTAAATCAAGATGAATTAACGCCCCAAATATTCGTGTATATCCATCCCAACCTGCATGAAAAACTTGATAATGGTCGTTTTCTATATCAATAGATTTGTAAATTTCAATATCGCCATTACTAGGTTTCATTTGAGAATATTGCTCAAGGACTTGGCAGATTAGTTGCCGGTAGTGATTCAATTTATCCATTGCAAAATCACCTCATTAACTGGGTCAAATACAATCATTTTTAGTTGGTAAACTTGCATACTCAATTGAGGTAAATCCCGGCGAAAAAAATTTCGGTAAATATCGATTGATACTGCTAAATAAAGTTTTCGATGGGGCTGTTGTAGCTGCAATACAGCTCGATAGTTAAGATATTGACCTAAAGCTGTGTGAAACTCCGATATTGCTGAAGGGGCGAGAAAACTTTTAACCTCTACTGCTATTTGTTCTTGATCTCGTTCTGCAACAATTAGACGTTCTGCACCCAAATCAATCCGCATTGGATCGTCACCTAGTCGCAAATATAAAGGGTCGTGGGTAATTATCCAGCCATCTTTTTGCAAGGCTGTTTTGACGACATTATGAAAAATGTCTTTGGCAGACACAGTAAATAAATCCTTAGTTTGTGCGACACTGTACTTGGGATTATAGCGGTTCTCATTGACATGCAACAGAGGGTGGGGAACAATTTTCGGTGGGCGCTTGATGGGATGGCTTTTTGGTTATACTGGCAAAAGTGCCTAGACACAGCCGGTCGTAGATTCCGTACAGATATGTAAAAATTCATAAATCATTATCCTGCCATAACTATGAATTTGAGCCTGTGCATGATTGTCAAAAACGAAGCTGCTACACTGCCTAAATGTCTCAGCAGTGTGCAAAATGTGGTAGATGAAATTGTAGTTGTCGATACAGGCTCAAGCGATCGCACTGTGGAAATAGCCACTGCATACGGTGCAAAAGTACATCGCTTTCAATGGTGTAATGATTTTAGTGCGGCTCGCAATGCGGCGTTAAAATACGTTACTGGTGATTGGATTTTGGTATTAGATGCTGATGAAACCCTGACAGCAGAAATTGTCCCTCAGATTCGTTCAGCAATTGAAAGCCCAGAATATCTATTGATTAACCTTGTGCGTCGTGAGGTGGGTGCTGAACAATCTCCTTATTCTCTGGTTTCGAGATTGTTTCGCAATCATCCAGATATGCGCTTTTCTCGTCCTTATCATGCTTTAATTGATGATAGCGTCGCTGCAATTTTAAATCAAGAACCCCATTGGCAGATTGGTTATTTAGAAGGGGTGGCAATTCTCCACGCAGGATACCAAAAAAGTGCGATCGCCGCACATAATAAATATGCTAAAGCCCAAGCGGCAATGGAGGAGTTTTTTGCAACTCATCCTGATGACCCCTATGTTTGTAGTAAGTTAGGGGCATTATACGTGGAAACGGGCAATATTACCAAAGGTATGGAATTGCTTACAAGAGGTATCGCCGCTTGTGAGGAAAATTACGAGATTTTATACGAACTTCACTACCATTTAGGCATTGCTTACAGTCGGTTGCAAAATCCCCAACAGGCGACTTTTCACTATCAAGCAGCCATCAAGTTGCCGATTTACCCCATCCTCAAACTGGGAGCATATAACAACTTGGGTAATTTACTCCAAGGGTTGGGAGATTTCAAAGGTGCGAAAACTGCCTATGAAACTACATTGAAGATTGACCCCAATTTTACCACGGGACATTACAACTTGGGAATGACATTCAAAGCTTTGGGTTTGTTTACGGATGCGATCGCCTCTTACCAAAAAGCCATCCGCTTAAATCCTAGTTATGCAGAAGCTTATCAAAATTTGGGGGTAGTGCAGCTCAAAGTTGGTAATGTCCAAGCTAGTGTAACAGCCTTTAGAAATGCGATCGCTCTTCATGAGCAGCATAATCCAGAAGAAGCCAAGAGATTACGCCAGGGGTTGCGGGAGATGGGATTGATGTAAAATGGAGCGATGCCTAGGTTGGGCTGCGTCTCAGCTCATCATGCCACTTTTGATGAATATTTGTTTCAATCCCGGCGTTGCTGAGTGAAAGTATGAATTAGTCTCACGCAAAGGCGCAAAGGCGCAAAGAATCGTTTTTTAGTCATGTCGCAAAATCCCAATTCATACTCTGATTCAGCAACGCCTCAATCCCTAATAGGGATTAAGTGTAATTGCAATCTTGACGGCAACATTGTCAGAACTTCAGTGGTTTCAATCCCTAATAGGGATTAAGTGTAATTGCAATGATTCCGTGGGTGTCTTCCCATCCAGTGTTAGGTGGTAGTTTCAATCCCTAATAGGGATTAAGTGTAATTGCAATTTTTGGGCGCACGTCATCTCCGCTGGCGATTTACCGTTTCAATCCCTAATAGGGATTAAGTGTAATTGCAATCTAACTCTCCTTACCAATTTTGTTCAATAGGGGGAACAATGTTTCAATCCCTAATAGGGATTAAGTGTAATTGCAATTGAAGCACTTCTATTCAATCACCCTTAAACACCGGTTTCAATCCCTAATAGGGATTAAGTGTAATTGCAATTTGGAGTACCGCAAAGGTGGAAGTTGTCCCGTCAGATGTTTCAATCCCTAATAGGGATTAAGTGTAATTGCAATATCAAGCCTTTTGACGAGAAAAAGGAACCAGAGAGTTTCAATCCCTAATAGGGATTAAGTGTAATTGCAATTTAAGCTTCAGATTCTTTGGGGAACAGTCGGAGGTTTCAATCCCTAATAGGGATTAAGTGTAATTGCAATCTATCGGATAGCAAAGTGGGGTGTCTATCCTCACAACTTGGTTTCAATCCCTAATAGGGATTAAGTGTAATTGCAATGCGTGTTGAGTGGGTGGTATTCCTTTTTTTGTAATGTTTCAATCCCTAATAGGGATTAAGTGTAATTGCAATCTCCTATATACCTCGTCGATCTAAGCGGCAAAAAACGTTTCAATCCCTAATAGGGATTAAGTGTAATTGCAATTCGTGAACAAACAGCGCAAGGCTCAATACCTCCTGTGTCTGGTTTCAATCCCTAATAGGGATTAAGTGTAATTGCAATATTGTGCATAGCTTGGAGCCAGTAGCTGAAAGTCGTTTCAATCCCTAATAGGGATTAAGTGTAATTGCAATAAAGTAAGTGTACCAGTGCCAGAAGGGGTGATTGAGTTTCAATCCCTAATAGGGATTAAGTGTAATTGCAATACTTTGTCTTCTGGTGCGTTGGGCACTTTGAACGTTTCAATCCCTAATAGGGATTAAGTGTAATTGCAATGGCTCGCCGTAAAAGCCTTGATATATTTGGTTTTCAAGGTTCAGTTCCGTCAACCTAAAATAAGGATAGCGTTTCAAGCACCGAGATGTCAACAGAGGCAGAAGAAAAAAACGCCCAAAAGGTTGACTGATAAACATTCCAGAGATTCCGTCAACCTCCTGCAGTGGTTGATCGGCGTCAAAAGCAGCACAGGAAAGGATTTCAGCCCAAAAAAAACACATAGCTGACAAAACACCTACAGGTTGACGGAACTGGGGAAACAACTCAGCAAATCGGACAGAATAAAGTCCTTGTCTAGGGAAATTGTATAAGGTGTTACAAAAATTTCGACATTTGTTGATAACGCTACGACATTTGTTGATAACGCTACGACATTTGTTGATAACGCTACGACGTTTGTTGATAACGCTACGACATTTGTTGATAACGCTACGACATTTGTTGATAACGCTACGACATTTGTTGATAACGCTACGACATTTGTTCATAAATACTATAATATTACGGAATTGAGAACAAACAAACACCCAGAACCCGGACTTTTTCAACAATTCGGGTTCTGGGTGTTAAGATATACATAAATAATTACGACTACTTAAGCAAAAAACACAGTAGTATCCATCGGTATCTCACCGCCAATGCGCTCAACTTTCGGCTGACAGCAAGCGCACAAGGAATAAAAACGAATGCTGTCGGTATCGGGCTTAATCAACTTAGCCAGACGAGACCTGAGTTTAGCATATTGAGATTCGGTCAAATCGCATTCAAAAACAGAATACTGCATCCACTGACCATAAGACTTGAGAACTTTATGAATTTTAGTGCGACGCTTGTCTTCGGGAATATCGTAAGAAATGACAATGAACATATTCAAATAGTTGGACAATAATTAATATGACTCGTGAAGATTGGGCTTATGGCATAGAAGAATTGTAGGTTGGGTTGAACGAATGTGAAACCCAACAAAACCCCGGAAATGTTGGGTTAGCCTTCGGCAAGCCCCTTCGGGTCTACGTTCCTCAACCCAACCTACGCTCTGACCATAAGACTTGAGAACTTTATGAATTTTAGTGCGACGCTTGTCTTCGGGAATATCGTAAGAAATGACAATGAACATATTCAAATAGTTGGACAATAATTAATATGACTCGTGAAGATTGGGCTTATGGCATAGAAGAATTGTAGGTTGGGTTGAACGAATGTGAAACCCAACAAAACCCCGGAAATGTTGGGTTAGCCTTCGGCAAGCCCCTTCGGGTCTACGTTCCTCAACCCAACCTACGCTCTTGAGAACTTTATGAATTTTAGTGCGACGCTTGTCTTCGGGAATATCGTAAGAAATGACAATGAACATATTCAAATAGTTGGACAATAATCAATATCGCTCGTGAAGATTGGGTATGGGGAAATACAGTTCAGTTAAGGAAAATTGTCGTAGGGGCACGGCACGAATAAAATTGTCATTAGAAGAAAAAATTTTGGATGCCGTGCCCCTGTTAAGATAAAAATGATGGACTGTAGTGCGGGCATCTTGCCCGCGTGAGCGAGACGCTCACACTACCAAAATCCCTCAAAACAAAATTGACAGACTAGTAGGGGCACGGCACGAATAAAATTGTCATTAGAAGAAAAAATTTTGGATGTTCCCTACAGTGTATATCATTCAAGCTCTCTATTTCAAAATCACCAAAGGGGGATATTTATCAATTTCGCCCAAGAGATATTTAGCCAAAAACCGGGCTTGAATTTCAAAACATTCTTGATAGGTATATTGCTTTTGCAACACAGGATGCTTAAATTTAGTTTGCTTTTTTTCTTGATATAAACGCAAAAACTTGTGTAACCCTTCCTTAGTCAGAGAAACAGCACCGCTGACAGGTTCAGTAATAAAATCTTGTGGCGACAGCATCCGGCGGTTAATTGCAGTCAACACTACAGCATCAACAACTAAAGGACGAAATTCTTCCATCAAATCTAAAGCTAAAGAAGGACGCCCATAGCGTTCTGTATGTAAATATCCCAAATAAGGATCAAACCCGACAATATTAATTGCACCTTGGATATCATGGCGTAGTAAAGAGTAACCCAAACTCAAAAGCGAATTCACCGCATCTTTTGGCGGGCGACGGTTACGGGTTTCAAATTGAAAATCATCCACACGAATCAATTGATTAAAACAGCCGAAATATCCAGCACTCCCAGCACCTTCAAAACCTCTGAGAGAATCAATCGCAGTGGCTTTGTCTAAAGAAGCGATGACGTTAGTTAATTGATTGATTCCCGAACTTAAATCTATTTCCGAATAGCGACGTTGGGCTAGTAATAAACTTTGACGGTAATTTTTTAACTTACCGCGTACAAAACCTTGAACAACATGGACAGCCTGGGGAGATTCTCCTGTAGCTTTCCATTGTGCAGCCCGTAAGAAAATATTTTTACTCATTTCCGGTTCCAAACGCGCCAGATATTTACCATTTGTATTGAGGAAAGTCAGGGGAATTTTGTGATTAATCAATTCAGTGATAGCGGCTGGGGAAATACTCGCCCGCCCTATCACCACCAAGCCATCGATTTTAATTAATGGCACATCTAAAATTGTCTGTTTTTCAAACTTCACATTCAGACGTTCATCGACTTTGGCAATAAATGCATCTTCTTGAGTGATGTAAACAGTTCCCATGATTAAAATTTCCAATTTTCAATAATGTTTATTAAACTTCCTGATAGCGTGCTACTTTATCTGCTGCTTGGGGTAAACAAGATGCATAAAGACTGCAGCCATCACAGCGCTTGGTTTTGGTGGCTTTTGGCATAACACCAGTAAATAGGATTTGTTGCACAGCTTGAATTGTGGCGATCGCACTTTCGCGCAATTCTTTGTTAATATCAACTAATTGCCGTTGATGGGAATGTGCGTAGTAGATATAGCCAGTATTAATGCTGCGTCCTGTCATTTCTTCCAAACACAAAGCTTGAGCGCAAACTTGCAATTCATCATTATCCCATTCGCCCTTACGTCCCCGCTTATATTCCACAGGATACCATTCGCCATTTTCTGCTTCAATTAAATCCGATTTACCGATAAGCTGATACTTATCAGACTTCAACCAAATAGCGCGAACTTGCCAAACATCTTCCCGATATCCTTCACCAACAGTGTGAACTCGCTCATGTAAACTCGTCCCTTCAATAGTGTATTGGTTATCAATAAACTCCCCAGCACAAAACATTCTCCAACAGCGATGCGGACAATAAGCATATTGATTTAATGCCGCAATAGGGATATATTCTTCGTTTTTCATTTGTCATTGGTCATTTGTCATTGGTCATTGGTCATTGGTCATTGGTCATTGGTCATTGGTCATTGGTCATTTGTCAGTTCTAACTCCTAACTCCTAACTCCTAACTCCTAACTCCTAACTCCTAACTCCCAACTCCCAACTCATTACTCATTACTCATTACTCATTACTCATTACTCATTACTCCTAACTCCTAACTCCTAACTCCTAACTCCTAACTCCTAACTCCTAACTCCTAACTCCTAACTCTCCTCACCATTCCCATTCCTTGAGTTGTTTTGCGTCCAATTCCTGTATATAAAGCAAAGTCAGCCAAAGCATTAATTTTCTTAATTTCTACAGCTTCAATATCACCAAAAATGCGATAGCTAATTTCACCTAGACAACCAATAAATTTGCTGTCATAGTTGCTCACAACTTCTGTGTTAATGTTGAAATAACTGGGATAAATAGACTCAATCGCGATATTATTAAATTCCATACCGCTATATTTATTCCAACGACCCAGAAGACTATTAAACACAGATTCTTTACTTGGTAAAGCAGTATCAAAGCCTCCTTGACGAAAAGCCACAGGAGTGGAAAAAGTAAAATTAAGAATGCGTTGAGTCTCACTAGCTTGCTCATATAATTGTGGATATGTGCAAACATTTGCCCAAGGTTGAGTAGATTGGGGTGTACCTTGAATACTGGTAATAAATAAATTTGCAGAACCCAGATGCCAAGGGTGATTAGGGTTAAGATTGAGCCACAGTGGTGTTAATTTGCCAAATAAGGTGTCATCAAGTAGAGAAATGCGCCACCAGCAGGGAGTACCCGCGAGGATGGGTTTTTGATGGACAAATTGCAATGTCTGTGGTTTTAGTTGTCGTTGTATTTGTAGGGGTGAGAGGGTGAAGGCTTTATCTGCGTTTGATTCGTGTAGGTATTCTCCCAAGGATTTATCTACTGAACTAACCAGGGTGAGAAATAAGGCGTGGTAGTGTCTCCCCGTGAGGAATTGGGGGTAAATGGGAGTTTGGGGCACGAGGTTAAGGATGAGGCTGTGAGGCATAAAACATTAAAAATGGTAGATGTAGGGTGGGCAATGCCCACCACTTAGATTTAAGCTTTACAGCAATTTTCATTCATTTGAACCACAGATCTTCGTAGGGGCGCAAGGCCTTGCGCCCCTACCCTGTGGTCTATTTACCTGAAAATGGCTTTAAATCGATATTTCATGTGTGCAGGTAGGCTGATTTTTTCAGATTTGTGGGGATTTTCTAACTCGTAATATTGTCCTTGGCGAATGCTGATATTTTGAATTAGACTCACAGGAGGCATATTTACCACATCGTAGCTAACAACTTGATGGGTAAACATTACATCAAGGGGATTTAGTGGATAAGGGAAGGCGAAGTCACCAGTTTTTAATTCAATTTTGGTAACTGCTTGAGTATGTAATTCGGCTTTACTCATCCACTTACCCAAGCGAATCCATTTTGGTAGTTTGAGTTGCTTTTGAGAAATTACAAAAAACGGCTCTTCCGTACTTAGCGTGCTGAATTTGTTAAAAAATAAGTTTGAAACCCTTGCCTGGCTCCGATAAAAGCCATTATTTTTTGTATTTGAGCTACTGTTACTAAAAATCAAATTATAAACGCCTATAAGCCTTGTTATTAAAGCAATTTAATCGACTTTCATTAATAATTAAGCACGCTACACACGCAAGAGCCAGAGTTTCTAGACGTTTTTCAATTAAATTTGTGGGAAATAAGCCATTGAGTAAGTGAGTATTCAGCGATTGATCAGCAGCATTATCTCGCCTCACTTTACTTTTACCTTCTGCTGCTCGCTGTTGGTCAATTTCATCAAAAAATTTACCACCTTTAGCAGTCACACCAATTGCAATTCGTAGCAAGTTTGGTAAAACATACTCAGCAAAATCTGCCATAACTGTATCACCAGGATTTTGCGCTTTAATCGCTTCGCGCAATAGCTTGAGTGTGAGTAATTCCTCTTGAGTTTCAACAGTTCGGTCATTATCACTATCGAAGCCAAAGTCACCCGATAGCCAATCATCCTCTGCTGCTTCAGAATTTGCATTTTTTTCTGTGTCTAAGAGCGATAATTGTTGATATTCATCTGAGTTTCTACTTTTTTTAGCCATCTTCTTGACTCAATGAAATTAAATAAGAATTAACTTGGCGCACATAAAGCGGATATTGCTGTAACGCAAAATTGATAGACTTAAAAACTTGCTGCGGCTCTATGTCATCATATTCATGAACAAGACGATTTCTTAATCCTGATGATGGTGCTAGTTGTCTTGCTAATTCACGAGAAATTACGCCATATCTACCAAGGCTAATAAAAGAATCAAAGTTAGTTTGCGATTTTCCTGGATTTAGCCTTGATAATATATGATCGTTGATATCTATCGCTGCTTGAATCATTAATTGTAGAAGTCTCTCGGTAATTAGTTGATGATCAAAGTTAACCAAGTAATCATCTAAACTAATTTGCTCAAATCTTTTGAGACTGTCAAGATAACGAGCAATAAACTCCAACCTAGTTGTAACAATCACAGTATCTATTTTTGTCATACACCCCATCTTTCGAGAAACTGTTCAATATTTTGTCGTTTATTGTTTTCAATTGTTTTAAGCTGTGAATTACTCAAAAACACTCTTTGTTTAAATTTCTCAAATTCTTCTTTGTTAGCTTCATATAAAACCTTGCCATCACGAGCAATAAAATGTGATATTAGCTCAGAGCATTGATTAAGTTCCACAATATCAATTTTATCTGAATTTAGTTGAAATATTTCACCAATCAACATGGGTAATTCAAACAAACGTGAAATATTATCTTTTACATAAGCCTCACGCTGTTCCTCATCACACAAAACTGCAAAATCCCAGTCACTGTTTGCGTTAGTATTACCAGTAGCTCTAGAGCCAAACAAAACTAACATTTTTAAGTAAGGAATTTTTTCCGACAGTTGTAAGGAAAGTTGTTTAAGTTCTGCAATTGTTGGAGTATTGTTTTGCATTTCATGATTCTCCAGTTAGATAAATAATTCACAACATTTATTTGCTCACTCTATAATTCTATTCAAATCCTTCGAGTAATTTAGCAACTTGCTCTGGAGCAGGAAGCTGATTTTTTAATTCTTGAGGCAATTTTGATACTACTTGATAAGTGCCTACACCTATTGGTTTGTTAGATTCCTTAAGTGCATATTCAACAATGGTTCTTTGCTTAGATTTACAAAGAATAATCCCAATGGAAGGATTTTCATCTGGTAGCTTTACTGTGTTATCTAAAACAGCTAAATAAAATTGCATTTTGCCAACATACTCAGGTAGAAACTTACCAATTTTTAGTTCTATAGCCACCAAACACTTTAAACGACGATGGTATAATAAAATATCTATAAAATATTCTTCATCTTCAACTTCTAGACGATATTGACTGCCAACAAAGGCAAATATGCCGCCCATTTCTTGTAAAAATGGTTCAACTCGTGCTAAAATTCCTTGCTCTAGCTGTCGTTCGCTGTGTTCATCTGCTAGTTCCAGAAAATCAAAACTATATTCATCTTTAACAGCTAGTTTTAATTGATTACGTATCTCTGCTGGGACAGTGTTATCAAAATTTGTCTGATTCAGCAAAGTTTTTGCATAAGTTTGATTTTCAATTTGGTGGATTAAAACATTTTTTGTCCAGCCAAATTTACGAGTCATTCTAATATAGAATTCTCGCTCTAAGTCATCTTTGCACTTTTCTAAAATGGCTAAATTATGAGTCCAGCCAATTTCTCGCACCATTGGTGCGAGTTTTTCATTGTTGGCATAGGATTCATAAAAAAGCCGCATCCGCCACAGGTTAGCCGCAGAAAAACCACTAATACCAGGAAACTCTGTTTGTAAGTCTTTTGCTAACTGTTCTACTACAGATTTACCCCAGTTGTCATTCTGTTGTTTGATCACAATCATCTGGCCAATATCCCAGTACAGGTTAATCATTTCCCGATTAACTGCCTTTAGTGCCTCATATTGGGCTGAACGAATTCGTTGTTTTACTTCCATAAGTAGATGTCTGTAATTGTCTGAAATGGGGTTACTCATAGCGAAAAAAATTGAACTTATTCATGACTAATATCATGTCCGGGAGCTTACCCATAATACCCGCAATGTAGAGACGTTACATGTAACGTCTCTACAGAATATTTTATTACGGTCATATAACCGGACATGATATAACTAGCCGCTTACTGGCGTAAGCTTTTCTCCGTCACATTACATCTAATCCCTATTAGGGATTGAAACCTCAAACAACCCATATCTCATCTCCCTTGCTCTTAAACGTATACGCCAGGGTATCCAGCAACAGCGCAGAGTGACCAAAAGCTATGGAATACGGCGCATTAGCATCATGAAAGCTGTACTGATCACTAATTGGGTAAATCTGAAAGTGCATGGGTAGCCGTAGCCGCATCCGCACTTCTGCAACGGGACGGCGAATCACATAACAAACCAAACCCTCTTTTTTCAAGCGTTTGTTAATGTCCCGAATCCAAAGGTTTTCAGGTTGCCAAATTTCCACACCAGTTAATACCTGAACTTTCCAAGCATCAGCTATTGGTTGCAAATTTCCAGAATAGGTAAATTTCCAGTTCAGCCGTTCTTCTCGATATGAACGCAATTTAATAAATGCGAGACAGTGATTAAATCTACCTTTGGCTATGGGTTTTCCTGTGCGTTGGGCGGTTTCTTTTAAAGTTCGCATAAACGCCGTTTCTGTCCACATTTCTATCTCTAAATTGCTGACAATTCCTGGCAAATCATAAGTTTTAAATCTATCTATCTCTGTTGCTTCTGTTAAATCGTATATCCCACATTGCAGAGGACTAGAACCGCGAAAACTCGCAGCGTCATCAGCAATGGGATTTCCTGATTTACCGGAAACAGTCTGCCAATTTTTAGCCCATCCTTGAATACGTCCTGCTATAGATTTTAAACTAGTTTCAAAGACTGATTCACAAGCAACTTGAAACTGCTCTCGGCTTTGGGCATACTGTTGTTTAATTGTGCGATCGCTCAACTTGTAACACAGCCAAAATGACTGCACAGCACCCCAACGGCGATAGTATCCACGAAAATCGTTGATTTGACGATATTGCTCTTTAATTGCATTTTGAAGAGTGGGGCGATCGCAAATCATGCTCACCTCTAAAGCTGGTGACTCTACCTCAAATAACCGCTCAACTAAAAAGTTAGGAACAAGAGCAAAAGCTGTGAATTTTTCAAACTTGATTTCCTGACCATTTTGTTCATATCCATCATGCCTACCTAACCTACCCAGTCTTTGGATAAAATTACCAGCATCCGATGATTCAAAAATCAGAAAACTAATTTTGAAATCCACACCCACATCAATTGTACTAGTACCAATCACCAAATCTGCAGCCAGGCTGCGCTCTTTTGCTTCTTTACCAGATAGCCCGGTATTTTCGCCCACCCTCAAGCCATGAGGCTGCAATATTTGCTGAAAAAATGGAGTCAGGCGCTTAACGCCTGCAATTGAATTCAGAATAATTGCCCCTTTACTTCCAGGATATTGCTGAAATTGACTCAAAATTAAATTACTATTTTCTTGTACCCAAGTTTCCGAAGCTTTAAAACCAGGTTCCAAACCAATAAAATTCAGTGAAATACTTCTGGCTACCTGACGCCATCCCTGAGATTTTAGTTGCTGTTCTTGTGCTGGTGTATCAGGAAATTGATATTTATTTTCGTCTAGAGGATTGATTTCTCGACAACGAAATCCTGCTGTTTCTAAGCGATTTATTAAATTTATATCTGGTGTTGCAGAAAGAAACAAAAATTTCTTCCGGCGATTTGTGCAGCGAATTAACAGCATTGTATTGATAACGCTGGCAATTTGAGGAGCCGCAAAAACATGGAATTCATCAAAAATAAATAAATCAAAATCTTTATCGATTCTTCCCCATAATTTATCTGGGCTATCACCAGAAATTAGATAAGCACCTCGATGTAAGTAATGAAAAATATCAGGATTGGTTAATAATGCTTCTCTTTGACTTGCGAGAGTTGCGATTGCTGCACCTTTTTTCAATCCTTCGTTTTCTGCATAAATTTCTAAATCAGCCCCACTCAATCGCACTACACGCGGTTTATCTCTAGGTTGGAATTGTTCAATATATCCTTGAATCTGCGTTTCTTGATCACGGGCGAGTTCGTTAGTTGGATACAGTCCAATCGCTGAAAATTCACCTTGAATCACTTCTAAATATGCAGCCAAGCTTTTACCATCCCCTGTCATTGCTGTGTTGAAAATTACGTCAATATTTGGATTGCGTAATGCTTCCAACGTCGCTACTTGGTGCCAAGAAAGTGACCAATTATCAGGTAATTTGACCCCATCAGGCGTGGGGACTGTTTGAGAATAAACAGGCTTGAGAGTAATATGAAATACGGCTGTTTGACTCATTTTGCAATCCTAAAGGAATTTCCACATAGTTATCTCTTGTCATTTCCGCAGCGTATGCAATACAAGCCAGGATATCTTCTCGTTCCAAACCTGGATATTCTACCAAAACTGTCTCAATTGTTTCTCCACCTGCAAGTAAGTCTAAAATTAGAGATACCCAGATGCGATGACCTTTAATACAAGGTTTACCGAAACAAATATTGGGGTCAATGGAAATTCGAGAAAGTAAATTATTTATAGCCATTAGTGCTTCTCCTTATTTACCGTCATTCTTCTCAATGAATCCTTTTCCCCTAATTCTATATTCGGACATACACTTAAAAAATTGTCCGTAACAGCTTGTTAATCCCTATATTGCCATGCAAAATATAGGTTGGCAAGAGATATCCGTGTAAAAGTGTCCGTATAAATATGAGTCGCAAAGGTCAATCAATTACCCTATCGGTATCAGAACGGGACAAAGCTGAACTAGAAGCGATCGCCCGTGAATTTGGGATGATGTGGGGAAATGATCCCAATATCTCCAAGTTAATCAAGGCGATCGCACAACGTAAGTTAATCATTGGTAAAAATAACGACTGGCAAGAATCGCGTATCCGCACTTTGCATCGGTGTATTGGTGCTTTAACCGACATCGGACAAATTGAACAAGCGGAAATTATCGCTCACTTGTTACTAGAACGCAGCGAATTATCAACCCCACTGCGAAAGGAAATTCAAAGCTTCTTAGAGAATACACCCCCAGCTTGGCGGTTACAAATAGACCGCTATATTCTCCGTGAGCAATCTTTTCAACTCAGTTATCAAGATGCCAGAGAACAAGTATTTAATTTTACAGTGCGTCATGCTAAAGTTACACCCCACGAAAATCGGCAATACCTTGATTGCTGGTGTGATGAGACAGAAGGCAATTTTGATGTAGTAGAATTACAGCATAATTGGAGTTTGCGTTTAGACCGCATCCAAGACGCCGCCGTTTTACCTGTTGCTGGCGAGTGGCGTTCTGGGTTAGCTCAGATAGACGTAGAAATGCAGATATTGGGTAATTTAGCCTTTGCTTATCAAGCCAAACCAGAAGACAAAACCAATGAATGGCTACCAGACACACAAAGAGTGCGGCGAGTTGTCAGGCGGGTATCCAATACCTTTTGGTTTATTCGCGAAGTCATGCAGTATACCCCAGATTGTGTAATTGTATCACCAGAAAACCTTCGCGATCGCTTCAAAGAGAAACTCATTGCTCTATGTCATAATTACCACTTGCTCATTTCCGATTAAATCTACCTCCTACGCTGTTAAACGATGGGTAAATCCTACCCATTCGTTACTAGGACTTACGCATTGACAGTAAACACCAAATATGCATGATAATAAACACATCGAAAGTAGGGGTTTAGCATTGCTAAACCCTCCATAGCGAGGAAATTTGGTTTCAATCCCTAATAGGGATTAGAGGAAATTTGAACTACGGTTTTGGGGCGCAAGGCCTTGCGCCCCTACGAAGATCTGTGGTTATTGCGTGAAAATTGCTGTAACCGAACTGTATTGGCTGTTGAGTGTTAACTGTTGACAGTCAACCGTCAACCCTCAACCGTCAACCGACTAAATGCGAGATTTGACGAATTTCTCCAATCTGTCCATTCCCTTGACAATTGTCGCCAGGTCGGTCGCGTAGGAAAGGCGAATATTGTTATCAGCGCCGAAAGCAACTCCGGGAATGACTGCTACTTGATGTTCTTCTAACAAAGCGTCACAAAATTCCAGAGATTTGAGTCCGGTTTTGCTGATGTCGGGGAACAGATAAAAGGCGCCATCGGGTTTGGCGGTACTTAGTCCGGGAATAGCGTTGAGTCGGTCTAGCATGACCTGACGCCGTTTAGCGAAAGCTTGGCGCATTTGTTCAACACAGTCTTGGGAACTTTCTAACGCGGCGATCGCCCCATATTGAGCAAAGGTACACACGTTCGATGTACTATGCCCTTGGATGGTACTTGCTGCTTTAATAATTTCCACTGGACCGGCTAAATAGCCGAGGCGCCAACCTGTCATCGAGTAAGCTTTAGCAAACCCATTACTGATTAAAGTGCGGTCAAAAATTTCCTTACCTAGGGAACCGATGCTGATATGTTCTGCACCGTCGTAGAGAATCCTTTCGTAAATCTCATCAGAAACCACAAAGATATCTGCATCAACTACTACATCAGCCAGGGCTTTAATTTCCTCTGGCGTGTATACCATCCCCGTAGGATTGGATGGGGAGTTGAGGACAAATAACTTAGTCTTGGGCGTAATTGCTTTGCGGAGTTGTTCGGGAGTAATTTTATAACCCGTCGTTGCGTCTGTGTTGACAATTACCGATACTCCACCTACCAAAGTTACCATTTCGGGATAACTCAGCCAGTAGGGAGCCGGGATAATCACCTCATCACCTGGGTCGATCAAGGCCACAATCAAATTGTACAGAGAATGTTTACCGCCATTGGTGACGATGACATTTTCTGACTTATAATCTAGACGATTCTCAGTTTTTAGCTTGTGGGCGATCGCTTCCCGTAACTTTGGTTCACCAGCTGCGGCACCGTACTTAGTTTTACCTTCATCCAAAGCCTTTGCTGCTGCTGCTTTGATGTGTACTGGGGTGTCGAAATCCGGTTCACCAGCGCTAAAACTACAAACATCTATACCCTCTACCTTCATTGCCTTAGCCTTGGCGGCGATCGCTAAGGTGATTGAAGGTGTTACCTGACTTACTCTTGCTGCCAGCTTCATTCTTATCTTTAAATTCAGCAAATCTCTAATCTATTTAAGGATATCCCAGAATCATGATTGAGATTTACCTTTTTCTGGGCATAACATAATTTGACTGATGCTGTACACCGAAAATTACCAGTTTCAATTACTTACGGGCTAATTTCTCTACAAAAGCCCCATGTTCAGCAGACTGCAAACCTGCTTGTAATACTGTCAAAACCTGTTGTATATTTCCGGCTAACAAATCACTCACCCCTAACCATAACCCAGGAAAAACCTGACTTCGCATAATTCCATCATCAGGTACTAATTCCAAATACTCACCCTGTTCTAAATAGAACCAACTCAATTTTTGCTCCAAAACTTGCCAAACTATATATTCTTTCACACCATTGCGGCGATAAGCCTGTTTTTTGCCATGAAGGTCAATAGCTACACTACTAGCAGCAATTTCGACAACTAACTCTGGCGCACCTTCAATATAATCATCCTCAGTCAATCGCGCTTGACCACCTGCTTCTGGTATGATAATCAGAACCGCATCTGGCTGAGGTTCGTTATCCACGTCTAAGCGCACAGTCGGTTCCACACCCAGCGCCAAACCTACGGTAGCGGCTTCGTAAGTACCAAGCCATGTGAGAATCCAAGCATGAGGTTGACCGTGACTTCTAAAACGCAGAGCAGCAGGCATAATGTAGACTATCCCTTCAATTAATTCGGCTTTTTTCGAGGGGGACATGGCATTATAGCGACGCTCAAATTCATAGCGTGTGAGTTTGTCGCCATTTACTAGAGGAGGAATAGTCAGCTGTGTGGGTGTTTTCACCATGACAATTTCACCTGTGATTAGGTCTATCCTACCAAATTGGGGAAGATTTGAAAGTAATTCGTTTTCAGGTCTTTCAATTTTACATGGGTCGCCCGGGATTCGAACCCGGAACTAATCGGTTAAAAGCCGAGTACTCTACCGTTGAGTTAGCGACCCGTTTATTTGTTTTTGCAACTTTCCAATTATATCATAGATATATGGAAAATTGTCAAGGAGTTTAGAAGAAATTCGCTGTTAAGCTAAAAGAGGCTGTGCAGCTAGCTCCTGGTGGTAACACAGTCAGGTTTTCGCGAGTGTTAAGGGAGTTGCGGGTAGCACTCCACGGCTCCAAACAGTAGAATTCCTTGCCTTTGACCGTCCAAAAGACCAGCCAGGTGGTGAAATCATCGTAATCTAGGGTAAGTTTTAAGGAACGGCTCTTGTCTATTACCGCAGCAGATTTACTAGTTAGTTGTCCAAAAGCAAAATCAATTTCATCCTGGTCAAAATCAAAATTGCCATTAAAGGAGTTAATTTGCTTGGTTTTATTATCTTGATACTGCCCAGAGGGAATTTCAATCTGTAGCTGAGTTTTATCATCCACCAAAAAGTAAGGATGGAAACCAGCCGAAAATGGCATTGGTGTGGATGACAGATTTTGATATTCCTGATGAACTTTTAAGGTATTACCTTGGAGTTGATAGGTAAAAACCAGCTGAAAGTCAAAGGGATAAACTGCTCGTGTTTGCTCGTTGCTTTTGAGAACGACAGTCAGGCTAGCTTTATCTTCGGTGTTTTGGTCAGTTGCTTCCCAAGGTAATTCACGGGCAAAGCCATGCTGCTTAATAGTATACTGCTGCCCATCAATATTGTAAATATTATCGGGTAAATTGCCGCAGAGGGGAAACAAAATGGGATTTCCACCCCTAACACTTAATTCAGGATGAGTAAAGCGTTCGGTATCTAGATAAAAGATTTCTTGTCCCTGGACGCGCCAACGGGTGATAATACCACCACGTTCTGGGACGACTTCCACTTGGGAGCCAGTGCTTTGGTCAGAAAGAATGTAGGTTTTGTATTGTTGCTGTTGTTCGGCGATGGTAAACACAAATTTATTCCTTATAGGGCATAGGGCATGGGGAATGGGGCATTTTGCCAGTCGCTAGTCCCCAGTCCCCAGTCCCTATTTTACTGGTCTTCGGCGAAAATAAAGCGATATAACTCGCTGGGGTCTGGTTCGGGGCTACTCTCAGCGAACTTCACGGCTTCATCGATGACTGCTTGAATCTTGCGTTCAATGGCTTTCAATTCTGCCTCAGTTGCTAAGTCTTTTTCAATTAGATCAGTAGCTAACTTCTTAATTGGGTCACGAGCAAACCAGAATTCTTTCTCAGCTTTGCTGCGGAGTTCGTCTGGGTCGGCGAGGGAGTGACCCCGGAAGCGGTAGGTGAGGGCTTCGATCAATGTCGGTCCTTCACCAGCACGGGCGCGAGCAACGGCTGCTTGGGCTACAGCTCGTACTGCTAGCACGTCCATACCATCGACTTCAACGCCAACCATGTTAAATACACTGGCTTTTTTGTAAATCTCTGGGTCAGAAGTGGCGCGATCGTGAGCCATGCCAATTGCCCACTTATTATTTTCTACCACAAAAATAATTGGCAGTTTCCATAAAGCTGCCATATTTAGTGTCTCAAAAAATTGACCGTTATTAGCAGCACCATCACCAAAAAAGCAAGCGGTTACTTGGTCGGCGTTGGGGTCTCCCAAAACTTCGCGGCGGTATTTACTTTGAAAAGCCGCACCAGCAGCCACAGGAATACCCTCAGCCACAAATGCATAACCACCTAATAAACGATGTTCGGCAGAAAACATGTGCATGGAACCACCACGGCCTTTGCTGCATCCTGTAGCTTTACCAAACAGTTCCGCCATTACCTCTCTTGCTGGTACTCCCGCACTCAAAGCATGTACGTGGTCGCGGTAGGTACTGGACACGTAATCTTCGCCTGGTCGCATTGCTTGAATCACGCCAGTGGAAATAGCCTCTTGACCATTGTAAAGATGGACAAAACCAAACATTTTGCCTCTGTAGTACATTTCAGCGCATTTATCTTCAAAGAAGCGCCCTAATGTCATATCCTCGTACAACAGCAACCCTTCTTCTTTTGTGATCTGGGCGGTAGCAGCATCAAATTTGGGTAACGTGCGCTCTTGAACCATTATTTTTTAGTATCCCTGTGGTTAAATTTAAACTTACCATCTCAATTGTCACTGGTAGAAGTCCTGATTTTTCGTCAGGAGAGACGCAACGGCTCTAGACTTCGATGTATATGTAGTATAAGCTACTGCGTATACGCGGCACTTATTTCCATTCTCAAAAGGCAAATTGTTAATTTTTAATTTCTCAGGCTGTAGTTACAGTTACAGAGGAACTAACCTAACAAGCAGAGCTACGATAAAATCTAGCTCTACTCTCTTTGATAGACTATCAATCAGAATCGCTGACTTTCTGCATAACTATTAACAATTTGGCAAAAATGCCCATAAAAATTTCTGTCTGTAGCTAGATAATTGTAATCTTAGTTTAAGGATGATATAATTTCCTTCTCCAATTGTCATATTTCTAATCAGGGTGTGTATCTTACGCCACATACCAGGGGTAAGCTAAAACTCATATTCATTATTATGGATGGTGTGAAAAACTTTTGACCGTGCTGAACCATAAAAATACTAAGAATTAAGACAAAATGCTGACCCTTTCTAGGCGAAAGCAAAATATGGGGACTAGAATATGACTCAAATTTGGAGAAGGCACAAAACAGGTAGTTGCAAGATACACTTGTAGTGCCAAGTCAACACGGTATTATTATGGCACGGTTATACATGCCTGGAATGCTCTAGGTGAATTATGTTGATCACGGTGCAGGGGAAGTAGACTGTGCGAATTCCGCTAGATTACTACCGAATTTTAGGACTACCCTTGGCGGCAAGTCATGAACAATTGCGACAGGCATACAGCGATCGCATTGTACAATTGCCGCGACGGGAGTATTCAAGAACAGCAATTTCTGCTCGCAAACAACTTATAGAAGAAGCTTACGTGGTTTTATCTGATCCCAAAGAACGTAGCAGTTACGATCAGCTGTATCTTGCTCACGCCTATGATCCTGACGGTACAGCCTCTGCCACCGTTGCAGTTGAAAATCGCCAACAAAGTAACAATCACAATGGGTTCGACGCCCAAAGCCTCAGTATTGAAATTGAAGAAGCGGAATTAGTTGGTGCGTTATTGATTCTCCAGGAGTTAGGTGAGTACGAAATTGTACTTAAACTTGGTCGTCCTTACTTAGTCAGTAAAAACGATGGAGTAGCTGTCAAAATCGGCAATAATTTGGACAGGGACGCACTCGACGAAAGTGCTGACCGTCCAGATATTATTCTCACTGTTGCCCTAGCCTGCTTAGAACTAGGGCGTGAACAATGGCAGCAAGGTCACTACGAAAATGCCGCGATTTCTCTAGAAACTGGTCAGGAAATGCTATCTCGCGAAGGGCTATTTGGCAGTGTACAAGCAGAAATTCAAGCAGATTTATACAAATTGCGTCCCTATCGCATTTTGGAGTTACTGGCGTTACCACAAGTCAAAACTGCTGAACGACGCCAGGGCTTGGAATTATTGCAAAATATCTTAGATGATCGTGCGGGGATTGATGGCAATGGTAACGATGAATCTGGCCTGAACATAGATGATTTTCTGCGATTTATCCAGCAGTTGCGTAACTACTTAACAGTCGCAGAACAGCACGAGTTATTTGAAGCAGAAAGCAAACGCCCCTCGGCTGTCGCCACTTATTTAGCTGTATATGCCTTGATAGCACGCGGATTTGCCCAACGTCAACCGGCTTTAATTCGCCAAGCTAAACAAATGCTGATGCTTCTGGGCAAGCGCCAAGATGTACATTTAGAACAATCTCTATGTGCGCTGCTACTGGGGCAAACTGAAGAGGCTACCCGTGTTTTAGAACTTAGTCAGGAGTATGAAGCCCTAGCTTTTATTCGCGAAAAATCTCAAGATTCACCAGACTTGTTACCAGGGCTATGTTTATATGGAGAACATTGGTTACAACACGAGGTGTTTCCTCATTTTCGCGATTTGGCAAAGCAGCCAGCTTCCCTGAAAGATTACTTTGCCCAGCAAAAGGTACAAGCTTATTTAGAAGCCTTACCCACGGATGCAGAAACAACTAATGAATGGGCTGTAATTAACCGCCAATCTTTTCCACCTCCTCAGATAAATAATCCCCGTCGTCGCAATTTCAATGATGGTAATGGAGTTGCTCGACAATTCAATCAAAGGAGAACACCAGAGCCAGATTTGCCCCAAACAGCAACTAGAGAAAAATCTGATTATTCCCACTCGTCGTCACCCAAATGGAATAACTCAGCTAATCCTCCATCTGCTGGAGGGAGAAAACCAGAAACACCCATAGCACATTTTCCTCCTGCTGAACGTTTTAGCAAAGGAACAAGCCAAAATTTGAATGGTTCAGCTAAAGTTTCTCCACCAGATCAAACTCAAAAGCGTAGGCGGCGACAGCCAAGTCCTGTTAATAGCCGAGAACATGATGCATCTGGTCATCGTTATCGCTATCCCCAGCGACGGCGAACTTTAGCCAATTTTATCACCGGGAAAACGCGCTTAGTGTTGACTATATTGGCAACTTTTGCCGTTATATTCTTTTTATGGTTGATAGTTTCTACTACCTTTGGATTCGTAAAAAATCTATTTTTACCTGGGTCATCTTTACAAGGCGAACAATTGATGATCCAAATTAATCAACCACCTATACCTATTCCTGACCCAAACAGTAAACCATATTCACCAGATGGTCCGCTGACAAATGCAACAGCAGAGGAAGTTATTAGAACTTGGCTAGCTTCCAAAGCCGCCGCTTTGGGGACAAACCATGAAATTGAAAATTTACAGCAGATTTTAACTGGTTCAACTTTATCTCAATGGCGGCAAATTGCCCAACAAGAAAAGGCAGAAAACCGCTATCGGAAATATGAGCATAATTTGAAGATAGAATCTGTTGAGAAAACTGACTCAGACCCAGATCACGCAGCGGTACAAGCTACGGTGAAGGAAGTAACACAGTTCTATGAAAATGGTCGGATTCAGAAATTTTCTAATGAAAGTATCCGAGTTCAGTATGATTTGATTCGGAAACAAGGTGTATGGCGGATTCAGAGTATGTCAGTTGTGAATAAAATCAAGGACTAGGGATTGCACTTCGGCTCCGCTCAGTGACCAGGGATTGCACTTCTGGTGCGGACGCTACGCGTAGCTTGCTTCCACGTAGTGGTACGGCTCCGCTCAGTTACCAGGGATTGGGGATTGGGGATTGGGGATTGGGGATTGGATTAATTTACTCATTACTCATTACTCATTACTCATTACTCATTACTCATTACTCATTACTCCTTACTCATTACTCATTACTCCTTACTATTGGGGATTGGGAAGTAAACGATAATTTGACACGCTTTAGCGAATATCAGCAAGCTCAGATGGTCTCAAGGCTTTGATATCAAGCATTTCAACTTATGTGTCATGAAACGTTGACATTATGCCCCTGGGAAATGGCTGTAAATAGGGCTTAAGTCATGAAACCATGATATTACAATCCCCGCAGGGCTAATAAATTCGTGAAACAGGCAAATTAACGACGTTAGACCCCTTGATCCCGACCCAGGGTTACTGGTTAATATTTACTTAACAAACAGCACTCCTGTGATCCCAAAGAAATGCTGATTTCGGCATAACTAGGAATTTCAAAGGAGTGACCAATTTTAAAAAAGACTAAAAAACTTAAAAACTGGGCAAAACCAGGAGTCAGGAATAATAAATTCATCTGGAGTGGATGACATTTTAAATCGCATTCTTTAACCAGGGAAATCATTAATCTTTCAAACTACTGGAGGCCAAATTCATGGCAAAAGAACGCCCACCGTTAGAGGAAATGACACTGCGGCAACTACGTAAAGTCGCTAGCGAATATAGCATTTATCGCTACAGTCGAATGCGTAAATCACAATTACTGGCATCAATTCAAGAAGCCCAGAACAACAAATTTTCGCTTAGTCTATCTCATTCACTGGAGGCACAGGAAACCGTGGAAGCTGCAAAATTCGAGTTGGGTCAGATAGACCGTACCGGTGGATCTCTAGCTGATGTTGATGAAGCACTGGCAGATTTACCCGCTGGTTATGGTGACAGTCGCATCGTATTACTACCCCGAGATCCTCAGTGGGCTTACACATATTGGGATATTCCCAATGAGCATAAACAAGAACTACGGCGTCAAGGGGGACAACAGCTGGCGCTGCGGATTTACGATGTCACTGATATTGATCTCGATTACCAAAGCCCCCACAGCCTACAGGAATATCCTGCTGATGAACTAGCAAGAGAATGGTATCTACCAATTCCAGTGAGCGATCGCGATTATGTCATCGATATTGGCTATCGTACTGCTGATGGCCGCTGGTTGGTATTAACGCGTTCTGCACGAGTACATATTCCTCCCGTCTATCCTTCTGACTGGATTGAAGATGTGTTTGTGACTGTCAACTTTGAAGAAGAGTTGCGTGGTAAAACCGTCTACGAATTGGTACCCCCAGCTAAGAAGATTGCAACAGCAGCCAATGGTCACGCCAACCCCATCTATGAGGAAATCTTTGGCTTGGCTGAATCTGCTGAAGCCCAACGGGTTGCAGGTTCTATATTCGGTTCTATGCAGCAAGTTCCTGGTTCAGCGCGTCCCGAACAAGCCATCAGCTCCTACATTTTCCCATCTGGTGTGGGTATGTGGGCTGTTCCCACCGTCTCTGGTTTAACCATGTCTGGTGTGGGAATGTCTGGTGTGGGCTTCTCGGCCTCTGCGGTACCAGTCCGTCCCCGCAAATTCTGGTTAATTGCTGACGCTGAATTGATTGTCTATGGTGCCACCGAACCCGATGCTACCGTGACTATTGGCGGTCGTCCAATTAAGCTGAATGCAGATGGTACATTCCGCTTCCAGATGTCCTTCCAAGATGGTGTAATTGACTATCCTATCTTGGCTGTGGCTGCTGATGGTGAACAAACGCGATCAATTCACATGAATTTTGAGCGTGAGACTCCATCCAGAAATACTAATACCAAAGAAGATGCTGTTTTAGAGTGGCTTTCTTAATTCCGAATTTTGAATTAACTCCAGATTGAAATATTAAATACCCGCTATAGTATTGCTGTAGCGGGTTTTTTTGATCTGGTAAATCATAAATATGTCAAAATTATTTTTCTTATCTCTGCTGAATATAGAACCCTATCCCCTACCCCCTAAGCGCGAGGGAGGAGGGGGAAAAAGATTTTTCATTGGATTTTGTTTACGAAGCTCATGGGTGTTTGTTTTCATCATCATGATGAGTTTATTATCAGGTTGTCAAAAGCTTGATGCCAAATCAGCGATCGCACAATCTACAAATTGTCCTGGGAGAGATTCTCGGTTCAGTATTGAGTTTTTTCAAGCTAATAATCAGGGGAAAAAATATGCTAGAGGCATTAATCATGTGATTATTTTTAATCCGAAATCTGAGAAGTTGGATTTTAAGGTCAATGTTGGTTTATCTCATAAGCTTTATGTAAAAGATAATCGGGGTAAATTGCGAAAAGATTATGTGCCAAAACAGTTTCGTCAAATCATTGCTGATCAAAATTCTCAATTAGATGGACTAGCGCCACTTGCTGCAATTAATGCTGACTATATCGGTACTGATGATAAACCCCAAGGCTTGAATATTTCTCGCGGTATTGAGTATTCAGGAGACTTTAAAAATAAGCGTTCTTCTTTTGGGATATCAGGCGGTAAACCGCAGGATAGACAGGCGACTATTAATGCTGGCAGAAGAAAAACTGAGATTCTCAATTACAATTTGGTGGGTGGTAATGGTAGATTTTATCGTGGTGGTAAATTTAAAGATATTTGTCGAGATTTGGGGGAATTTGCTTGTAAAAGTGCCACAAATCGCTCAATGGCAGCTATCACCGACCGAGGTTATGTAATCTTGCTGGTTAATGATGCTAAGGCTAATTCAAATATTGATTTTTCTCCAGGTAATCAAGAGTTACTTCCAGATCAGTTTGATGATGTTTTAACAGGAATTGCTAGGAATAATTGTTTGGGTAAGATTCAAGAAGGGTTATTATTTGATGGCGGAATGTCTCCGGGGTTGTATTACAATAATAAAATTTATGTGGAGAATCCGGGTCCGATTGGTTCAGTATTTTTGATTTATAAAAAGTAAAGTAATACCAATTCTATAATTTTTTGTACCCAAATCATCAGAAAAATGGGTCCCAAACCCCGTCCTTCTAGGACGGCTTTACATGGTATAATCAGCACAGCAACTAGGACCTTAATTGGTGGGTGAAACTCCCAGTGGCGGGACGTTCTGGTTAAAAGGCTGTTACTCTACATGGGTAATTCGGTACTCTGTACTCCAGTCCCAGCCCCCACAAGCAAGGACAATTAAGTGAGTGAGTAACAAGCATACGATAAGTAGACCCAATGGGCAGTTTACGCACTGCTTGGAGGGAGTAGGCGCAATTGACACCGCGCATCGCACGACACCGGGATACGGGTAAACGGTTCTGGGAGTTGTGGTACGAGCAATGCCATTCCTGGTATCTCCTTTTAAAGAATCTCCTCGCCTAAAGGCAGGAGAGTGTCAAATTCCCGACCTGTCCAATGGGTTACAAGACTCCCCAGTCAGCCTTGTAGGGGCGCAAGGCTTGCGCCCAGATGCGTGCGCCCCAGAGAATAGGGAGCAAAGCCAACTGCTAACTCCTAACCCCCAATACCCAAGCGCCCAGCCAAGGCGGGAGTTAGGGGTAAAAGGGTGGTAATCATTAAAAATAGAGCTAAAAGACCCAAAGCGGCTCTAGCATCATCAGGTTCAGTGATTTCATTCAAGCTGGGGCGTTCTAAATCTCGTTGTAAGAACAGAATCACAATCGCCCAGTACATCGCCAGGGGATTGGCAAGGGACACAATCCCTAGCAAAATTAAAGTGGCAAATGTCGCCCTTCCAGCGGTTTTGCGTCCATAAATCGCTTGGACAATGCGACCACCATCTAATTGTCCAGCCGGCATTAAATTCAAGGCGGTGATGACTAACCCTACCCAACCAATTACCACGAGGGGATGGACATTGACCAGGGGTGACTGCAAAGCCGAACCCAGGACGACTCGCGCCAAGCTACCCACCAAAATCGAACCTTGGAAAAATTGATTTGGTACTTGAAATAAACTCCCTGGGTGGGAAAGCAGTAAGCCCACAATCAACATTAATACAGAAACGATTCCACCAGCCGCAGGTCCAGCCAAAGCAATATCAAATAGTGCCTTGCGGTTGGGTAACAGAGACTCAAAGCGGGTAATTGCACCAAAAGAACCAATTTGTACCGCAGGTAGAAAGAAAGGCCAGCCTAGGCGCACTTGGTGACGACGGGCTAGTAACCAATGACCGATTTCATGGGCTACTAATGTGGCGAATATACCTAGTCCTATGGGTAAAGTTTCTGCAAAGCGTTCTGGCTGGGAAAAGAAATCAAAATTCAACAGGATACCCGCAGCTTCTAAAGTTGTGGCAATAGTCGCTACCAACAGGATACCCGCAAACGCTTTTTGCGATAATGACGCCGGGCGCGGGTCAGTAAGACTTGGGAGGACAATTACTACGGGTTTGCTGTCTGTGTTATCCACTAAAAAGAGGCGATATTTATCACCCAAACGTTCCTGTAAACTCGTAGTCAATCGCTTGTGAGTTTCCTCTGCTTCACCCCGCAGATTACCTTTAAAAATCGCACCTTCTTGGTAGGGGATGGTTTCTGTGGCGAAAAATGTGTCAATCCCGAAAATGCCTTTAATTGCATTTAAATCTTCCTCTGGAATTGACAAAATCTCAACTTTGAGATCTGCAACTCCTGTGGGTTGCGTGGTATCTCCTCCCGATGAAGCATTAGCGGCTAGTCTTTCTGTAGCCCGCTGCTTGAGCAGTTCATCTTGTCCAGCGAGGCGCAACTGTTTCCCCACGTAGATGTACAAGACAGCGGAACCCACCACCAAGAACAATATTGCCACTATGTTGAGGTAAATTCCAGCTGCAAATAAACCAAAGAACAATAGCCAAGGACCCATCAACACCACCGACTGTAACCAGGCTAAGATTCCCAGTTTACCAAAAGGTCTGGCGCGATAAAAGCCCCAGCCTAAAATCCCGAAAGCTACCAGCAAAATTGCTGCGATGATAGAAGTTTCTGATAGTGTAGACATCTCCAAACCTTTGCTGATGAGACCGAGCTAGTACAAGTCTGATATTGCAGATACATCTTTAATTTTTGACACTCCCCCGACTGAGTAAGTTTCGCTTTGCTCACTTACTCGTAAAGTCGGGGGATTCTTCCTTCATCCTAGTAACTTGCTCTAACAGGCTGACGCCAATTAGAGTAGAGGTTACTAGTCCAGAAGCGTTACTTTGCCTGTGCCCCAAGCTAGCTTTTGCATCGCGGAGCGTGTCGGAGACAAGATTTAAAATATTTTTGGCAGCGTTAACATCTCTGTGTAGGTACGAGCCACAATTGCAAATGTGGCTACGAGTTGAAAGAGATTTTTTAACAATTGTTCCACAATCAGAGCATTTTTGAGATGTCATTCTTGGATTGACAGCAACAACAGTGCTGTTAAATTTAGCTGCAAAATATTCTAACCAACGACGGAACAGTGCCCAAGAAACATCATTAATACTCTTGGCTAGACAGTGATTTTTTACCATGCCTTTAATATTCAAATTTAGCCTTCGGCAACGGCTTCGCCGAACATAGGCTACTAAGGCGTTAGCCTTGCATACGTTACGCGCCAATTTAAGAGCGTGTTCTTTCCGTTGCCTACTTACTTTTAAATGTTTACGTGCATATCTGGAGCTAGCTTTCCGACGCTGGTTTTTACCTTTTTCCTTCTTGTAAATTTGGCGTTGAGCGTGTTTAATTACTTTTTCAGCTTTCCTCAAAAATCTAGGGTTTTCTACATGATTACCATGAGAATCTGAGTAGAAAAATTCTAGCCCAACATCTAAGCCTATTTCACCATCTGCAATTCTAGATTCAGATTTAACATCAGTATCAATACAGAATTGGCAATAGTAACCATCAGCTTTTTTGAGTAATCTAACACGCTTAATTAGCTTAATTGAGTAAGTTTGGATATCCCATTTACCAAGTAGTTTAACTTCACCGATACCTTTTTTATCAGTGAATGCTATGCGTCTTTTAACTTGGTTTAATGACCAACCGCTAGTTTTGTATTCCACAGAACGGTTATCTTTTTGAAACCTGGGATAGCCCTTTTTACCTGCTACTACGGCAGTTGCTCCACTTGGGGAGACCCCAAGACCGCACTGCCTCTTCTTCTTACAGTTCTGGTAGAACCTATCAATGGCAGACCATGCTCGTTCAGTTGCAGATTGGCAAGCCATTGAGTTTAATTCCTCAACAAATTTAAATTCTTTCCGTAATGCTGTTGAGTAATTATTTAAAGCAATTTTATTAACCTTAGCTTCCTTTGGTGCATCCATCCAATAGCGTATAGCTTTATTTCTGATGAATTGAGTTGTACGGATAGCTTCATTAATTGCATCATATTGATGCTTTTTAGCCTTAACTTTGTACTCTAAAACTAGCATTACTTAATCACCTCCTTGATGATTTTCCTAACTGTATATATGATAGCATAATTATGTACACATAAGCTACATATATGCCAAAAAAGCAATTACATATACTTTTAAGCGAACGCAGAATTAATAAGCTACGCTTATTAGCGGTGGAAAAAGATAAAACTATGACTCAAATCATAGAAGAATTGATTGATTCTTTACCTGAACCAAAAAGAAAAAATCACGGTGAATAAATTCACTGTTGGCGCTACATCCGGAGTCTAAAAGACACAGGGTTTTGTGCCTATCGGGTTATTTGTATAAAATCAAATAAATGATGCGCCATTTGCAATTTGGCACAAGGCGCAATTTCTACCTGACGCCCAAATTTATCTAAAAATACTGCTTGATTATTGTCACTGCCAAAACCACTATCGACCTGATCAATGGGATTGGCAACAATAGCATCTAATTTCTTACTCTGCAACTTCTCTAATGCAGGTGTCACAATATCGCCAGTTTGTGCAGCAAACCCAATTAAACGCTGATGGGGTTGTTTAATTCGTGCCAATTGGGCAATAATATCTGGGATTGGTTCTAGAGGTAAGGCTTCTGGAAGCGATCGCTTGGGCAATTTTTCTGTACTATAATCTCTGGGCTTCACATCTGCTACTGCTGCTGACATGATGATCACATCGGCGGTTGCTAAATACTCCACCATTACCTGTTGCATTTCCTCTGCACTAATGACGGGAATTGCTTGCACTCCCAAAGGGATATCCCAACTGGCTGGCCCATGTACCAAGGTGACATTTGCTCCTCTATGCAGTGCAGCTTGCGCTAAAGCTAATCCCATTTTACCTGTAGAAGGATTGCCAATAAACCTCACTGGGTCAAGAAATTCTCGCGTTCCCCCAGCACTAATCAATACCCGCTTACCTGCTAAATCTCGTTTACCGCCAGTCTGCAACAGTGATTGGATATAAGCCAAAATTTCTGGGGGTTCTGCCATTCTACCAGCACCGACGCGATCGCACGCCAATAACCCCGACGCCGTACCGATACCATAATAACGGCTATCTGTCAATAATTGCCGCCAATTTCGCTGCACTGTCAATTGTTCCCACATATCCGTATTCATGGCTGGCGCCAACAACACGGGAATTGTAGAAGCCAGGACAATATTTGTCAGTAAATTATCAGCCATTCCATAGGCTAACTTTGCTAAAGTATTAGCAGTTAAAGGAGCAATTACCAATAAATCAGCCCATTCACCCAATTCAATGTGCAATGGACGGGAGTGAATTGGTTGCCAAAAATTGTCATCTGTGTAAGCGGGATGACGGGAAAGGGTGGCTAAAGTTAAAGGCGTGATAAACTCTCGTGCAGAATTGGTGAGAACCACCCGCACTTGGACGCCAATTTTAAACAGAGTTGAAACCAATTCACAAACTTTGTAGGCGGCGATACCGCCACCTACACCAATTAAAACCCTTTTTGTCAATTGGGGATTTAGAATTTGGGATTTGAGATTTGGCATGGCAAAGAGTTAGAAGTTAGTAGTCAAGTGCGATAATTATTCCGAAGGTCTAACTTTGCGCCTCCTAACTCCTGTACGGGCGGGTTTATAAATAATGTAGTCTACCACAGATTTACTCGTTAAACCCGCCCCTACACACTCCTAACTAGTTAAGCTTCATCGTAGGGTTCCAAGTCTAAGAGATAGATATAGGGTTCAACTAATTCCGGGCGCTGAAAAGCGATCGCTCGCAATAGATGCCAGTCATTTAAACCCTCAAAAGCATTGCTATAATTATCTAACTCCAGACGTGTAGCTAATTCTTCTACCTCCACAGTAGTCATGGACGCAATTTCTTTCTTGGAAATGCTTAGAGTTGTCATAATGCTTGCCCCTCCCTAATGCAGCATTCGCATCCAGCATGGGTTAAATTGCGCTGTTACGCAACCACCCAATCTATATTACTCATTAGATGCCGTTAATTTCGTAAAAATTTTGCGGATTTTTACCACAAGTTGTAAAAAAATTGTAACTTAGGCTAACGAATTGCATTCACGACGAAATTCCGTAGCACGTCTAACATTTGTGGACGAATTTCATGTCCCATATTAAATTCATGATATTCGACCGTAACTCCTAGGGATGTTAAGGTTTCCCTGGCCTTCACGGCTGCTGATAGTGGTACTACTTCATCTTGTGTACCATGTGTAATTAACGTTGGCGGAAAACCACTTCTATTTGCTTTGTCAGCATCAGGATGCAAATAACCACT
Source organism: Gloeotrichia echinulata CP02 (assembly GCA_038087035.1). Taxonomy (NCBI): domain Bacteria; kingdom Bacillati; phylum Cyanobacteriota; class Cyanophyceae; order Nostocales; family Gloeotrichiaceae; genus Gloeotrichia; species Gloeotrichia echinulata. The sequence continues at coordinate 747,904 of CP051187.1, read as the reverse complement.
CATAGCAACTAAACCTGCTAGAGGTAAATTTAATCCTACATCCAAAGTCATTGCCCCACCTTGAGAAAATCCACTCAAAATTGTCCGTGATAAAGGTACACCAGTGCTACTATCTAAAGATAGCAACCAATCTGTTAACACTTGCCGCGTTTCTGCTAACCCCTGAAACATGTTTTCTTGTCTCAAGTCGTACCATGCCCTACCTATAGGAGAATAAGGATAAGGAAAAGGAGCATTGGGAAAGACAAACTGATAATCCGGCAAGTTAAAAAATGGTAATAAAGATGCCACATCATCAGCATTAGCACCCCAACCATGTAAAGTTACGATTAAGCCAGACGGTGCTTGACCTGTTTGGGGGGGAACGGAAATAAAGTCTAAAGTTTTAGTCATGTGTCATGTGTCATGTGTCATTGGTCATTGGTCATTGGTCATTGGTCATGTGTCATGTGTCATGTGTCATGTGTCATTGGTCATTGGTCATTGGTCATTGGTCATTGGTCATTGGTCATTGGTCATTGGTCATTGCTCATTGGTCATTTGTCATTTGTCAGTTGTGATTGGTCATTGGTAAAAACAACTGACAAACAATAATCCTAAGCCAAAGTCTGTAATGGCAATACAAGAAATGTAAAATTTCTTGGCACATGGGTAGGGTGCGTCAGGAGCGAAAAAACCCTAATTGCCAAGATATTACTGGTACTGACGCACCCTACGGACAAATGACAACTGACAAATGACAACTGACAAATGACAACTGACAAATGACAACTGACAACTGACAACTGACAACTGACAACTGACAACTGACAACTGACAACTGACAACTGACAAATGACAAATGACAAATGACAAATGACAACTGACAACTGACAGTAAAATAAACTTCTGCCCTAAATTTTTGACACCAAAGGAAACTTGGGAATTATGGCGCGTCTAGCCCTGCTGAGTGTATCTAATAAAACTGGTTTAATTGACCTAGCCCGTAGCTTGGTGGAAGAATTTGACTTTGATTTAATCAGCAGTGGGGGAACAGCCCAAGCAATCAAAGAGGCGGGAATACCAGTTACCAAAGTATCTGATTATACAGGTTCACCGGAAATTTTAGGTGGTCGAGTCAAAACCCTACATCCGCGAATTCATGGTGGAATTTTAGCGCGGCGGGATGTCGCAGAGGATATCACAGATTTAGCAAATAATCAAATTCGCCCGATTGATTTAGTGGTGGTGAATCTTTATCCCTTTGCAGAAACTATTGCTAAACCAGGTGTCACATTATCAGCAGCGATTGAGCAAATTGATATCGGTGGACCGGCGATGCTGAGGGCGGCATCGAAAAACTTCGCCCATCTGACAGTATTATCTGATCCAGGACAGTATGACGAATATTTAGCAGAATTGCGAGAAAATAATGGGGAACCATCCCTAGAGTTTCGCCAAAAATCAGCCTTAAAAGGATTTTTGCATACTTCTAGCTATGATCAGGCGATCGCGTCCTACCTCAGCGATTACGTGACACCGGCTGCAAGTGAATTACCCCAAGAATACAGCTTTTCGGGACAACAACTACAACCACTGCGCTATGGCGAAAATCCCCATCAAAGCGCGGGCTGGTATCAAACTGGTAGCACCCCTACTGGATGGGCTGCTGCAACTAAATTGCAAGGTAAGGAACTCAGTTACAATAATTTAGTTGATTTAGAAGCCGCAAGACGGATAATTTCTGAATTTACCGATACCCCAGCGGTAGCCATCCTGAAACACACTAATCCTTGTGGTGCGGCACAGGGAAATACAATTGTTGAAGCGTACCAAAAAGCTTTTAACGCTGATGCTGTTTCTGCCTTTGGTGGTATTGTCGCCCTCAACCGTCCCATTGATGTAGCTACAGCCAAGGAGTTAAGTAAGACATTTTTAGAATGTGTAGTCGCACCAGGTTGTGAAGCTGATGCCCAAGCAATTCTCGCGAAAAAATCCAATGTGAGAATTTTAATTCTACCAGATTTTACTACCGGTCCCAAAGAAACAGTTAAAGTGATTGCCGGCGGTTTCCTTGTCCAAGCGGCTGATGACATTATAGCCGACACCAGTAAATGGCAAGTAGTCAGCGAACGTCAACCTACACAAAGCGAATTAGCAGAATTGCTATTTGCGTGGAAAGTGTGCAAACATGTAAAATCGAATGCGATAGTTGTGACTAGCGATCGCACTACCCTGGGTGTAGGCGCCGGTCAAATGAACCGCGTCGGCTCAGTGAAAATTGCCCTAGAACAAGCAAAAGAAACAGCCAAAGGTGCTATTCTCGCCAGCGATGGATTCTTCCCCTTCGATGATTCCGTCAGAACCGCCGCCAACGCCGGCATTACAGCCATTGTCCAACCAGGCGGAAGTTTACGCGATCAAGATTCTATCAAAGCTGCTAATGAATTAGGTTTGGTGATGGTGTTTACAGGTGTACGTCACTTTTTACATTAACTGAATGGGGACTGGGGGCACTTCGGCAAGCTCAGTGCATCGCTGGGGACACAACGACCGCTCAGTGCATCGCTGGGGAATGGGGAATGGGGACTGGGGACTAGTTTTTAGGGTGCGTCAGTATCAATGGCTTTGGCTGATTGACTCCGACTCTCAGCACTTTTCCTTGGCAGATAGTCCAGTTCATAAACTGTCACCTGCTATACTTGTCACTTGCGAATATAGGTGATAGATTTCACGAGTGTGTGAGGAGCAAGTTGAAAACAAAAAGCGTCTGGGGTGGAAACACGGCAACACTCCCAGGCGCTTTTTGATTTTCTGCCAAAAATTCCATTTCTTGTGCAGTTCATAAACTGTCACCTGCTATACTTGTCACTTGCGAATATAGGTGATAAATTTCAGGAGTGTGTGAGGAGCAAGTTGAAAACAAAAAGCGTCTGGGGTGGAAACACGGCAACACTCCCAGGCGCTTTTTGATTTTCTGCCAAAAATTGCATTATTTTGTGAAATTAGAAAATTGTTATGTAGTATACTGACAAACCCTTGGGACAGGTGATATAGTCTAATAGTGTGTGAGGAGCAAGTTGAAAACAAAAAGCGTCTGGGGTGGAAACACGGCAACACTCCCAGGCGCTTTTTGGTTTTTGTGAGAAATCGGGTTGACGGTTAACTGTTGACGGTTGATGATAAAAAAAATAGGACAGGTAAGATACCTGTCCTGCAAATTTGTAAGAAATTAACTTACCTAAAACCCACAGCAGCTTGCCAAACGAAAGCAAGCAACAAGAAGAAAACGGGAATAACTGGCAGAACATCCACCAAGGGGTTGAAGATTTGGTAAGCTTCAGGCAATTTAGCTAACAAAAGTGCTGCTTCCATGTTTGTTTATATCCACCTATCCAACACAGCATTAATTAATAATTGAGATTAATTTTAACATGGTGGAGTCAGTTGTCATTTGGGACTACCAAAAAATAAATTACCCAATAGTTGAGTCCCTAGGGTGAGTCAGTACCAGTAATGTCTTGCATAACCCAAGTTTTTTCGCTCCTGACGCACCCTACTTATGGGATATTTTGTCAATTGGAACGCATCAGATCATCATTGCCATTGAGCCAGTGACCAAATTCTGACATGAAGCGATCGCGCAAGATTGCTTCTCGGATCTTTTGGGTAAAGCGGATGAGTTCTGTAATGTTATGAATGCTTAACAATGTGTAAGCTAAAATTTCTTGCGATCGCACTAGATGAGAGATGTAAGCGCGGCTGAAGTTTTGACATGCATAACAAGGACAAGTTTCATCTAATGGTGCAAAATCTTCACGAAATTTAGCATTTTTTAAATTCCAGCGATCGCCTTGGACTATCGCGGTACCATGTCTCGCCCACCGGGTGGGTATTACACAATCAAACAAATCTATACCCGAAGCGATAGCAATAGCCATTTCCCGATAAGTGCCGACACCCATCAAGTAACGGGGCTTTTCGGGTGGTAGCAGTGGCGCTGTTGCTTGTACAATCTGAGCCACTAGTTCTGGTGGTTCTCCCACACTCACACCACCAATCGCGTATCCTGGTAAATCTAACTTAGCCAAAGTCAAAGCGGCGAGTGAGCGTAAATCTAAATATACACCCCCTTGCACAATCCCAAACAGCGCCTGATCATCGCGTTTATGAGCCACTATGCAGCGTTCTAGCCAGCGGTAAGTCCGCTCAGTTGCGGCTTCTACCTCTTGGCGCGTTGCTGGGTAGGGGGGACACTCATCAAACGCCATGATGACATCCGCTCCTAAAATATTTTGAATTTCTATCGAGCGTTCTGGTGTTAATTTAATAATTTGCCCATCATGTGGTGAGCGAAAGGTCACACCTTCTTCAGTTATTTTTCGCATTTCGCTCAAGCTAAAAACCTGAAACCCACCAGAATCGGTGAGCATCGGACCATTCCAGCCCATGAATTTGTGCAACCCACCACCTCCAGCCACAATTGCTTCCCCTGGTTGCAAGTGCAGATGATAGGTATTAGATAACACCATTTGTGCCCCCGTGTCTTTCAGTTGGGCTGGCGTGACAGTTTTGACATTAGCCAGGGTTCCCACGGGCATAAATCTGGGAGTTTCCACTGGTCCGTGAGGGGTGAAAAATACTCCAGCCCTAGCTTTTGTTTGGCTACAGCAAGCAAGACATTGAAAAGAAAATTTATGACTCAAGGTAAAAATAATACTATTGCAATAAATGACTGATACAACATCTCAATATAACGTGATTACAAGGGTTTCACGTTAAGTTCACAGCAATATTTAGCGCTAAATCGCTACTACAAGCTATAAATTTCCTTTGCGGAGTAATCTCAAGCGTTAGTGATTAGAACGATTCAGAAGTATCATCATCTAATTCCGCATCCCATCTGGCTGAGAGGACTTGCTCCATCATCGCTTCGATAGCGCTGATATTGAAATTGCGCTCCTTTCGCTCTTGCTGGGTGGTTGACAGAGGAATCAAGCGTAGACAGATACCTTCTTGTTTAAGATCAAAGTAGGTTTCTTGTTGTGGAGACTGTTTCAGTTCTAGATAATCAAAACTATAAACATTCAAATAAAGCGCATGGTTAGCAACTAGCGTTGACCGTTGCGGATTGGCAAATACTTCCATCACATCCCCGTCACCCTCGCTCTGTAACTGGCCTTCTTGGGTGTAGATGTAGTGGACTCGACCTAAATCAGCCAACAATCGCCGGATGTCGAGTTTATTTACAATAATCCCCGTGTTAATAATGCACGGAGCTGGTATCCTGGTGTCGGGTAGATGATGACTCATAAACAAATATGGCATGAGCGAAGGTGAGGTAGAACACAGCTTAAGTGAACAGGTTATTAAACCTCTATATTTCCAAAATATCAACTTTGTAGGCTGATCGTCGAATCATTGCTGTCAGCTATTAGTTCCAGAATACAAAAAAAGCCATTCTTGATGAAATTTTGCTTTCCTCAAACCATCAATTAATTGTATTATATAACACTATTAAATATAGTTATTACTGAGACTAGCATAACAAAATTTTCCGAATGAATCTCAACACCGAATAAATCTTATCTAAAGCTTTAAAATCCGCTACTGTGGCTTGTGCCGGAATTGTGAGCGTCATTCAGCAAATGGTTGTTAGTAATGTAATGAATATGACGAATCAGCCTCCGTGGTGGAAAAACTTGTTCTTAAAGCTGGCTGCTTCCATAATATTTTATACCTGTATTCCCCTGCCATACCTGAATAATTTAGACTTGGGGGGGGTGGCACGTTTTGCCCCAACCGTAGGGCTGATAATTGGGGGAATTTTAGGGCTATTTGATGGGCTGCTGAATTATCTGGGTATGGGATCTCTGACTCGTAGCGCTTTAGTAGTCAGCGTTTGGATTAGCATTACCGGGGGATTGCATTTAGATGGGGCGATGGATACAGCCGATGGCTTGGCTGTAGGTGATCCAAAACGGCGACTGGCGGTAATGGCTGATAGTGCGACGGGTGCGTTTGGGGCAATGGCGGCGATCGCCTTACTATTGTTAAAAACAACCGCCTTGACAGATATAAGCGAAAACCGTTGGTTGATATTGATGGCTGCTTGTGGGTGGGGACGTTGGGGACAACAGCTAGCGATCGCCCGATATGCTTACCTTAAACCAACAGGTAAAGGCGCATTTCACAAACAAGCGATTCGTTCTTATAAAGATTTGTTACCGAGCTTGCTATTGTTGATTGGTTTGAGTGGTTTATTATTTTTGCTGAATAGAAAAAACCTGTTGTTAGCCTTGGGAATGATATTAGCTGGAAGTGCGATCGCTACTCTGACAGGTGCATGGTTCAATCACAAATTAGGCGGACATACAGGAGACACCTACGGCGCAGTAGTCGAGTGGACGGAAGCCTTATTTCTTTGTGTGATGACCAGTCTTTAAGGGAGTTGGGAGTTTGGAGTTTGGAGTTAAAAATCAGTAGATCATAAGTAGTCGTCAAGACCAGCGTACACCAGGAAGTGGAATGATACTTACAGGGAGACAAATGTATTCATTAGGAGACTATGACGTTAATGTTACACAAGTGACAGATAATATTTCTCTGATGGCTAGATTAGAACCTGCTAGAAAAGAAGATATGCCAAAGTCTGGTCAATGGCAGTTTGAATGGCAGGAACTATGGGATAGATCAGACTTTGAGTACCAAAATATCATAAAAATTTCTTGTAATGGTTTACTCTTAGGTTTGATTAGATATGCTGTTTATGTAAATCAAGAAACTGATATACCTTATTTACTCGAAGTTTTACACTTAGAAAGTATACCTAAAGACGAAAGGTTAGTTATGCCCATAGGTAGATGGCTGATCTGGTATGTTATTCAGGTAGGGCTTAAATATTGTATTCCTGATGAGACTGGCACACTAATTTCGCTTGACTCAACTGAAGATGCTATACCATACTATAGGGATATAATTAAAATGGAACCTCTAGGGTGGGTTTCAATCGCACCAGGAGAAGATGGCTATGCTTTTAGATTCAGCATTACCAGCGCGAGAGACTTCTGTAACAGACAAACAAGAACTTATGGAAACCCCAACAGTGTTCAAACCTGAACACGTGAGAGTGGGGTACAAAATTGAATTAACGCACAAAGAACGTCAAAAATGGCTAAAAACCAGAATTTACTCAAAAAATAAGCCTATTCACAGTGCATCTGAGTAATACTGCGAAATTAGCTGAATAAAACGATAAAAACCTTACTTAGTTCATTTGTAAGGCGTTTATTTTTGCTATCAAGCACTTTGACTAAATTTGAGGTCATCCTGTAGCACCCAAGAAGTTACCCCTAGAAAACTTAGCCCATCCAGTATTGTCTGGAAGGGCTAGGAACTGCTAACTTCACTTAATCGGCTGGAGCCTTGTCACCTTGAGTTTAAAGTTTCCCACCCCAGTTTCGCCAAAAGACCGGATGCGAATGATATAAGTACCTGTTTCTATGATGCGGGTAAACAATAGGGAATTGCTGCTACCATCTGGACCGTCATCATTTTCTGCCAATGTTGAGCCATCAGGTGCTAGCAGTGTGATAATGCTGTCAAAGTTTTCTGAAGATAAATCAACTGCTAGATTATCGCCCTTATTCAACTTCACGGCATAATCGCGGGCGAATCCGCCTTGTCCTGTGGGAATGTCTTTATCTGAGAGTGTATCGGATAGTTCTGTACCGGTTGTAGTTAAGGGAATTGGACTATATAACTTATTTTGAGCAAAAGCGGCTCTTGTCGTGATGCCAATTGCCAGTAACGTCACAGGAATAATGATTATTTGTTTCAAACCCACCGCAAAAGCTTTACTTATCATGTCCAGCAGTGTTCCCACAACAACAGGGTTATCTGGTCAATTATAAAGTTCTCAGACATTGCTTGCCATGAATTATGTGCTTATCGATCCTTGACAGCAGTAGCAACAGCTACTAATCCTAAGACGCTAATTTCACATTGACGAAGTGTTTGCACTGCTGCTGCTGCGGTAGCACCAGTAGTATAAATATCGTCTATTAACAGCACCGAAGCATCTGGGCGGCGAAATCCTTGTCCCACAACAAAAGCTGCAGCCAAGTTTTTTGCTCGCTCAGAGGCAGATAAACCAAACTGCGCTTTAGTCTCTCTGACTCTTTCTAAACCATTTAGGTTTAATTTTAACCCAGTTGTTTGGCAAAAGCTTTGTGCTATTAATGCCGCTTGGTTGTAGCCACGTTGCTTTAGTTTGCTTTTGTGGAGTGGGATGGGAACAACCACAACCTGGGAATTCAATTTTGGTGAATTTAATAACCAGGCTTCCCCTAACCATTGTCCCAAAGGGCGAGCGATTTGGGATTGATTCTCGTATTTCATGACGGCGATCGCCCGTTTGAGGGTTCCGCCATACAAGCCCCAGCTAAACACTGGTATAGGGTCTTGCCACCGTATACCAGGGTCTTTTAGAGAACATTTTTGCAACTGTCTTTCACAATATTGACAAATGTCATTAGATGTGTTTCTTTCGCACAGGGGACAATGGGATTGGAGAAACAGGTTAAGTAACCCTGTAAAATGTTTAGTCCAAGTTGACATTTAGGGCTGATGGAGGTATTTCAAATAGACGCGATCGCAGCGTGTTGTTTTTACTCCTGTTGCTGGTTTATAGCCGTTGCTTTCATAGAGTTTGACTGCTGTGGCTAAAACGCTGGCGGTTTCAATCCAAATTTGCTGATAACCACGGGATGCGATCGCTGTTTCTAATTGTTGTAACAAATATTTCCCTAATCCCAAACCTCTGGCGCTGGGTAACAGATACATTTTGCGGATTTCTACAGATTTTTCTGTGCGATGCTCTGGGTAGTATGCTCCCGTACCTACCACATTGTTTTGCTGTTCTATTACCCAAAATTCGCCCCCGGTTGCTAAGTAATATGCTTCAATTTGCAGTACATCTTGGTCTGCGCCTTCGGGTTCCCAAGCCAAACCGTATTCTGATAATACAGAATGGATGACTTGAGCTACTTTTGTGCGATCGCTTTGGCACCAATCACGAATCACAAAGTCTCTGTAGGTAGCTTTCAATTGACGATACCCAGATTGGTGTAGATTTCCATCAAATTCCCATCAGGATCGCGAAAATGAGCGGTACGGATTCCCCAGTCTGGGCGGTCTTGAGGTGGCGTTACAATTGTGGCATTGTGTTCTTGGAGTTGCTGATATACTTCATCGACGTTATCGACTGCGAAAATTAAAATTGTTTTGTCTTGGTTGGTTGTGGGTGAAGGTTCGTCGATGTTGGGGACTACTTGGGACATGAAATCTTTTGTGAATACAGCCAGGTGGATAGACCCGAGATCAAATTCCGCATAACCGCTATTTTCATCACCCCAATCGAGAGCAAACCCTAGGACATCGCGGTAAAACAGAAAAGAATCTTTGTAATTTGAGACGAGTAGTCTCTGGTGTGTTAACTTAAGGTTCATAATCTATGGCGTTAGTCTACTAACTATGAATTCTAGGTTCTGGGTGCAAAGTTAGCAGCAGATCACTTTCGATTATTGCCAATTCATCTAGTCGTTGCATGACAATTTCACGGTGAAAATAGGTATCAGCCAAAACCCAATATATACCGTAGTGCCGCGCCTCTGATGCCATTAAACTGTGATAAAATTTGGCTAATTCTGGCTCTGGACAGTTTGTAGCTAATAGCCCTAGGCGTTCGTGACTGCGAGCTTCAATTAAACCTGTCACAAGTAAAGAATCTAAAAACCTCTCAGGTTCTTTGGGGCGAACAGCGGCTTTTAAAAGAGCACCATAGGGAGGCGGGGACAATGTTTTCAAGGGTATATTCCGGCGTTCTAGCCATTGGTTAACTAGTTCAAAGTGTTCTAGTTCTTCACGAGCGATCGCTGTTAACTCCCGTACCATTCTAGTATTAGAAGGGTAACGAAACATAAAATTTAACGCCACACCTGCTGCTTTGCGTTCACAGTGGGAATGGTCGAGCAAAATAATGTCTAAGTTGGCGATCGCCTGTTTTACCCAAGCCGAACTGCTGGGTTGTTTGAGGGCGTTGATCGTAGGAAATGGAGAAGTAAACACAGGGTGACAGAACTCCAAATATTTTAATTTAGCTGAGTACCACAGCAAATTGATTTTAATTCCAATATTAAATCTTCAGGATTAACTACGCTGGGAATTGGTATTGAGACGGTTTTTGCAAAAACACATAGCATATAGCGGCTTAATTGTGAATCATCCTGGCGGATAGATAACTTTAATTAATTACAATTGCTGGAAAATTGAGTTTTTTGTATTTTCCAATCTTTATAAACAGTTACATTCAGTTACATTTAAGTTAAGTTTTATCATAATTGACTCTATTCTCAACTATTTGACGCAATAATCGGCTTTTGATAATGTAATATGAAAAAGTCACAATAACGGGAGCGTCTGACTAAAAATAATTTTCCACGTAAAATCAAGCATTTGAGGATGTAATACTTGTAGTAAAAAACTAATTTTTTCGCTAAAAATGGCAAATTTGACGAGATTTATCAAATCATTGATTTACAAAAATCAACAAAGCGCTGGGGTATAGTTGACAAAAACGACCAATCGTGAATTAATTCCTTAATCGTGAAAGATTACCGATATAATTTATTTGCCTATGTTACCTAAACGGTAATCTTCGGTTATTTGATTTGTTTGTAGTTACGCTACCCTACGGGAAAGCTGCGTTAATAGCGCTCTGGATGAAGGGAGCGCTAAAGCGCAACAACCTAATTAATGAATATAACTACCAAATAAAATTGATCCAGGTAGTGACATCTCCTACACTTCTGCTTCGCAGTAAGTGTAGGCTTCTCAACGACTCCTCTACGAGGACATTAATTGAGCTTTAAGACCGTGTCCCCCACGGCTCTTTATGTTTATAGCCGCATTCAAATCCCTGCACAAACTTGTATGACAAACAGGACAATTGTGCATTCTTGTCTACGACACGCTTCGCGAATGGGATAACGCTTTTTTAACTTTGTTACCACAGTTAGAACATTCTTGGCTTGTGCCATTTGGATTTACAGCTATTACTTTTAAACCAGCATTTTCGGCTTTGAAAGAAAGTATTCTTACAAACTGACTCCAACCAGCATCATTAATACTTTTAGCCAGTCTAGTTTTAACGAGTCCTTTGATATTCAACTTTTCAACAGCAACAACATCATATTTGTCAAGCAGTGACTTGGCTATTTTAAAGTGAAAGTCTCTGCGAGTATCGGCAACTTTTTTATGTTGTTTGCCCAATTTTTGAATAGCTTTTTTACGACGTAATGAACCTTTTTTACGTCTTGATACCTTACGCTGTGCTGATTTTAATTTACGTTCAGCTTTGCGTAGATGTTTTGGTGCAGCAATTCTAGAACCGTCATCAGCTACATAAAAATCAATCAAACCTACATCAATTCCAACAATATTATCAGGATTGAAATCGGACTTAATTGTGGGAACCGTCTTGTCATCAAGGCTCAAGGTTACATAATAGCCATCTGCTTTTTTGGTAACAGATACGGTTTTAATATCAAATCCATCGGGTATTGGTCGATGAACAATTACTTTAACATCCCCAATCTTTGACAGAGTGATTTTGTTTTTAACAAAGTGATGCTGTTTGAATTGAGTATAAGTAAAAGTTTTATATTGCCCTTTTCCCTTGAATCTAGGTCTACCAGACTTCTTCCCGCTAACGTCACATTTTAACCATCTATCAAAAGCTAATTCAACTTTTTTAGGTACTTCCTGTAATACTTGAGAGTGAATCTCTTTGTACCAATGTCTATCTATTTTAAGTTGAACCAAAGACGCTTTTTGAGCGTAGTATAATGGTTGTTCTTTTAATTCTGGTATGTGACAAATTAATGGACATCTATCAATAGGGCAGCGATTCATTTCATACCAGTCAAACCTTTGAGCCAACAAATAATTGTACTGACAACGCAGCATTTCTAATGTTTTATCTATTTTCGCTGATTGCTCTTTAGTTGGCTTGATTTTGTACTGGTATGATGTCTTCATTTTTTTCCTTTGTTTTCGACCTACACATAGGATAACATAAACGTAAAGACAATGTATAGGCAAGTATGAAAAACAAAGCATTAAATTTAAGAATATCAGAACGTAGATTGAATAAGCTACGGTTATATGCAAGTCAAAACGATAAAACTATGACTCATGTAGTTGAAGACTTTATAGACTCGCTCAAAGTTAAAAATGGCGACTCCTCCCCGACCCCACTCCCTGATCAACCTGACGGTTGATAAAGGTCGGGGGTCAACTCGTCGCCGCCCCGCCATTCATCTCATCACCTCCCTTCGCTTCGGTGAGAGGCTTCTTGCGGTTTAAGCTAAATAAGCCCAAGGTGAACCAGCCACCACACTAAAACTTAAAAAATTTGGCTCTTCCGTACTTAGCGTGCTGAATTTATTAAATAATCAGATTGAAACCCTTGCAGAGCTAAGATAATAGCCATTATTTTCTGTATTTTATATCATATTGCTAGAAATTAAATTATGAACGCCTGTAAGCCTTACTTTTAAAGCAAATTTATAGACTTTAATTGATAATTAAGCACGCTAAGTACGCAAGAACCGCATCTCTGTCATACCCGCTTTTGTCCCCCGCTGTTTGTAGAGAGAGACAATGCGGCTAATAAATCGACGTTGAGCTTCTTGTTCCCAGTCATCGCGAAGACTCAGAGCAACCCAGCCAGCCAGCCAGTTAAGAAATTCTTTTGGCGTGCTTTTTGGATCAAAAAGGGTGGCAATTGAGGCGATCGCTTGTTCCAGTGGCTGAAATTTAATGTCATCCTTTAAAATGGGAACTGTATCATCAACTCCCAGTAGCACCTTTTGAAAGGCTAACAGGAATTGTCCAACGAACGGGTCTTCTTAGTAGCTCATCGTACCGATTGCGGTGATATTCATTCCTGGTTTGCCAGCTGTGATGTTGGTATTACAGGAAGAGTTGATTTTTATTTCTTTAGCATCTAGCGAAATAGTGCCTTTGGGAGCAGATAGTTTAATATCTTTGTCTGTTTGGATGGTGATAGTATTTGTGGTTGTATCAAATACGAGTTTGTTATTATTACTTTTGTCGATAATTTCGATAGTTTCCTTGCCCTTTTCGTCATTTAGGCGAATCACATGACCACTGCGGGATTTAATTAGGCGGACGTTGTTTTTAAGATTTTCATTAGTCAGCGGAGGTCGATCTTCACCATTCCACAAACCACCAATAATGTAGGGAAAATTCATGTCACCCTGTTCAAAAACAACTAGCACCTCGTCATCAACTTCTGGTAGAAAATAAATGCCCATTTGCTTACCTGCCATTGGCGTGGCAATGCGTGCCCAGTAGCTTTCATCGTCATCACTCAGCCAAGGAAATTTTACTTTTACCCGGCCAAATTTTTCTGGGTCTTGATTATTGGTAACAATTCCAATCACTACCCCGAAAATACGATTGGCGATCGCTTCTCGTGTTTCCGTGTCAATCAACACATCAAATAAATTCATGCGGCGTTCCTCTGAACGGTGAAATGGGTATAGTAGCCTCGCCCCCCATAGCGATGGCTGGTGCTAGTGACGTAATATTGACCGCTAAATCGCTCGCCGACACTGGTAATTTCGATTACTTTGCCAGACCGCAGATCCGGGCGACCTAGACAAACCCCTTCCCCGATAATTAGCCCCAGTCTTTTTTTGACGGTGGTAGCGGTTCAATTGTCAATTTTGCTAATGTCATTTGCTCATCCCCCGACGTTCACGTTCAACGGTTAATTGACGACTGAGAATGCGGCTCACCTGTTCGGCGATCTGTGCCACATTTATTTCACGATCTGGTTTTGATGTCTGCAATGGTGTATTCTCAGTCTCAGCCGCACCATCAGATGTAGGGCTGGATGTGCTTGACATTGTACGGGCAATATACCCGTGGCGATCGCTCCCTGAATTGATTGCTCTCGGCATTCCAGGTTGAGTGTTGCTATTGGTGACACCAGAAAAAAACTTCTCCGATGTGGTTGTGTTATCACTTTTACGCCAAATCATGTTATGCTCTCCGCCAAAGTTGGCACTTGCGGGAATTTCTCTGGCGATCGCCACAGATGAATTATTGGTTCTTGCGTACTTAACGTGCTAAATTTTTAATTACAGTCGATAACTTTGTTTTAAAATCAAGGCTTACAGGCGCTTATAGCCAAAATTTTAATCATCAGACCTAAAAGGCAGTAAATAATGGCTGTCATCTTATCCCAGCAAGGAGTTCAAGCTTATTTTTCAACATATTTAGCACGCTAAGTACGCAAGAACCAATACGTTTAGGTAAAATCAGCGATTGTTCTGGCTGTGACAATTGATGCAGTGTGGATGCAATTTCTCCGGCTACAGGTAATTGATTTGAGAGTTTAGAGGATTGTATAGGAATTTCCCCCTGCAAAGACTGCACCTGTTCTTCCCCTGCTTTTATGTTGGGTAAGGGAATTGCTTTGCGGGTAACGCGAAATTTACCTGAGGGGGAAGAATCTGAAGTGTTTATTTGCGTTACGGGTTTGGCGATCGCGGCATATGATGGTGCTGTTGATTGCTCTAAACTTGGTTCTGAAGTGTTTATTTGCGTTACGGGTTTGGCGATCGCGGCATATGATGGTGCTGTTGATTGCTCTAAACTTGGTTCTGAAGTGTTTATTTGCGTTACGGGTTTGGCGATCGCGGCATATGATGGCGCTTTTGATTGCTCTAAACTTGGTTCTGAAGTGTTTATTTGCGTTACGGGTTTGGCGATCGCGGCATATGATGGCGCTTTTGATTGCTTTACACTTGGTAAAGTAATTTGTTCTCTGGGCACGGACGTTGATGTAACGCCAGTTGACATCTTGGGAGAGTGTCCGCGCTCCCCAGACGCGAATGCCTCTACCTGGAAAAGCCCGTAGGCAATTGATACCAAGGGGATTCAATTCGTCTTGTAAGGTTTTGTCAACGGTAACATCTAAATCGAGGGCATCGAAGATTTCTTCGTTGGCTGGGGCTTTGAATACTCCACGAGTGCGATCGCTACGGGCAATAATTCCGGCAATGTGTCCGCAGGGTGGAACTAAGCGACCTTGGACATTTTTCAGCCAAGGGAAGTATAGTAGCCCGTTCAGGGGTTCTTGTTGATTTGCCGTTAGTTGAGCGCCTTGGGTTTTAATGTCTCCCATGTCGCTGCGCCTAGCATCTAGTATGGCAATGCGATCGCCTAGTATAGCGCAGTGGGAGAGTGCTTCTTGCTGCACCCGGATGATGGCATCTGATTCGGTCAGGGTCATAGCATCGGGAATTGCCACCAAGTCGAGGTCGTTCAGGGGTTCTAGGTCTTTCAAAGCCTGCTTCAGGGCATCTTCCGGGTTTTGATTGAAATCGGCGCGAACTATATAGCAACGTGTACCGCCATTCTCAAAAAAGCCAGTGATGGTATCTGCCAAATAGTAGTTCCCAGAAGGACTCTGGAAGTAGTCAGTAAACTCCTGCTTGCGGTGCAGTCTTATAGACTGTTGGCATTTGCAGCTTCCTTTGTTCTCAAGGGACTTTAAAACGCAGCAGTTAGCTGGGAGTGTTAGCAGTAAACTGGTTGATGCGGAAGATGACAAATTCAGCCGGACGGACAATCGCTACCCCAATTTCCGTAATTACCCTGCCTAATTCCCGCTCTTCTGGAGGGTTGGTTTCGGCATTGCATTTGACGTAAAATGCCTGCTGGGGAGTGGTGCCAAAGAGTGCCCCGGAACGCCAGACAACGGTGAGGAAATCTGAGACATTACGAGTAATTCTCTTCCACAGGTCTGGGGTATTTGGCTCAAATACAACCCACTGGGTGCCTTCGTCGATAGATTCTCGCAAATACAGCAAGGTGCGGCGGACGTTGATGTACTTCAAGTCAAAGTTATCCTCTCCGCCAACCGTGCGTGCGCCCCACACCAAAATATTGTCGTTCAGCACTCGGATACAGTTAACCCCCTTCGGGTTCAATCCATTTTGTTCAGCTTTACTGATTTTTTGGGTAAGGTCCAAAGCACCAAGAATTGCTTCATTAGCTGGAGCTTTATGGACACCGCGTTCGGTGTCTACACGCGCATAGATTCCCGCTATGTGACCGCTAGGTGGTACTTCCAGCAAGCCACTATCATTAGGATTTTGGATATTTTGCAATTTGGTAGCTGGATCAAAAACTTTAATCCAAGGAAAATACCATGCTGCTAGGTCGGTTCTTTTCGGCATCTTACCTTTAGGATCTGCAGCAGGTATTGTAGTTAAGTCATTCAGATTTTCCGCTGTTGGCGGACCATCTAGAATCGCAAAGCGATCGCCTGTCTGGGCGCAGTGAGTTACCAATTGATCGCGAATGGAGTCCTCGGTTCTTCCCGGCATTGCTACCAGAGCAATCTCATCAATTCTTGCAAACTCATCTAATGCTTTTGATAGGTCTTCATCTTTTGTAATTCGCACTACATAACAGCGGCTACCACCATTGTTGAAAAATCCATAAACTGCATGGGCTAACCGCCGATGACCTTCATCAATCGCAGGAGTGGGAGTCCCAGTGGGAGTCGGAGCGGGAGTCCCACTGGGAGTCGGAGCGGGAGTCCCACTGGGAGTCGGAGCGGGGGCTACACCAATCAAGTCCCCAAAAGCTCTGGTAAATTCTGTCCAGCTGGTAATGAGTTTGGGAATTTTGGCTGGTGCATTTTGATTTAGGTCAAAGTCTACCCAGGTTGTGGTTTTTAGCTAGATCAGCAGAAGCCTCACACCCACTCGAATGGGTGTGAGATGAATGCGCGGGAGTGGGGAGAGATAGTGATTAATGCTTTTTGGCTACGCCAAAAAGCATTAATCACTATGTCGAGCCATGACCCATATTCATTCTGGACTATTTTGATTCTCAATATATTCTTTAAGCTTTGAAATTGTTACTCCACCGCAACTGGCTACAAAATAAGATCCGTTCCAAAATACATCTTTCCAGAAGAACTTTTCTAGATGCTCGGCATATTCTTGACGTAACCTGCGCGAGGTAACAGATTTAATGTTATTTACAAGCTTACTAAGCTGTAAATCCGGGTGGTACTGAAACAGCAGGTGTACATGATCTTCTTCTTTGTTGAATTCCACTAACTTGCAATCCCACTTTTCGAGCAAGTCAACCAAGATATCCTCTAGTCGTTTCAACATTTCTAGAGTAAAAGCTTTGCGTCTATATTTGGTGGTCAAAACCAAGTGAGCTTTTAAGTCGCTCACTGATCTACCTTTCGATACAAAATCATTTTTCATCAAAAATAAAGAACATTATGGTATTATTGGTGTAGCTTTAAATCATAATAGCCATTCAGCTAATAGGATGAAAGTAACCTACCAGTACCGACTAGAGCCGAAATCAAGTCAGAAACTAATTCTTAACGAATGGTTGAGAATTTGTCGGTATTGGTATAACCGCCAATTGGGTGAACGCTTCTCTTGGTGGGAAAACAACCGCCATGCCGTAAATAGTTGTCCAATCTTTGTAACTAAACTCCCTGAGCTACTAGACCGACCTAACTATTACAGTCAGAAGCTCCAGTTACCAGCCATCAAAAAAGACTTGAGCATTGTGCAATGGTCGGGCGAGTTACTTGACTTCAAAAGCGTAGATTCAACCGTTCTACAAGATGTTTGCCAGCGAGTTGATAAAGCTTTCGAGCGTTTCCTGATTGGGGATTCTAGGTTCTTGCGTACTTAACGTGCTAAATTTTTAATTACAGTCGATAACTTTGTTTTAAAATCAAGGCTTACAGGCGCTTATAGCCAAAATTTTAATCATCAGACCTAAAAGGCAGTAAATAATGGCTGTCATCTTATCCCAGCAAGGAGTTCAAGCTTATTTTTCAACATATTTAGCACGCTAAGTACGCAAGAACCATTCGTAATTATCCTTAAATTTAAACAAAATTTGAGGTATTCAATTCACGTTTGTACTGTTTTTTTAGCGCTTGAATAAATGATCGGTCTAAATATTAAGCGTAGCCGTAGCCCAACCTAGGCATCGCCAGAGCGAAAATTGTGTTTTCAACCCCTATTTTCGACTCAATTTTCAGCAATATTACTCATTGACAAATTGTTCATCACCTTAACCTATCACGAATGGGACACATCTGTCAGCACACACAAACCGGGTTCCCGTCCACAAGTCGATACAACAGACAATCGTGCTTGCCTGTTGCAGTAAATCGTGACTGCTACATAAAATGATGATCTACGTCTTTTTCCAATCTTGTCTATCTACTTTTTTCCAAGTGATGACCTTTTCAGTTACTAGAGGTACATCAACTGGTGTAAAGGGTTGAATAGGAACTGTCACCACGTAACTTAGACCGGCTTTTAGCCGCCCTTCCAAAGCTGTCCAAAATTCCCAGCCATTAGGTGTTCGTTCCGGTTGAGTTACCCAAGCACGCAAGGGCGGCACCAATGGATTGTCCTTGTTGAGTTCAAATTCTCCTTTGAGTACCTCATGGGGCAGAATTGGATATTGCAGCAAAGTTTTCAAAAGAGTTCCTAAAAGCCGATGCTCATCGGTAACGTCCCTTGACCAAACCGTAATCATATAGGAAAAATCCATGCGGACAGGATCTTTGGTTTCGGTGCCCATTGCCCCGTTGCGGGTAAGGAATCTTTCATTACTCCGTAATTCGTGGTTTTCGCGGATGTCGTAGAGAAACAGATTAATCTTTGGTGTCTGTGGCTTAGGTTCCCAGTCTTTATCAAACGGCATCTCAAATCTGATTTCAATTTGGGTGTTATCAATCGGTACTTTCTGAGTCAGTAATTCTTTTATGGTTTCATCAAGGTCTTGAATCATCGGTTTTGCCTATCTTGGCCTATCTTGGGTTTATATATTCTGGGGCGATCGCGTTGTTGGGTTATGGGGCTACGTCAGTAAGAATTTGACTTTCCTGGCGATCGCATAGAATTAAGATTATATCTGGTAAATTTAAGCGGTATGAACCCAACTTTGCAACAAGTGATGAGTGACCTAAAACGGCTTACCCTAGAAGAACAGTGGAAACTGCTTGGTTACTTAATAAATCAGCTTCGAGCTACTGTGAGTTTAGTGGCTAGGCCAGAGCCTGAATTGCAGACATCCTTTGATTTGGTTGATCTTGATACATTGTTAGAAGAAACACGTGGTAGTTGGGGGCATCTACCCATTGAAGAAATTGATGCTAGCCTTAATCGGCAGCGGCAGCTAGACTGGAGAGAGTAAGCAGTAAACCAGTGGAATTGCTTTTTGACACCAATATTTTTATCTATCACTTAAACAATCAGCTCTCTGAGGCTGGAACAGATCTTTTAAGGCAAGGTATTTCTGGACTGGGTGCCTATTCTGTTATTTCACGTATTGAACTGCTAGGCTTTAAACAATCCACAGATGCTGATATCCAAGCTCGGCGGCTCCTATCCAGGATGATAGAATTACCTCTGACATCCGAAATTGCTGAACGCACGATCGCTATTCGCAAACGCTTGAAAATTAAAGTTCCCGATGCCATCATTGCGGCTACAGCCCTAGAGTATTCTTTACAATTAGTGAGTCGGAATCAGGATGATTTTTCTCAAGTTGAAGATTTGAGGTGGGTTAATCCTTTTGAGATTTGACACTCCTCGACCTTTTCCGCCTTCTGTGAAACAACTTAGCTCCTAAGAAACACATCAAGAGCATGAGAGCAACCCTGATAGCTTTCCCTCTAATTTGTGAGTACCCAAGTTAGCTGCAAATATATCTTGTTCCATAGCCGCAATAGTTTCTTCTATTCTGGCTTGTAAATCACTATTACGACGAGCAAATTTTCGGAATGCTCTTTTAAATTTACTAGTGATAACCAATCTATACATCGGCTACATCTGGGTTATTGAGATATTCCCGCAATTCTTGAATGGCTTGTGCAGCCGTCTGGACTTTCAGCTTACCTGCTTGGAATTGTGCAATGGAAGCTGCTGCATCTGCGGCTATTTCATCTCGCCGACTTTCAATAATTCGGTTAGTGAGAATTTGTACCAGCATTTCTTGCTGCTCTAAAGGCAGTTCCATTGCTGCATCTAAAACTTTATCTAGGTTACTCAATTGCTTCATCCTCTGACAAATCTATATATTTCTTATAGTAGGTTATAGCAATTTTCACGAAGAATGCGACAGTGAAAGTGGGGGCGCAAGGCCTTGCGCCTTTTGTGATTATCGATTTATGGCAAAGATTTTTTGAATTGGTATTAGACATAACTTGGCGTTAAAATACATTTTGCCATTAAGTTTTAGCTTGTTGGGTTTGATTCTTCAACCCACATTACAAAAGATGCGATCGCACTACGGCACTGCGCTCCGCACGATCGCACTTTTTTGACAGTCGCTACAAGATCGCACTACAAAATCAGCGATGCACTTAAACCTCTTCCATGTTGAAACCTGGAGTTTTGAATTA
Source organism: Gloeotrichia echinulata CP02 (assembly GCA_038087035.1). Classification (NCBI taxonomy): domain Bacteria; kingdom Bacillati; phylum Cyanobacteriota; class Cyanophyceae; order Nostocales; family Gloeotrichiaceae; genus Gloeotrichia; species Gloeotrichia echinulata. Next base: position 727,362 of record CP051187.1, on the reverse strand, counting down.
CAGCGTATTTCAGGTAAATGAGGTACGCAGGTAAGGGCATGGCACTGCCATGCCCTTACAATTATCTGTACCTCACCAACTTGCAATCTTAGCCCGCCGTAGGCATCGCACTATAATATCAGGCGATGGCACCGCAAGCGCCGCAGGCATCGCACCATGATAAACGTAGGGTGTGTTAGCGATCGCGTAACACACCGAATATTAGCAACAATAAGGTGCCGTACTCTCAGCGTTAATGCACCCTACAAGATCCGCGATCGCACTTCAAGATCAGCGATCGCATTTTTAGTGAGAATAGAGAGGGCGATCGCACTACAATATCAGGCGATCGCACGGAATATTGAGATTAGGTCGGTGCCGTACTTTCAGTTAACGCACCCTACAATAGGAGGCGATCGCACTAACGCACCCTACAATAGGAGGCGATCGCACTATACACCAAGGCCTGATCTAATCTCCTCCATTTCCTCTGAAATTCTGAGTAATTCCGATAGAACATTTTCACTATCTACTGGATCTTGAATATGAGGAACGACTGCTTGGACTGCTTGCTGCAATAGTAGCCATTGTGTGCCAATAGTGCTCAGAGTAGCATCCAACACAGGATTTCTTATTTCCTGCACCATACCTTGTTCTCCTGCTGCTGCATTATTCGCTGCCACCCCTGCTTGCAGGTTGTCCTGATCGTTGTAATACATCTTTGCATCCCAAAGCGTATACACTTGATTTTGTTCAAGAGGTGTCAGATTTCTGTCATCCACTGGTCGGGGTTGGAGTTGATTATTGTAGTTATCCATCGATTGCGAAATAGCTTGCCAAGAAGTTATATGATCTAACTGGATTGCCGCCACATTAATAGTTTGTCCTTCGTTAGTTGTTACAGAAATCACATCTCAAGACTCAGTAAATGCTGCCTGATATCTTTCTTGACTTAACACTTCTTTTCTTGTTTTGCTACCAAAATTAAATTGACTCCTAGGATAAGTGCGTGAATTAAACATTTTATTTTTTCCACCCCGAGCCTGATAACTGCCTGTAACAGCTACCTCCTTAAAAGGTCCTCCCTGAGCCGGGGTTTTCTTCTGAGCCACATTATTAGCCACCGATCTCGTTATTGGGGCGATCACTTGTCCCTTCTCTCCGTTTGTTTCCCCATTAGTTTGGCTCAAGTGGATCACCGCTCCCCCATTCTGCTGCACCACATGGGTCAATTCATGCGCGATTAACTCCTGTCCCCCCCGACTCCCCGGATTATATTCCCCCTGCCGAAAGAACACATCCTGCCCCGTTGTGAAAGCACGCGCCTGAATTGACCGATTTAACTGGTCTGACTGACCATCCGTGTGAACCTTCACCCCACTGAAATCTGCGCCAAACGCCACCTCCATCGGTTCGCGGATGTTGTCTGCGATGCCTGCGGCGCTTGCGGTGCCATCGCCTGTCCCCCACCCCTTGCCTGATTAATCGACGCTTCCACATCTGGCGCTGCATCCATCCCAGCCTCAGCCTGACGCTGCACCAATCGTGACTGTTGATGAATGAAGGATTTCTTGGTGCAGAAATTGGTGGTTTTTGTTCCGTTTCTTCTTCTTGTTCCTCGGTTGGTTCTGTGTTTTCGGTTTGTGATTTCAAAATGTGGTTAGCTTGTTTACAAGATTGAAATCGTTCACGAGACTTGACAAATGCTACCTTTAACCCATCTTCCGCAACCACCCGCTTGATGTATTGAGAGCAGGATTCACCACCATATAACACCCGATGAGCGCAAACAAAGCCTTTATGAGGTGAAACGTGTTTCTGATAGCCGCTAATTGCGCTAACGCCAATTTGTCTGCTCAGGGAATCAAATAAGGAAATTTGCATATTGGGGATTGGGGCGAATTGACTCATAATAAATGACAAATGATTAATAATAAATGACAAATGACAACTGAGTTTATGTATCGCAATATTAAGGAATATTGCATTTCTGACAAAACCCTCACCCTGGGGGAGAAAATAGGCGAAATACCGTGGTAGGATGCTTTCGGTAAATGTCAAGATTGGGAGAAAACCTTTGACACTAAGGGTCGCTGTTGTTGGTTCAGGCCCAGCTGGTTCATCTGCCGCTGAAACACTGGCAAAAGCTGGAATTGAAACCTACTTAATTGAGCGGAAGCTAGACAATGCCAAGCCCTGCGGGGGTGCTATTCCCCTGTGTATGGTGAGTGAGTTTGACCTACCACCAGAGATTATCGATCGCCGCGTGCGAAAGATGAAAATGATTTCCCCCTCGAACCGTGAGGTGGATATCAATCTGGTAAATGAAGATGAATATATAGGAATGTGCCGTCGTGAGGTGCTAGATAGCTTCCTGCGGAATCGTGCGGCCAAATTAGGTGCGACTTTAATTAATGCCACCGTTCATAAACTCGATATACCCACCAACAATACTGACCCCTATACGATCCATTACGTTGATCATACAGAAGGGGGCGCCGAGGGAATTGCCAAAACCCTGAAGGTGGATTTAGTGATCGGGGCTGATGGGGCGAATTCCCGCATTGCCAAAGAAATGGATGCTGGGGATTACAATTATGCGATCGCCTTTCAAGAGCGAATTCGCCTACCCGAAGACAAAATGGCATACTATAATGACATGGCCGAAATGTATGTCGGCGATGACGTTTCTACCGACTTCTACGCTTGGGTATTCCCCAAATATGACCACGTAGCTGTTGGTACTGGCACAATGCAAGTCCATAAAGCCACTATAAAACAGTTGCAAGCGGGTATCCGCGCCCGTGCTTCGGAGAAACTCGCAGGCGGAAAAATCATCAAAGTCGAAGCACACCCCATTCCTGAACATCCCCGTCCCCGTCGCGTGGTCGGAAGAGTCGCTTTAGTGGGAGATGCTGCAGGCTATGTTACAAAGTCCTCTGGTGAAGGAATTTACTTTGCGGCTAAGTCTGGGCGCATGTGTGCGGAAACCATTGTGGAAGTTTCTAACGCTGGTCAACGTATTCCTACAGAAAACGACCTTAAGCTTTACTTGAAGCGCTGGGATAAAAAATACGGACTCACCTACAAGGTTTTGGATATCCTGCAAAGTGTGTTCTATCGTTCCGACGCCACCCGCGAAGCGTTTGTAGAAATGTGCGGTGATCTTGATGTCCAACGGCTGACTTTCGACAGCTATCTGTATAAGACTGTCGTCCCAGCCAATCCCATCACCCAACTGAAAATTACAGCCAAGACCATTGGTAGTCTGATTCGCGGTAACGCCTTAGCACCCTAACAGCTAGAGGCGATACTACTCCTAAGTAGAAGCAGGGGAGATGGGGGACAAATCAAGTCAAATTTTGCAGTTTGAATTGATTTGCCCCTCGCCTTCCCTGCTATTTTTATACATAATGAGTAATGAGTAATGAGTAATGAGTAATGAGTAATGAGTAATGAGTAATGAGTAATGAGTAATGAGTAATGAGTAATGAGTAATGAGTAATGAGTAATGAGTAATGAGTAATGAGTAATGAGTAATGAGTAATGAGTAATGAGTAATGAGTAATGAGTAATGAGTAATGCTGAGGGGGCGACGAAATAAGCTAAAACATAGACTCGATAAGCTTCATAGCCCTCAATCCTTGTTGATAATACTTGCGCTTATTACGATTAATTATCATTAATTCTGTCACTAATTCCATACAAATATCTGTGAAATTGACCCAAGTTTGACCATACAAGCCAACATAAAAACTACTATGTCTCCGCACAGAGCGACCAGATTCTTTAACACGAGCTACATATTTTTGTATTCCTTTATGTTTAATTTTTTGACCCTGAATCATGGCAGAAGTGTAAGCGAGCGTTATCAGTAAAACTAGAGAAATAAATCGGCTGCCTTCAACATTAGTCTCTTCTAAATTAAATTATAACCACCTGTTTTAAAATCTCTAAACATTTCTTCTATATCAAATCTTTGTTTATAGGCAGATATTGCCGACTCTAAGTCGTCAAAATTTGTTAAAATAAACCATCATTCTTTCGGTGCTACTCCGTTGATTTTACGTTTCCATTTAGCCGCTACATTAAAGCTCATAAAACCCCGAGTCTTTGTCACTTTAACTCCTTTGATAAAAAAAGAAACTCCCGGTACTAAACCCAGATTTTTTAACTCAACAAAAACATCTTTTTCAACTTGCAAAAACTCATTCTTTTTTAATCGCAAACAAAAATACACATCCAATCCCTGGAGATACTTTGCTAGTTTAACAGAGCAAAATTCTCTATCACCTAATACACATATTTTATAGTTATTAAAGATTGGTATTACTTGAGACAATATTTTTTGGCTCTTCCGTACTTAGCGTGCTAAATTTATTAAATAATCAGCTTGAAACCCTTACTGAGATACGGTAATAGCCATTATTTCCTGTATTTTTGGTCATATTGCTGAAAATTAAATTATGAACGCCTGTAAGTCTTACTTTTAAAGCAAATTTATAGACTTTAACTAATAATTAAGCACGCTAAGTACGCAAGAACCTTTAGTACGCTCAATTCGCGGGTCTTCTAGGCTAGAAAAGTATTTCAGGATGGTATTGTCAAAGTTTGGAGTCATAAGTCACGAATGCACCGAGCGCCTGAAGTGCTGGCAAAATACCAACCCCCCATCTTACCTTATTTTTCCACACAATTTAGATGCGTTTGCCCTGCTGATACACCTTCGCTGAAAAGTTTTCTGGTAGAAGCGATCCAAAAAGCCTACCCGGATGCTCGGAAGCTGGCGATTAAGGAAGGGAAGTTGGCGAAGTTTGGGGTTTGTGTACCAGAAGAGAGTGAGTATCCCATAACTTGTCCTTTTTCCATTGAGCAAATTTTGGATGAGGATTTCTACGGGCTATAGAGGAAAGACACTGCGCGTAGCTTGTTTTCCTTTAGGGGTACACCGCTAAGTTTTGCCAAAAGTATTTTCCTAAACATGATATGAGACCAAAACCATGTACACTTATCTGTTGTGGTCAGATCCTCGACTTCTTGAAGGATGCCGGTGGCGAATAGGGGGTAACACCCATTTTATCGGCTATGTGAGGAAGATTGTCGCTAGGGGCGCAAGGCCTTGCGCCCCTACAAATCATCCAACTACGCCAAAAAAACCTGATTTTCCCATGCGATGAGATGAAGGGTTAAACCTACCATTCGCCGGTATCCTTCAAGAAGTCGGGGATATCGCATTTTTGGGAATTATCGGTAAATGCTATTCAGAAGAAAGTTCCAATTTTTAACCTCCGATAGGGCTATTCTCATTATGTTGTGGATAGCTGCTTTTGTGTGCGATCGCCTTTGGGCTACTTTAGACAATTCTCCTCCAGCATGGGACACCGGCGACCATCTGACAAGAGCAGCCAATTATTGGGGAATGTTAAGCCATCCGCAGTTTTTTTCTGGCGATTGGTGGACAAAACTTTGGCAATTATCCCCAAGTTATCGCGCTCCTTTTGTCTATTTAATGACTGTACCTTTTTTCACTTTATTTGGCTGTAGTTTTGAATCAGGTACATTAGTTAATGTACTATTTACTGCAATTATTTTAATATTTGTCTATCAATTAGGTAAACACATATTTTCTGCTAATGTCGGATTGTGGGCAGCAGGACTGTGTATATTAGTTCACAGTTTCGTGTTAATTCGCCTCGATTATCTACTAGAGTATGGACTCACAGCAACTTTAATTTTTGCCTTTACCAGTTTAACTTTTTGGCGAGATGCTGACTCACCTAAAAAACAGTGGTTTTGGAGTGTTTGTTTTGGTGTGGGTGCAGGTATAACGGTGTTGAGTAAGCCTAGTGGTTTAATATTTTTATTGATACCGAGTGTCTGGGTTTTGGGAGAAAATATCCTCAGCAAAAACTGGAGACGTATTGCTCAACTCGTTGTGGCTTTTTTGATAGCCGTGATGGTTTTATATCCTTGGGTTAGCGTTAATTGGCTGACAATCCTGACTTCTTCAGAAAACAATAATAATTATGGTTTAAAATACGCCAATTCGCCCCAAGCGAATAGTCTAGAAGGGTGGGTGTATTATTTATCAGTACTGCCAGATATGATTTACCCGCCATTATTATATATGTGTTTGGGGTCTGGGATTTTAGGGGCAGCAACTTGGCTTGTCAAAGGGAAGCGATCGCCTGCTGAATCTGTAACCAAAAAATCTACTTGGCGATGGCTTTTAATATTCTGCTTAGGGACATATTTTTTATTTTCTTTCCTATCAAATAAAGATTTTCGGTTTATCCTCCCCTATTTACCAGTTGTCTTGGTACTCTTGGCGCGGTTGCTGACAATTTCGTCAACAATTTGGTCGCAATGGCTGCGTTGGGTAACTGTAGCCATCACGAGTTTATTTTTAATTTCTGATTTATTCCCCATACCATTTTTGCAGCAATTTAGTGGTAGACATTTACCTTATTTAGGTGCCACTTATCCCCATGCTGAAGTAATTGCAGAAGTCATCCAAAAGCAACCTTATTTGCGTTCTAATATGGGAATTGTCCCGAATACTGTACAAATAAATCCTTTTAATCTAGACTTTTTTGGGAGTGCAGCCAATTTTCAAGTATTTGCACGTCAGATAGGAACTAACATCAAAAATATCCCTCAAGATGCGCGTTCTTTAAATTGGTATATCACCAAAACAGGAGACCAGGGTGCAATTGGCGGTTTTGAAGCAGCGCAAGCAGCCTTAAATACAACTGTTACCCAAAGTCCTGATTTAAAAATTCAAAAAACTTGGAATTTACCAGATAAAAGTGAGTTGCGACTCTATCAGCGTCGTGTTTCCCCAGTGGTAGTTGAAAAGTTAAATTCAACTCCTCCCCCACAAGTCAGCTTGGGAGTGCTTACTTCTGTTCAAGCACCACCAGGAAAGCCAATTCCCGTGCAGTATGAGTTTACCGGAAGTTGGGAACAGTTACAGGATGGTTTGGTATTATTGACTTGGCAAGGTCAAGGAAATCAAAGATGGTTGCATGATCATGCGATCGCTCTAGGACAACTTTACACCAAAACGGAAGCGCCACCAGCAAATACAGCCTTTCGGGTAATAGAAACCCTTGCAATGTTACCACCTGCAGAATTATCAGCAGGTACTTACAACCTCAAAGCAATCTACCTCAACCGTCGCACCGGAAATACCTATCCCCTTCCTACACCTCCCATACAAATCACCTTAAATCCGCAAGCAGCAAACATACCCGCACCAGAACTAGATTTAATTACCCAACTGGAGCAATTAGCTACAGGTTTACCTCAAGGAAAATTAGACCCAATTTTTCGCGAAATCGCTCGCATCAACCAATATGATCCGTTACAAGATTACTTAAATTATGCCGAAATAGCTTTAAGTTATCGCCTCTCTCAAGAACCTAAAAATCTCGATATTGCCTATTCTTTGGCATTATCTCAAACTTTACAACGGCGAGTTGAACCACTGCTGAAAACTTTGGACAAAATCACCCAACAAGATGCTCAAAATGCCTATGCTTGGACTTATTTAGGATTTGTTCATCTTTATAATTTTCAACCTAAAGCAGCAGAATCAGCATTACAAGTTGCTGAAAAGCTTAATTCAAAAATCCCAGAAGTTAAAAGTTTGCGAATAGTTTCTTCAGCGATGCAATTCAATTTTTTGCAAGCATGGGAACGCTATAAATTAGCGAAATAACTTACTGTCTTGGTACATCAATTTTAGTTAATTAACCATCATTCAACAGCATAAGCGGTAAACTGACGTTTAAAAGGAGAATGAAAGCCAATCACAATATCAGAGGGAGGTACACCTAATTTTACTAATCGTTCAGCAACAGATTCTTCTGTCCCGTTATATTGAATCCATATTTTGCCATTTTGAATATCAAAATGCATCACAGGGACAAAGACTCGCTTATCTCCTTGCCAACCAACGTAAGCTAGTTGATAATGGTCGTTTTCATGGTCTAAAATTACTTCTGATTTTACAGAATCACTATTAGAACTGATTTGTGCATGTTCGCTCAGAATTTGTTTGATTATTTGTCGATAGTGTGCTATTTTATCCATAGCCGAATCTCCTCCTGTTGCGCTATCGCCCTAATTACCCAAAGTCCAATCCTCAAACTGTAACCCAGGTACGCGAGAAAAATCACGCTGATTCCGCGTCACCAAAATAGCATTATTCGCAATTGCAATTGACGCTATTCGTAAATCTTGCGTACCAATACGTATTTTTTGACGCAGCAATTGGGCGTAGCAATTCGCCGCTTCTGGATTAAAATCAACTACATTGATATTTTTAAAATCCTCCAAAGTTTCACGTAATTGGATATAGGCAAATACTAATGATTCTTGTGAATTAGCTCTTCTAATGCGATTCAACCTTCCATATATCTGTTCTTCAAATGTGATAACTGTTGTCACTAATTGTTCTATAGGTGTTCCATTTACTCGTTGACTTACTAATGGATGCGCTCTTTGAAATAGTGAAAGAGTATCCGTATCAAGTATCCACAAACTCACTTGACTTCTTCCTCAGCATCTAATTGGCGATAATATTCTTCCATTTCTGTATCTAGTTCACGTCTATAGGCTTCAATATCCGCTAGCATATCATCAAATTGTGGGTCATCTTTATACTTACCTGCAAATTTCATCCAAGGATGCTCAGTTTTTGGCGCAGCAATTTCTTGAGTAACTATTTCTATAGTTTTTAATCGATTATTCACAAGTTCGTGTAAATTATTCAGCGCCTCTTCCCGCGTTTGTGCAAATACCTGACACTCCGGTAAACCCCAAACTGTTGCTTGATATCCGCCTTCTTTGGCTTCCACTAATACTGAATAATTTAGTTTAGATATGTCATTGGCTGGATTTTTCAGCAAATTGCTTGTCATAAAATTTCCCTAATTTTTTAGTTGTGGCTATATCTATTGTAAAGCCAGTACTGATGCGCTAGAAACTCGATCTTGCATTATTCACTTGTATAGCGTGTTTATCTGCAAGTATTATCAGCAGCCATAGCACTTCCTATTCAGATGAGGTACAAAATTGTATCACGCGATGTAGGGGCACGGCACTGCCGTGCCCTTACCGATGTACCTCACTAGGGCGAGAAACGCTATAATTATTTATTCACCGGCTCCGCCAAACATTAATAGTTTTATCAAATCCACCACTAGCCAGAAATTGACCATCAGGACTAAAAGCGATCGCACTTACCCAATCTGTATGTTTTTCTAATGTAGTTACTAACTCACCTGTAGTTATATTCCACAATTTAACCCCATCTCGACCAGCACTGGCGAGGGTTTGTCCATCGCGATTAATCGCAATCGCATTCACCCAGTTGTTGTGTCCTGTTAGCGTGCGGATGAGTTCACCATTATTAGTATGCCAAATTTTAATTGTGCGATCGCGGCTAGCACTAATCACACTTTCTCCATCTGGTGTAAAAGCTACGGTGCTGACTATTTGCGAATGCGCCACAATTTCACGGATTAATTTTCCTGTACTCAAATTCCACAGCTTAATTACACCCTGAGAGTCACCACTAACCAAAGTCTGACCATCAGGACTAATCGCTACTGTATAAATCGAGTTATCAAAGCGTACCAGTGTCGAAAGCGGACGCTGCTGTCGTAAATCCCAAAGGCGAATTCCGTCCAAAGCACCACTGATGAGCAATTTACTATCAGCAGAAATAGCTAAAGACATCACATTACTGGTATGATCCACAAAAGAGCGGCTAAATTTTTGAGTTTTCAGGTTCCAGAGGTTAATGGTGCGATCGCTACTACAGCTGACCAAGGTTTGACCATCTGGCGAAATCACCAAAGATTCCACCCCTGTTTTATGCGCTTTGCGGATAGTTCCCACCCTGGCACCATTTTTCAGATTCCACAAACGAATTACGCCTTCGTTTTCTGCTCCACCACTAGCCAGAATTTTACTATCTGGACTGAAGGCTAAAGATTTAACCGTTCCTGCATGTCCATGTAAACTATAAAGTAGCTGCGGATTAGCAAAGCTTTTGTTAGCTTGAGATTTTGATGTTGCTTCCACAGCAGCCTGGACAGTAGAAATTTCCAACCCTCCCCACAGTGTCACTGGAAGGGTAAGAACTGCCATAAACCCCAGAATAATATACGGGCGCAGCACAGAACCGCACCCACCTGTTCCCTCACTCCTCACTCCTCACTCCTCACTCCTCATACCGTTTCACCGAAACCTTGATACATATAGATTTCGCTCAAGGGCACGGCATTGCCGTGCCCCTACCAATTTGTATCTTGACACTCCCCGACCTGAAGGTACGGGGATTCTTAAGACATCGCTGTCTTAATATCCTGATTGCTCAGGTTCCCAGGCTCACCGCGTTTGCTCATAGAGCGCGGTGATATCTCCTTACAGTTTTTCGGGCGTTTAGAACCTTTCGGCTCCGGTTCCGCGAAGTCCTCGCGTACCATGCTTAATGCTCTATCTCTGATATTTTTAGCAGCGTTAATGTCAGCATGGCTCATGAATCCGCAATTTGTACAGATGAACTTTTCTTCATCTCTACTTAAAGCGTCTATATGCCCACAGTTTTGACATTTTTGGCTAGTGTGTTTTGGACTTACTTTAAGGACAACCTTTCCATGCTTCGCAGCAAGATACTCGATTTTCAATATCAATTCACCCCAGCTTGCATCAGAGATTGAGCGATTTAAACCTCTCTTTCTTGACTGTCCATTTTTTAAGAATCTTCCTGTCTCTTCCTCTATTTTCTCTGAGCATCTTTTCTTCATTGCCGAAACGTTTAAGTTCTCAACAGCAATAGCATCAACGTTTCTAGAAACAATCTTGTTAGCTACGTACCATTGATATGCTTGACGTTTATCAGCAATTTTTTGGTGAAACCTACCTACATTTGTGGCTGCTTTTTTGCGATTTTTACTACCCTTTAACTTTCTGGTGACTTTGCGCTGCCTGTTTTTGAGGATGCGTTTAGTTTTTTTGTTGGTCAAGAATTTAGGATTTTCAATCTGGTGTCCATCAGATAGATGTACCAGTTTTGTAATGCCCAAATCACAGCCAATTATTTTATTTACATCAATAAAAGATTTAGCAACGTAGTCTGGTATTGTTTTATCTTCTATTCTGATAGAAACATACCATCCATCCTGACGCTTACGAATTGTGGCAGCTTTAATTGTGAAAGAGTCGGGTATTTGACGAGAATTGTAAAACCTCATCCATCCTAACTTGGGTAGATAGATTTTATTTTTCTGTACTTTAATTCCCATCTGGTAAGTAAAAGATGTGAAGTTAGAGCGATTCTTGAATTTAGGGAATCCCCTACCTTCTCCTGTCCCAGACGCTACGCGAACAAAGAAGTTTTTGTATGCAATATCCAAACGTTTTACATTTTGCTGCAATACTGTTGAATCAATAGTAGCAAACCAAGGTCTAGCTTTTTTTAAAGTTGGTAATGCTGTAATTTGAATATCACCAGCAGCACGTCTAGGATTAGCCTTTTTATCATCCTTCCAGGGTTCTCCCGTAGCACCGTTCTTGCTAACAAAACAAGTTATAGGGCAAGCCTCGGCTTTAGTTCTAATATCGCAATAGTCACCTTGAATAAATTGTTGAGCATATTGGGTTAATCTGTCATTCAAACACCAATTGTAGTGAGAACGTAACATATCTACCCATCTACTCATTGTTGATGATTGCGTGATGTTAGGTCTGAGTTTGTACACATAGTTTGTTAGCAAGTTTTATCACCCCCTTTTGTTTTTAAGACGAATTGATTATACTACAGCAAACGTAATTCAATATATAGCCCAACAACGAGATTAAACAACTGAAGCGTAAACGCTTTAACCCGTTTTCATCCCTTGTCTAAAGCAAAGATGTAGCTTTACGCCAAGCTACAAGCTACATCTTCAAGGTTTTTCAACGGGGAGTCCTATAATTAAACTGAAACGGTATCACCGAATTTTAGGTTTTAGATTTTAAATTTTGGATTGAAGATTCAAACGAATTTATTCGTAGAATAAATCTAAAATCCAAAATCAAAAAATTTTAATTGAAGCCCCTGCATTCATGCATGGGGTCAATCTAAAATCCAAAATCCAAAATCCAAAATCCAAAATTGATTCACATGGGTGGTTTTTTCTTGGTAACGGTCAGCATGGGTAAAGTCGGACTCGATGAACGGGAGGGTAAGTAATGTTGGACTACAGGTTCCTCCTCTGGTAAGGGACGACTTTGTTGGATACGCCACAATTTAAAACCGAGGCTAATCCCTGCTATCCCCAAACCAAAAGCGAACAACGACCAGCTATCATCCAATCCACCGATCAATGCATCAACTACGCCCATTGTCATCAATACACTGATGATTGGGTCTTTCCGGTAGGCTGACTTCAAAAAACGAGGTAATACAGCGTTCATCACAGCTTAGTTTGATTCAGTTAAGTTTTTGTGTCAATTTACCGAGAATACCGAACCCACAATTAGACTTTGATTGTCCCTTCTGATGAAAGGCATTTAAATATTATAATTTTCTTCAGTATGGGGTAAGTGTAGTAATTAACTATCTTGCATAGAATAATTGCAAGTCTAGGATAACACTGGCACTCGTTGGTATGCCTTATAGACGACAATTTGTGGGAGGTAGTTCGCTATCAGTTACTTAAGTCCAAACCAGCTGGATAATCCAACTGGTTCAAACTCTTCTAATTACTAGCTTACAACTTGCACGCCTGTACTTTCTGGTGGCACTACCTCAGACCGAGCCATGATAGCACCCCTTGATTGGTGACGTATTCAATTACCACCATCAACATGAAGCCAATCATAGCAGCTCGACCATTCAAGCGCTCGGCATATTCGTTAAAACCAAACTTCGGATCTTCTAATTTGGGCGTAATTGTTGGTTTTGGTTCTGTGATCATCAACGTTTCCTCTCAATAACTTGGGAATTCCAGCAGCAGCTTCCTGGGATGGAGCTATGTAAACGGCTTGTTTACAATTTTTAATTATTCTTTATATATTCTAGAAAGACTGGGGTAATAGTCAAGAGCAAGACTTTGCAACGGTTGAGAAAGTTAAGACAAAAATTAAGCTATGAATAATACCGCAGTAGCCAGTATGAAAGTGACAGGCTAAAGTTGAACAAAAATTAAACAGAGGCGCTACATGGAAATAGGCGTTCCCAAGGAAACAAAGGATCAGGAGTTTCGGGTAGGGTTGAGTCCTTCGAGTGTACGGGTGCTGCGAGAAAATGGTCATACCATTTTTGTCCAGACAGAAGCGGGTACTGGTGCTGGATTTACAGATGATGAGTACAAAAGGGCTGGGGCGGAAATTGTCCCCACACCAGAAGCAGCTTGGAATCGGGAACTAATTGTTAAAGTCAAAGAACCCCTGGTAACTGAGTATAAATTTTTGCGAAAAGAACAGATATTATTTACTTATCTGCATCTAGCAGCCGATCGCCAATTGACCGAGCATTTGGTTGATTCTGGCACGAGTGCGATCGCCTACGAAACAGTAGAACAACCCGGTGGGAATAAATTACCCTTGCTCTCTCCCATGAGCATTATTGCCGGTCGGCTAGCGGTACAATTCGGCGCTAGGTTTTTAGAACGTCAGCAAGGTGGTAAAGGCGTCCTCTTAGGCGGTGTTCCTGGAGTCAAACCGGGTAAAGTCGTGATTTTAGGTGGTGGTGTTGTCGGCACCGAAGCCGCTAAAATCGCCGTAGGTATGGGCGCGATCGTGCAGATTTTGGATGTGAATGTCGAGCGCTTATCCTACCTCGAAACTTTGTTTGGCTCTAGAGTCGAATTGCTTTACAGCAACTCTGCCCATATCGAAGCCGCCGTGAAAGAAGCCGATTTGCTCGTTGGTGCGGTCTTAGTCCCAGGACGTAGAGCGCCAATACTAGTATCTCGCAAATTGGTCAAACAAATGCATCCTGGTTCTGTAATTGTTGATGTTGCGGTTGACCAAGGCGGTTGTGTGGAAACTTTACATACCACATCCCACACCAACCCAGTTTACATTGAAGAGGGCGTAGTGCATTATGGCGTCCCGAATATGCCAGGCGCAGTACCTTGGACAGCCACCCAGGCACTTAATAACAGTACATTACCTTATGTTGTCCAGTTGGCGAATCAGGGAATCAAAGCGCTGGAACTTAACCCAGCATTAGCCAAAGGTTTAAATGTGCAGAATCATCGCTTAGTCCATCCTGCAGTGCAAGAGGTATTCCCTGATTTGGTAAGTTAGGGACTGCCAATAAATAATTTATCCCATCTTGTGGAGTGGGCATCTTGCCCGCTTTCCCTATTGGGCGGGCGAGACGCCCACCATACGTATCAGCTTAAGCCCAAATCATTGATATATCTCGTTATTTTTTACACTTAAATCTTCGTCTATTTAAATTTAGTATTACTTCTTTATCCCCCATCGGTAAATCTTTGACTAAATGGCTTTGATTCTGGTGTAGATGTCTTGACTTTGTACCACAGTGTGGACATACTGCACTTTTTTCCTTTTTACTTACTGATAAAATTAATACCAAGCCTTCTTGTATACTGGATTCCACCGTTACGCCTGGTAAGTTTAAGAGTTGAGTAAGGACTCTTTTCATAATTAAATTTACTGAAATATAAATAGATATGCTAATATTTTAGCACGTTAAGCAAGAACCGGGCATGGCACTGCCATGCCCCTACCTGCGTACCTCATTTGCCCTGGGATTCGCTGTATATAGATGTCAGCAAAATCAACTTATGTTTTTGTGTAAAAAATCTTCTTCATTCACCAACCGTCCCATCTTCTGAAACTCGCGCTTTGTTGCCATGAATAGGTGCTTCATCCCCACACTTTCACCATCTTCCGCTGCCAAAAAAGCCGCAGCTAGGGCAATATTGCGAATATTACCTCCTACCAGTTTAAACTTTTGCGCCATTAGTTTCAAATCCACATCTGCCCCTAGGGGCGTAGCTTTGGGAAAAATTCTCTGCCAAATTTGCCAGCGTGCGTCTGCTTCGGGAAAGGGAAACTCAATTATAAAGCGGATGCGGCGGGTGAATGCCTCATCTAGATTCTGGCGTAAATTAGTAGTAAGTATGGTGATGCCTTCGTACTCTTCCATTTTTTGCAGCAGATAGGCAATTTCTAGATTGGCGTAGCGGTCATGGGCATCTTTCACATCAGAACGCTTGCCAAACAAAGCATCGGCTTCATCAAATAACAATATAGCATTGGCATTCACCGCCGCACTGAAGACGCGATCCAAGTTTTTTTCGGTTTCGCCAATATATTTGCTAACCATTTGCGATAGGTCTATTTTGTAAACATCGGTTCTTGCGTACTTAGCGTGCTAAATATGTTGAAAAATAAGCTTGAACTCCTTGCTGGGATAAGATGACAGCCATTATTTACTGCCTTTTAGGTCTGATGATTAAAATTTTGGCTATAAGCGCCTGTAAGCCTTGATTTTAAAACAAAGTTATCGACTGTAATTAAAAATTTAGCACGTTAAGTACGCAAGAACCACATTTATATTTAATAGACATCTCCAAAATAGAACCATTCTGTGCTAAAAGGGTATAAAATCATCTTTTTTACCACAAAAATATGAGTGACATGTTAAGTTATATTCAAAATAACCCTCAAGAAACACAGCGGTTAGTAGGCGTAAAGTATGACCAACTTGAGCAACTAATAAAACAGGCGATCGCCTTAGATACCGAAAAGCAACAAAACATAGAAAAAAAGAAAGTTAGAATTATAAATAAAGGTGGTGGTCGGAAGGTAAAGTTATCTAACGAAGACCAAATTCTATTAACGTTGACATATTTAAGACATATGACAACGTTTCAATTATTAGGCATACAGTTTGGAGTCAGTGAATCAACCGCCAATGATACATTTAATTACTGGCTTACAATCCTACAAGAAATCCTGCCATCAAGTTTACTTGAACAAGTAAAAAAAAAACGCAAGTGATTACGAGATAGTTCAAGAAATTTTAACAGATTATGAACTAATAGTGGATAGCTGCGAACAGCTAAGTTTACAGTAGGTCGCTTGCGGGTGACATCATCTTGGAGATAGGCGTAGATCTGTTCGTAGCGCAGATCAATTTCCGGTGCGAAGGCGATCGCCACCAGAGCAAGATCAAACACCGATAGCTCAAATATCTCCTGCAATCTGTTTAAACTTGAACAGTTGCCAATTTCCTCAAAAAGCAACTCCGACCCACTGCCATCGCCCTGAAAGGCTGAATCAGGGTGACGCTTTAAGGCACGTTCTACGTCATCTTGATTGATGTAAAGACCTCGGTAAGGATCAGTTTCAGCTTCTGTTCCATAAGCTAGGTTTGCTGTAGACACTGCTCGTTCCAGAAGTTGATCGAGCGATCGCAATACTGGGAGCAGATTGTCGAGACAAGACTCGTGCATTTGCGGCTTTATCCCAATACAGTTCAGTTAAGGAAAATTGTCGTAGTAGTCTGTCAATTTTGTTTTGAGGGATTTTTGGTAGTGTGAGGGTCTCGCTCACGCGGGCAAGATGCCCGCACTACAGTCCATCATTTTTATCTTGACAGAGTAGTAGGGGCACGGCACGAATAAAATTGTCATTAGAAGAAAAAATTTTGGATGTTCCCGTAAGTGTATATCATTCGAGCCTAACTGAACTGTATTGACTTAAATTCGGCGATTAAGCAATGTGGCGCTAGCTTGGTCAACAGGCATTAGCACAACTTGATTAATATTGACATGAGGCGATCGCGTGACGCAGAAAAATATGACATCAGCCACATCATCTGGAGTCAGGGGGGTAACTCCTTGATAAACTCGTTTTGCTCGGTCAGTATCACCATGAAAGCGGACTTCGCTAAATTCCGTTTCCACCATTCCCGGATCAACAGAAGTGATGCGGACAGGAGTACCCAACAAGTCTTGCTTCAAACCTTCAGAAAGTGCCTTGACAGCGGCTTTTGTCGCACAATAAACATTACCACCAGGATAAGTTTGATGTCCCGCAATGGAACCCAGATTTACCACATGACCACGACCACGATTCACCATTCCGGGAACGACATAACGGGTAAGGTAAAGTAAACCTTTAATATTAGTATCAATCATTTCTTCCCAATCTTGAAAATCGCCTTCGTGTAACTTGTCCAAACCGCGACTCAGACCAGCGTTATTCACGAGAATATCGATGTCAGACCAGGAAGGCGGTAGGGTAGAGATAGCAGATTCCACAGCAGAGCGATCGCGCACATCTAGCTCTAACAAATAAATCTGATTACCAAATTCTTTACCGAGTGCATCCGCTAACTGCTGCAAACGTTCTAATCGTCGCGCCGCTAAAATCAGTTTTGCACCCGCACCAGCAAAAATTTTCGCACAAGCAGTACCAATACCACTACTTGCACCAGTGATGAAAACGATTTGATTTTGCAGAGAAATCATTGTGAGTCAAAAGTCCAGTGTCCAACAATTGGCAATTATTGACTATTGATTGGGGAATAGGAAATCACGCATTTTTCTTTCCCAATCCCCAATCCCCAATCCCCAATCCCACGCACAGCGCTACTTCTTAACCACATCCAGGCGCTGAGTTACCATTGTCATTCCATCTCCCCGCAGGATCACTGCAGAAATCCAGTGGCTACCAGGAGTAGATGGTGCGCGTCCGACTTTAAAAACTCCGCCAGATGTGAGTAATTCTAAATTAACAGGTGTAGCGTTGAGATATTTTTCCGGTTGGATGGGTTCTTCTAGGGCTGTTCCCAGGAGGAAATCTTCCCCCAGTGGTTCTTGAACGATCGCATCAAAATTGTACTGCTGACCGACTCTGACCTGCTGTGGTAATTTCACATCAACTTGGGGTGGCTTCATTCCAGAGGTAAGTAGGGTGCGTTCTGACAAAATATCTTGGCGAACGATTTTTGCATCTGTTACCCGCTGGCGTGATTTAATTGTGGCATTGAGCGTCAGATTATTATTGTTAGCAGAGGGTAAACCAGTTATATTAGTTACGGTTTCCGCGACAATGGTATTGCCTTCAGATTTCCAAGATTGCAGTTGGGTACTGTATTTCAATTTTGGATATCGCTTCCATAATTCTACCAAAGCTTTTTCCAAAGTTTGGCGGTTTAACCCATCCCCATGAGTAAAAGTCGGACTGTAAAATTCGATGACTCCCTTGACATCACCCTTGCTGGCGGCTGTATCAATTTCCGTCAACAGGTTTTTTAGTTCAGGAGGAGCGTTTTGAGGTGTACTCGCTTGAACACATTGCCAACCAGCCGTGATACCCAGTGAGAGTAGAAATGAAATCATCCCGATACTGAGGGGGAATTTACGTTGGCGTTTGAGAAATAAAGTAATAAAGTTAGTCATGGGGGAAAGTTTACTGATTTGAGTACAGAAGGTCAGGAAATTGTTTTATCTTAGCTTAACCCGGCAGAAGCCCCACACCATACCCGAAGTTGGTGTGGGATGAATGACGGGATAAAAACGAGACGCCCTCTAATTGTTTTTTACCGCAGGTAAAACAGATTAGAGGGCAGTTGAGTTTTTCTCAATATCTTGAGATAGGTAATCACTTCTTGCTAGAATATATCAGTGACGACAAAGCCTAAAATGCTGGTCTAACATAGTACTTTCTCCCAAAGGGAGAGGCTGCGCCAAGAAAACTGAAAATATGGGGTTTTATAGGGAAATGCAACCGTGTATGCGTTGCTGCCTCCTGTAAGTAAAATTTTCAAGGAAACTAGTTTGAACTTGGAATTTTTTTAAGACCAAGAGTGGGGCAGGGCACGTACCTCACTATAAAATGCTGTGGTGGGAAAAATGGAGTACCACGAAAGAAGTTCCTGATATCCTTAACAGGACTCGGAAGCCTACACCACATTGCTTGCAATTGGTGTAGGAGTGTCACTGAAGCTAGGCGCTAAACGGTAGAGGTTTGATGGTAAAAGCACCGATCAGATTACTAATAGCAGCCAGTGGGACTGGTGGACACTTGTTTCCAGCGATCGCACTGGCAGAAAAATTGCCAGAATATGAAATTGAATGGTTGGGTGTCCCCAATCGATTAGAAACTCAGCTCGTACCTAAACAGTATCACTTGAATACTATTGCAGTTGAAGGGTTTCAACAAGGTTTTAGCGTAAAGTCTCTTTATGTTTTGGGTAGACTGATTACTTCCATTGTCCAAGTCAGACGCATCCTCAAACAGGGGAAATTTCAAGGATTGTTCACCACGGGGGGTTATATCGCAGGACCTACAGTTATTGCTGCACGTTCTTTAGGTATACCCGTAGTTTTTCACGAATCCAACGCCTTACCAGGTAAAGTAACGCGCTTTTTTGGTCCAATGTGTACGGCGGTGGCGCTAGGATTTGCAGTCGCTGCGAAGTATTTACCCCGCGCCAAAAATGTCTATGTGGGTACACCAGTGCGCTCGCAATTCCTCGATCAAAACATTGATGCATCCCTTGATTTACCCATTCCCCAAGGAGTTCCCTTAATTATTGTATTTGGTGGTAGCCAAGGCGCGGTAGCTATCAATAAATTAATCCGCCAATCTGCCAAAGCTTGGTTTGATGCGGGTGCTTATATAGTGCATTTGACCGGAGATAATGACCCAGAGGCTGACAGTTTAAAACATCCGCAGTATATAGCCTTACCTTTTTATAATAACATGGCAGCATTATTACGACGCGCCAATTTAGCGATTAGTCGTTCTGGTGCTGGTAGCTTGACAGAATTGGCAGTTTGTGGGACACCAGCCATTTTGATTCCTTATCCCTTTGCAGCGGAAGACCATCAAACCTACAATGCTCAAGAGTTTACCAAAGTCGGTGCAGCTTTAACGTTTAAGCAGTCAGAGTTAACCGCTGAAATATTGCTTCATCAGGTTTTGAACTTGTTACAGTCACCCGACGAGTTAACAAAAATGGGGGAAGCAGCCAAGGCGATCGCCATTCCCGATAGTGCAGATAAATTAGCGCAGTTACTGCGTGAAGTGGTCGAGAGTTAGGGATTTCTAATTTCCAAACGGCGTTGCTGAATTGAGATCTGAATTTATCTCACGCATTCGCGCAGCGTCCCGTAGGGAAGGCGCATTCGCGAAGCGTTCTCGAAGAGTAGGCGCAAAGTAATGTAGGGTGCGTTATGGCTTTAGCCTAACGCACCTTCGCACTTTATACAACGTGGTGCGTTAGGCGCTGAACAGAAATATTTTGCGTAACCATATCGAAAATATGCGTCTAACACACCCTACAGTAATTCTATCCGGGAATAAGAGTTTTTCCTCATCCCCAGTCCCCAGTCCCTAGTCCCCAGTCCCCAGTCCCCAATGAGCTACATCAATCAAATAAATCATGTCCTGAAACCTGCATCTTCCCACAGTCCATTGGTAGTAGACTTATTTGCTGGCTGTGGTGGTTTATCCCTGGGATTTGAAGCACAAGGTTTCGCCACCCACGGCTGGGAAATGGATGCTGATTCCTGTGCTACATATCAGAAAAACTTAACAGGAAACTGTACTCAAATTGTTCTCACACCGGAAACAGAATTACCACCCGCTAAAGTAATTATAGGTGGTCCACCTTGTCAACCTTTCAGCGTTGGTGGAAACCAAAAAGGGTTACAAGATTCACGGGATGGTTTTCCCATTTTTATTAGCGCAGTTAAGAAGCTTTGTCCCGATATTTGGCTATTTGAAAATGTGCGAGGACTGCTATATAAAAATAGATGGTATTTGGATGAAGTTATCAAATCCCTGCAAAATTTAGGTTACATTGTCGAGGTTAAATTACTAAATGCTGTTGATTTTGGCGTTCCCCAAAATCGTGAACGTTTGATAGTTGTTGGTCATCAAGGAAATTTTAAATTCCCTTCTCAATTAATATCAAAAAAAACCACTGCAGGCGAAGCTTTAGGAGAACTGGCTACTTTAGCACCTCCAGAATCAAAATTCCTCACGCCTAGCATGGATGAATATGTGAGCAAGTATGAAAAAGCATCGTTTTGTAAACATCCACGTGACCTGCATTTAGATAAACCAGCCAGAACCTTGACCTGTAGAAATTTAGCTGGTGCTACAGGCGATATGCACAGAATTAAACTTGCTGATGGAAGACGGCGACGTTTATTGATTAGGGAAGCGGCTAGATTACAAAGTTTTCCTGACTGGTTTGAATTTGTGGGGTCCCAAACCAGTTGTTTTAATCAAGTGGGTAATGCAGTTGCGCCATTATTTGCTTTTCATTTGGCTGGAAGTGTGAGAGATTATTTAGCGGATAAATTTGGGTCATTGGTGTGTGAGGTGGTGAAGAGGTAAGATAACCTAACAGTCTATGCTGTGATAGTCAAGCCCAAAAACCAGTATGCAACAATTGTCCTTGCCTTTGACTTTACCGAGTATCTACACTCACCAAGTGACATGGTTCCAAAAGATCTTGCAATCCCTTGGTATAAAACGTGATTCAGCTTGGTGCGATCAATTCGGCTTATCTCTGCGCCAGTGGTTAAATCAACAAAGTCATATCCCCATTAAGACCCTGAGCTTGTTTTCTGGTGGTGGCGGACTTGATATTGCATTTCATGATGCTGGCTTTGATATTGTGCAGATGGTTGAACTGGAAGCCAAATACATTCAGACCCTACAAAAAAACTCAATTTCAGGGAAATGGCTAGAAAACTCTCAACCAATTTGTATTGATATTAGAGAATTTTTTCCCAGCGCCGATTTCAAGATAGATTTTATCATTGGGGGACCACCTTGTCAAAGTTTCTCGGCTGCAGGACGCAGAGCCGCTGGGGTCGCCGGAACTAATGATGCTCGTGGTACTCTTTTTCAGGAGTATGTTCGCTTACTGAAAACACTACAGCCAAAAGGATTTCTCTTTGAGAATGTTTATGGAATTACTGGCTCACAAAAGGGTCAAGATTGGCTGGAAATTCAACATGCTTTTAAAGCAGCAGGTTACACAATTTATTTTCGTCTTCTTGATGCTGCGGATTATGGTGTACCCCAACATCGAGAACGTTTGTTTATTGTGGGACTGAAAGAAGGTAATTACCTCTTTCCCTACCCTACTCATGGTCCCGATTCCCTTGGTGAAGAACCTTTTTACTCAGCACAAGAAGCAGTTGCAGGAATTGATATATCAGATGTTGAAACAGGAATTGGAGGTCGTTACGGAAATCTTTTAACAGATATACCACCGGGGTTAAATTACAGTTTTTACACAGAAGAAATGGGACATCCTCACCCAGTATTTAGCTGGCGTTCAAAGTTTTCCGACTTTCTCTACAAAGCTGATCCGCAGATGCCAGTGCGAACCATTAAAGCACAAGGAGGACAATATACTGGTCCTTTTAGCTGGGAAAATCGCCGATTTACAATTGCTGAACTCAAGCGACTGCAAACAATTCCTGATGCTTATGAAATTGTGGGAAATCAGCAAGTCTGTATTGAACAAATTGGCAATTCAGTACCACCCCAAATTGGTAGGATTTTAGCTTTGAGTATTTTGGATCAAATTATGGGTGTGGCACTACCATTTCCCATGCACTACATGAATGCCAGCAAGCAACTACAATTTAGACAGCGCAAACGACAGTTAACTCAAATATACGCACAAAAAGCTAAAGAAGCAATTGCTATCCTTAGCAGTACTAAACCTCTAAGATTATTATCAAACAGTAGTGTAATTAACGGGGAAGCAATACGATTTTTATCTGATAATTTTGCGTGGAATCAACAGAAAGTTTCTGGTAGCATCAAGATACATCTCAAATATGAATTGAATAGTTATTGCTGGACAATTACAGGACAAAATAGTGATACTTGGAACCAAAAAAATAAATTTGTTATTGATATCTTACCCTCGTGCGGTCACGAAGATTGGGTGTTAGGTACTAGCAAAGTCAAACTATATGCTAACGATTTAGACCTGCATTTGTTTACAGCACTTTGGAAAGCTTTTGAAGAAAAACTTATAGAAATTACTGGTATGGCAGACTTGGTTCAGTTATCTGGGTATTACCAGTACAATCCCCGAATTACTGGGGTTGTAACTTTTCATCCAGAATTAAAAGTTAATCTGTTTTGGCGTGTCGTTCAATCTGTAGTCAGGGGGATAGGGGTTGCGACTCAACTATCATCTGAAAATTTAGCACAGCTGTGGGGAGTTAAGCCAGAAAATGTCTTTTCTTACCTCCAATCTTTACGCAACATGGGTTATGAAGTTAGAAATCACAACACTAATCCACAAATTCCTCAAGGAGAGTATTTAATTCCCTATGCATTTCCGACACTCACACCAAGAAGCGTACAACTCCGCAAAAAATTAGGTAATAGCGATGAATGAGCTACATTTACGGGTATTTAGGGATAGAAGTGAGCTTGTGTTACCTGATGGCAATACACAAGTGTTTTTGGAGGGTACAATGAGTCAGTCGGCTAGACTGAGATATCAAAAAATCACCAGTGAACTTTCTAATAGTTACTTGGAAAGCCAAATTATTCATTGCCGAGATCATGCTTCTGAAATTAATTTCTTACAACTCAATCAAATTCACATAGATAC
Source organism: Gloeotrichia echinulata CP02 (assembly GCA_038087035.1). Taxonomy (NCBI): domain Bacteria; kingdom Bacillati; phylum Cyanobacteriota; class Cyanophyceae; order Nostocales; family Gloeotrichiaceae; genus Gloeotrichia; species Gloeotrichia echinulata. The sequence continues at coordinate 703,733 of CP051187.1, read as the reverse complement.
TTTAAAGAAACTTGTAGATTCAGTCACTAGTGAAGTTGGTAGAGCGCTGGTAGGGTTAACAATTATGCAATTATCTGTCAAAGCAATCGAGCCGACACAAAGCATCAGGCTGCATAAGGGTAGTGCTAGTAAAAGCAGCTTTTCATGGCGAGATGGAATATCCATGCGCTCCTTGGATAAACAGTATATCACCCCTATACTGCGTCAATACGATTTGCTCCGACTGAGTGCAGATGGAATTATGATGACACGTAGTCTTGCCGAAAATTATCCTTATTCATTAGTTTATAAGGCTCAATTGAAAGGCGCTCGTCTGGAATGGATAAGTATTGTGGAAGCTATTGAGGCTGAAGAAATCTCTCCCGAAGTAGCTTTACATTACTTACTTTCACAACTACTAAACCAAGCAAAAGCTTTTAAAGATTTAGCAGGACAAACAATAGAGAGTCTCAATACATTTTTACAGCAATCTGAAAAAGTCAATCAAAATCTGATAGCTGAAATTATAGAAAAGCATATTAATGAGTCTGATTATGCAGCCCGAATTATGGAAATTGCCATGCATAGTTTGTTCCAAGCAATGGTTGAATATCAAGTATTCCCTGATGGAGCATTGAAACCTCTCGCACAAATGCGCTCCGCTAATAAAAAACATGGCAATATCGGTGATATTGAAATATTGGATGGCAGACAAATAAATGAATCATGGGATGCAAAATATGGTAAAGCTTACTTACGGGATGAGCTTGAAGAATTAGCAGAAAAATTAGAAACACACCCAAATATTGCACTGGTTGGATTTGTGACAAGTGTAGAACCTGAACGACGAACAGAAATTGTATCTAGATGTCAAGAAATTGAAGACGAGTTTGGTATATCTCTAGAGATTCTGACATTTAGAGATTGGATTAAAAAGCAATTTCTGCGAGTCATAGCAGAGAACTTACTATCAGAGCAAGAATTAGCAAGTGCGTGGATTATAGCATATACCGAGTCACTCGCGCAAAGACGCCGAGAAATAGCTCCAATTGATGAACCTTGCTACCAGTGGCTGACTACTTTAAATGTCATTCTCCAAAACTATCGAAATTAGAGGGTAACATTTTTTACGATTGATATCTACAGACTTTTAGAATAAAACTTGTTCAAAAATGCCTAAACTAAATCCTCTAAATCCTTAAAACTACAAACTTTGATAAAATAATAATATGAAATAGAATGTTGGACTCTTCGCAAAAGTAGACACAAATGCTTACGGATAGCTTCAGGAACAGATTGACATATTGCCCTCTGATTGCTTCACTTATAATGTCCCTAGTAGGACAGTCAGCCATTGCTCAGACTTACAACCATGAGCAGATACGATTACCTGCATTTTACACACCGACACCTGTAAAACTTTCTCAAACTACCACAGAGCTTGATGAAAAAAAAGCCTTTGACTTAGTTTGGAAACTACCAATAGTCCAACGCAAAGCCAGAGAAATTCAACGGCTATCTAAGGGAACCATACGTGTTTCAGCCGTGCTTGAAAGTTCTCCAACGCCAGAGGAACCTTACTACACAATTCGCATCGTTGAAAATCATGTCAAGCACATTGACACAATTTATTGGTTTCGTGTTCTTAGCCCCAGTAGTGATATCCAAGTTCTAGATTTGGTGGAAAATAAATACATCCCCTTAAAAGATTGGAAGCCCAATTAATCAATTGATTGTGACACAGGCGTAAGTCCAGAAATCTTGCACTCTCTAACTCTCTGCGTCTTCTCTTCCCTACGGGACGCTCCGCGAACGAGACGCTCCGCGAATGCGCCTCTGCGTGATAGAAATTCATATTTGCACTCAACAACATCCACTTAATTCAGCTACCAAACTCTCAATATGCTTGAATTCATGAATCGCCATCAAAGAAATCCGTATCCGACTTGTAGGTACCGTAGGTGGACGAATTGCTGGCGCAAAAATTCCAGCTTCTCTTAACTGCTTACCTACTTTTAGCGCCTCTGCTGCGCTTGACAATTGAAAACATAATATAGGTGATTCTGAAGGTAGTAATTTTAATTGGGATAATTCCTCACCCATTAACTTTTTTAAGTAATCAACATTCTTCCACAATTGAGCGCGGCGTTGCGGTTCTTGTTCTACTATATTAATTGCTGCTAACGCCGCTGCTGTGTCAGATGGTGACAGCGCAGTCGTATAAATCCAACTGGGGGCGCGATTGCGTAAAAAGTCAATTAAAGTTGCACTTCCCGCAACATAACCACCTAAACTACCTAAAGCCTTACTCAAAGTGCCAATTTGAATTAACTGCCTTCCTGTACACCCAAAATATTCGACGCACCCTGCACCAGTTTTGCCCATGACTCCAGTGGCATGAGCTTCATCAACTAACAGCATACAGCTAAATTCATCAGCTAAATCTAACAGTGCAGGTACTGGACATAAATCACCATCCATGCTAAAGACGCTATCGGTGATGATTAAACAACGGCGATAATTTTGCCGCTGCTGACTCAACTGAGTTTTTAAAGCTGTAATATCACAATGGGGATATTCAATAACCGCTGCACCACTGAGAATTGCCCCATTTTTCAGACTGGAGTGATTGTATTGGTCAGACAATATTAAATCGCGCTTACCTACCAAAGCGGCGATCGCACCCAAGTTTGCTAAATACCCTGAACTAAATACCACCGCATCTTCTGTCTGCTTTAAAGATGCGATCGCCTTTTCTAATTGTCTATGTAATTTCCGATGACCACTTAGTAATCTAGAACCCGTGCTTCCCGTGCCGAATTCTGTGGTAGCTGCAACCCCAGCCTCAATTAAACGTTCATCCCCAGCTAATCCCAAGTAATCATTACTGGCAAAATTAATTACCTCTCGTCCTGCCAATAGCACAGTTGCACCAGGGCGACCGTGGATAGTTTGTACAGAACGATACCAGTCTGCCTGATGAATAATTGCCAAAGACTGCTCTAGCCAAGCATAAGGGTCTGTGGACATACTTTGGGAGGGGGAGAATAACAAACGACAAATGACCAATAACAAACGACAAATGACAAATGACAACTACCCAACCTGTTCAGTAGCGCTGAGATGGGCGATCGCTTGTTTAATCCAATCTTCCACATAGGCATCTTTGGGCAGTCCAATGTTTTCACTCACGACATGTAAAGCGTGACTGACTTCATTGGCAGTATATCCCAAAGCGAACAGAGTCATTTGCACTTCTTCGAGAATTCCTGGTGCTGGCCCGCCTGTAGCGACGAAGAACCCCGCTGATTTGCGCCACTCGATTAGTTTGCTTTTGAGTTCTAAACAGATGCGTTCTGCGGTCTTCTTGCCAACACCAGGGGCTTGAATTAGGATTTGCGTATTAGCCGCGATAATTGCTTGGACTAAATCTGGTAGTTCCAAAGTGTCTAACAGAGCGATCGCTAAGGCTGCACCAATACCGCTGACAGTCAGCAAGTGACGAAATAAATCTCGTTCTGCTGGGGAAGAAAAGCCATATAGTAACGGCACTTCTTCCCGAATTTGGTAATGGGTAAAAATTTGCACAACTCCCCCTGACGAGGGTAACTGTTGTCCTAGTCGTTGGGGAATTTGCAAATCATACCCTAAGCCATTCACCTCTAAAGTGAGGATGACGCGATTACTGCTAATTGTTTGGATACCAGCGACGATACCTTTTAAATAACTAATCATTCCAAGAATCCAAAATATTTCAATCCTTCGAGAATTCCACCTGCACAAAAATCTTGTGCCAGGTAACGGTAGTCAGCGGGATATTCATTGTGCCATTCGAGTAACTCGGTACGGGCATTCCCGACAATGATTCCCCGTTCGTTGCCTACGGCAAATAAAGCAATATCATTACCCGAATCACCACAGACAACAGTTCGCTCCGCTGCAAATTTCCACTTTTGACGCAGAAATTGCATTGCTTGACCTTTATCGCTGGTACGGGGTACAATGTCAAGGTCAATACCGCTACTATAGATTAACTTTATCTTTAAATTATTTTTTTGCAACTCTGCCTCAAGTTGAGGTATAACACTTGCAGCTACAGCTTCTTTCAGGAAAAAACTGACTTTAAAAGGACGTTGTTCTGAATCTGGTTGCGGTTCTAACTCTGCGTACTGATTAGTGATAGATAATACCAGTTCGCGACTCCAACCAGAGGAGAGGATTTGTGACCAATCTGAATCTGGCTGATCACTACCATCGAGATAAATTTCTGTACCCACAGAAAGGACAAGTGCATCTGGAGTCAAAAGATTTTGTTCAACTTGGAGTTCTCGGTACAAAACAGGCGATCGCCCAGTAGCATAGACTATTTTTGTACCATATTCTTCGCGATGTTGAATCAGCAGTTGACTAAGTTCGGCTAAAGCGTTGTCATTACCAACAAAGGTGTGATCTAGGTCAGTGACAAAAAGAAACGGTTTCATAGTTGTGATGTCAGTAGATCAGTGCAAATAAAGTCTACTTGCTGATGGTCGTCATTGATCATAAGTTTGTAGTCAGGACTTTAGTCCTTGCTTTGAGGGCTGTTGGCGTAGCCTAAGAAGAGAAGCCCTCTCTGCGTTCGCGTAGCGTCCCGCTCTTAACGCGAGTACGTGACGTAGACAGACGCTTCGCCGTAGCTTGCTTGGACGGAGGGATACACTACAAACCCTTGCAAATTACAGCAATTTTCAGTTCATTGAACCACATATATTGTAGGGGCACGGCATTGCCGTGCCCTTACCGCGTGGTCTATTTACTAGAGTAATTTGTTGCAACTATTCAAAAAAACAGTAAATCTACCAATGGTTGACAGGTTAGCTTGTTTTAAGCTGGAGGAAATTAATTTTTAAAGTATCAAGTATGACAGTGCTATACCATTCACCAATTTTGAAGGAATAAGCTCGACTTTATCCAATCAAGCAGTATCCCTCACCGCTAGCAATGAAAAAAATTGAGGAAATTTTGCAGGAGATGGGGCAAAAGGGAACGGACTTACTAAGCCAGTATTTTTCCGAACATTAGTTAGTACCAAGCGCATTTACAAGCTTCTCTGCTTAGTATCAAATTGTTCTAAACATTTCAATCTCAGGCTTATAAATTATCAAAAAATATTATGAAAGTGCTTTTACCAGAAGGAACAGAAATCCAAGGTTTTGAGAGAGAATTAAAAACAACTTTAGAGCAAGCAAAAATTGCAGGTTATGCCCTGATGGGTTTTTCCTTTAGAGAGGCTCGTGCTCGTGGTGCAAGATTACACGAAATTGATGCTTTGGTGGTAATGGAGCCAGGAGTATTTGTATGTTTAGAAGCAAAGCGCTATGAAGGGAAGTGGACAGGAAGTGCAAACCAAAAATGGCTTTGTGATGATAAAGAAATTAAAGCAGGTGGCGGCAATCCATATAAACAAGTTAGAGAATATAGCTTTGTTATTAAAAATAAGCTAGCATCTGGTGTATTTAATAATATTGATAGACTAAGAGTTTATCATTTTGTTGTTGCTCCAGATAAGGCAATATTTGACATAGATGATGCAGTTATTAATACTTTTCAACCTCAATCATCAATTTCAATTTGTCATTTATCAAGAATAGCAAATGCTTTAGGCAGTATTAAAGCGAATGAACAAGTTGCTGCCAAGTTCATGGAAATTGGCAGCGAAAAAATTATTAGCGAACTCACAGGAATCTCACTAGAAAGACTTGAAAAAATTATAAATAGTCAGCCACCTGAGCCACCAATACTTGTTGCTACCACTTCAGAACAAGTTTCTGAAATACCAATATCTGTTGCTACTACTTCAGAACAAGTTTCTGAAACACCAATACCTGTTGCTACCACTTCAGAACAAGTTTCTGAAACACCAATACCTGTTGCTACCACTTCAGAACAAGTTTCTGAAACACCAATACCTGTTGCTACCAATTTAAAACTAATTTCTAAAGCATCTTACAGAAAATTTAAAATCCTTACCTGCTTAGTAGGAGTAATAGGAGTAGGAATATTTACTATTCAGCATTATTTTAATCAAAGACTATGCGAAACCGCTACTGAAACAAGAGTTAATGGTATTTGTTATAAAGATATTTCTAAAAAACCTCTTGTTGTAGGTATTATCACTTCACCTAACCAGTATTCAGAATTTAAAACATACCTAAAAAACCAACTCGGTTCTCAAGCCATAGATGTAGTAGTTGAAGGTAACTCTGAAATTACAAACAAAGAAGCCCAAGATCATATTACCAATAAGAAATGGGATATCGTGTTTGCTAACTCACCCATGAATGGAATGAAAGCTAAAGATAATAACTATAAATGGGCATCTCGAATGTATGCTAAGTATCCACCCACTTATCAATCAGCTTTATTTGTTCGGTATAATAGTCCGATTAAGTCAATTGATGATATTAAATCTACAACAACTATCGCTCTTGGAGATTTCAATTCAGCTTCTAGCTTCTATATGCCTGCCTATGATTTATATGGGAAGTCCATGACTGTAACAGCAGGGCATAGAAGTAGTAAAATTCGAGAGCAAGTAGCGAAAGGACAAGCAGATATAGGAGCAGTTGTATACAGTACAGTCAAGGATGATCCACAATTTAGAGTAATTCAAGTCAGTCGAGAAATTCCCAGCACAGGAGTCTACTTGTCTCCCAAATTAACTCCTGCTACTCAACAGCAGATTCAAAATATTTTAGAAAATGCACCTAAAAAAATTAAGGAACAGGCAAACTACGACACGGGAGAAGAGCCAGACTATAAAAAATTTAGAACGATAGCATTAAGAGTAAATCAGGTTTTGTCTTGCGCTAATTTTAGTATAAATCCCGTACAATTTTTTTGTAACGCTAACGGGATTATAGGACGAGTGGCTGGTTTCACCAACCAGAGCAATGGAATGATTCGATTACGATTGGAACGAGAAAATCATCAAACCTGCCAAGTCTTTGTTTCTACACAAACGCTGAACAAAATTACGGATGGTAGCTCACCAGAAAATATTAATAGAAAACAAGTCAATATTATTGGAGTAGAGCCAATAGAACTAGAAGACGGCACTTGTCAACTAACGATTGAAAACCCTACTCAGCTAGTAGTATTACCATCTGTAACTTAATGTTAAGCTAGCACTTTATTGCAAGAGACATGATGAAAATCACTTACACAAAATTAGGTCGAGTAGTGCTAATATTTTTAGCTAGTGTTGGTGCAACATTCTCACTTAATTATGCAAACTACAAAAGATATAACTCTAGCATATTTACCACTCAAACTGTTGATTTTAATATCCTAGCTCATACTTTACCGACAAAGTTATCCTATGCACTTATAAAAGGTGATTTAGAGGAATTGCAAAAAACTCTAAATAGCAATTATGGTTTATTCGGTTTAGTAATTACTGATTGTACGAAAACTCAATCTGATTGTTTCGGGCAAAAAATTTTATTTTCTACCAATTCCAAATATAGAAACTTTAAACTTAATGATCTCACTAACAGCCCCCATGATTATTTAAGAGATCCTATCCCACTAATTGCTGAAGGTTCCTATCAAGGTCCTTTTTACCGACATAGAGATATTACAGGTAAAACTAATCAAGGCAAGATTCTTGGAAGAGTTTATTACATCCGTGGAGAAAGACCTGATTTCATTACATCTCAAGTTAAGTGGGTGCAAAAACCTTTATATCCTAGAGGTGTAAATATTTTATATACTCTAACTTTCGCATTGTTTTTAACTTTAGGAATACTAATATTTTGCATCATTGAATGGATGATTTTATATTATAAAAATCAAAAACAAATTGACTTACATAAATATGAAAAAGAGCTAAAAGATAATGAAATTAAGCAACTTGAAGTTGAAAACAAGCTACTTAAATTAGTGACTTTTAATAATGCTTTTGAGCAAGTTATAGAAAATGAATTTTCTTCAGAGATTGCTAATCGTCTCCAACAGCTTGACAGTATTATAAAAAATATTCTTGTTAGAATTGACTCAGATACTAAAAATATAGTTCATGACATATACAAAGCTCCTTTATTAATTAATCTCAACTCAACTTCTAAAATCCTAGAAGGATTGAATTATGATTTACCTGAAATTCCAGTGGATCAAATACTAATTAATTATTTAAAAGAAGCTGATGATACGTTAAAAACATTAGATTGGGTCGTAAAAGATTTGAGAGGAACAACCAGAATAGAAAGCGAAGCAACTCTAGTACAAAAAGAAATTGAGTATCTTAGTAAACATTTACCACCAACACTCCAGAATTGGATTATAGATTTTTCTTACGATTCTTCTCCTCTATGGATAAACTGCAACCCCTGGCATTTAAGAAGCATAGTGAAAAATGCTCTTTACAATTCTAGCGCTGCTCTTAAGAAGTATCGACGTAAATTAAAAGATAATTCCTTCAAAGGTCATATCTCTGTGTGCTGTAAGAGTAATCAAAACATGGCAATTATTGAGATTAAAGATAATGGTCCAGGAATTCCTCCAGACATACTACCAACTCTCTATGAATCCTCCGAACGCTTGAATAAAAGTGGCGGTGAATTATCAGGTAACGGTAGCATGATTGTCTTTGCTTATCTTTCTTTACATGGTGGCAAGGTAGAGAAAGAAAATCTTGAAAAAGGCGCAATGATAAGTTTTAAATTTCCATTGATATCTGAACCATCAAAGTAACTATGTCACACTTTTTAATTGTTGAGGATGAAGATTTCATTCGCCGGGAATGGAAAAGACTTCTAAATAAAGAAAATCATACTTATATAGAAGCCGCAGATGTAGATCAAGGGATAAAGGCTATAGAACAAAGTGAAAGAGAAGGTGAACCATTTGACCTGATTTTACTTGACCATAAACTTGGCGATGAGACAGGAGTTGATTTACTAGAATATCTTGATTTTGATTATTGCCAGCATCGAATTGTTGTGATTACAGGTAATGGAAGCGTATCTTTAGCAAAAGAATATGCAAAGGTTGGTGCAATTGGTCATTTAATTAAGCCTGTCTCTGAAGTTCAGTTTCAGATAACAATTACATCTGTTTTAGAGCGGAGAGCTATCTATGTTGATGAAAAAGAAAATTGGCAATCTGCCTATAAACTACTTGAAGATATTGGCTTACTGGATTCTATAGAACGATTAAAAGCTGATTCAGCCAAAGTTGCAGAAGAATATGAACATCTCAAATTAATTTATGAACAATTAATTGCTGACTTAGAAAAAGCCGGTGGTAGAGAAAGTGAGATTGCTCAGGCTTATCTAAAGGCTACTGATACTCTCAATTCATCTCCTGGCGGAATCGATTCTATCCTACCATTTTTGGAGGAATTTATGATTACAGCTTCTTTTTGGTCAGATATAGAAAATGTATTCTCCTTCGATAGGCTTCATTTTTTTATTCTTCAATCTTACCTCAAGAGAATTAGAGAGAATCCTTATTATTACCGAATTAAACATCTAATTGGAGGGGCAACAGGTCATTATGAATATAGAATCGGAAAAAGCTACCGATTGTATTTTCGTAGGGAAGGAGATGTAATTATTCTTGAAAGGTTTGGACACAAAAATATTCAGAGTAAGATTATTAACTACTTAAGCAGTAACTTGGAAGGATTTATGGAGTCTTGTGTGGTTACTAGAAAATCCTGACAGTCCTTTACCCTTTGCAGGGAAAATAGACCTTTACAGACATGACTGCTTACATTTGTTATTAGAGCGAGGTTTGTCTGTAGAAGATGAAGCATTTGTTGTAGGTTTTACAATGGGTAATGATCTATGAACCACATATATTGTAGGGGCACGGCATTGCCGTGCCCTTACCGCGTGGTCTATTTACTAATTTTCGGCTTCCGGGGCACCCTACTTGATCTAACTAGCAACTTACGTTACTAGTTCCCTCAAACGTAAAGGAAGGAACTCTGTGTCAGGTTAAATCCAGTATTACCTTGTACCACAGCAATTAATTCATCTGTGGAACTTAAAGCCCCATCTGTGTTAGTATCTCGGTAAATTCCCGTACCGCTGGCGAAAGATACCGCACCTAGTAGATAATCACTAGCTTTACCAGACAACTGGATGACATCTTGTACAGCATTGAAGTCAGTAATCAAGGCATAGTCGCCTAGACCAGCCACCAAATTATTGCCATCATTATAGTAAAACTTGGTAGCGTCACCTAAGACAAACTTATCTTGACCAGCACCACCGGTTAATATATCTATCTCACCCAGCCCTGGTTGAACAGCTGTGCTGTTAACCCCGATTAAGATATCATTGCCATCACCACCATTGAGGGTATTATTACCAGAGCCTCCTTTAAGAATATCGTTTCCTGCTCCTCCAAAAATATTCCCAAATTGTTTTTCTAGGACATCATCGCCAGTACCTCCAGACAGGGTACTTGATGCATCTTGGTAAACCCGAATGTAGTCAATATCAAAACGGCTACTCACAGGAGTAGTTTCATCTGGAGAACCAGGTAAATTACCACCAATCGCCAGATTAGTTAGCAAGTACATCGGTACATCTGGAATATTATTTTTAGTTTCAAATACCGCATGATCATCGATGTACCAAGTCAGTTTATCTGTAGTCCATTTGACTCCATAGTTGTGGAAATCTTGCGAAAAATCAACTCCAGCGAATGTCTGATTTCCCGTATATTGCGTCAATTGTTGGGATTCATTTGTGTAGAATAAAGTGTTCAAAACAGTATCTGTTTTCTGTCCCAGTGCCTCCATAATGTCAATTTCTGGAGAACGTTTTCCCGAACTGGGTAACATCCAGAAGGCTGTCCAAAGTCCTTGTCCGGCTGGGACTTTGGCGCGAATTTCTATGTAGCCATAGGTAAAGGCATATTTATTTTCAGTTGTCAGGATACCGGAAGTATAATTGAAGGTTTTTACTGGGTCAAAACCTGGGAGAGAATCACCAAGTTTTGCTGTAATAGGCTGTGCAGCTTTTTGACCAACAATACTAAGAGTGCCATTATTAAACTCAAAAGCATCGTAAAGCACTCCATTTATGACTTCGCCATCACCAACATAATACTGCGATTCGTTATTCCAAATATTGGTTCTACCTTGATAAAAATTTTGGCGCGTATAGCGTGTGTTCCACTTTTTTTGATTGAGTGAATTTCCGTCAAATTCTTCACTAAAGACTAATTCCCATTTGGAATCATTCTCTGGACGCCAAGTGCCTACATTTGGTTTATTAGTGTATTCAAAATAATTTGCTCCCAGTACCAACTTACCAGGAGATCATTGCCATCACCAATGCTATAGCAGGATAAAATCAGGGTGTTTGGCGTGGTTGTATGGTCTTCCGGGGCGCAAGGCCTAGATCCCCTACTATTAATCGTCGGTTAATGTTTCAATCAACAAATCTACCTGCTGCTGTCGTTTTTGCAAGAAAGTTTCGCACTCACGCAAAGACTCAACAGCAGTAGCAAATTGCTGAAAAACCTCTGACAAATCCAACTCACCCTTCTCAATGCGAGTAATAATTGCTTCAATTTCACTCACCTTAGCCTCATACTTCCAAGCTTCTACCGAATCAGAACTAGAAGCACTATTACGTTTAACCATTGAACCTCTGCTTCCTCTGCGCCTCTGTGGTTATCAAAAATCTGGGTCTAAAACCCCGTCGTTCTACGACGGCTTTTGGTATAATAGGCTTTTTGGCAGGGTAATCAACCACATAAAAAACCCATTTGCTACCTAACAAGTAGACGCTGCACCTTGACTACTTTATCTTGCTGGTTCTACTTCGTAGTTCTAGTATCGCCTGGAAGTAGGTAAAAGATTTACAAGTACTAGACTAACAGCATTAAACTGCAAACAAATTTTGCACTATGTGCAACTATGGTCGGGCAGACCAAAAGTTAACGCTTCTCTACGTTCGCGTAGCCTTCGGCGCTCGCAGAGAAGCGTGTCGTTCGCGGTAGCGTTGCGTAGCAAAGACAGACGCTCCGCGAAGGGGAGAGAACCACCTCTGGCTTAGATACCGCAAGGGGTCTAGGCTAAGTGGACTCGTTGAACCAAGAATCCTTAGCCTTTAGGCTAAGGAGTGTCAATGAATTTCCGTAACCTTCACTTTAACTTCACCCTGACCCAATTGAATCAACAAATCTTGTCCCACAGCCAACTCCACAGATGAACGGGCGATCGCCCCATTTTCCTGTCTCACCACTGCATAACCACGCTGTAATACGGCTTTTGGGTCAAGACTTGCTAATTTTTGCTTTAATAATTCTAAATGCTGAGTCGCTTGGTGCGATCGCCTATTTGTTACCTGTAGCAATTCCTGGCGCTTCCAAGTTATCCTTTCCACCTCTTGCTGTATTTGTCGGTCTAACCGCAAACGCCGCAAACGATTTTTCAATCCTTGGAGTTTATTTCCAGCTATTTTCCCATAATCCCCCACCGCCTCATGTAAAGCATTTACACGCTGGCGATGCTGTGCATACATATCTGAGAGTGACGGTACAACCATTTCCGCTGCAGCGGTGGGAGTATGCACACATGCATCCGCCACTAAGTCTACCAATGACTCATCTCTTTGATGACCAATCCCCGTAATTACTGGTATAAAACAATTTGCAACTGCTCGGACTACCCGCTCATCATTAAAGCAAGCCAACTCCTCAACCGCGCCGCCACCCCGTGATAAAATCAGCACCTGGGCGCGTCCATCTCGTTCTACCCGCTCAATCGCCTTGACGATAGATTCCGGCGCTTGCTCACCCTGTACTGTTGCGGGAGAAAATAAAACTTGTAAACCTGGATACCTCAGCCTGAGAGTTTTTTGAATATCACCCCAAGCTGCAGCGGTGGGGGAAGTGACAACGGCGATCGCGTGGGGGTGATTGGGGAGCGGCCGCTTTCTTTGGGTATCAAACAAACCTTCAGCTAGCAACTGGTTCCGTAATTGCTGATAACGCAACGCCTGTAAACCAAAACCAGCAGGTAAAGCCTGCCAAACTGTCAATTGATATTCTCCCCTTTGGGGGTAAAGACGGATACTACCCAAGATGATTAATTGCTCACCAGGGACGGGTATCTGTGCGAGTTTTGCCAATTGACTATTCCACACCACACATTTAATACCTGCTGTCCCATCGGGGTCTTGCAATGTAAAAAATAAGCCACTGCGGTGGTGATTAGCACTGGAAACTTCCCCAGTTACCCAAACCTGACGTAGTTGGTCATCTTGTTCTAAAAGTAAGCGGATGTAGTCAGTTAAACCGGCGACTGAAAGCGCGGTGTTGGGAATTGCGGGGTTGGCAAAGTCAGAAGTCATCAAAGATGCCACAAACCATTAGTGCTGAAGCGATTGTAGCATTTTTGTGCGACCTCAAAATTACGAATTACTCCCGAACCGCTGGAAGATTACCTATAATTTTCCTTCTTTGCGCCTTCTCTGCGAGACGCTGCGCGAATGCGCCTTTGCGTGAGCTAAAAATTATTAATGATTCCATCAATATCTCGCACCTTATTTGCTGCAATATCAGCTTCTACTTTAACAATTAGCTGATCTAGTTTTCCCGATGTCAAGTCAGCTTCGATTTCCTGATCCCAGATTTGTTCTAAATATTCTTCCAACCAAGCAGCCAGTTGACGAATATCATTTTCCGGTAGTTGTTTGATAGCAGCTTCGATTTCTGGCAAAGTACCCATATCCGAGTCGTTACCTAAATATTTCTCTTTCTTAATTTTATCGCATTGTTGATGAATCTGACTTGAAAATAAGACCCCACGCCTAGTCCCGCGATTTCAAAGTCTCGCTGACACATGTAGGAGCGAGTGGGGGCACGGCAATGCCGTGCCCCTACAGCTGGTATCATATCGTGTGGATTTAGGGGTATCTAAAAATTTATCCGGCTAAACAAATAGTTTGAAATCGCGGGACTAGCCCCTCCACCACGACATAGAGAGGAATATAGCAATCCTAATTTTAATTTATTCCTGAGTTATTATCCGACTATATTCATTCACCGCATCATATTGGTCAGCCATTAGCGCATATTTTGCTAATAAATCTAAATTCAACTCTGGCAATAAATTACTTTTATTAACTTTGATATAACTGTCACCTTGCAAACAATAAACTGATAATAAACCATCTTCCCAAAACCAGACTTCAGGTACTCGCAAACGCTGATAAATTTCTAGCTTATTGATTCCGCCACTCGTGACAGTTATTTCTAACAATAAATCGGGAATAGGTTTTTTTGTCCCTAAATTATAAGACTCATCGGGTTCGCATCGCGTGTTGTCTTCCTTTTTACCTATGGTTGCAGATCCCCGCCCATAAAACCGGATATTCTTTATCCGCAGATAAATTTCTAGCAACATCGCCAGAGTTTTTCTATTGTCCTCATGGTCATCAGAAAGTGGCGACATAATTTCGAGAATACCATCTAAATAACTTAGTCGTGCGCTTGTCCCTGCAAGGGCAATATCAAGCTGTTCTAATTGTTCCCAACTGACATTGTACACAAGAACGTAGGAAGTCTCAGAACTCGTAGGTTTTTCCAGAACAGGAGAAGACATAAATTAAACCATAGCGTGGTTTATTTTTATCATAGAACTGACTTAGGACAATACAGTTCAGTTAAGGAAAATTGTCGTAGGGGCACGGCACGAATAAAGCGGTTCTCGTTTGAGTCCAATACACTCGTAGGGGCACGGCAATGCCGTGCCCCTACACGCGACGATATAATTTTGTATTGCATCCAACTGAGAAGCGCTATAATATTTCTCCGGAATTTGTTGGGTTTGCGGTGAGCCTCAACCCAACCTACAATTATTCTTAACTGCGATCCGCTAACACCAAGCCTATTGTACTGTAACTACGGCATCCGCCAGATTTTGATAGTCTTGTCCCCACTCCCACTCACCAAAGTCTGACCATCTGGGCTGATGGCGACGGAATTAACATAGTCGGAATGACCAGTGAAGGTAGATTTCAACTCACCCGTTTGCAGGTTCCAGATTTTGATAGTCTTGTCCCCACTCCCACTCACCAAAGTCTGACCATCTGGGCTGATGGCGACGGAAAGAATCGAGTCGGAATGACCAGTGAGGATAGATTTCAACTTACCCGTTTGCAGGTTCCAGAATTTGATAGTCTTGTCACTACTCCCACTCACCAAAGTCGGTTCTTGCGTACTTAGCGTGCTTAATTATTAATTAAAGTCTATAAATTTGCTTTAAAAGTAAGGCTTACAGGCGTTCATAATTTAATTTTTAGCAATATGATATAAAATACAGAAAATAATGACTATTATCTTAGCTCTGCAAGGGTTTCAAGCTGATTATTTAATAAATTCAGCACGCTAAGTACGGAAGATCCCTGATAACGCTGTTGATAATCTTGTTGCAGTAACTTATCTAAAATTTGCCCCAATTCCTCACTCACCGATTGCGGTAAATGCTGTCTCCAACTCCCCACCCAACCATAACCTTGTATTTTCCAAAGTTCCCAAGGGTGAATTCCACTCAATAAATGAAAGCAAGTTGCACCTAAACTGTATAAATCACTCGCTCGATAGGCTTCTCCACCTTGCATTTGTTCTATCGGTACATAACCAAAAGAACCAATGGTAGTCCCTTGACTCGAAACCACAGTTGTTGTCACTTGTTTCGCGGCACCAAAATCAATTAATACTAAATCTGCCTTTTTCCCTCCCTGAATTAGAGACGAATTAGCAACGCGACGACGAATAATATTCTCTGGTTTAATATCCCGATGAATAACTTTTTCCTGATGGACAATTTTGAGAATCTCTAACAAATCGCCCAATAATTCCCGAATCTTTTCTTCACTAAAATTCCCTTGCTGTTGCAATTCTTTTAATAAATCTTGCCCATCGATAAATTGCTGTACCAAATACAGGCGACCATCTGCTTGAAAATACGCCAACAGCGTCGGAATTTGCGGATGTTCCCCTAATTGTTCTAATCTTCTGGCTTCTTGTTCAAATAATTCTGTAGCCTTTTGCAGTGCGCCTGTTCCCTGTACCTGTGGCGCAAACTGCTTAATCACGCATTTTTGATTTAACTTGTCAATATCTTCAGCCAGATAAGTTTTGCCAAATCCCCCACCGCCTAAAGATTTTATCGGGCGATAGCGGTTTCTGAGTGTTACCAGTGGAACACCGCAGTTAACACAAAATTTAGTCCCATCAGGAGATTGGGGATTGTAGCAAGCGGGATTTAGACAGCAGATATGGGTCATAACTCTGCTTTGAGTGGCTTATGTCTTGATTATCACTTGCTTGCTCAGAATTATATGTCAAGTTAATTACTATTGATGAAGAACAATTACATAATTATACAGTGGCGATCGCCGCTTACTCCCTTCCCGGTCTAAGATTACCTATAATTTTCCTTCTTTGCGCCTTTGCGCCTTCTCTGCGAGACGCTGCGCGAATGCGTGAGCTAAAAATTATTTCCCTACGGGACGCTCCGCGAACGGTAATCTTCCAGCGGGAAGGGAGTAGTAGTCTGTCAATTTTGTTTTGAGGGATTTTTGGTAGTGTGAGCGTCTCGCTCACGCGGGCAAGATGCCCGCACTACAGTCCATCATTTTTATCTTGACAGAGTAATAGAAGGGCCAGGCTTTAGACCCAGTTTTTTGGTAAAATTATTGAGTCGGGCTACCTAATCCTGTGGCGATCGCGTTAAAATCTTGGCACGCTTCCTTTTTTGAGAATTCCCATTACAGCATTTTCTGGTTAAAATAGTATATCTGTTCTACTCAGACTCCCAACACTCCATAAATCCCTATATTTCGAGGCTCTAATGGCTACCAACACAGATACGAATGGCAAGCAAAAAGCGCTGAACGTGGTACTCAGCCAGATTGAGCGCAGCTTCGGTAAAGGAGCAATCATGCGCTTAGGTGATGCTACCCGGATGCGCGTGGAGACAATTTCCACCGGGGCGCTTACCTTGGATTTAGCATTGGGGGGCGGTTTACCCAAAGGACGGGTAATTGAAATTTATGGTCCTGAAAGTTCCGGTAAGACGACGGTAGCCTTACACGCCCTGGCGGAAGTACAAAGAAATGGGGGTATTGCTGCTTTTGTGGATGCTGAACACGCCCTAGACCCCACCTACGCTGCAGCATTAGGCGTAGATATTGATAATTTGCTAGTTTCTCAACCAGACACTGGTGAATCGGCTTTGGAAATTGTCGATCAGCTAGTTCGTTCTGCTGCGGTTGATATTGTGATCATTGACTCAGTAGCAGCATTGGTTCCCCGCGCTGAAATTGAAGGCGATATGGGTGATGCTCACGTTGGTCTCCAAGCCAGATTGATGAGCCAAGCTCTACGCAAAATTACGGGAAATATTGGTAAATCTGGCTGCACAGTAATTTTTATCAACCAGTTGCGGCAAAAAATCGGTGTTACCTACGGTAGCCCAGAAACAACAACTGGTGGTAACGCATTGAAATTTTACGCTTCGGTACGCTTAGATATTCGCCGGATTCAAACCTTGAAAAAAGGTACAGATGAATTTGGCAACCGTGTTAAGGTAAAAGTTGCCAAAAATAAAGTAGCACCGCCTTTTAGAATTGCAGAATTTGACATTATTTTTGGCAAAGGAATTTCTACATTAGGTTGTCTTGTTGACCTAGCAGAAGAAACAGGCGTCCTCATCCGCAAAGGCGCTTGGTATAGCTTCAACGGCGAAAATATTTCCCAAGGTCGAGATAACGCCATTAAATATCTGGAAGACAAGCCCGAATTTACTGACAAAATTACCCAGCTAGTACGTGAAAAGCTAGACAAAGGCGCTGTTGTCTCCGCTAACTCTGTCGCCAAGGTCAGCGAAGACGAAGAGGAAGAACTTGATATAGAGCCTGAAGAAGACTAAAAAACTCAGATAGATACGATGGTAGGGGCGCAAGGCCTTGCGCCCCTACTTTATTTGTGATATAATAGCTAACTAAAAATAGCAGTAAGCAGCAGTTGTCTAACTATTAACGACTTCTGCTGAAAAAGCGGTCTAAAATTTCTGACTTGTCTTCTGCACTTAAGCCACCATGCGGTTGTTGGTGGTGATCAAATAAGCGTAAGTCTGTGTCAATCCGTGGAAGCTCATTTGAGCTTTGAGTCGGTTGTTTTTGTTTATTACTGGGTTGATTAGGCATTTTTACTGCATTACCATCATTTCGAGACACAAGCTGCAACAGTAACTCGATTGCTACAGTTGGTAGAACACGATTAGTCTGATTAATAAAAAAATCAAAAGTTATACTACCTAGACGAATGCGATCGCCATCTTTGAGCTTTTTCGGCTGATAGACTGGCTCGCCATTCACAAAGGAGCCATTGCTGCTGTTAAAGTCAATTAAATAAAAACCTTGATCGTCAATATATTGAATCGCAGCGTGGCGTTCAGATAAATATCTATCAGCAATATGTATGCCACTGTTGGTATCGCGACCTATTGTCCAGATACCCTGTGGTTGTTGTAAGCTTTGTGTCTTGTTTTCGCACAAGTTAGTAATCACGTAAACATCAGACGCTTCTACTACGCCTTGTACGTAACATGGCTTCACCCCTGTCAACGCCGACTGTTCTGGGGCTTCTATCTGCAGAATTTCATTTAAAAGGCTGCTATGGTCTTCATACAGCTTGCGGAATATCTGAAACAGACTTAATTGCCGTTCTACTTCCTTCTGTTGTAGCTCAGACGCCATCGGCGAGGCTTGTACTGCCAACAAATTTAAATTGCTGATTTCTGTCATTAACATTTCGTGTCAGCCTGTATCAGGAATGATAAATTGCTTTTTACTTGCCGCACCTACCCTGGAAACTCTAGCGGCCAAAGAGCGTCAATTGTTTTCGCCTTTGATTGGGGTGAAATTGTCCCTGGTTTTCGCGCTCATAGATGTTATGGAAAATTTTTATAAAAAAATTATTGTGTTCCTTTGTTGTTTATTGTAAAGTAGTCTTTCGCAGTTTTAACAGGTGGTACTTGTTAAATTTTGCTTAATTTTCAGGAAAACATTCAAAACAAACAATTAAACAAACAATAGCATTTACTAAGTGATGGCACAATTACCTGTTTGCTATTTGGGAGATCTCTAAGCGTTAGCTGGAACGCTCAAGATCAGAGTATTAAAGCCCGTTTTGGCTAATTTCAAAGCGGGTTAAGTTTCATGTAGTAATAGTGGTTCGTCAGCGGGACATGACACTATTGCCTAAATAACAGTGTGAATATAAAATTTTTTTAAACTTTTAAAATTTTAAGATTTATTTAATTGACAATTTGGAATTAACCTAATCTCAAAGCTGAAATCACAACAAACCTCGTTTACCATTGGGACGTACCGTCATCCAATTGGTTTTAGCCTGCGCCAGTTGTTCATCGGCAATTTTCGCACCAGTAAGATTAGCACCACAGAGATTAGCTCCCTTAAGATTGGCATTGCTGAAATTAACATGGGTGAGGTCAGCACCTCGCAGGTCAGCTGCTTCTAAATCAGCATTGTTCAGGTAAGCTTTGGTCAAATTAGCGTCCCTGAGATTAGCACCCATCAGACTGGCTCTACCAAAATCACTATTGTGGAGATTAGCTCCTTGGAGGTTGGTTTTGTGCATTTGCGCCGAATGAAAATTCGTCCCTGACAAGTCAGAACCTTGCAAATTAAGTAGACTCAAATTGTGTTGAGCAAAATCCCGTCTTCCCTTAAGATAGGCTGTGAGTAAACCTTGGGTATCTAACTTGCGTGCAATTTTAGAGTTTTGAATTTGCGAACCATTACTGTTGCTGCTAGCCAAGGTTGTAGATTTTGCCACCATCAGCCCTTGGCGGATTCCCGCTGGATTTAATGCAGCCGCTTCTGTAGCTTTAGCACGTCTGGCGCGAATTGCAGCTGCTAACTGCGCCACTTCTGCACTACTACTACTACTATTAGTAGCAACAGGATTCCTACTGATCACCGCAGAATTTTCCCAGCGGTTCTGTGTTACCTCTTTAACGCTGGCATCAGTTTTAACCAGCAATCCCTTAGCCAAACTCTCCAGGTATGGTTCCATTTCCAACCCTCTGAGTACCTCGGTGGCTGACTGGTAGCGATTACGTACTGACACCTCCAACATTTTCCGCAATACACTTGCGAAGTGGTCACTGAGTTGTACAAGTCGTTCCCACATCATTTCACCAGTTGTGGGATTGTATTCCAAATCTTTAGGAGCTTTACCAGTCAGCATATAAATGCATGTTATTCCCAGGGCGTAGATATCACTGGCGTAGACTGGACGCATCGCCATTTGCTCTGGAGGCGCAAAACCAGGAGTACCAATTGCATAAGCAGTTAATACGGTCTGTCCTGATGGGCCAGAAATTGGATTGACTTGGTTTTTCACCGCTCCAAAATCAATCAAAACCATTCTTGCATCTTGACTGCGGCGAATCAAGTTGGCTGGTTTGATATCACGGTGAATCACCTTTTGCTCATGAATGTATTGCAGCAAAGGCAAAATTTCACTCAAGAACTGCTTGACCCCAGCTTCGCTAAAAATACCGTTGCGTTTCACCTCTTGCTGTAAGGTGGCACCATTAATGTATTCCTGGACTAAGTAGAATTGTTGATTGTCTTCAAAATAGTCCAACAGCCTTGGGACTTGGGGATGATTCCCAATTTTGCCTAGGGTTTTCGCCTCTCGCTCAAACAGTTCTCGCGCCATCTGTAAAACATGTGGTGCATTTGCTGAGGGACGAAGTTGCTTAATCACGCAACTCGGTTCCCCTGGTAAGGCTTGATCATAGGCTAAAAAGGTTGCGCCAAAGCCACCTTGACCCAATGGTTTCACGACTTGATAGCGGTCTCTCAACAGTAGTTGCGAGCCACAAGACTGACACCTTTGGCTATATGCCACATTTTCTGGATGGGAACAGATAGGATTCAAGCAGTAGCTCATGTACTGTCAACTCGCTACACGAATAATAATTGTTACGTCACACTATGATTTCATTATTGAAAACAAAATCAATTTGTGGTAGGTAATTTTTGCTGGAAATACTTTGAAGATTGGCTAAAGTTAGAGTAAGTTTGCGTAAAATAACCATAAACTTCCCATCGATGGGTTATATTCACCAAATTCCTCACTTAGTGACGCTCATGAGCAATAATGCGGAGTGTTCAGCACTCAACACTCCGCAATCCGTACTGTTTTACTTTACAACCCAGACAGGACTTCCCTGGCAACAGTTAAAGTCTGCTCAATATCAGCCTCAGTATGAGCTAAAGAAGTAAATCCAGCCTCAAACTGAGATGGTGCAAGGTAAATACCCCGCTCTAGCATCCCGCGATGGAAGCGGCCAAATTTGGCTGTATCGGATTTTTTCGCATCCTCGTACTGATGAACTGGCCCACTTGTGAAAAATAAGCCAAACATGGCGCTAATGTGACCAACGCAAGCCGCATGACCAGTTTCATGAGCAACTTTCAGCAAGCCATCTGCAAGTTTTTTCGTAATCTGATCTAAATACTCATAAGTACCAGGTTTTTGCAGCAATTCTAGGGTTTTAATCCCAGCGGTCATCGCCAAAGGATTACCAGAAAGAGTCCCCGCTTGATACACAGGGCCAGCCGGTGCAATCATTGACATGATATCGCGACGACCACCGTAGGCTCCTACTGGTAAGCCACCACCAATCACTTTACCCAAGGTTGTCAAATCGGGGGTGATGCCAAATTTCTGTTGAGCGCCACCGTAAGCAATGCGGAAGCCTGTCATGACTTCATCAAAGACTAATAAGGCTCCATGCTCATGGGTGAGTTCCCGTAAGCCTTCGAGGAAGCCTGCATCAGGAGCAATAAAACCGGCATTCCCGACGACTGGCTCAAGAATGACACCAGCAATCTCGTCACGGTTTTGCTCAAATAAGGCAGTGACTGCTTCTAAATCATTGAAAGGAGCGGTTAGTGTGTTGATAGTTGCGGATTTTGGTACTCCCGGCGAGTCAGGTAGGCCAAGTGTGGCGACACCAGAACCAGCCTTGACTAGGAACATATCGGCGTGACCGTGGTAACAGCCTTCAAATTTGATGACTTTTTCCCGGTTAGTGAAAGCCCGCATTAATCGCAGCACAGCCATACAGGCTTCTGTGCCGGAGTTAACAAATCTTACCATTTCGATGCTAGGAACGGCAGCGATCACCATTTCTGCCAAGATATTTTCTAGGGCTGAAGGTGCGCCGAAGCTAGTACCTTTTTCTAAGGCTTCATGCAGCGCTGCAATCACTTCTGGATGGGCGTGACCGCAGATAGCCGGTCCCCAAGTGCCTACATAGTCGATGTATTGGTTGCCATCTACATCCCAAATGTATGCTCCTTTGACGCGATCAAAAACGATGGGTTGACCGCCCACAGATTTGAACGCACGCACTGGGGAACTAACTCCTCCTGGCATCAGGCTTTGGGCTGCGGCGAAGATTTCTTGTGATTTTGTCGTTTTAATCGTTGTATTTACCACGGTTCTCTCCTAACAGTGGGGAACAAAAAAAGCTCTATCCTAGGATAGGGTGAAATAGTGCCTAGAATTCCTATCCTGGTAGAATTAGCTCAAACAAGTAAAGTAGCAATATGTTATACAAGTCAAATCAAGACTTGCCTTTAGAGATTCGGAGTTTATTATCTGAGGCATATCAGGATCTTTACCGGGCTGCTTATAACTCGGCGCTCCATTGGTATGGTGAAGCCGCTAAAGCACATCAGGTCGCTTTGAGTGCTGTCAAGATGCAATCGGCGATGGAAAGGGTAATTTCCTAGGAAAACCTGACATTTATTGACCAACCGCACCTAACAATAGTCCATCTATGTTCAAGAAAATTTACATGAACCTCCAAGACTGATTTTGATAAGTTATGTGATCATTTGAGTATGGCGGCTTACTATTGAGTAGATTTGTGTTAGTGACTTTCATCAAAACCGCGCTAAAATTGACTGGCAATCATAAAATTCTGATATCAAAACACCTCGGTAATTTATACCCCACCCTGAAGAGGATGTTTTAAAAGTCTCGCAAGGTATGATTTGGCTGATTTGACTTGGATTAACAGGTATGGTTTTCGGCTCAAAAATAAATTACGAATTACGAATTAGTAATTCTTGTTGATAATGGTATCGTGAATGCATGAATCATTATCATTAGAGCAAATTAGCTGGTATGTTTTCTACCGATCCGCATTCACTCCACCACGCCATTCCTGTAGAAAAAATTCGCTACGATGAACAGGGTTTAGTGCCAGCAATCGTCCAAGATTATCTAGATGGCACTATCTTGATGATGGCGTGGATGAACCAGGAGTCATTACAAAAGACTTTGGAAACTGGTGAAACTTGGTTTTGGAGTCGTTCCCGTCAGGAGTTGTGGCACAAGGGGGCGACTTCTGGGCATATTCAAAAGGTGCAGAGTATCCGTTATGACTGTGATAGTGATGCCCTACTAATTGGCATAGAACAGGTAGGAGATATTGCCTGTCACACTGGTGAGCGTAGCTGTTTTCATCAAGTAGATGGGCAAATTGTGCCACCACCAGGGGATACATTATCTCAATTATTTCAGGTAATTTGCGATCGCCGTGACCACCCCAATGAAAATTCCTATACTTGTAAGTTATTTGCCGGCGGTGATAACAAGATTTTGAAAAAGATCGGTGAGGAAACGGCTGAGGTGGTAATGGCGTTTAAGGATGATGATGAAGACGCGATCGCGGGGGAGGTTGCTGATTTATTATATCATACGCTGGTGGCTTTAGCTCATCATCAAGTTGATTTGAAGGCAGTTTATCGCAAGTTGCAAGAGCGTCGTCAATAACAAAAAATTCGAGCGGTAAGGACCGCTCGAATTTAATATATACAGAGGAGAAAATTGAAAATCAAATTTAGATAATTCCTGAATTCATCATGTTGTTGATACAGGAACAGAAGTAGTCACAGGTGATGAATTTAGCCAAAAATTAAAAATTTCTTGGAGAGCAACATTGAGTTTTTTACGAAAAAATTCCGTTTCTTCAAAAGTAATCTTTTGTGAGTGTGATTTTGTTTTTTTATCTACTGGATGATCAACACGGTTCCGCATAGAGCCAAGGTCTTTCCAAATTTGGTAGCTGTTTGGAAGGGAAGTGGTAAAAACTTTTCTGTCTGTGAGAGATGCATAACCGTCATGTAATCCTGATTCTAAGGGAAAAGTGTATTCATAAAAAGCAATTAAAGTAAGATGTGCAAATTGATGAAAAGTTCTGATATAGGCATTAGGTGATTTATGATAACTACTCACAGATTCTCGTAAATGCTCGACAGATCTTTCGTAATGCACGCCATAAAACAGACAAAGATTGCTGGATGAAAATGAAACTTTATATATAGTTGAAAGCGTTTGGTAGATAAAGCATATTTTCGGAGCATCTGATGATAAGCCAACAGATTTAACTAAATCTGATAGCTTGCTCATTTCTTGGTGGTATGGCTTTAAATCATCCCAGGTAACTCTACATTTATTCATTTGTAGAAGATAAATAGCTAATCTGTGCATTACAGGGCTTTTATCAGTACAAATTAAGCGAAATAATGCTAAAAGCTTATTATGTGATTTAATCCTCTGAAAAGCACTATAAGCTAATTCTTGTCTGAGCAGTGATGAAGATTCCGGATCATCTTTACTATTATGCTGTTCTTGTTGCAAGCATTCCATAAAATAGGAATGTTGACCAGGAAGTTTTCCTAATATTCGTGCAGCTATCATTCTGGCATACCAGTCTAAGCGAGTATCAGCTAGCCATTCTCGGCATATAAATGCAGTATTTTTAGCTCCACTAATCTGATATAAAGACCATAGTGAATTAGCACGATGCCAAGAATATACCTTATGTTTATTTATAAAATTTTGTAATTTTTCTACAATAAATGAATCATTTTTAAAACGCCCTAAACAACAACATATAGCTTCAGAACGCCAAGGCAACCTGTCAAGTAAATCTAATATTTTCTCACGTATTGGCTCATCAGGTTCTAGCCGATACAAGCAAAATGTGATATTTGATTCTGCTTCTTTACTTTTGTCTGAATTATCTAGAAGTGAATAAGCTTCTAAAAATATCTCCCGCAATTGCTCTTGTAGTTTTTTATTTTCAGTTATATCTATATTGAAATTTTTATTTGAAGAGTATCTTTTGCTATCCTCTTCTTCTTCAAAATCATCATCGGTATCTTCGTCTGAATCCGTAGAAATATGTGATACTTTTGTTTCTTCGTCTATAGTATCTGTATTTGTATTTGTTTTTTTAACATAATCTGCTGCCAATTCAGCCTGTTCACTTTGAGAAATAGAAGGCTCTTTAATTAGGGTATATTCTCCTGTTCCTGTGGGATCTGTAATTATAAAGCGTAAATGTGTAATTTCTTTATTTATATCCTCGATTTCATGAATACTAGTTTTTGTAACCTGAGCCACTAATCCAGCCCGCTTAAGTTCTAAATCAAAAAGAATTAGTCCTTGCTGAACAGTTTGCTTATCACGTCCTAGAATACGTATATCGTCTACATAACGTACATAATGATATCCTTGACAAATCATTATCTTATCAAGTTCATATAAAAATAAATTTGCTAATAAATCAGAAGCATGACCACCTTGAGGAATTCCACGACTCATTTTTACATCTGCTGTATGTGCTGACCATTTTGAAAGACATTCTCTCAAGAGATTTTCAAATTTACTATCTCTTCTAGAGCCACAATATTTCCATATAATCTGAATAAGTCTCTCATGGTCAATAGTGTCATAAAAAGATACAATATCTGTTGAAGCAATCCAAGAATTACCCTGACGATATAATCTTTCAACAGAATTAACAAATTTATTATATTGTTGTTTCCAGGGACGGAGCATCCAGCGTTTACCAGAACCAGCATAAATATTACCAAAAATATGCTGATTCTGGTGAGTCACTAGATATTGATGACTTTCGTCAGCAATAACATTAACAAGAGCTTGATAAACAATAACATCAGGTACAGCCATGAGTGACATTGTTCTCAATGTAGTTGATGGTTTTGGAACATATACTTTATGATCTGCTAGCGGTGTATAGGGAAAATCTTCCGCTTTTACTTGCCTTATTAAATCTTTGAGATTAGCTTCAAGATTAAAAGCAAATATTTTAAAGCCCAACTCATCAATAATCATACGGCTAGTAACATTTACCGTTCTTTGCCAAGCAAGCAGAAAATTATCGTAAGTCAGAAATCTATCCCAGAGAGTTTCACTAAATGTCATGTCATTATTTATATGTATTGCTTAGTCAATCGAGTTGAAATTATCAAAGGTTTGTATCTATTTCAGCCATTTACTAAGAGAAGTTTTTAGTATAGATTCTACCCATATAAAGCAAAATAAGTGACTCTAAATCATAATATTAAATGAGGAACTATACTTGCTAAGTATACATAATTTATACATAAATTATTTTTGTAGGCATTATCACTGCACCGTTTCTCGCACTCGCAGCCTCACCCCAAACCCTCGCGGATACCTCTGCACCCCCTCCACCAATGGATAAACCTGCAAAAACCCAAGTTCCATCGGTTCGACTGCTAAACTCAAAATCGCTGACTTTAAATCCCCCCGTGCGTCAGGACGCGCTATCAGCGAAACCGATGCACCTTGCTTATAGCGATTCTCAGTTAAGTGAGGTACAAAATTGTATCACGCGGTGTAAGGGCACGGCATTGCCGTGCCCCTACGGGTGTACCTTACTAGGGTGAGAAACGCTATAAATGCTTCCTCTACCTGTTCTCGCCAATTGGGTTCATTCAGCCAAACTGTGCGATCGCCCACTTGCAAAATATCCAGTAAAATTTCTCTATCAGCATCGGGAATCACAACAAAGGGATTAGGATTAGCAGCACCATGCGATCGCAAAGCTGCTAATGGCTGTCGTCCACTAACAAATAACGAAAATTATGGATATAGTTCAAATTCTCAAAGACGACTATCAAAGATTTCCCATTAATCAAACTTACAGCATTTACGCCGCAGAAGTTTATTTTCAAGATCCACTAAATAAATTTCGTGGCGTTGAACGTTACAAAAAGATGATTAATTTCATCCAAACTTGGTTTTTAAATCCCAAAATGGACTTACACGATATTCAAACAGAGGGAGACACAATAAAAACTGAGTGGACACTCAGCTGGAATACTCCCCTCCCCTGGAAACCACGGATCTCTATCTCCGGTTGGAGTGAATTACGCCTGAATGCAGAAAATTTGATTGTTTCCCACATAGATTATTGGTACTGTTCACAACTCGATGTCCTGAAGCAGCATTTCTTTGGGTGACATCTCCTACACTGATGCAACGCATACAGTGTAGGCTTCCAAGACAATCCGGCTATCGCTTAGGAGGCTCTTGGCTTTAAGAACGGAATGCCCTACCGCCCTATTTTTTATATTGATTGCAGCATTATGGTCACGGTCAAGACTGCATCCGCAATGTGGGCAGTTGTGCCATCTTTCGTGTAGCTTTTTAGGGACTTTTGCGCCACAATTAGAGCAATCTTGGGATGTGTTCTTGGGATTAACAGGTATTACCAACAAACCAGCATTTCCGGCTTTGTTTGTTAGTATTGATAAAAAGTTGCCCCAACCAGCATCATGTACAGATTTAGAAAGTCTAGACCTTGAAATTCCTTTGATGTTTAAATCTTCATGTGCAATTACGTCATATTTTTTCAGTAAGTTGTTAGCAGTTTTAAAATGGAAGTCTTTGCGCTTGTCAGCAACTTTTTTATGCTGTCTACCCAATTTTTTAACAGCTTTTTGTCTACGATTACTACCTTTTTTACGTCGGGAAACACGCTTTTGGATAACTCTCAAACGTTTTTGCGCTTTGCGATAGTGTTGAGGAATAGCTACTGTTTCACCATCAGCAGTCGTCAAAAACTCTTTTAATCCCATGTCAATACCAGTTATAGACTCTGGGTTAAAGTCAGGTTTAATTGTAGGAACTGTACTATCTTCCAAGCTGAGGGACACATAATAACCATCAGCTTTTTTAGTTACAGAAGCGGTTTTGATTTTCAAGCCATCTGGGATAGGTCGATGAACAATAACTTTCACGTCCCCTATCTTTGACAACGTAATTTTGTTGTTAACAAAATTACGTTGCTTAAATTGTGCGTAAGTAAAAGTCTTATATTGACCTTTACCCTTGAATCTAGGTCTACCAGACTTTTTGCCATTAACGTCACCCTTTAACCATCTGTCAAAAGCTAATTCAACTCTTTTAGGAACTTCCTGTAACACTTGAGAGTGAATTTCTTTGTACCAAGGTCTATCAACTTTCAGTTGAACCAAAGACGCTTTTTGATTGTAGTATAATGGTTGTTCTTTTAATTCTGGTATGTGACAAATTAATGGACATCTATCAATAGGGCAGCGATTCATTTCATACCAGTCAAACCTTTGAGCCAACAAATAATTATACTGACAACGCAGCATTTCTAATGTTTTATCTATTTTCGCTGATTGCTCTTTAGTTGGCTTGATTTTGTACTGGTATGATGTCTTCATTTTTTCCTTTGTTTTCGACCTACACATAGGATAACATAAACGTAAAGGCAATGTGTAGGCAATTATGAAAAACAAAGCATTAAATTTAAGAATATCAGAACGTAGATTGAATAAGCTACGGTTATATGCAAGTCAAAACGATAAAACTATGACTCATGTAGTTGAAGACTTTATAGACTCGCTCAAAGTTAAAAATGGCGACTCCTCCCCGACCCCACTCCCTGATCAACCTGACGGTTGATAAAGGTCGGGGGTCAACTCGTCGCCGCCCCGCCATTCATCTCATCACCTCCCTTCGCTTCGGTGAGAGGCTTCTTGCGGTTTAAGCTAAACAGTTGATAATAAAAATGTAAACAAATGTAAACAATCCTCAGGCAGGACAGAATCATCCATGCGTGTAATTTTAATGACCGGCAAAGGTGGTGTAGGTAAAACCTCTGTTGCTGCTGCAACTGGACTGCGTTGCGCTGAACTAGGGTATCGTACACTGGTTTTGAGTACAGATCCGGCTCACTCCTTAGCAGATAGTTTTGACTTGGAACTAGGACACGCAGCCAAACAGATTCGCCCAAATTTGTGGGGTGCGGAACTAGATGCGCTGCTGGAACTAGAGGGAAACTGGGGTGCGGTGAAGCGCTATATTACTCAAGTTTTACAGGCCAGGGGTTTAGATGGGATACAGGCGGAAGAATTGGCAATTTTGCCTGGGATGGATGAGATTTTTGGCTTAGTCAGAATGAAACGCCATTATGATGAAGGGGAGTATGATGTCTTAATTATCGACTCAGCCCCCACCGGCACAGCACTACGTCTGCTGAGTTTACCGGAAGTTGGCGGCTGGTATATGCGCCGCTTTTACAAACCCTTTCAAAATATCTCGGTAGCACTTAGACCTCTGGTTGAACCTATTTTTAGACCCATCGCTGGTTTTTCGTTACCAAACAAAGAGGTGATGGATGCACCTTATGAATTTTATGAACAAATTGAAGCTCTGGAAAAAGTCTTAACTGATAATACTCAAACCTCAGTGCGCCTAGTTACCAACCCCGAAAAGATGGTGATTAAGGAATCGCTTCGCGCACATGCTTATCTAAGTTTGTACAATGTTGCGACAGATTTAGTAGTAGCTAATCGCATCATTCCCGAGGAAGTGCAAGACCCATTTTTCCAACGGTGGAAAGAAAACCAAAGCCAATATCGTCAAGAAATTCATGACAACTTTCACCCTTTACCTGTGAAGGAAGTGCCTCTTTTTTCTGAAGAAATGTGCGGTTTGGCAGCTTTAGAAAGGCTGAAGGAAACGCTCTACAAAGATGAAGACCCCACCCAGGTTTATTATAAAGAAACAACAATTCGGGTAGTTCAAGAGAACAACCAATACAGCTTAGAACTTTACTTACCTGGAATTCCTAAAAGCCAGGTTCAACTGAGTAAGACTGGGGACGAATTAAACATTACCATTGGCAACCATCGCCGTAATTTAGTATTGCCCCAAGCCTTAGCAGCACTGCAACCTGCAGGTGCAAAGATGGAAGAAGACTATCTCAAAATCCGCTTTGCTGACAGTGTGAAAGTTTAGTTTGGCTGATATGCTGAAGCCCTGA
The DNA here is from genome assembly GCA_038087035.1 of Gloeotrichia echinulata CP02. Taxonomy (NCBI): domain Bacteria; kingdom Bacillati; phylum Cyanobacteriota; class Cyanophyceae; order Nostocales; family Gloeotrichiaceae; genus Gloeotrichia; species Gloeotrichia echinulata. The sequence continues at coordinate 673,492 of CP051187.1, read as the reverse complement.
CATAAATGTAAAAATTTTAAATTCCCGTTTACGGGTCAGGTAGGGGGGAAACCCCCCACTCTTCAGCACTTTATCCCTACTACAAATATGAGAATATTTTTAGTATTTTATGTTTAATTAGTTTGATTTCTTTACATACACTTCATATACATTTTATCCAGTTTAAGTCTTTATTATTAAATGTGAATTTTTCTCGAACAAAATAAAAAACATAGTGTTAAAATTGCCAGTATTCTTACTGAAGACAAGCTGGTGAATTAAATTTGAAAATGGCTTTGGATATTATTAAATGTTTTTGCTAAATTAAATTAATTGAGTTAACTACAAGAAATGACCCTGACCTCTAAGCCAGACTTGCGGGCAACTCTTGAGCAAGAAAGTTTATTACGCCGCATTACAAACCGTATCCGTCGAACATTAGAATTAGAAGAAATTCTCACAATAACAACGGCACAGGTGCGTTCATTAGTGGGAATTGACCGGGTGATAATTTACAAATTTCATGGTGATGGTAGTGGTCAAGTTATTGGAGAGTCGATTTATCAAAATCGTTTACCTTCCTTATTGGGGCTAAATTTTCCCGCTGATGATATACCTACCCATACCCGCGAACTATTTATCAATTCACGGGTACGTTCAATGGTAAATGTTGACACTCAGCAAATGACTCAGATTCGCCTTCGTGACTGGGAAAATGCAGAAATTATTTCTGAGGAAATCAGTTACCACCGTGCTGATTTATGTCATATTGAATATTTGAAAGCAATGGGGGTAAAATTCACCTTAGTAGTGCCTATTCTCCATCAAGAGCAACTTTGGGGATTACTGGTATCTCATCATTCTGAGTCATATTCGATTTCACAATATGAACTAGAAGCTGTGCAGATTGTAGTTGATCAACTATCAGTGGCGATCGCCCAAAGTAATCTCCTCACTCAAGCTCGCCAAACAGCAGCCAAGGAAGCGATCATCAACCGTATAGCTTCTCTGCTACATTCCCAACCCCTGATTGAGTTACAGCCAGCTTTAGAAGAAGCTGTTGCTGCATTCTCTGGTTGTGGTGGTAGGCTTTGTCTGAAAAATCCAGCGTTGAATCTCCACCATGACAAGCTCAAGAGCTTAGGAGACTGGCTAGAAACAGAAAGCGATTACATTCAAGTTTATACCTGTGGTCAACAACCTGTAATCTCAGAATTGACAAAACATCGGCTTTTGGAGCAATATTCTGTCTGGAAGGAGCATTACCAGGGTGCTGAATCGGATATTTGGGCAATTTCAGATATCTATAAAACCCCTAGTTTGGGAAATTTGCAAGTTGCTTTCCAGCCAACAAAAATTCGCAGCATATTAATGATAAAACTTCAGTACCGTCAGCAGGTGCTGGGATACTTAAGCATTTTTCGAGAAGCAATAGACACAGAAACCCTATGGGCTGGTCAGTTTGACGCGGATAAACGACAACGTTATCCGCGTCTATCGTTTGAAGCTTGGCGACAATTTAAAAAGGCACAAGCCCGCGAATGGACTACTATAGAAATTGAATTGGCTCAAGGACTGGGTAAACAATTTGCCGTCGCAATTCAGCAATATCAATTATACCAACAGGTACATGCTTTCAATGCTAATTTAGAAAATCAAGTCCAAGAGCGCACAGCTCAACTACAACAAGCAGCAGAACAACAACGAGTCTTATTTGAAGTAGTTGGAAAAATCCGGGAATCTCTTGACTTAGATGCAATTTTTCAGACGACCACCCAAGAAGTTTGTCAATCATTGCAAGTTGATCGAGTTACAGTCTATCGTTTCAATTCTGATTGGAGTGGTGAATATATTGCCGAATTTGTTAATGAACCCTGGATAAAACTAGTAGGGTCAAATATCAAAACAGTTTGGGAAGATACCTATTTGCAGGAAACCCAAGGTGGACGGTATCGCCATAATGAAACCTTTGCCGTGGATGATATTTATCAAGTAGGTCACGCTGATTGCCATATTGCCATGCTAGAGCAATTTCAGGTCAAAGCCTATGCGATCGCCCCGATATTTAGCGGACAGAAACTTTGGGGGTTACTCGCAGTTTATCAAAATTCTGCACCCCGCCACTGGGAAGCTGGCGAAGTTAAATTTATGGCTCAGATTGCGAATCAACTTGGGGTAGCACTCCAGCAAGCTGAGTTATTCAATCAGACTAGACAGCAAGCTCAAGAGCTAACTCAATTACTACATGATCTACAAGCAACTCAAACCCAACTGATCCAAACTGAGAAAATGTCCTCCTTGGGTCAATTGGTAGCAGGTATTGCCCACGAAATTAACAACCCAGTGAATTTTATTTATGGTAATCTCACTCATGTGAGCGATTATGCCGAAGATTTACTTGGTATGTTGGAACTTTATGACAAGCAAAACCTTAAATCCAGCCCTGAGATTTGCGAGCGTGCAGAAGAGATTGATTTGGAATTTATCACTGAGGATTTACCCAAAAGTCTATCTTCGATGAAGGTAGGGATTGATCGGATTCGCCAGATTGTCTTGGGTTTACGGAATTTCTCTCGCCTTGATGAAGCTGAAATGAAAGCTGTGAATATTCACGACGGGATTGATAGTAGTCTGCTGATTTTGCAGCATCGCTTAAAAGCAAAACCAGACAGTCCCGCTATTCAGCTAGTCAAAGAGTACGGCGACCTTCCTTTAGTAGAATGTTATGCTGGACAACTCAATCAGGTTTTCATGAATGTTTTGAGTAATGCGATCGATGCGCTTGAGGATTACAGGGACTCTAAATCAGAACCGCATAGTAGCCAAATTACCATCCGTACTACTTTAAAAGAGCTTCAAGGTCATGTTCCCACTGTGGTGATTCGCATTGCTGACAATGGCCCTGGAATTCCCGAAGCCATTAAAGCCAGAATATGTGACCCATTTTTCACAACAAAGCCAGTAGGAAAGGGTACTGGCTTGGGGTTGTCAATTAGTTACAAGATTATAGTCGATAAACACGGTGGTGTCTTTAAATGTGATTCCCAGTCAGGGTTAGGCACAGAATTTTCGATGGAAATTCCCATCAGGCAAATCACCAAAACAGTTCTGACTACTGATTTATAGTTTTTTATACTAAAATATTGCCTTTTACCCGTTGAGTTGTCAATTGCTTGTCGGGTTGCAATACTGCGTAGGTTTTGCCAAAAAACCTGCAGTTCATGACGGCTACTTACTTATTTATTTGCTAATTTGCAATTAGATTTTCTCTGGGCAATAAAAATTCATTGATCAAAAATTAATATATTTTGTATCAAAAAAGACTATCTTTTTGGGAAAAACTCCCTTATATTAAGCGGAATATTTTGAGCTAGCTGTTAAATTACTGAAACAAAAAACCTCAGTAACCAACCCCTCAAGGAAAAACTTTTCCTTGTCTTGTTGCTAGTGGTCTCTTGCATTAATTTTGATGGGTTGTTCGTAGTTGCGCTTCAGCGATCTTGATTGTCACAGCGCTCAAGCGCAACTACTACTCTGTCAAGATAAAAATGATGGACTGTAGTGCGGGCATCTTGCCCGCGTGAGCGAGACGCTCACACTACCAAAAATCCCTCAAAACAAAATTGACAGACTACTACAAACATCCTCTAAGACCCGGATACAAAACCCCCTGCTTCGAGTTCCTCTTTGCTTAAACCCCTAAAATGTTTTCAAATCAATCAGGAGTAATTGAATCATGAACAAGTTTCAGTTCAGTCTATCTTTACTGACAGCGACTGCTTTTGTCTTGGGAATGGGAGCATCAATCAGTCAATCAGTGCTTGCAGATGAAGTAATTGCAGAATCAATAAATCAGCCAGAAGTTAGCAATAATTTTATTGCTAAATCCATCAGTGAACAGGTAACACCTGAGAACAAAGATACAGCCCCAGAACCTGGAACTTTCTCTTATAATGCTGCTGATTTACAACCAGAGAATAATTCATCTTTGGATAACCAAATTGCCAATGCACCAGTTAATTTAGAGACTTTTTGTAAGAACTATCCCTTTAACTCTCGTTGTACGCAGCGTCCTACTCCATCAACACCAAAACCGTCAGAAGTTCAACCAACCGACGAACAAAAAACAGACAATATAACTAAGTCTAGCGGTTGGGCAATTACTTCTGAAGTAAGTACCCTAGGCTTTGGAGCGTCAGTTACCAAATCAGTCACACCTAATCTTAATGCTAGATTAGGTTTGAATTACTTTTCTACAGGTATAGATGTTAAAAACACCGATGTTACTTACAAATCTGACGTAAACTTATTCAACGTCTCTACTGTAGTAGATTACCATCCTTGGAAAAACTCTGGTTTTCGTGTAACTGGTGGATTGGTATTTAATGATAATAGAGTTGAAGGCACCGGAAATGCCACCACTGGCAAGATTAGGATTAATAACAACGATTATGATGCTAACCAACTAGGTTCAGTGAAAGCTAAGATTTCTTTTCCTAATAGTGTTGCACCTTACCTTGGTATTGGCTGGGGAAATGCTGTTAAACCCGGTCAACGCTTGGGCTTTTCGGTCAATTTAGGTGTATTGTTCCCCGGATCACCACAAGTAGATTTAACACCTACTTTTGGTGCAGAAGCAGCAGCTAATCCGGTTCTACAAACAGAGATTAACAACAATATTGCAGCAGAAAAATCCAAAATCCAGAAAGACCTAGATTGGTTGAATGTTTATCCAGTGTTTTCTCTTGGTTTGTCTTACCAATTTTAGATGAAATGTTTGAAAAAAGGCTGATCTATACCACTCCTAAATAATTGGTGACGATTTAGATATAGCGTTTCTCGCCCTAGTGAGGTACATCGGTAAGGGCACGGCAGTGCCGTGCCCCTACATCGCGTGATACAATTTGTCTCGCTCCCATGCTCTGCGTGGGAGCGAGATATAGTGGGCTTCCGCCTCAAGGACGGATGAGTTGAGGCAGAGCCTCATGATAGGCATTTCCAGCCAGAGGCTGGAAACGAGACTGCCCAAGGTTTTTAGCTTAAGTTGACACCAATGCAAGGCCTTGCGCCCCTACAAGGATCTGTGGTTCAAAGAAATGAAAATTGCTGTATATGTGCCCCCAGAGTAGGTGCTGAATTAATTATTTGACACAAAACCCAACCAAGGCTTAATAGTTCCTGGTAAATCAGAATTAAGCCGTAAGGGTATTTCAGATGTAGAAAGAGATTGGGCGTAAGCTGGTGTCAAAAAGGGTTGGTAAATTTTCGCTTCTGGTGTGAGTTGTTTAACAAATGCTAAACTGACACCACGAATCAACTGACGTAGAGAATTGGTTTCTTCGCCGCGCTTTTCTTGAATAATGTTGGTAGTATCTGACACTAAATATGCCGGATCGCTAACACTCATGTGAGTAGCACCAATCGCAGTTAATAAATATTTTGCACCTCGCAGTTGGGCAAAAGGTGCTATTTGATGCTTAAGGGTTGGGGTCAGAGAATCTTCGGTGCTAGTGAAGATTAATACTGGGTTAGTAACTTGAGAAAGACCGTTTTTGCCAAAAAGTTTACCGACGAGGGGATTTAAAGCGATCGCACTCTTGACACGCTCATCTTTTAGTTGTATTTTTGTTTCTTTTAAAGCAGTAGCTGCACATTGCAACCAATCACCGGGAGATTCGCCCAAGGAAAGGTTAGTTTTGCAGAATTGTCGCAGTTCCCCCAAGTCTATTTGGGCACCAACCAACGCCAAGGCGGTATAACCTCCCAAGGAATGACCGATGACAGTCACTTTCTCGGTGTTGAGTTTTCCTTGAAGTAGCCCAGATTGAGTATTGAGTTTTGCTAGTTCATTGAGCAAAAAGCTGATATCTTTTGGTCGCTCAATAAATTCCTTGGCTGGTAGGAGTTGCGCTAAGTTAGCTTGTTCTGAGGCTTTTGTGACAGCATTGACATTACTTCCAGGATGTTCAATAGCCGCAACGGTGATCCCCTGGGAAGCTAGATGACGCGCCAAATAGCTAAAAAATTTGCGATTGGCGCCAAAGCCGTGGGAAATAACAACAAGTGGTGCTTGTGCGTCACCTTTACCCCAATAAATGTCTACAGGGATGACGCGGTTCCGTTGTCGGTCTTGGAGAGTGAGTGTTTGCTGCTGAAAGGCTTCCTTACCAACAGCAGCTGGATCGAAACTGGGTTGAAATTTTGTGTTGCTGTTGACTAATAGTTCTCGCGATAACAAAGCGCCAATAGCTTGACTTTGCAAGTTATTGGTATTGAATTGGAGGGCTATTTGCAGAGCTTTACTTGCATCTACAGTTACATTGTCTCCTGGATAGGCTTGCAAGAACCCAACTACAGTTAAACCGTTAACTTGACGTAAGCCCAGGTTGAGGGCTGTCTGGAGGGTTTCTACCGTACTACCTGGTATAGCCACACCTAATGATGTAATTAATTGATTACCAGCAGGCGATCGCATGAGTTCTGCAACGAATTTATCAGCCACCGCTGGATCTACTTGTAGACGCCGATTGAGCAATTCTCGGATTTGGGGCGTCAAAAAGGAGCTATAGATTTGTAGGCTATCTGGTAGTTTACCTGTTTTGGCAAACTTTTCTAAATCGGCGATGGCGATCGCTTGCTGAAATGGTCCTAAACGGATAGTTATCTTGGACGCTGCTAAAGTAGAGGGAATTCCCAGACCCCAACCCACAGCCAAGGTCAAGCTGAAGAGTAATCCTTGTAGTGCTTTACGCCGATGTTTCCCAAGCTGAAATTGCATAGAATCTGCCATTTTCTCTAAACCAGCGGATGATCAGCAGCCTGGAGACGGGAAAAGGGGATTGGGAGGAGATTTTTTGACTCTTGCGGATCGGGTTTAAATCTCCATCCATACCGCTCCCAATCCCCAGCGATGCACTGAGCTTGCCGAAGTGTCCCCAGTTAAACTAGAATTGGAATCCGAATAACCTAAACAAGTTCACAACAATACCTAAAGGACTTGCTATTGTGCTTAAGGTATCACTAGTCCTAGTTATGCCATTGCGGCTGACTACCACAACATCATTATTGCGGAGTATGGGATTTGTTTGCTCGTTAATTCCCTGGGCGAAATCTACTTGTACTATCCGTTTGGTGACAGAACCGTTAGGGTTAAGACGAATCAAATCTACAGCACCGCTTTTAGCTCTAGAATCGTTAAAACCACCAGCCGCCAGTAGTGCTTGATTTAAGGAGCTATTCGGTTGTAGTTCTACAGGCCCTGGTTTTTTCACTTCGCCTACCACACCAACTTGAATTCTTGTGGGCGATAAAGTAGTAGTAGCTAATTGAGTAGCTTCTGATACGTTAATCTCAGTTGCTGTCGGTACAACTACGGTATCTCCGTCTTGGACAATTATGTCTTGATTGAGATCTCCACTCTGCAAAAGTTGCCAAAGATTGATATCTATAGTTTGTTCTGTGCCGGTACGTGTGGGTCGGCGTAGTTTGAGATTCCGAATATCAGCTTGTGGCGTAATTCCCCCAGCTAGTTGAATTGCCCGTGTTATATTTGGCAGACCAACACCAACGGCTCCACCGTCTTGTCCTCCTGATGTACCTGCGCTCACAAGATACGAGCCAGGACGGTTAACCTCACCAATTATTGCTACCGTACGGGGTCTTGTGATATCGGCGGCAAAGTTAGCTGAGAATAGATTCCGTGCTTCTGCTATGTTAAATGTGGTAGCAGTGGGCACAACTATTGTGTCGCCATCCCTTAAGGTAATATCTTGTGATAGCCTACCTGTTTGGATGAATTCCTTTAAATTGATGCTGACAGTTTGTTCTGAAGAGCGTCCTATCTTGCGTCGTAGTTGAACTTGAGTTACATCCGCTGCCAGTGTCACACCTTGAGCTATCGTTAGTCCAGCTAATACAGTTGGGTATTGTACCCCTGGCTGGTTCCCCGCGCCTCCTTGTAAGCTGAGGGTGTAAGCCCCTGGACGTGTCACCTCTCCAGCGACATAAATATTGATGGGACGAGGCGCTAACAGGTTGACTGAGATCAGCGGACGCTTGAGAAAGCGGGCGTATCTTCGGGAAATTTCGTCAGCGGACTGTTCGGTTGTTAGCCCCAGCAGTGATACGCTGCCAATTAAAGGTAAGTTGATCGCTCCACCAGGGGGAATAGCGTATTCTCCTGTATATTCCGGTACTTCAAATACATTTACACGTATAATATCTCCCCCGCCCAAAGTATAGTTAGTATCAAGTAATTTACTTATTGGTACTGGTTGGTTAACAGGTGTGATTGTTTGTGTAGTAGGTAATACTGGTTGTCTATTAGGTACTACTGGTGGTCTCTGAGCTAGGCTGGCACATGGCACAGCGATATTGACAGACGTTAACAAAGCCACACCCATAACTGACTGGGTGAGGGATTTCCGCAAATCTGTATTAAGCATATTTACTTGAGACTCTGAGACTAAGATTGCTAAAGTACTGTCTAAACATTTTAATCTTGACTACACGTAAATATTCAAGTTCCTCTACATTCTTATTTTCGGAGAAAAACTTAATTTTCCACGAGAGATTTACTTAATTAATTTAAATTTTTAGTGAAGTTAATTTAAACCTGAACTAGTACTCTGATACCCCAAGGTTGTTTTTTGTGTCATAATTTCTTCGGAGTACGGAGTTTCGGCAGACCGAAAATTTTTGCGATGCCTTCTGGTGCGGACGCTAGGCATAGCTTGCTGATACTCTGGAGTACAGCGGGGATGGCGATCACCAAAGTTTTCACTTCGTGACTGTGAAAAACGGAGTTACAAATCAGACTTTTGGTTAATTAACTGCATTTTAAACTACATTACCAGATTTTCTCGGAAAAAGATATGGTAGGTTTTAGCCTTTTAGAATAGATTCCCAGTGCTGAGGCTGGGAACGAGACGAATCATTGCAGCGCCACAATATATACCGCTATCAAGAATTTGTAGGATACACTAATGCCATCGTGTGAGGAATACACAATGGCTCATCAGAGGCTAGGAAGGCTATTTTCATTGGGTTTTGTCAGTATTTGTTTTTGTCTAGGTATTAGTATTGGAATTATCATCAGGTTTGGGCAATTGCAGCGTTCTGACGCCGCTACGACACATAACAAACCTTTACCATTTCCGTTTGTTGCGCCTGATGACGACCAAAACCCTACAGATACTATCACCATTAAAGCTGTTGGGGATGTAATTCCCGGTACTAATTTCCCTGACTACAGATTGCCACGCTTTCGTGATCAACTGCTGCCCAAATCTGTTCGAGGTTATCTGCATGGCGCTGATATTTTGTTTGGTAACTTTGAAAGTAGTTTAACTACATATCCCTACAGTTCCAAAGATATGAGCCAAGGGCAAATTTTTGCTTTTCGGTCGCCACCGTCTTATGCTCGGTTGTTTGCTGATGTTGGCTTTGATGTGTTCAATTTGGCGAACAACCATGCAATGGATTTTGGTCCGGTGGGGTTTAAAGATACAGTGACAAATCTGGAGGCGGTTGGTATTGAAACATTAGGGCATAAAAATCAAATCCTGTATCTAGATGCTAATAATATGACCGTGGCGATGATTGGATTTACTACTTATGATATGTATAATTCTGTCCATGATTTAGAAGCGGCTAAAGCGCTGGTGACAAAAGCTAAAAATAACGCCAATATTGTCGTCGTATCGATGCAGGTAGGCGCCGAAGGTACGGGGGCGCTGCATGTTAAGAATGAAACTGAGTTTTTTTATGGAGAAAACCGAGGCAATTCGATGCAATTTGCCCGGACAATGATTGATATGGGGGCAGATTTAGTCATCGGACATGGACCTCACGTTCCCAGAGCGGTGGAAATTTATAAAGATAAACTTATTGCCTATTCTTTGGGTAATTTTCTGGGATACAGGACTTTATCGACAGCCCAAGAAACTGGTTATTCAATGATTTTAGAAGTGAAATTGAACTCACAAGGAGATTTGATTTACAGTAAAATTATCCCCGTTCATTTAAATAAGCAGGGTATTCCTTACATCGATCAAAATTTCCGGACTGTGGGACTTTTGCGTTATTTGAATAAGCAAGATTTTCCGAAAAACCAAGTTCAGATTAATAAGAAGGGAGAAATTATTGTCATGAATAAGTAGTGGTCTGTTTGATTAGTTTTGAGGGTAATACCTACTTAATTTATCGGCTTAAGCAAATATTAAAATTCTTCTACTTCTTGTGGGGTGGGCGTCTCGCCCGCCCCAAGCCAATGGCTGGATGTCCACCCCACAAGATTGGATAATTTATTTGTTGGAAGTCCCTAATCAGGGTGGATTTGCACGGAACACTACCCGACAAAATTCTACTCATCCCAAATTCTCTGGGGCATTTCTGTGGATTGACTACGGTACAATGAGAAAGACACTTAAGTGTTTCAAACATGGTCATCAATCTAAATGTACTGCAATCCCAGCCATCGGCTAACCTGAAGGTGACATTACTAGTAGAAACCCTCGAAAACGGTCAGTTTGTCGCATCTATTTTTGAGTTTCCCAACTTTCGAGTTGAAGCACAAACAAGAGAAGAAGCAATTTCCCAACTGCAAACCACCTTTTTAGAACGACTCACCCACATCGAAGCTATTTCCTGGAATGTGTCACTTGACGCTTCACCACCTACTTGGATGCAATTTGCTGGTGTCTTTCAAGACGATTCAGATTTTCAGGAAATTATGGATGAAATTCGAGCCGAGCGAACCTCAGATGATGACACTGAAGTTGACTCTTCATACTACTTGTAGAGGAAGCTGATTGTGTCTCGATATATTCTCGATACCGACCATGTTTCACTGATTCTTTGCAATCATCCCCAAGTTACCGCCAACGCTTCTCTACATCAAATTGCTGTGACGATAATTACGGTTCAAGAACTTTTCAACGTCTGGATTGGTAGAATTAACGATCCCTCAGCAGTGGATAATCTCCCCGCACTCTACTCAAAACTTTGGACAACAGTCAAATATCTCCAAACAGTTGAGATCCTAGATTTCACACCCCTAGCTGATGACTGTCTCAAAAACCTGCTGAAAGAGAATCCTCCCCTGCGAAAAAATCGCCTGCAAAAAGATATGCGAATAGCTGCAATCGCATTATCTCTTAATGCCACAGTCGTTACCCGTAACCAACGAGATTTTGGTTTAGTACCCAGATTAGCTGTTGCAGATTGGACGCTGTAACCAATGGAATCTTATCAGATATTGTAGTGCGATGCCTGAAGGGGCGTAGCCATCGCTTTTGAGTCTTTCACTGTGTGGCACTACCTGAGCCTGCTTCAGAGGAGCTTCGCGATCGCCAAAGTCAATTGACTGTAAAACACCCCCTAATTTTACCGAAAAAATGGGTAAAAGCCCCGTCCTAGAAGGACGGCTTTATATTTTCTAATATTGTTTTATGTGCAATATTCCGTGATAAAATACGGGCATGATAGTCAGAGAAACCAAGCTACTAAACGGAACCCTGGAGCAATACCAAGCTCTTGATGATGCCATTCGCACTGCCCAATTCATTAGAAATAAGGCCCTTCGCTACTGGATGGATAACCAAGGGGTTGTTAAGGCTGACTTATATAAGCTGTGCAAGGATTTAGCACTTGAATTTGACTTTGCTTTAAAGTTAAACTCCGCAGCGCGTCAAGCCAGTGCCGAAAGAGCTTGGGCTGCTATCTCAAGTTTCTATAAACGTTGTAAAAAGCAGGAGAAGAAGAAAGGTTATCCCACGTTTAAAAAGCATTGTCGCTCTGTAGAATATAAAGTATCAGGCTGGAAACTATCTGATGATTGCAAGATTATTACTTTCACGGATGGCTTTAAAGTTGGGTCTTTATCTGTATTCTGCAATTCATCCACGCGAGAAGACCTTCATAGACTTAAAATTAATCGTGTCCGGGTAATCAGAAGAGCGGATGGGTATTATGCCCAATTCTGTTTTGACGCTGACCGTAAAGAAGTTGGAGAATTCACTGGCAATGTCGTTGGGTTAGATTTAGGGTTAAAATATTTCACTAAAGACCAAAATGATAATGCTGTAATTTATCCCCAATTCTTGAGAAAGTCTGAGCGTAGACAAGCCAAAGCTCAGAAACGGTTGAGTAAAAAGTTTGTTAAAGGTAAAAAACCTCAGTCAATTAATTATCACAAGTCGCGGAAACGATTAGGTAGAGTTCATCTAAAAATCCAAAGACAGCGTAAAGATTGGGCTATAAAGCAAGCTCGATGCGTAGTGACATCTAACGATGTCGTCGTATATGTTCGGCGAAGCCGTTGCCGAAGGCTAGATTTGAAGATTGCGAACATGGTCAAAAATCATCATTTGGCTAAATCGATTTCTGACGCTAGTTGGTATCAGTTCACTCAATGGCTAGACTACTACGGAAAAATCTGGGATAAGGCAGTGGTAGCAGTAACGCCCGCTTACACCTCCCAAGATTGCTCTAATTGTGGACATAGGGTGAAAAAGTCACTCAGCACCCGAACTCATTCATGTTATAACTGTGGGGTTGAAATATGCCGTGATACGAACGCGGCAATTAATATCCTCAAAAAAGGAATGAAGATATTAGGAGTTGAGTGGCAAAATAACAGTACCCAAGGGCATTGGGAATCTGCATCGCCAGATGAAAAGCATGGGGAGAAGACTGCCAATACTATTGATGGGAAACTTGATATAGCAAGCGGATTTCTGTGAACCATGAATTAGAATCCCCGTGCGTTCACGCCGGGGAGTATGTCAACGCGCTACTGGTTATCAGTTTGTGGCTTTTCTTGGGGCTTTTCATCCTTTTGGGATGGACTGTCATCAGATGAATTTGGCTTGTCTTCAGATGTTGGTACAACCACAGCCGGCGGTTCTGACTGTTTTGATTCCTCAGATGCTGGTGCTGCTGGTACAACTACGGGATTTGACTGCTTGTGTGATGGGGATGGGGCGGAATCTTTACTCACAGGAGGAGAGTTGTTTTCTGGTGAGCGGGAAGCATCACGAGATGAGCGAATTTCCCTGAGCTTTTCTACTAGCGGTAATGGGGGGGAAGCTTCAGGAGAAGGTGAGGCTGGTTCCCGGTTCTCAGTTTGAGGTTCTCTGGTGTTGCGTTGACGGGATTCTTCTGTAGAACTGTTACTGTTATTGGAAGTTTCTTCTTGGGTAACAGGACGATTGCGCCTGCGTCGCCTAATATTAGAGACGGGTGGCAATTCATTTACCGAAGAGGCTTGAGTCTCTTTCGTTGGCGATGAACTCGTATTATTTGTTGCTGGTATTTCCGCCGTTGGCTCCTTGGTTGGCTGGGAAAAAAGAGGCGGTGGTGCTGGCTGTGGCTGGGTTTTAGGAAGCATACTAGTAATGCCAAAACCTGCGGTGGCAGCTACAATCGCTACACCAGTGCCCAATAATACTTTAGAAGAGGCTAGTTGCAGTGCCCGTGATTTAACATTCTTGATCGCTAATGGTAGAGAAATCTGATTTTTTTGGGCTGTGGTCCCAAGTAATGTTTCTTGCTGGAGGACAGATAAATCGATAGTCGCGACGGCGTTTGTGGGTAAAGCCTGCGGGACAAAATCCGCTGCATTTGCAGGTAGCAGCTTCAGCCACTCTGCAACTGTCCCCGGACGAAAGCGAGATTCCACCGCCATCCCCCGCATAATCGCCTGATTTACCGCAGCACTGAGGTGGGGTTGGAGTTCACGGGGAGACGGCATTTTTTCGTGATCGCGTAGCAATGCGGGTAAGGGAACTTGTGCTGTTAACAACGCATACAACGTTGCTGCTAAACCATAAACATCTGTTGCTGGGGTGCGCGTTGCTTGGCTAAGATATTGTTCAATGGGGGAATATCCCTCAGAAACCATACCCGTGTGCGTCTGTCTTACACCGCTATTAAATTCCCTGGCGATGCCAAAATCAATCAGTATCACCTCCTGGGTTCCTTGACGGAGAATGATATTATCAGGTTTGACATCTCGGTGTAGCAACCCGTTGTTGTGTACCACCTGCAATGCTGCCCCAATTTGGCGGATAAAATGAATAGCCGTGGCTTCTGGCAAAGGTATTCCTGATAAGACAAAAGCCTCACCTAACGTTTGTCCAGGAATATATTCCATCACCATATAAGGTAGTCCAGCTTCGACAAAAAAGTCGCTGACTCGAACAATATGAGGATGGATACAAGTAGCTAATCGTCTAGCTTCATCTTGGAATTGGCGCTCGAATTTAGCATAATCAGGATGTTGTCGCAACCGTTCATTAATAGTCTTAATCACTACTTCATGACCTAAGTAGTGATGAGTGGCTTTGAAAGTAATCCCAAAGCCACCCTGTCCGATTTCCTGGTTGAGGGTATATTTTCCAGCCTGCAAAGTTGTACCTGTTAACATAGAGAGTCCTGAGTCCTGAGTCCTGAGTCCTGAGTCCTGAGTCCTGAGTCTTAAGGGACTTTCAAAGAAATTGGCTCTCCCTAATTGGGAAAAACCTCCCCATTATCTCAACGATTGTGTCTTTTTCATAATACATTACGCCGAATGGGGATTGGGGATTGGGGATTGGGGATTGGGGATTGGGGATTGGGGATTGGGGATTGGGGATTGGGGATTGGGGATTGGATTAATTTACTCATTACTCATTACTCATTACTCATTACTCATTACTCATTACTCCTTACTCATTACTCATTACTCATTACTCCTTACTATTGGGGATTGGGACATGGTGAAATAGCTTCTGAGTCCTAATTGTTATTAACACCTCTAGGCACAACCGCAGGATTTTGCGAAAATTGTTTAGCAATTACGGTTTCAGCACCAGAAGCCACTTGTAAGTCCCAATCCCCATCCCCCAATCCCCATCTTCGTTTATGAGTGATGTATCTCGGTTATCTCTAGCTTCTCATCCGCAAACGACAACTTCGCGGTTGCAGTTACTGGTTTTAAGCAATGGTCATGGAGAGGATGTGATTGCAGTGCGGATTTTGCAAGAACTGCAGCAGCAAGCAAACCCACCAGATATCTTTGCTTTACCTCTGGTGGGTGAAGGACGGGCTTACCAACAGATGGATATACCCCTGATTGGTTCGGTACGCACTATGCCTTCTGGCGGCTTTATATATATGGATGGGCGTCAATTGGTTAAGGATGTCCGTGGTGGTTTATTGCAACTTACTCTCAACCAAATTAAAGCTGTACGCCGTTGGGTAAATTCTCAAAAACAATTAGGCAACAAGACGGGTATCTTAGCTGTGGGAGATATTGTCCCGCTGTTGTTTGCCAGTTTTAGTGGTGCTAGCTATGCTTTTGTGGGTACGGCAAAATCAGAATATTATGTCCGCGATGAAGCTGGTTTATTACCACGCAAAACTAAAGGTGCTAGTTGGGAAAATTTTTCAGGTTCGATTTACCATCCTTGGGAACGTTGGTTGATGAGTCGTCGCCGTTGTCAGGCGGTGTTCCCTAGGGACTCGTTGACGACGCAAATCTTAAAAAAATGGCCAATTCCCGCTTTTGATTTGGGGAATCCGATGATGGATGGTCTGGAGGCGTCGTTTCCTCGTCAGCGGTTTTATAGTGCGGATGTCCAGCAGCAAGAAATTTCTCGTCCGTTGGTGATCACTCTGCTTCCTGGTTCTCGTCCCCCAGAGGCTTACAAAAACTGGGAAGTGATGATGGTGGCTGTATCTGCATTGATGGCTAGTTTTCGCGAACGAGATTCTATTTTCCACACTTCGGGATCTGTGGTGTTTTTAGGGGCGATCGCTCCGGGTTTAGACTGTGATATTCTCGGACAAACTCTCAAATCTCTTGGCTGGCGTCCTCATTCGGAATCTCCCATCCAAGTTAATGATGCTAATGTATTGACATTTAAACAAAAAAATGCTTATTTATTGTTAACTCAACAAGCTTATAATGACTGCTTACATTTGGGAGATTTGGCGATCGCAATGGCGGGGACAGCTACCGAACAATTTGTAGGTTTAGGCAAACCGGCGATCGCGATTCCTGGTGAGGGTCCCCAATATAACCCGGCTTTTGCAGAAGCTCAAAGCCGCCTTTTAGGAACATCTTTAATTTTAGTAGACCAACCATCAAAAGTTGCTAAAGTGGTACAATCTTTATTTAACAATCCTGACAGTTTGCAATTAATTGCTGATAATGGTCTACAACGCATGGGTCAACCAGGTGCGGCTCGACGGATTGCCAATTGTTTGCAGGAAAGATTAGCCGACTAACCCGGAACGCAAAGCACGAACTGCAGCTTGGGTACGATCATCAGCACAGAGTTTATTTAGGATATTGCGAACATGGGTTTTCACTGTCCCAACTGTAATATATAGTTTCTCTGCAATCTGCCCGTTGCTACACCCAGAGACAATCAACTCTAAAATTTCTAATTCTCGTTGAGTTAGTGGGTAGGTTTCTAAAACTTGCTCGTATTCTGTCGCCAGGGCTTCAATTTTCACGGTCTTAGGCTTATCAGATGATTGGGTTTCCCCTGGCAAACCTTGCCGCATCTTTCTTAATACCACATTGGCGATCGCTGGATCAATCCAAGAGTTGCCGTTGTAAGTTGCTTGTATGGCCTCGGTTAATTTATTAATGCTGGTTTCTTTCATATAATAAGAGTCTGCCCCCGCCGCAAAAGCAGCTAGTACGGCATCCTCTGTGTGATCCATTGTCAGAATGAGAATTTTTGTGTTTGAATTCCCTGTTTCTGCTTGAAACCGTTTAAACTTCCGGGTGAGTTCAATCCCATCCATGTCAGGTAAGCCAATATCCACAACAGCTACATCTGGCTTTGCTGTCTCCAAGAGTTTTAGTCCCTGGGTGGCGTTTCCCGCTTCCCCAATCACTCTCAACGCACTGTGCGATTGTAATGCAGCTCGTAGTCCCATCCGCGTTAGGTCATGATCTTCTATTAAGATAATGCTGATTTCACTCATTGCTACACTCACTATTTTCCGATTGCCTCTTATATAGGACTAATATTTGATTTGGGAAATATATGTAGGCTAGGCTATGCCAAGTAAAACCTGGATGTGTAAGGCATAGCCCTACCTACTGAGATTTTTTCAGAAATCAAATATGATTCCTATAAGCATCCACACATAGCAATTTCAATTAGATTGTGAAAAATATCAGTGGTGGCTGTTGACTCTTAACAGTTTACCGTTGACTGTCAACCGTCAACCGCCTCTATACGAAATTTGACAAATCATTTAGCACTACTATATATGTCAGCTATTTTCACTGCTTCTCCCATCCCAGGGTAGATGATGCTTTGTTCACCCTGCATCCACCGATAGAAATAATAAAGTTATTTTTTTACCTGTTAGCTTGAGGTAAAAATCTAGCTGAAGATATATGGAAATTTGACTAAAAAAAGTGAAATAATGAGAAAGATTTTCTTTTTGCACTGCTTAAGCCTCTATTAATGAGTTATCAATCATTACTATTTAATAGGATCTCTGTTCAAGCTTTGCAATCGGCTTATAAAAATGGACAAACTAGGAAAAACGGCAACCACAATAGGAGAAAGTCAATCACCCAATCCTTCAATTTTTAACCAAAATGTGGTATTTATAGGATTAATGGCGTCAGATAGTATTCCTAGAGATTTAGACATTGGTAGACTCACCAGCAGTCAGTTCAACTCATGCCACCCCTATTTAACATACTCCGGGCGAATTTACGGTAAACCCGATTGTATTGGTTATACCTCCCTATTTGCCAGCAGTATTCTATTATGAGTGGGCTACAAGCCGACTTTCTGTGATTGGTTGTCCCTTCTGGGAGACTGATTGGTGTTAAACCTCACAATAAAGTCTTGCTTCTGTATACTCCCTACTCACCAGTCGGCACTCAACACTATTTTTCAGCTAGGCGTCGGTAGTATTTTCGCTTTAATTTGGTCTAAACGATTTTATGAGTAAAATTGCTTGACTCTATGGTAAACAATGTTTGTCTGCAACTCTGACTAATGGCTGAGGACAGAGACCAAAGCGCTAATTTACAATTGTGTTGAGGTCGATAAAGTATTTTATTTTACCTTATAAAACCTCCGTCTGTTTTTCCAATTTGATGATTGTGGTTTTGTGAGGTGGAGTTGTTGGTGCTGCTGAATAACAGCATCGCCGTCATCTGCTAGTGGACTGCGGCAGAAATAACCAGATAGTTAGATCATGCACCAAGCATATTTTAACATCATTATAGCGTTCTGCCTTCTGATACTAGAATTAAATCCAGGAAATTTCGCCAAGACTGATCAAGATCCTACGGTGGGAGGACAATGAACGGCAATTAAGAATAACTCCTGTGCTTGTGATTATGACCTGAATGCCCGCACAAAAGCAAAGGGATTTTCAGGTACATAGACCACGCGCTAAGGACGCAAGTCCTTGGAGTTTTACCAGAGATGTGGTTTCAATAGAGCAAAACTGCTGTAATTGGCAGTTTTTAAGAAAGAAAGGTGATATCCTCGGCAAAATGCCTGATTTAACCAAACAATATCGGGGTTTTAGCTATCCGAATTTTGGATTGAAAGTTGGCAAAGTCAGTATTTTAGCGAGAAGTTCCCAGCTGGTATTATCCAATCTCAAATCTTAAATTCTTTAGTTGGATAGTAGGACAATACTAATGTTATACATCAACCTGTATTTGACAGCGAAAATAAAAGCCGATGGAACAGACGCTGAAAATTTTGGTTGTAGACGATGATGAAGTTGACCGCATAACTGTGCGTCGTGCTTTGACTACAGCAGGAGTGCGGATGCAACTGTTTGAGGTAGCTAACTCTAATGATGCGCTCTCTGCTTTTGAGCATACTACCTATGACTGCGTTTTTCTCGACTATCGCTTACCAGATCAGGATTGCTTGACGCTGATCCACAAACTACGCTCTTTGCAAATCAAAGTTCCTTTAGTGGTTCTGACTGATCACGGAGATGAAGAAATTGCTGTCGAGTTGATGAAAGCTGGTGCTACAGATTATCTTTGTAAATCTTGGGTATCTTCAGAAAGATTAGCACAGGTTTTGCGAAATGCAATTCGAGTGCATCGAGCAGAAATGGAAGCAGCTTTAGCAATCCAACATCTGAGAGAAAGTAACGAGCAACTGTTTATTCAGAACCAAGAACTCGAAAAACAAAGACAACAAATTCAGTTGCAAAACTTAAAGTTATGGGAAGCATCGCGACTAAAATCACAGTTTTTGGCCAGCATCTCCCACGAATTAAGAACTCCAATGAATGCGATCATTGGGTTCTCTCAAATTTTGTTACGTCCCAAGTTTGGTAATTTGACGTTTCAACAAGCAGATATGGTAGAACGTATTCTCAACAATGGCAAGCATTTATTAATGCTGTTGAATGAGATTCTCGATTTTTCCAAACTGGAGGGAGGACGATTAGAGTTAAAACCAGAATTATTTGATTTATCAAAGGTTATCAACTCTACTGTTGCAGAAATACGTTCTCTGGTTGATGCGAAAAAGCTATCATTACTGGTTCAAATGGATTTATCTAACCCGTGGGTATTTAATGATTCAGTTCGTGTGCGGCAGATTTTAATTAACCTGCTCTCAAACGCAATTAAATTTACAGAGTCTGGTAGTATTTGGATTGAGGTGAAGGAACTTCCCTATAATCAAGTGGTGATTAGTGTTCGGGATACTGGTATTGGTATAGCTCCTAGAGATTTTAAACATATTTTTGAAGCTTTTAGACAAGTAGATCAGAGTATCAGCCGCAAATACCCAGGGACAGGTCTGGGTTTAGCAATTATAGATTCACTAGTGCGAATCATGGGCGGCAAAATTATCGTTGAAAGTGAATCGGGGGTTGGTTCAATGTTTAAGATAGAATTCCCACGTCAAATCAAATTATCGTCTGTAGCCTTCGATGTTCCATCTGTAAATTTGGATGGAGGTCAGATTTTTTGTGCTGTGCAAAATCCTCATCAGCCTCATTCTTCATCCAGCAAAACATCAATGGGTTCTGCTAACTTAAAGCTTTAGATTAATTGCAAAAGAGTTTAACTGTCATGTCTGTTATCGAAAAATCTAAGATTGACCGAATTTTGGCTGTTGATGATACTAGAGATAATCTCATTTTGGTGCAAACAATTTTAGAGAGTGAGGGGTATCAAATTGAGTTAGTCACCAATGGGTTGTCCGCCTTACAGCAAGTTGAAAAATCTCCACCGGATCTGATTTTACTAGATGTGATGATGCCAGGGATTGATGGTTATGAAGTCACACGTCGTATTCGTCATCATCCGGGTATTAAATCTTATATACCCATTTTGCTGATTACTGCTTTTCACGAATCTAGCGTGGTCGAAGGTTTAGATGCTGGTGCTGATGATTTTATTCGCAAACCATTTGATACGGATGAACTCTTAGCAAGAGTGCGATCGCTGTTGCGTCTCAAGCACAGTCTTGATGAACAACAAAAAATGGCTCGTCAGCGAGAAGACTTTGTTTCCCGTCTGACTCATGATTTGCGAACTCCCCTGGTAGCAGCGGATCGGATGCTGAATTTGTTTGAGGAAGAAACTTTCTGCAAAATTTCCCCCGAAATGAAACAAGCGATCAGCGTCATGATTCGCAGTAACAAAAATTTGATGCAAATGGTGAACACACTGTTAGAAGTCTATCGCTTTGAAGCAGGTAAAAAAACTCTGAATTGGGAACCCTGTAATCTACGCGAAATAGCCGAAGAAGTGGTAAGTGAACTCTATCCTTTAGCCACTGAGAAAAGCTTGATTCTCAAACTAGAAGCTCATGAGTTAGACAAACTGGGAGAAAAAGCTGGTGTAGTCATGGGAGATTGCTTGGAATTGCGACGAGTTTTGCATAATTTGATCGGCAATGCTATCAAGTTTACAGATACCGGAGGCGTAGAAATTCGCATTTCTGAACAACCAGTTAATTCTACAAATCACGATTGGCTCACAATTGAAGTTGAAGATACTGGATATGGGATTGCTCCTGAAGACCAAGTAACCATTTTCGAGCGGTTTCGTCAAGGGAGAAATAAACGGTCAGGTAGTGGTTTAGGTCTGCACCTATCGCGCCGAATTGTAGAAGCGCACGATGGGAAGATTGAGGTGTCGTCACAACTGGGTAAAGGTAGCATCTTCATAGTCCAACTACCAAAACACATTTAAATCTTCTGTAGGAGCAGGTTTAATGCGCCTAGAAGTTGGATATTTTTCGTTCAGCCTATGATTACCCTTTGTCCATACTTTTACCTCACTCTTGACATAGCTCTAAAGCTGGCTGAGGTTCAAGCTTGCTATAAAGGTGACGGCGAATTACAGTCTCTAAGTCCTCAATCATGTAAGGTTTGCTGATGTAATCATTAAAACCCGCCTTCAGCAGAGATTCTCGATCCTCCCTAGTTGCTAAAGCTGTGACTGCGACAACTGGAATGTGGGAAGTGAGCGGATCTTGCTTCAGATAATACACCACCTCGATCCCACTCAGTCCAGGTAAAAAAATATCCAACATGATCAAGTCTGGCTGATGCTCTTTCGCTACCAGTAATGTGGTAGCACTGTCTGTTTGACAAATGAATCTACAGCCAAGTGACTCAAGTGCATAACTAATCAACAGTAGACTATCATCATGATCTTCTACTGCCAAAATTAACGGCTGCTGAGAGTGGTGCTTCTTGTCGTCACTTATAAATGAATGTGCCAGATACATCTCTTCTGCTCTTTATTTACTAGACATCATTCGGACATCATTGGATAATTCTTGTTTCCAGCGGTGCAGTAGGCTGCATCCTGTCCACAAGCGTTAAGTTTGGATTCAGCCAATCCTACTGCATTTATCGCTACTTAAATTTGCTAAATTGATTGCGGCTTGTCAGCCTCTTGATTAGTCTAGAAAATCCAGCGTGTTAAGCTATTAAAACTTGCTCTTGTTAATTTAGTTTTAGCTGGTTTTTAATGGTGAACACTTAATTTTTATTTGAATTTACAATTAATATTGTAACTTGATTTAGATTTTAAAATATTTGTAATAAATAATTTTTGTCGGTTAAAATTGCTGAGTTTAAAAGACAAAAACTAAACATTTGCTGTGATCGGTACATAGAATTCAATGTTAATGGTATGCAAGGTCATTCGGTTATTGAAAAACAAAAATCTCAAGAATCAAGATGTATAATAATGTGCTGGTATGTCAGCTAATTTAGCCACTAGTAAGGAACGACACAAGATTCAAGTAGGATTCATCATCTTTATAGAAAGAACGATGAGGTATTTAGGGAGTTAGCAGATAACACTCATTCAGCATTGGTTATTGTTTCGTTTTCGTTGGTCTGTAACATTATAGACTTTAAGTCAATGAAAAATTTAAATCGCCTGCCAATTAACTAGATAACAATGAATTGTGTCGTATCATCGCTTATTCAATAGCTTGATACTGTTTTCCCTTGGTTTTGACTGTGTACGCTAGAACCAACAACTGGAATTACATTCTTTGTTGTCTCTTTATTTTATGCATAGATTTTACAATATGGATACATCACCAGCCTATCAACTATTTTTTGATGCAGCTTTGTATCTATTATTGCCAGTCAAATATCTAAAAAGGGGAAAAATTGCAGCAATGTCTTCCGTAACTGCAATAAGTAGAGAGTTTGCCGTATTTTGGTATTCAATTTTGGTGGAGGACTAAGTTGTAGCTGCTCTTGCAATTCGGCGTATTCAGCAGCAGTTAGCGCCTTGCCATCAACAGGCGATCGCGCTTCTATAATTATCTCGGTCCGTAATATTTCCTCCGGTGTATCCTCTGGTGGTGGTAACGCCATTACTGCTGTTCCCCAATGGCTACCTAACCCCACCAAAATGCTCATGCTGACGCTCAAAATCAAAAATCTTATCCGCTTCATTTGTTATTTGTCATTTGTCATTGGTCATTTGTCATTGGTCATTTGTCATTTGTCATTGGTCATTTGTCTCCAGTCCCCAGCGATGCACTGAGCGGTCGTTGTGTCCCCAGCGATGCACTGAGCGGTCGTTGTGTCCCCAGTCCCCAGTCCCCAGCGATGCACTGAGCGGTCGTTGTGTCCCCAGTCCCCAGCGATGCACTGAGCGGTCGTTGTGTCCCCAGTCCCCAGCGATGCACTGAGCGGTCGTTGTGTCCCCAGT
The DNA here is from genome assembly GCA_038087035.1 of Gloeotrichia echinulata CP02. Lineage (NCBI taxonomy): Bacteria > Bacillati > Cyanobacteriota > Cyanophyceae > Nostocales > Gloeotrichiaceae > Gloeotrichia > Gloeotrichia echinulata. Next base: position 650,313 of record CP051187.1, on the reverse strand, counting down.
CCCCAGTCCCCAGCGATGCACTGAGCGGTCGTTGTGTCCCCAGTCCCCAGTCCCTAATCCCCAGCGATGCACTGAGCTTGCCGAAGTGTCCCTAATCCCGGTGGTAATGGTTCGCCACACAGTTGATGGACTTGTACAATGCGTTCAAACAACCAGGGATATTCCTGACGGTACTGGGGAATCAGCGCTAAAGGACTTAGTAAGGCCGCTGCGGCAATATCTGCTACACTCAGACTGTTTCCTACCAAATAATCACTTTTTTGCCAACGGACAGATAATACTTCCAAGGCATTGGCTAACCTGGCGATCGCTAATTTGACAGTAGCGTTGTTGATCCCATATTGTTGCCTGACTACTGTAATTACTATTTGGCTAGATAGTGATGGATTAATTTGCTTACCCTCGCCGGCACGAAATTGATAATACACGAACCTTGTCGCCGTACCGATGCTTTCATCCAACCAATCTTCTAGCATCCAGGCTTCAGTTTGTTCTGATTTATCTGCTAATATTGACCGTTCAGGCTGGTATTTTTCGAGAAATTTGAATATTTCTGTGGAGTCGGCGATCGCTTCTGGCTGTCCCGCAATTTGTGGTAATAAAACTGGCAAGGTGATCAAACCAGTCAGGGGTTTAACTTTGAGGATATGCAAGCCTGGTGTCAGATTTTCTACTTGATATTCAATTTGTTTATAGCCTAGGGCTAGGCGGGCTTTGCGACAATAATGAGATGTACTAAATTGCAGTAACAACATAAAGCTAGATTCAAAAACTGGTTAATGCTTCAGCCCAAGCGCTGAGTAAAAAATACTAGCATCTAGTGTGCAACTTTTAAGCTAATCAAAACGCCTAAACGTGATTAACTATGGCATCCGTCAATTCTGTTCGCGTAGCCTGTCGCAGACACGAGTCAGAAAGCACGATAGAATCATGCGTCACGGTGAAGGCAGTTGCTTGCAAAGCACGCAATAAAATATTACGTGCGCCGTTCACATCGCGGTTCATTTGTGAGCCGCAATGTGGACATTTAAATACTTTTTTCCCACCTAATTTGTAGTTAATATGACCGCAATTACCGCAGGTTTTAGAGGTATAAGATTCGTTACAAAGAACTACGATCACGCCTTTTCTTAACGCGGCTTGTTGAAGATGTTTCTCAAATTTGTAGTGAGAAAGAGTTAGCATTTGACGCACTGACTTGCTGTTAATTTTGCGTTTCTTTCCACTGCGTTTTTTAATTACCATCTGACTAGAGTCAAAGGTTGGTAAATAAATTACTTTGTAGGAATTAACAAGTAAATTTACAGCTTTGTTGTGCAAATCCTTAATCAAATTTTGGATTCTTTCTCTTACACGGTTAGCAGCAATACGCATCTTTCTACGTTTACGGCATGTTGTTTTGGTGGAACGACTTATTAACTTATCAAGGTGCTGACACAATCTCTGTATGCGTCCGATATCTCCCTTTCCAATCTCTAAAACGTTCTCGCCATCAAAACCAGTCAAGAAAGTACGATTGCCAGGGTCAAGAGCTATTACCCTATCGCTATCAGTTGGTACAACTTCTTTGTATTGAGGAAAGCAGCCAAACCATTTACCCCGGCGGTATACAAGCTCTGTGCCATACTCACATTGGACAGGTACATCCCTACCAATAGTTGTAAATCTTAAACCCTTTGTAGTATGACAATACCAAGTACCATTTTTGTAGTTGCCAACTTTAAATTGGATAGTTTGGCTTGTTGCTTTACAGCTTTTGAACTTAGCATTGCCACCCTGACTACGAGCTTGTTTAAATGCGTCAAATGCTTCAAAACACGCCTCTTGACGCTGATGTCCTGGTAATGTCTTGACCCATGCTGGCACATCCATTTTTTGAGCTATTTTATCCAACTCTTGGGCAGATATTTTAACTTCTTTTTCTTTGTTGGTTTTCTTGACAATAATTATTCGAGTCTGGACATCATAATTCTTGTGAAGAAAACTAATACATTGATTGAAATAATAGCGATAAGCAGCAAGCCAACGCTTCCAAACTTGATGTAGTTCCTGACTAGGAAATAGCCTGATTTTCAATACACTGTTCGGCGACTGCTTTGTCGATGCCTTGTGCCGTGCCTTCTTTTTGTAACTCTTCAAAGATTGTTGATTTGTATTTTCTGAGTCCGTATAACCTGCTAGAGAAACAGTTAATGATGGACAACATATCTTGTACGAGTTCTTGTTCGGGAGACAGCTTGCGGTCATTGAGAACCACGAGTTCGCACTCAAATTTTGTACATAACCACTTAACCAATTCAAATCCGAACCGGACGAGTCGGTCAGGGTGGGCAATGACAAGACGTTGGATATCGCCGTCGATGATTCGTTCCAAAATTGCGAGGAATTTTTTCCGCTTAAAATTGAGTCCGCTGCCAACTTCTGAAATGATTTCTGCCTCTGAGTATCGCGTGCGTAAGTGTTCAAGTTGTCGTTGCAAATCGTCTTGCTGTCCATTAGTCGAGACCCTACCGTAGCAAACAGTTCTAACTGTCCTGGGCATTCCACCCATTTTTTCAACTTCTTCCAGGATGAATCGCCTTTGACCACCTGGTGTCCGGATTGCTCTAAGCTTGCCTTCGTTTTCCCATCTGCGGAGACTGGAGACGTGAACACCAAGGATTTTAGCGGCTTCCTTGGGAGTGACATGTTGCATCAAAACCTTATTAACTCAACTATTTCTAGTCTAGCGTGAGTTAGTAAGTTTTACTCGGTTTCAGCAAATATTTTCCAATTAGTTACACGTCTAGCCCCTAGTCCCTTGTTCATGCATCCTGGTGTTGCTAGTTCAAATTGAAGTAGGGGCGCAACACCTTGCGCCCCTACAACCACTGCAACGACGCCAAAAAAATCACTACCCTGCGATCAGGCGTCAGAGATACAATTCATCAAAAGTATCCTTATTAGAGGTGGGATAAATTGCCACTTGCCGACTTGGGGCATGGGAGATGGGGCATAGGGCATTGGTATTATTGTCTCTGCCCCATACCCCATCATCAATGGCTGCGAAATCCCACTCCTTCCAGGGGTGGAATGAGCTTAAACCTAATCAACTCAAAGGATACAGTGAAAAGCGCTATTAATAACCTGTTATCGACAGGATTGAGACCACTACTATCTAGGGTGTCTTAGTGGGAGTAGCTGTAGGACTAGCAGTTGAAGTAGCTGTAGGAGCAGCAGTTGAAGTAGCTGTAGGGCTAGGGGATGTAGTACCCCCATCAGTTGGCTCACCTGTAGCTGTAGGTGAGCTGGTTGCACCACTATCGGGTGCGCTACCACCACCTTCACAAGCGCCGAGAACTGTAGCCAGACTTAACAATAGAGCCAAACCAAAGATTCTTGTTTTCATAACTCCTCTTTCACCAATTGTGGCAAGAACTATTTTCGCCTGTTGAATAAGATACCCTATTTATTGCTTTTTTTTAAATGCATTGGGATTACATAATTTCTAAAAAACTGTTTGGTTAATTTTTTTCCTGTATTATATGATTCGGCTAGATGGGTAATTTCTCTTAAATTAGGTACAAGTCGCTAAATCACAAGCAATCAATGACCAAACGGAGATGACCTAACTTGGTGGCAATCCAAGTTATCATACCAAAAATCCTGATGTTTTTACAGACTCTTGTCGCTTACCGCTTGGCATTGCCATACTTTACATGCGATACCTAAAGGGTTAAGCTGTCCAGTTGCCGCTTGCTGATTGCAAGCATTACAATACCCCAGGATTGTCAATATTGGTGCAGTTACCTATCAGAACACTGAAAAAGGTTCACGCTTTTGTATGTGCTGATAACACATGGGGCAGATAGGGGGCTGTTAGCCTCAGCAAAAACAGAAAATTCATCTAAAATACAGTATTTCCAATACAAAAAATTTATGGCTGTAGCTCGTAAATCAGCTGTTTCGACAACGAGTAATTGGTTCCGGGGAGATTCTCCCCTGTCTTTAGGGAAGCGGCGCTCGGCGCGTCTACGCTCAGGGTCTACACTGGCTGCAGAACCCTCAGCAGTACCCCCGCGAAGACAACGCTATTCCTCCAAAAATTTATCAGTTTCTGCCACAAATGGGGCAGTGTTGCCCACATCGACGCCAGATTTGAGCAAAAAACCCGGCGCCAAGCTCAAGGGACAGTCAACTACAGCGGAAAAAAATCAGCGCTTGGGCTTCCCCCGCCTTCCCGTAATGCCTAGTTCTGAAGCCTCACCTTTGTGGTTGCTGCGTTTGTACACATTACATCGTTATTCTTCCGTGGTGGCATTTTTGTTAGTGGCAGCAACGCTAATGGTTTATGGTTGGACAGTATATTCCCAAGAACTTTGGAGTCAGGGATACCGCAGACTGCAAAACCTACAACGTCATGAGCGACAGTTGACAACAACCAACGCGACGCTGACAAATAAAATGGCTAATGAAGCAGAACAACCAACAGCAGGGCTAGTATCCCCAACTCCAGGGAAGACAATTTTTTTACCTCCAGCATCTGGTAGTCCTGACTCAACACCCCCTAGCACAATACCCAATTCCCCATCCCAGGCGTCCACCTCTTCGTCCCTGGGATATTGATCTCAAGGGGATTGGGGATTGGGGATTGGGGATTGGGGAAATGACAAAGAGTAATGAGTAATGAGTAATGAGTAATGAGTAATGAGTAATGAGTAATGAGTAATGAGTAATGAGTAATGAGTAATGACAAATGACAAATGACAAATGACAAATGACCAATGACAAATGACAAATGACAAATGACAAATGACAATCATCAACGAGCATAGTAATGCGGAAGTCACCTAGCAGCACAAAATTTAGCAATTTTCGGCCTTCAAAATTTACAAGACAGAGGCGCAATCCCCGGCGGGGGTCGTTAGAGACTCCCGAATCTAATACCCAAGAACAAATACCCAATATCAAAGTTAGACTGTTCACAGTTTGGGGGGTATTAATGGCAGCAGGGTTAGGGCTGGCTATCAATTTGTATCAGTTGCAAATTGTTCGCGGTCCCAAGCTAACCCAGAGGGCGAGAAATCAGCAAATGGTGAATTTGCGACCTTTTATGCCCCGTCGTCCAGTGATGGATCGGGGTAATAATGTGTTGGCGATTGACCGTCCTGTGTATACTGTGTATGCCCATCCCAAGCTATTTGACAAGTCTAATGAAGAGATGGCAAAGCAACTTGCGGTCATCCTGAACAAAGAGAGTGGCGATTTATTGAAAACTTTTGCAGCCAAAAAAAGTGGAATTGTACTCGCCCCGGCCTTGCCAGAAGAAATTGCCGATCGCCTGATTTCATTACACTTAAATGGTTTAGAATTTATTCAAAAATACTCACGATTTTACCCACAAGATGATTTGGCTGCTGATATAGTGGGCTATGTCAATCTTGACCGTCGCGGTCAGGCTGGTGTGGAATATAGTCAAGAAAAGTTGCTGGAACGTTCTGGACAAACGGTGCGCTTAAGTCGGGCTGGTAACGGGGCCCTAATGCCTAATCATGCTCCAGAAGGATTTTTACATTTTGATGAGTTACGATTGCAATTAACTATAGATAGTCGCCTGCAAAGAGCTGCTCGTTCGGCGCTGAAACAACAAATGGAAAAGTTTGGCGCCAAACGCGGCGGGGTAATTGTGATGGATGCGTCGGATGGTTCGCTACTGGCTTTAGTTTCTGTCCCTAGCTATAATCCCAATCAATATTCCAAAGCTGATATTGCACTGTTCAAAAATTGGACAGTCGCTGATCTTTATGAACCAGGATCAACCTTCAAGCCTTTAAATGTAGCGATCGCACTAGAAAATGGAGTCATCACACCAGAAGATACATTTAATGATCCCGGTTCGATTCAAGTAGGCGATCGCACAATCAAAAATGCTCAAAATAAAAGTTATGGGCGCATCAATATCGCCGAGGTGCTGCAACATTCTAGCAACATTGGCATGGTGCAGATTATCCAACGATTGCGTCCCTCAGTCTACTACAACTGGTTGGAACGCCTGGGGCTAGGACAAACCCTTGGCACAGATTTACCTTTTGAAGTTGGTAGTCAACTCAAAAGTCAAGAAGAATTTATTGCCTCCCCGATTGAACCAGCAACTACTTCCTTTGGTCAAGGTTTCTCCCTCACACCATTACAACTGGTACAAATGCATGGCGCTTTAGCCAATGGCGGTAAATTGGTCACGCCTCACGTAGTCCGGGGGCTAATTGATAGCAAAGGACAGATGCATTATACACCCACACGGGCTACACCACGCCAAATTTTCTCACCTTCTACAACCCAAAAGGTCGTAGAAATGATGGAAACTGTGGTGTCACAAGGCACCGGCAAGGTGGCACAAATCCCCGGTTATCGCATCGGCGGTAAAACTGGCACAGCCCAAAAAGCCAGTAGCAGTGGTGGCTACAAAGTTGGTGCGAGAATCACTAGCTTCGTGGCTATTTTACCAGTAGAATCTCCCCGCTATGTAGTTTTAGCATTAGTTGATGAACCGAAAGGAGAAAATGCCTATGGTTCTACCGTGGCTGCACCCATTGTAAAATCGGTGATGGAAGCACTGATTCCGCTTGAGGGAATTCCGCCCTCAAGTCCAATAAATCCAACACCAGAAGCACCCCAGCGTTAAGCTTGTAGTTGCGCTAAAGCGCTCATCGGTATCAACTTAGATTTCACGTTACAGCAGTTTTCATACAAAAACCACAGATCCTCGTAGGGGCGCAAGGCCTTGCGCCCCTACGGCGTGGTCTATTTACTCTAAGGTGCTGTAATACGAACGTCAACTGATTGACGATGGCTACATATCAAGATAAGTTTGCTTCAGTGTCTCTTCTATTGAACCTACACGCTGAAAAATCTCAATTAGTTCGTGAGATTTGGTTTCCCGCTTTGCCAAAATCACTTTTAACGGTGTTAAATAATTGACATCTGGGTCATCTCCCAGAGCAACTTCTGCAGCTTGTAAAACCTGAGTAGCATGAGTAAAAATATCTTGATTGCTAAACCCTTCCTTTGCCGAAATTTGGTGTAATGCAGCATCGGGTATAGTTGCTCTACCCTGCAAAGTTTCGTCTAAAACCAGACCTTTTAACAATGCCAATAACGCAGCATAAAGTGAAAAATCATCACAACTATCAAAAGCTTTAAATTCAATTCGACCTACTTCGGCGGGAATGCGAGCAACTTTTGTTAAGGAAGGGATGCTATTAATTAATTCTTCCTGTTTTTCCACAAAAACGAGCGCTGCTGGCCTTTTACCCGTTCTCACAAATGTCCTGACTGAAAGTCCTCCCCATAAACCATCGCCATAAAAAGGAGAACTATAACTAAAAGGAACGATATAAGGACTGTAATAAGTTAACTTTCTGCCAATATCAATCAAACTTTCGCTAGACATATTAGCCATAGAAATATTTAAATCTGGACCGTATGTCACCATGTAAATATTGGCAGTTTGTTCGTCAGGATAACCCTGTAAATATCTGATTTCATAATCGTTTAATGGGGGTTGTGGCTCAAAAACCTGCTGATGAGGATTAAAACTGATCAAAACTGGTGAGAAACCAAACTCAGCAGCGACTTCACGCAGTAATTGAAAACTGGCTGATAATTCAGTAATAGCACCATGAATATCAGAGTGTATGGTTGTTCTAATTTCTATACCTTTAGGTAGGCAATCAATCACCTCATCGGAATCTGCAAACCTTTCAAATCCCTCGATATACCACCTTTTTTGTTTAATTTTAGCATTACCAACCCGTAGTTGGGGATAGTCGCCGGTGTATATTGGCAATCTTTCGATAATTTGACTAAAGTCAGCAAATTTTGTGCGGGTAAAATCAGCAAATTTTCCTTCATGATTGAAGAAAGCCACTTCATGCTCTATGCCAAAAAAAAACATTATTTATTCCTTGATTAATGCAGGTTAACCTAATAGAACCAATGTCAAGCGATACAAAAACGAAACTTTAGGCATACTATTTGAACTATAGGGCTACTATTTTATTTTTGAAATACACATAGGCTAGGTCATGCCCAGTCCTGGATGTGCGATAAACCCATGTACAAATACTTGGGTTCTTGCAAAAATTAAACCTGCTGTGCCTTTACTCCTTAGTACCTCCATTACATAGAATAACTTATATTTTTTTAGTTTAATTAGGAAAAATTCTCAAAATTATCTGAGAGCGATTGTAACTGAAGACGGCTATTACCGCTAGTCTGACTCATTGACAAAAAACAATAAATATGTATGTTTTTTTTGAAAAAATTATATCGCTTGTAGGGGTTTAGCACTGCTAAACCCCGAATGCGCGGATCTATTTACTTGTACAATGACTAAATCCTATGATTGATTCATGAAGAAAAACAAATTTTCAGCGCCTGTAAGCTAAATATGTAACAGTTTATGCACAATTAAGGTAGCTTAATATGGACAATATGGAATGAGGACAGCTTGAGGCGCGAGTTTATGAACAGTATCGTTCAATCCCCCTATAGCAGTGAACAAATTGCCGCTTGGTTGCGTGGACTGCTGACTATAGCTTGGGCAGATGGTAACTTTGATGATCAAGAACAGCAATTGATAGCCAGCATCACCAATGATGAATTAGCCCCTGGGATTAAGTTTGATTCACTAGAACCGATTGCACCAGAGGAATTAGCCATCACTTTGGGTAAAAATACCCCATCTGCGGAAAATTTTTTACGCACAGCAGTGATGGTAGCGATCGCCGATGGTACATATTCTCCCAGCGAAGATCAAGTGCTTCAGCAGTTGTGTCAAGCCCTAGGACAGCCACAGGATATACTGGAAGCCCTGCGCCACACCCTAGAACACAAAGAACTACTAGATGCAACAGACAATTTTGTACCAGAGAAATCGTCATCAGAATTTTTCTCTGTTAGTGGGCCCAAGGCGCCTTCCCATGATGCACTCAACCCCCTACGTGACTGGTTGGACGGATTAGATATCGAAGATCCCAGAGTAGCCCGGTTTTTATGTAAAATGATTCCTTCCCAGTGTCCCTTTGAGCGGGATGTCACCCTTTTTGGACGCAAGATTATTCATATTCCCCCATTATGTAAAATCAATCCGCTCTATGAACAAATGGTAGGCTTACGCTTCCGCGCCCTCTCCTATCTAGCAGATGAATGCAAAGAAGATGTTTCACCATATATTTAAATAAGTGGTCAGTTGTCAATTGTCGGTAGTGATTGACCACTGACCCTGCGCTTAACGCCACTTGCTCAACCTTTGGAGACCAAAGGAACGCAGTCGGTGACAACTGACAACTGACAACTGACAACTGACTAATTATGCAATTTATCGATCAAGCAGTAATTGAAGTGGAAGCTGGTAAGGGAGGCGATGGGATTGTCGCCTTCCGACGGGAGAAATATGTACCAGCGGGTGGCCCCTCTGGCGGTAATGGCGGGCGGGGTGGTTCAATAGTTTTCGTGGCGGTAGAAAACCTGCAAACCTTGTTGGACTTCCGATACAACCATATTTTTAAGGCAGAAAACGGTGGTCGCGGCGGACCCAATAACTGCACCGGCGCTTCCGGAAAGGATTTAATCGTCGAAGTTCCCTGTGGTACTGCTATTTATGATGCGGTAACAAGTGCTTTGTTAGAAGATTTAATCACACCAGGACAAAAATTTCGGGTAGCTGAAGGCGGTAAAGGTGGGTTAGGAAATCAGCATTTTTTGAGTAACCGTAACCGCGCCCCAGAATATTCCCTCCCCGGTCTACCAGGGGAAATGAAGGTGCTACGCTTGGAATTGAAACTCTTGGCAGAAGTGGGAATTATTGGCTTACCAAATGCGGGAAAATCGACCTTAATTTCATCTTTGTCAGCCGCTCGTCCTAAAATTGCTGATTATCCCTTTACTACCCTGGTGCCAAATTTGGGTGTAGTCCGCAAACCTTCTGGGGATGGTACTGTGTTCGCCGATATTCCGGGACTAATTGAAGGTGCTTCCCACGGCGCAGGTTTAGGACACGATTTTTTACGCCACATTGAGCGTACACGGGTACTACTGCATCTCATCGACGCTACCAGCGAAGATGTAATTGGCGATTATAACACAATTAAGCAAGAATTGCAAGCTTATGGACGAGGTTTAGCAGAGCGTCCACAAATTTTGGCATTAAATAAAATTGATGCGGTAGATCAAGAAACAGTGGATTTGGAAGCACTTGCTACGCAACTTAATCATCTTTCCTTCGCCCCCGTTTTCATAATTTCCGCAGTTACTCGCACTGGTTTAGACCCAATGTTGCAGGAACTTTGGCGAATACTTGATGAACTTAATGCTGTTGAGGAATTAGAACTGACGAATTGACACTCCCCGCGCTAAATCGAAAATATTCGCCTAACACAACGCCAGTTGCTACAAGTAGGGAAACCCGCCGAAAGCACTGGCTACCCTACATTAATCTTATTTTTACTTTATATATCAATACAGTTCAGTTAAGGAAAATTGTCGTAGGGGCACGGCACGAATAGAATTGTCATTAGAAGAAAAAATTTTGGATGTTCCCTACAGTGTATATCATTCGAGCCTAACATACCTGTATTGCTTTATATATAACAACCGCCAAAGTGCTTAGGACATTAACTGATGATAAAACCTAGACACAATCAGACTTGTAACCCAGTCCCCAGCGATGCACTGAGCTTGCCGAAGTGTCCCCAGTCCCCAGTCCCCTGCTATATAACCTCTAACTGACACCCCCTAAAAATAATATCAAGCCAATAATTCATCGACTGCAATATTAAAACCTTTAAGTACAGTTTGAGTAGTGACAACTTCACCAGAAATAAATATCAGTCGCTGAGTTGGTGTCACCACAATCAGCCAACGATTTTCGGGAAACACTAACCAAACTTCCTGGGCGCCAGATTGCAAATATTCTTGAGATTTAGCAATTATTTCTTCAGCAATATCTGTAGGGGAAACAATCTCAGCAATGAGTGGAAAACTTTGGGGTAATACAGCAAGTTCGCCATATTGACTGACTAATTCTGGTGTGAGATAAGCAACATCTGGACGCCGGCCTTGCTGGTTGGTGCGACAGGGTACTTCTGTATAAACTTCTCCCCCTTGTCCGCTAGAATCTTTGTAATTTCTCCAGTGAAAGTAGAGATTACCCTGAATCCGACTATGTTTTAGTGTCACTCCATTATTCTCCAATAATTCCCCATTTACCCATTCTGTACCATCAGGGGGATTGTGTACCCAATCTTCTAGGGAAAATTCGGGTGCTATATTGGCAATAACTGTAGCAGTTACCATAACTATCTATTCTCCTGAGCAGCAGTTACTAATATTATGGCTTAGTACATTGCACAGATAACTGGAAAAGTCTCCTTGTAGGATAAAGAGTCACGAATATTGCTTTTTGTAGAGTTATGATTTATACTAATAAGCTACAGCCATTTTCAGGTAAATAGACCACGCTTTTGGGGCGCAAGGCCTTGCGCCCCTACGAATATCTGTGGTTCAAATGAATGAAAATTGCTGTAATTGCAAATTCTCAATCACGATAGCCCTGGCGATGAGAAAAATCTGCCCTTGGAGGGAATGTCAGTCCGTAGGGTGCGTCAGAACCGAGAAAACTGGGGAATAACCAGAGATTATTGCTACTGACGCACCCTACAAATTGGAGATTTTTTTATTGGAAATCCCTAATTCTGCTGCATCAGTTCTGTTCGAGATATTGTATTTTATTTTTAATTAGGACTTACGCATGAGTAACGAAAAATCAACAGGTTGGGTTAGGTAGAGGGCATAGGGGAGGAAAAACTAACAATACCCTATCCCCAATCTCCACGAATAGCCTCGCCGCGTAAGTCCTGTTTAATAACTCCCATACTATGATTGATTACCGTCAATTGCCCAAGTATTTACAATTTTTATCTTTATCAGTAGTATTGGGATCTGATTTAGCAATCCCTGAAGTTTTTGCCCAAACTGGTATACACTCATCTATCAACAAGGGTGTGACATTCACGTGCAATGACACTGAGGCGACTATCAAAGCTAGAAATGCAGCCAAGGTGACTATTGGACAAACAAGTATTTACATTGGTTATCAGCAAGTATCATCTAATAATAAAGACCCTCGCATCATCCGTTTCGATAATGGGATCAAAAAATGGTGTCGTAGTGACTACGAAACAACGGGAGACGATGGTACAGGCTACGGTTTGCTGTGGGATGGCGGAAGCGTTTTGTATGGTATTTTTAGTTCCACTGGCTCACAGACTGGTAATGATTTTCGTCGCTTTGCTAATGGACGTTGGCTACCTACCTATGGGAGTGGAGGTGGTGCAAAAGTAGCAGTTATAGCCCGAATTAATCCAGCCAATGGCGCTGTTTCTTACGCCACATTTCTCACTGCTAGAAGGCCGAATGATGGTAAAACTAACTCTTTAGTTGTTAAGAGCTTATCATGGAATGGCACAAATTTAACTGTCAAAGCAGATTCCTGGTGGACTCCCCGTCGTGCTGATAAAAATTCGATGGTTTGCTCTGGTTCATCACCTTATAAATATACAGCTGTATTCTCTGGCGATTTAATCAAGGTACACTCTGCTTCTGCAGTTATTTGTCCTTGAGGGATTGGGGATTGGGGATTGGGGACTAGATGCTAGGGTGCGTCAGTAGGAATAATATCATGTTCCGATAAATACTTGTCATTTTGGCTTCCCCTGCTTCCCCTGCTTATCCGAGCAGTATTGTAACGCACCCTACAGAGGGCGTCCCTAATACCCAAAAAATTAGCCCCCTCCTCGCTTGCGGGGAGGGGGTTGGGGGTGGGGTAAACTTTTAATACCCGCCTTCCTCTTCGTATTCTGGTTGTCTCTCTTTGATTTTTTTGGGAATATTTACTGGTTTTGGTGCATCATCCCAAGCATCGCCTTCTACGTCGTCATAATCGTCGTAATCGTCAGCGTATTGCTTTTTACTTGGTTTGGCTTCATACCTGGGTGCTTCTTGATACCTATCTTTATCAGTGGCTTCACTCCAGTTATCTTCTTCGTCTTCTTCGTATTGAATAGACTCATACTGTCGCGCCTGCATTACTTGACGCTGTGGTCTTTCTTCTTCTACGTAGTCTTCATCCCATTCTTCCCGTGCTACGGGTTCGGGTGCGCGAACTTTAGCCTTGGGTGGCTGTAATGGGACTCCACTAGGTAACTGATTTGCTGGTGATACTGTGCGCGGCGCACTATAGCCGTATTCTTCTTCTGCATCCCGGTCCCAGGGTGCTTTACCAATACCGAGACGTTCGAGGACGCCTACTGTTAATTGGTTAACTCTTTCTTCGGCGCCTTCAAACACTATTAACCGACTGGGGCCTGTGCTGACGATTTCGTCTACGGATATTTCGTAGGTACTCAGCACTTGGTCGGGAATTTGGGGCAATCCTACCGAAGCGATGACGATAGAATAAATTTTACCACTCTCGCCATTAAATTTGAAGCCCCGGACTTTACCTAATACTTCACCGGTTTCTGTAATTACTTCCCAGTTAATTAGGTTGCTGAAGGCTTCAACGTCAACATCTTCGATAACATCTTCGTTATCAACCAAGATGACATCACCAATCTGGTTGATACTGCTGAGGAACATATTTCGCGGTATACCAGAAATAGAGATCAGGCTTTCTCGTAAGCCAAGAGCCACAACCTCTCTTTGGTCAATATCAACCCAGAGTTGACTGACGATACCTAGCCTTTTGCCATTATCGCGGGTAATCACCTGAGTGTTTAATATGTCGGAACGCCTAATTATCTGTTCAGAGGTCATTCTATACCGAGTCCTGATCTCGAATCCGGTTAATCTATACACTATTATTAGCAAAAACTCAAGCAGATGTATGGTTGGTTTGTAACTTTATTCCCAAAACTTGAGTATAAGCCCCCCGTGCTTGAGTAACGCCAATTGTGCGTTCGGCTGATTCTATCATCGGACGACGCAAACTCACAACTATAAATTGTGCTTGTTTTGCTTGTTGTTTAATCATTCTAGCTAATCGTTCGACATTGGCGCCATCCAAGAACATATCCACTTCGTCAAAGGCATAAAATGGGGATGGACGGTAGCGCTGTAGGGCAAAGATAAAGCTTAAGGCTGTGAGGGATTTTTCGCCCCCTGACATGGAAGCTAGACGCTGTACCGGTTTACCTTTGGGATGGGCGACTAAATTTAGTCCGCTGTTGAATGGATCTTCGGGATTGTCGAGTTGGAGATAGCCGTCTCCGTCTGATAGGGTAGCAAAAATTGATTGGAAGTTTTCGTTTACTGCGTCGAAGGCTTCTTTGAAGGCGCGTTGACGCAATGTAGTAAAGTTTTCAATCCGCAAGAGTAATTCGGTGCGTTCGCCTTCTAATGTCTCCAGCTTCTGCGTAAGTTCTTGGAGACGATTTTGTACTTTTTCATGCTCCTCTAACGCGAGCATATTCACAGGTTCCATTGATTGGAGGCGTTTGGCGATCGCCCGCAATTCTTTCTGCAATTCTTCTAAGTCTACTTGATCAGGAACTTCGGGTAAAGGACTGGGCAATTCAGCGGCTAGGGTGTGCAATTGGGCTTGTAAGGCTAATAGTTCCTCTCGTCGCGTCAATTGGGTTTGCTGGAGTTTTTCCAGTTCCCATTCTACCTGCTGTTGACGTAACAGATGCGATCGCAATTCCTGTTCTGTGCGATCGCGTTTTTGTTTTTCTTCTCCCAAATTCTTTTCCATCTCACTCAACCTAGCGCGAGTTTCAGTGATTTGAGTATTCAGTGCTGAGTGCTGAGTGGTCAGTTGTGTGAGTTGATTTTGTTGTGTCTGTTGTTGTTGCTGATATTGGGCTAGGTGCTGTTCCCCTTCCTGGATTTTTTCAGTCAACCGCTGCTGCTGATTTTCGAGATTTTTTAATCTTTGCTCGGCTTCCCTTAATAAATTCTCGCTTTGTTGTAATTGCTGCTCTTGATTTTTCATGGTAGCCTGGATTTGTTGCCATTCGCTGGGGGTTTGCGAGGCTTCCAACTCTGTTAAATCATGTCGCAATTGTTGGAGTTGAGTTTCCTGACCTGGTAAATCCCGATCCAAAATCTCCAAGCGGGATTGAGCTACGGCGAACTTTTGGGTATTTTGCAAAAGATGCGATCGCGTCCCTTGTAACTGGGTCGTCAAACTCTGAATATCCTTTTGCAGTTGCTCCAATTGTAACTGCTGTTCGCGCCGGGCTTGGCGGGCTTCGGTCAGCGTTTGCGCCAATTGTTTGGTTTTGGCTGACAAAGACGATATGGCTTCACCACAACGTTCTAAAACTCGTTCAATTTCGCCTAAGCGATTTTTCAAAGTCGAGACTTCCTCAGATTCCGCTGCTTCCACATTCCCAAAACGCAAAGCCGAACGCTGAGTATTACTACCCCCAGTCATCGCACCGCTAGTTTCCAACAATTCCCCATCGAGAGTGACAATCCGATATAAGCCGATATTTTTCCGTGCCTGTTCTAGGGAAGTGAAAACCACTGTACCACCGAAAACGTAACTAAACACATCTTGATAACGGCGATCGCACTCAATTAAATTTACCGCATAACCAACAAAACCATTAGCGAAACGTAGCGTAGCATCCTGAGTAAATTTCGGCGCATTAATTCTATTTAAAGGTAAAAAAGTCGCCCTCCCCGCCCGTTTTTGTTTGAGCAGTTCAATTCCCGCAGCGGCGATACTGTCATCTTCCACCACTATATGTCCCAGACGCCCACCTGCGGCAATTTCCAAAGCTAGCTGATAGCGGGGTTCCACCCTACCCAACTGGACAACTAAACCACAAAGACCAGGCATACCCGATTGTAAAATAACCTTACTAGCTTGGGTACCTTGAACTTCTTGCTGTGCTTGCGCCTGTGCTTCCAGTTTATCCAACTGTCGTTGCTTTTCCCGTTGTTCTTGCAAAAGACGCTTTTGAGTTTCCTGCTGGAGTTGTAACTCTTGTTCTGTAGCTGAGAGATTTTCGGCTAAATTTTGAATCGGTTCGCCAGATGCATTAAATTCCGTTTCAATGCGACCACAATCTACTTGTTTTTCAGCCAATTGAGGTTCTAAACTAGAAATTAGCTGAGTTTGCTCCTCAATTTGTGCTTCTAATTGATTATTCCGCTCCCTTAATTGTGCTTGCTCAGTGCGTTGAGGTTCGAGAGTTTGGAGTAAAATTTCAATTTGACGGTTAAAAGCAGTTTGTTGCTGTACCCAAGCATCCGTTGCTGAAGCAATTTGAGCAGCAGCTTCCCGCGAAGCTTCTAAAGCTTGTCGTCCCTCATCACGTTGCTGTTGTGTTGAAGTTACATTAGACATCTCCAAGATTTCTTGTTGTGCGGCTTCTATTAAAGAACGCTGATATTGTTGAATTTCCTGCTGAGTTTGAGCCAAACGCCTGGCAGATTCTTGACTAGCAGCGACTAACTCCCCTTCTTGACGTAAAACTTGCTTACGTTCAGCTTCCTGAGTAGCCAAAATAGATTGTACCGCCAAAAGTTCATCTTCACCCAACGCCTTCACATGGGCATTGAGTTGATCAAGTTCAACAGTTTTCTGCTCAATTTCGGTATTCAGAGTAGAAAGTTGAGTAGAAAGTTCCACAGAAGTGCGATCGCCCGCTTGAATTTGCGTCACCAACCGTTCCTGCTGACCTTGGAGAGAACGCCAAGATAATACCGCTTCCCAAGACTGCTTCGCCAAATATTCTGCGCGGAGCTTTTGATACCTCTCAGCTTTTGCGCGGTCTTGAGAAAGGCGATCGCGCTGCGCTGTTAACTCCGTCTCAATAATCCGACAACTATCTTCCTTCTCCTTCACCTCATCCAAAGTCGCCTTCGCCTGATGAATCTTCCGATCATAAGCCGCAACCCCAGCCAACTCATCAATAATTTCCCGACGTTCCCGCACATTCATCGAGATAATACTAGTCACATCCCCCTGCAGAACCACATTATAACCTTCGGGATAAACCCGCAAAGTTTCCAACTCCTCATGCAACTCCGTCAGCGTACAACTAACACCATTGATATAATAATTCGACGTATAAGTCCCCTGATGAGTCACCCGCAACCTGCGAGTTACACTCCATTCTGTCGGGGACTGGGGATTGGGGACTGGGGATTGGGAATCTTCCTCATCCTCCTCCCTTCCCTCCGGGACGCTCCGCGTTCGCGCAGCGTCCCGCAGGGAATGCGCCTCTGCGCCTCTGCGTGAGACATCCGAAATATCAAAAGTCACCGTCACACTAGCTTCTATTGTCCCACGACCCTTTGCCGTTTGAGTATTATTCACCAAATCCGGGAGACGATCAGCCCGCATTCCCTTAGAACTAGAGAGTCCCAGACAAAACAGCAACGCATCGAGAATATTAGATTTACCCGAACCATTCGGACCAGATATGACAGTACACCCCGGCAGTAAAGGAACTTGAGTAGTGCCGCCGAAGGATTTAAAATTGGTAAGTTCCACGCGCTTTATATGAACCATAGGCGCTGGTTAGCTTGGCTAATGAAGTGACGTACTCCACACACTCCCTTTCAGGTGAGTGTGGGCTTCTCAGCGACTCTTCTATGAAGACATTGACTGAGCTTTAAGACCGTGCGCCCCACGGTTCTTTGGTTAAGCCAAACAATTAGCTTTTATTTTAATAGGCTGCTTTTCAGCATTTAATTGGATTACACCTACTGGTTAAAATTATATCAAATATTTTGAAAAAAAAAACAAGAAAGTGTTCATTCCTCACCGACCAACATTGCTGATTTCGCTATGCTCAATTTCGCTCGTTGGTCAATTCGTCACTCACGCGCCATTCATCCCACGCTCATTCGAGTGAGCGTGGGGCTTCTGTCGGGAAAGCTAAAAGTGTAGCAAGTAACTCAAATTTGTGTACTAGTTCACAAAGAAATTTCCGAATTATCGAACTGTAGAGCAGGGGAGCGTGGTTTACGTGAGCATGGCAATATTGGTATATTTTGAATTATGTCTGCTTTATATCTCACGCATTCGCGCAGCGTCTGTCTTCGACACGCTTCGCGAACGCAGGGAAGGCGCAAAGGAACAGCAGTATTGTGACGCACCCTACTCTATCGCACCTGCGGATAATTTATTTATACTTTATAAATAATCTCTAATATTTGTTTATTGATAAAATGAAATATTGGCGTGAAACCATAGCTGTAACTCAGCGTATTTTAATTGAACTCTTACGGCGCCGACGCAGCCTAATTTTTTGGAGTATTTTTCCTATCTCCGTTTTAATCCTCAGCGGATTTATTTTATCAGAACGAGCAAAATTATCAATTGATGCTGCATTTTCTTATTCTGCACCTTCAACTTTGGTAGGCGCAGCATTATTTTTTAGCTGTTTGGGTGGGAGTGTCGCTACTGTAGTTGCAGAAAGAGAACAGCAAACCCTCAAACGTCTTTTTATCTCTCCCTTGAGTGGGACATCATATTTTTTGGGAATTTTTCTCGCTCATAGCTGTATTGGTTTTGGGCAGACAATTTTGGTGTATACTGTTGCTGCCTTTTGGGGTGCCAAATTTAATGGTTCTATTTTATTAGGAATCACAATTATATTTCTGAGTATCTTAGCTTATGTAGGTTTAGGTTTTATATTAGGTACACAATTAGCGCGTCGCATTGAAGATGTAAATTCTCTAGTTGCAGCTTTTGGTGTGCCTTTGTTAATTCTCGGTGGGGCGTTTTTACCAAGTTCATTGTTTCCCCAAAGTCTAGTGAACATTGCTAAATTCGACCCAATATATCACATGAATGAAGCTTTTGTAGCAGTCTCAGCTAGGGGGGAGGAAATAGAGGAGATTAAATCACACTTCTGGTTCTTATTAGTGTTTGCTATAGTGATGGTTATTGGTGGTTGGTTATCTTATCAGCGCATGTTGATTGTCGAAAGAAAGCTATGATTGTTATTTAAACGCAGAGGATCGCGGAGTGATTTCTTTGCGTCCCTCTGCGCTACCTCTGCGATACTCTGCGTTAAAAAAATCAAATTAAAGCTATGCTAAAAATCGATAATTTAAATAAAGCTTACGGTAAAAGACAAGTCCTGCAAAATTTAAATTTACAGATAAACTCAGGAGAAGTTTACGGGTTGCTGGGTGCAAATGGGGCTGGGAAGACGACGACTATTAATATTATTTGTAATTTACTTAAGGCTGATAGTGGTGAGGTGATAATTAATAATCAGCCTGTTTCGGAAGCTACGAAAAAAATTATTGGTATCGCTCCCCAAGAGAATTTATTATATAAAACTTTATCTTGTGAGGAGAATTTGAATTTTTTTGCTGATATTTACGGTTTAGATAAGCAAACACGCCAGAAGCAAGTAAGGGAAACTTTGGCTGCTGTGAATTTATTAGATAGAGCTAAAAATCCAGTGGAAACCCTCAGCGGGGGAATGCAAAGGCGGTTAAATATTGCAGTTGCTTTGGTACATCAGCCACAATTGGTGATTCTTGATGAACCGACGACGGGGTTAGATATTGAGTCACGGTATGAGATTTGGGAGTTAATTCGCCAACTCAAAAATCAAGGAATTACGGTTTTATTGACGACTCATTTATTAGATGAAGCTGAACGTCTTTGTCAGAGAATCGGGATTTTGAAAAATGGGAGAATTTTAGCTGAGGGGAGTTTAACAGAGTTACGCAAATTGATTCAAGCCCAAGAAATTGTCGTAGTACAGACTGGGGATGAAAAAAAAGCGATCGCCCGCGCTCAAGAATATGGTTTGACCTATCGATACTATGGTGGCGATTTGGCTTTTTGGTTCCCACAATCTCTGGAATTAAAGGAGATTATTACCCGGTTTGACGGAATAGCAATTGATTCGATATCCCGTCAACCTGTGCGGTTAGAACATATTTATATGGAAGTGACTAAAACAGTAGCACTTTGTGAGGAATGAGGAATGAGTAATGAGTAAGGAGTAATGAGTAATGAGTAATGAGTAATGAGTAATGAGTAATGAGTAATGAGTAAGAAGAATTGTAGGTTGGGTTGAGGAACGAAACCCAACATTTCCGGGGTTTTGTTGGGTTACTCTTCTCCTGTGGAGACGCTACGCGAACGAGAAGCCCCTTCGGGTCTACGTTCCTCAACCCAACCTAGGCTCTTTAAGGTTTTTGGCGTTAACTGAACCGTATTGGAATCAGAAACGATTACTGAGCAACTTTACAAATCACCATAATATGTGATAAATATTTGTTTGTACTATAGTGAACGAGTTGTAATCCCGCTGCTTCTATTTTTTGCAGAAGTTCAGGTATTTCATATTTATGATGTCTCCAAATAGTAATTTCTTCACCTTGGGAAATTTCAATATTTTTATCTATTCCCTCAAGTTGGAAATTCATGGTATAATTTTGCAGAAATTTAATATTAGCTACTATACTATCTTTGGCTAAATCATACTTTCTGATCAATTCACAATCTTCAGAGTTAATCCCCATCTTACTTTTAACCCATCTATATACTTGTTCTGCATGATAATCACAGCCACCTCTGACTCTTCCATCCCATTGTGAGTTGGAACCAGTTTCGCTGGTGAAGACGAGATAATCTTGCTTACCCATGCTGTCTCTAAAGTTTTTTAGGACTTGATTACTATTTTGATGATTGCCCATTGTCACGCCTAAATGTAAAATGATTGTGGCTTTATCATCTATTTCATCGTTAGCCTGATTTTGCAATAAGCTTTTAGCTATACAACTATTTTCTATATCAATTGTGTCGGTGGTAAATTCAATTGATGGAAACCAATTAGTAAAATTTTTTCGAGATAATTTCAGCAATTCTTCGCTAATATCTAAGGCAATATATTTATTAATTACCCCCAATTTATTCAATCTCCCGATAAATTTTTTCACTGGATAGGAATTTCCTGCGCCTACATCTATGACATTAACTTTTTTTGAACCTTGATGTCGTCCATTAAGGTATTCAAAATTATTGTTTAACATGTCAATTTCGACATTAGATTTACGATACCATGTAGGAATAATATATTTGAGATAAAAATCATCCCATATTTTGGCACCTCTACCTTTGTAAGAATATTTGAGAGGGATTTCTCTCGTGAATTCTAATGCATGAATCATCCCTAAAACTTCAGCTTCAGAAAAAATAGAGTAGAACTCAGAACTTGGCTTCGCTATGCGACTGATAGAAGTTGGTATATCCGAGGTAATTTGAGAATTGCTATCAAAATTTTGAGCCATTATTCTTGTTCTTTGTTTAACGGTTATAAAACAAAACCATTGGCGATATTCTTTGCCAAACAGGTATTGTCTCATACTCGTGTAACAATTTGGAGGATTGGGGATAGAGAAAACTGTTCCCTATTGGAATTTGCTAATGTGACAACAATTGTGGCTAGAGGCGCAAGGCTTTGCACCCCTAGGAAAATTTTGTCTACAAAGGGTTAAATTAGCGACTTTCTCACCTTTGCCGATAGTAAATCTATAGTACCAGTAGCCAGGATTAAAATAATCAAAATTGCACAAACTTTTTGGTACTGAAAAGCCCCAAAACTCTGATACAAAGAAACCCCAATTCCCCCAGCACCCACAATTCCTAATACGGAAGCAGAACGGACATTCGACTCAAATCTATAGAGAGTAAAAGAAGTCCATAATGGCATAACTTGGGGGATTACGCCATATATAACTTCTTGAATCTTATTAGCACCTGTCGCCCTAATTCCTTCTACTTGACCTGGTTCAATTGATTCCACTGCTTCCGAAAACAGCTTACCTAAAATACCAGTCGTGTGGACGAATAAAGCTAACACTCCAGCAAATGGACCCAATCCTACAGCCACTACGAAGATAAGAGCAAAGACAATTTCGTTAATCGCCCGCATAGCATCTAAAATCCGGCGTGTGGGTTGAACAATCCAAATTGGACACATATTATTTGATGCCAATATAGACAAGGGAACAGCTACAAGCGCCGCAATTAATGTTCCCCAAATCCCCATTGATATTGTAATTATTGTTTCATCTAAATAATATTGCCAGTCACTGAAATCTGGCGCAAAATATGAACGAATATACTCTACCATATTGTCGCCACGAGACAACAGCGTCACCAAATTAATTTCGCTTTGAACATACGCAAAAATCAAGAGAGCAACCACAGCTAAAAGGAATAACACCCGACTGGTAGTCACAAGTTTTGCTTCGGCTGCTAACATCGCTACTACTGCAGGAGATGCGGTAGTATTATTTGAATGTTTGTCTAGTTTGTTCATTTGATGTCTTAGATAATTAATATGTTGAAGGATTTTGAGGTAAATAGACCATCTGATAAGGGCGCAAGGCCTTGCGCCCCTACGAGGGTTTGTGGTTATGGATAATTCATATGTTTGTTGAAGGTTTTTACGTAAATAGACCATCTGGTAAGGGCGCAAGGCTTTGCGCCCCTACGAGCGTTTGTGGTGATAGATCAATACAGTTCAGTTAAGGAAAATTGTCGTAGGGGCACGGCACGAATAAAATTGTCATTAGAAGAAAAAATTTTGGATGCCGTGCCCCTACAGTATATATCATTCTAGCCTAACATCCCTGTATTGGGTTATAGATCAATACAGTTCAGTTAAGGAAAATTGTCGTAGGGGCACGGCACGAATAAAATTGTCATTAGAAGAAAAAATTTTGGATGCCGTGCCCCTACAGTATATATCATTCGAGCCTAACATCCCTGTATTGGGTTATAGATAATTCATATGTTTGTTGAAGGTTTTCACCTAAATAGATCACGGGGTAAGGGCGCAAGTCCTTGGGGGTAGGGGCGCAAGGCCTTGCGCCCCTACGTGCGTTTGTGGTTATTACGTGAAAATTGCTGTAATTAACGTTTTTGAATTGCTCTGAGTTGCTGATTTAACTCAGCCAATTTCTTTTTATCTGCATCGCTCAAAGTTTCTTTGGCTTGCAAATCTAGAATTTTTTTAGCCAAATCTAATTCGCGAATGGGATTCCAAGTTTTGTCATTAGCTGGAACCAAAGCAGACCATTGTAGGGGTTCGAGAATTTTCTTATCTTTGAAACCGTAGAAGAAATTACGTAATTTCTTTTTCACATCTTCTGGTAAATCTTTGCGATACGCAATTGGATCACTAGGAATTATGGGTGATGTCCAGATGATTTCAATCTTCTTGCGAGCTTCAGAATTAGTTTTTTCTAGGCGCTCTAAAGACTCGTTATTGTTAGTAGCAACATCTATCTGATTATTCGCAACAGCCAGAGCAGTGGCTTCGTGGCTACCAGCAAAAATCAAACGCTTAAAGGCTTTTTTGGGATCGATATTGTTTTTTGCAAACACATAATAACTCGGCACCAAAAATCCGGATGTCGAGTTAGGTTCGTTGAAAGCAAAGGTCAATTTAGCGGCGTTATTCACCACATACTTATCACCACCTTGCTTTTTAGCAATGGCGGTAATGGGATTTTGTTTGTTGGCAATTAAATGAGCATAGTAGCCTCTTTTGCCATCAGAGCTTACAGTCTGAGCAAATGCTTCCGCATTGGCAATTTTTGCAGCTTCAATATAAGATTTGCCACCATACCAAGCTATTTGCACTTGATTAAAACGCATGGCTTCAATTACGCCTGCATATTGAGTAGCATAAAAAGCCTTGACGGGAATCCCAATTGATTTTGATAAAGCTGCAATGAAAGGTTCCCAAAGAGGTCTTTGATTAGCTTGAGATTCTGTGGAAATAATCCCAAAATTAAGTTCTTTCAAAGGTCCAGCCGCGTCTGCTGATTCCATCCAATTATCAGAAACAGCAGAGATTATTTGAGTACTTGCTAAAGAGCCGGCAAATAAAGAAGCTTGTTCCAAAAATAAGCGTCTTCTCATTGTTGATTCCTTGAGTAGTTGGTGGTTAGAAAACTTAGTTGTTTACCCCAGAAACTCCCCATGTCCTTTCATGACGAGTTCTTCTGCTGCTGTACCATAAAGTTCATTGAGTTTGGTATCATTGAGTTCGATGGTGCTACCATCAAACATCACTTCACCTGCTCTGAGCGCCACAGCACGGTTAAAGTAGCTACGCACCATTTGAATCTGGTGTAAGGAAGCTACTACTGTGATTCCGCTTTGTTGATTTAAATCAACCAGCAACTCCATGACTTTGCGTGCTGATTCTGGATCGAGGGAGGCTATAGGTTCATCTGCTAGGATGATTTTGGCTCCTTGAACTAGACAACGGGCGATCGCCACTCGTTGTTGTTGTCCGCCAGAAAGCATCGAAGCTCGCTTATAAGCCTGTTCTAAAATTCCCACTCTCTCTAATGCAGATAGAGCTTGAATTTTCTCTGCTTGAGTAAATAAATGAAACGCCGAACGTACCACAGACAATCGCGATAAGTTCCCGATGAGAACGTTTTCGATTACTGTTAGCCGATTCACTAAATTGAACTGTTGAAAAATACAGCCGATATGACTCCGCAAAGACCTGATTTTTGAGTGTAATTTCCCATCGCTCTGTAGATTACTCCCAAAAATTGCCACCGTTCCTGCATCCCCATTCTGCAAGCCATTGAGATGGCGTAGTAGTGTAGACTTACCCGAACCAGATGCACCTACTAGAGCAACCATCTCCCCTTCTGTAATTGTGCAGGATACGGACTTTAGAGCGGGTTTACCTTTGAAACTTTTGGATAAATTAGTAACTTGGATTGCAACTGTATTTGCCATCTTTTGACATTTAAATGTCTGGAATCCACTCTACAAGTCATTGGTTAATATATGACTAAGGTAAGGCTAATTTGTGATTTATATGTTAAATCATCAGCTTGATAAAAATACTTATATAGCACTTCCTATTCAGATGAGGTACAAAATTGTATCACGCGATGTAGGGGCACGGCACTGCCGTGCCCTTACCGATGTACCTCACTAGGGCGAGAAACGCTATAGGACAATACGGTTCAGTTAGAGCCAAAAACCTTAAACCACGTAGGTTGGGTTGAGGAACGTAGCTTGCTTGCTGTAGGCTAACCCAACATTTGCGGGGCTGTGTTGGGTTTCGTTCCTCAACCCAACCTACAATTTTCTACATCCGGGTTTTGTTTGGCATTACCTAGCCTAAGTATATTTCAAAAATCAAATATACCTTGTAGGGGCACGGCATCCAAAATCTTTTCTTCTAATGACAATTTTATTCGTGCCGTGCCCCTACGACAATTTTCCTTAACTGAACTGTATTGATCTGTAGGGGCGCAAAGCCTTGGTTCCCTAGATTTTTCACCTTGTTGAATGATCTGTAAGGGCGCAAAGCCTTGATACCCTACGCGCTATCCTCCTCACATAACCGAATAAAGCTGGGTGGATAAAATGCCTACTGCACAAGATTGGATACGCTAATTTTGAGTTAAAGAAAAAGTTATCATTTGATTTAAATGCAAATAAATAGATAAAATAAATTTTAATTTTTTCAGATGTTTTTAATACAACAACCACCCGATAGTGAATGCTGTTAAATTCAAATCTAGGAAGGTTGATTTTGCATTTTCGATTCCTAAAGAAGCCCACATATTATTGTCGAGTTGAGAGTTTAATCCACGGTTAACCGTATAGAAATGGTGCTTCTATCGGTGGATTTTAACACGGGTAATCGACATGTACTGTTGGATTGCTATCGCTTTGTCATTAACTAATTCCTGGTGTGAGGAGATATTCATGCATAAGTTTTGGTTGAATTCTTTGCTGTTCAGACCAGCAATTCTAGCTACCATGATGGTAGTTGCTATTCCTGCAATTGCGTCAGCTGAATCAGCCCCTACAAATTCTGATTCTATTGGACAACTGACTTCAGTTTCTCAACTTTCTGATGTTAAGCCTTCTGATTGGGCTTTCCAGTCTCTGCAATCTTTAGTAGAACGTTACGGCTGTATCGCAGGTTATCCTGATAAAACCTTCCGGGGTAATCGTGCTTTGACCCGCTACGAGTTTGCTGCTGGTTTGAATGCTTGTCTAGACCAAATCAATCAATTGATTGCTGTTGGTACCACTGACCTAGCTAAAAAAGAAGACCTCGAAACCATCAAAAGACTCCAAGAAGAGTACGCTGAAGAACTCTTAACTCTGCGCGGTCAAGTTGATGCTCTCGAAGCTCGTACTGCTACTCTAGAGTCTCAGCAATTCTCTACCACCACCAAACTGCGTGGTGAAGTTATCTTTGGAGTTGCTAGTCCTTTTGGTTCAGATCTAGCAACTAATTCTGACAACTGGAGAAGAATTAATGCAGCCCCTGCAGGTGCGGATCGGGATGCTGCTAAAGCTGCTATATTTGGGACACGAGGTTCTAAGCTTGATGATAATTTCATCCTTGCAGATCGCGTTCGTCTGAACTTTGACACCAGCTTCACTGGTCAAGACCGCTTGCGCGTCAGACTACAAGCTAGAAACATTACCCAATTTGATGGTGGAAGTACCACTACTGGCGCCACCAGACCTAACATCACCGGTACAAGCCAAACTCGTCTAGGCTTTGACGGAGATAGTATTAACAGCGTCAGCGCGTCAGTTGTGTCTTACCGCTTCCCCGTGAGCGACGCTACAACTGTACATGTAGGCGCATACGGTCTAGAATTCGTTGATGAAGTACCTACCCTGAGCCGCAACTTCGATTCCAGTGGTTCCGGTGCGGTGTCTCGTTTTGGACGTTACAACCCCATCTATCGTTCTACTGATTCAGGCACAGGTGTACTTGTTAACCACAAGTTTAATGATGCACTCACCCTGTCTGCAGGCTATCTTGTTCCAGATAATAATGCCAACGACCCCAGTGCTACCAAAGGACTGTTGAACGGTAGCTACTCATTACTCGGTCAATTGACCTATCAAGCAACACCACAATTGAGTTTGGCTGCGGCTTACAGCAATGCTTATTACAGCACTGGCTCTGGTATCACAGGCAGTACTGGTACTGGTTTTGCTAACAACCCATTCAACGGTGCCCGCACTTCTGCTAACAGCTACAGCTTGGCGGCAAATTACCGCTTGAATCCTAGCGTTCAAATTTCCGCTTGGGGTGGTTTCACCAAAGCCAACGCGGAAAGAACAGTTAATGCTGGTGTAGATACAACCAACACAAACAACTTGACTGGTGGCGCTGTTCAAGGTAACAAGGCAGAAATTTGGAACTGGGCTGTTCAGTTAGGCTTACCCGACTTCGGTGGCGAAGGTAACTTTGCTGGTATCGTCTTCGGCGTACCACCCCGCGTTGCTTCCAACGACTATTCTGCTACTACTGTTCCTTTCACTGCAACAACTCCTTCTCGTCGTCGCGACACAGATACCTCTTACCACTTAGAGGCTTTCTACAAATATAAGTTCAGCGACAACATCACCATTACTCCTGGTCTTATCACCATCTTCAATCCAGAAGGTAACAGCAACAACCCCGCCACCTATGTGGGCGTAGTTCGTACTACCTTCAGCTTCTAAGTCTTTCCTGAAAGTTTGTCATTTTTAACCTCTCACATCTTTAGACACGGTGGCTGTGTGCTGCCGTGTTTTTTTGTGTTTCTTGTAGGGTCGGACTCAATACTGCTCGGTTAAGGAAAATTGTCGTAGGGGCACGGCACGAATAAAATTGTCATTAGAAGAAAAGATTTTGGATATTGTCGTAGGGGCACGGCACGAATAAAATTGTCATTAGAAGAAAAGATTTTGGATATTGTCGTAGGGGCACGGCACGAATAAAATTGTCATTAGAAGAAAAGATTTTGGATATTGTCGTAGGGGCACGGCACGAATAAAATTGTCATTAGAAGAAAAGATTTTGGATATTGTCGTAGGGGCACGGCACGAATAAAATTGTCATTAGAAGAAAAGATTTTGGATATTGTCGTAGGGGCACGGCACGAATAAAATTGTCATTAGAAGAAAAGATTTTGGACGCCGTGCCCCTACAGTGTATATCATTCGCGCCTAACTGAACTGTATTGACTCATTACTCCTTACTCATTACTCCTTACTCATTTGCGAAAGACTTTGCGGTACACAAAATACATTCCTACCAGCAATGAAGCTGCAATAGTAGGAGGTTCAGGAACATTTTGTGATGGTGAATCTGGTCTAATTCTGGCATAAATATCTCTTGAATATGTATCTCCTTCCAAAGCGCTGATACGTTGATCGCCATTTTGACCAAAGCCTATTAGCTCAAATTTATATTTAGTCTTGCCAAAAATAAAACTGGAATTGGCGAAGCTGGGAGCAATTTCCACTAAATCTGCGTTTGTGGGATCTTTAAGATTGTCTTGTATAATGTTGGGTGTATTAATCAGGTTAAAGCCGATGGAAAAATCCTTATTTAACTGAATATTATTTGTAGTATCTTTGAAAGATAACTGGAGATTCAGCCCCACACGGTCTACGTTTGTGCCTGTGTAAACTATGCCGTTATAGTATTTTAAATCACCTACTTTAAACCAAGAGCCTGTTGTGGCTGAAAAAGAATTGCCTGTAAATGTAACTTGATTTGGTTGTGAATATGCTGGATTTATATCTACAGCAGCCTCTCCCCAGGTAAATGAGTTGGTTCCCACACCAGTATATAAGGGATCGGTATTGATACCTTGTGCAATGGGGTTTGCCCAAGTCCCACGGGTACTACCTGAAATGTTGAAAGCTTGTGCTTGTTCGGATAATCCAAAGCCAGCGATCGCCATCATCGCACAACTCGATAGTGTAGTAGTAAAGACCAAATATGCTTTCATTTTTATGCTTCAACTCCTACCCAGGAGCTTCTCTCACATAAGTAATAGCTTTATATTAGTAAATATACTTATCAATGCCAACGCTTCTTGGCAAGCTTTATCCAATCTTTAAACTCAAGTAAATCTTATCGATAATTTTACCAGTACACCCGTAAGGGCACGGCAATGCCGTGCCCCTACACCTAGCGATATAATCTTGTACCTCATCTGAATTAGAAGCGCTATAATGACAATTGTCAGCTTAATAACAGCGCAAATAAACCACACAAAGCAATACCATCAAACACACCAGCACCACCGATACTTAAAACCCCTGCACTCATTGCTTGAATGTCTTTAAGATGCAGCAAATCAGCGCCAATTAATGTACCGAGAACGCCACCGGCAAAGGCGACAGGTGCTGCATGGGGTGAGGCTATTAACATTGCAGATAAAGCGGCTGTGAGGGGTGCCAGTAACGGGTTCATTTGGATACCTATACCCGGAACTACCCGCGCTGCAAAGTAGCTGACAATGCTGACAATGGTTGTAACTAGCAAAATTGCTAAGGCATTTCCCTGAGTAAATTGGTATAATGCCAACAGCACTGGAATTAAGCCGCCACCGACATTTACAGCAATCACAGTCGAGCTATCCACTCTTGTTAAGGGAATACCCCGAAATTCTCTTGACCACAGCGAGGCGAATTCATCTACCAATTGGATAGGAGCTGCTAGGCGGTAGAGGGGTATATTGATAGTGCTAGTGAGAATTACCAGCACCAACAAGAAAAAGGCAATATTCGGAGAAAAACCCAACTTAGCCACGGCGATTTCCACCACATCTACTGCTACCGCAAACCAAATGAATGGTAGTAGTAGCAGCAACACCAGAAATAGTAGTAATGAAACTGGTAAGTAAATCATGGTGATGTATCAAGGGGATGGTATTTTTACTGTTGCCAAACACATCTAGAAGTCTTATATCCAGTCTGTTGAGAGACTTACGCAATTTTCATGCAATAACTACAGATCATCAAACAACGCCAACAACCCTGATTTTTCCGTGCGATGAGGGGTTAAACCCAGCATTCATCAGAGGTATCCGTTAAGGCTTTGCGCCCTGAACACGTGGTCTATTTACTTGACAAACCCTGTAATGAACCAGTAAATATGGTGTTTATGTTAAGTATTATGAAGCATTAAATTTAACAACCGATTAAGCATTGATGATCTTGTGATTGAGAGTGGCAGTTGTGAGACTAGAATATGGGATGCAAAGATTTGTGTTTGTAGGTCTATTCTAGAAACTAGATGGTGTACGCAAAATTCGTGTATACCCCACAAAACAATGTGTATTGCCGAACTTCTATGGAAAATCAGCTAGGATTGATTGTAAAAGTGCTTCTGCTTTCGACCGTGCTATCGGTCTTGATTAAGTATGCAGCCCCGATTTTACCGATTGCCGGGACAGCAACAAACGCGCTGATTCTGGTATTATTACCGTCAGTGATTATGGCGATCGCCTTAGCCTGGCGATTCCAAGCCCAAAAACAAAATTCATAAAAAACACCACCCCTTCTTGGGCATGGGGCTTGGGGCATGGGAAAATGGGGCATAGGAAGATGGGGTGATGGAAGAATACAAATTATCAATGCCCAATGCCCAATGCCCTATACCCAATGACCAATCCCTCTCTCGGAGTTTTAAAATCTCGTTTTGCCAACATCTGGGAGTAAGCTTGTGAACCTAGGTCAATGGATCGGCTTAATCGCCATAGTTCTTTCCTTATACATCTTGTGGCAAATTCGAGATGTACTATTGCTCATGTTTGCTGCAGTTGTCTTAGCGACAACCTTAAATCGACTAGCGCGATACTTCCAGCGTTTGGGAATGAAGCGTGGATTCGCCGTCTTCCTGTCGGTGGCTATCTTTTTTGCTGGTATCGTCGGTTTTTTCTGGTTGATTGTCCCGCCTTTCACACAGCAATTTCAAGAGCTAACTGACCGAGTTCCCCAAGGTTTTCAGCGCTTCAATACTTGGCTAGATATGCTGAAAACTCTAGTTCCTAGTCAGTTGAGTCCTTTTATACCCGACTTTAACAGTCTCAGCGAACAAGCACAACCATTCGTCAATAAACTACTGGGAAACTCTTTCGCTTTTGTCTCTGGCTCCTTAGAAGTTGTCGTTAAAGTTTTACTAGTGCTGGTGTTAACAGCGATGTTATTAGCCGACCCGCACGCCTACCGTAAAGTATTTGTGCGGCTATTTCCCTCATTTTATCGCCGGCGAGTGGATGGAATTTTGGACAAATGCGAAGACTCTTTGGAGGGGTG